>JBEKIF010000069.1:0-22551 GCA_050011895.1 Streptosporangiaceae bacterium | reverse complement strand
TGAGCCCGATCTCTTCGGAGTACAGGCCGAGGTGGTTGGCGTAGGTGTGCATCTTCTCGAAGGTCAGCTCCGCGTCGGTGAGCCGGCCTGACCGGGCGAGAGCGTCCACGTACCAGAAGGTGCACAGCGAGAAGGTGCCCTCATGCCCGCGCAGCCCGTCCGGCGAGGCGCCGGGGTTGTACCGGTAGACCAGGCTGTCGGAGACCAGCTCGTGATCCATCGCTTCCAGCGTGGACAGCCACATCGGGTCGGTGGGGCTGACGAAGCCCATCAGCGGCATGAGCAGCAGGGAGGCGTCGAGGACATCGGAGCCGTAGTGCTGGGTGAAGGTACCCTTTAGCGGGTTCCACCCATGACTCATGACCTGGTCGTAGAGCTTGTCGCGCTCGGCTGTCCAGCGGCCGACGTTCCCCGGCCGGCCCCGGCGCCCCGCCAGCCGGATGGCGCGGTCCAGCGCTACCCAGCACTGGAACCGGCCGTAGGTGAAGTCCTTGCGGCCGCCGCGGGTTTCCCAGATACCTTCTTCGGGCTGGTCCCAGTGGTCGCAGACCCAGTCCATGATCCGGGCAATGCTCGTCCAGCCCTGGTGCGCTATGCCCAGGCCGCGCGAGTCGGCGTGGAACATGGCGTCCATCGCCTCCCCGTAGATGTCGAGCTGGAGCTGGTCGGAGGCCCCGTTGCCGATGCGCACCGGGCGGGAGGCACGCCAGCCCTCGAAGTGGTCCAGCGTTTCCTCGGTCAGGTCGGAGGAGCCGTCGACCCGGTACATGATCTTCAGCGGCCCGGAGCCCGTGCCCGCGCTTTCCAGGCTGCGGTCCTTGAGCCAGTGCCCGAACGCGGCGGCTTCCTCGGCGTAGCCGAGCCCGAGCAGCGCGTACACCGAGAAGGAGGCATCCCTGATCCAGGTATAGCGGTAGTCCCAGTTGCGCTCACCCCCGGTCAGCTCGGGCAGCCCGGCCGTGGGCGCGGCCACCAGCGCCCCGGTAGGCGCATAGGTCATCAGCTTGAGCGTCACGGCCGAGCGTGCCACCATCTCCCGCCAGCGCCCCAGGTAGGTCGAATGGCCCACCCAGCCCCGCCAGAACCGCGTGGTGTCCTCGGTCAGCCGCTCCAGCTCGGCCGGGGGGATCCGCCGGGGCTGGCCGCCCATGGACTCCAGCACCAGCCCGGCGGTCTCACCCTCCCGCAACGTCCGGGTCAGGCGCAGATCATCTCCAAGGCGCTCCACGCCGAGCCCCTGCTCACCCAGCGGCACCGTCCGCTCGCCCACCGGGTTCAGCGTCAGGCCCATGCCGCCCGCGGAGAAGACGGCACCATCGTCGGAGATCTCCAGCTTGTGCGGTGCCCGGCCATAGTCGAACCGCGGCTTGACCTCCACCACAAAGCGCATGACACCGCGGACAGTCCGCAGCAGCCGCACCAGCCGGTGCCGGTCAGTGGGCCTGCCCCCGGCGACGGGCATGAAATCGGTCACCTCACCCACCCCGTCCGGGGTCATGAACCGGGTGATCAGCATCGCGGTATCGGGGAAATAGAGCTGCCGGCTCACATAGTCGCTGCTGTCAGGCGCAATCCGGAAATACCCGCCCTTGTCCGCATCCAGCAGCGAGGCGAACACGCTCGGCGAGTCGAACCGGGGACAGCAGAACCAGTCCACCATCCCGTCCGTGCTCACCAGCGCCGCGGTCTGCAGGTCGCCGATAAGCCCGTGATCACTGATGTTGGGGTAGCGGTCCATGGCCGGCTCCTCCCGGGTTGACGCTCACATGCAGGGTGACCGGGGACACAGGGGACGGCGCGTGTTCACCCGCGGCCAGGAGGCTCTGCGCCCCGGATGGACATCGCCGAGCGCAGGGGGGCTGCCACCGGGCGCGGCATGGTCACGATCCTGGTTTCATGTCCCTGACAGGCTCTCGCCCGCGCGACGTCTGCGCCTCACCCTTCCGAGGGTTATCCGAGGCAGCCGGGGCGACCGACTGCCCGCCCCACCTGATGCGGGCAGCCAGCTCTCGGCAGGTGCTTGCGGCAGCCCGGCGGCCTTGTGGAGGGTTCAGCGCGGCACCGATCTCATAGGGTGCACGACTGAATTGTGAGGTGCTTCGGCTTCTGCAGGTCACCTGGTTAGTCCGAGTGATGCTGTCACTCAGATACGGAGGTGCCGGGATGTTGTGCCTCGTCCGGGAGCTGGCGAGTGTTAGCGATTCTCGTTACTTGGTGATGTAGCGGCAGCGCTCCCACGGTCACGCGTTGTGACGGACGGGATAACAGCGACGTGCGATATCCGCCGATCTGGACGGCGATCTTGGTCGTCGCCGTGGCTGCCTTCGGCGCACGTAACAAGCTGTTCTGCACGTCACGGTGCCGTCTTCCGGCTGTCGCCGCGTATCGGCCGCTCTGGTGTTGCGGCCGGTTGCGGCCGACGAGACAGATTCAAGGTTCATTCTCCGACCTGGCTGGCGACCACGAGGTGTGCCGGTGGGTTGCCTGCAAGGTCACCAGGGAGGCGGCGGAGCGTTCAGGGAACCTGAGATGTGGGCCATCTGCAGGTCGAACAGGGCGGCGGGCTGGAGCTGAGGGGGGATCCGCCCGATTAGCTCCAGGGTGATGGCGCCGTGGAGCTGGGCGTATCCGATCAGGCAGGCGATCAGGGCGCCCTCGGGAAGGCCGGCCGTCTCGTCGGTGGTTTCGCGCCAGTTGGCGAGTTGCTGGCGAAGGGGCGCTGGCGTCGCTGCTCGCAGCTGTGCGGTGTCGATCTCACCGGCTGCGAGGGCGTCGCGCATCATCGTGAATAGCACGGCCATGACCTTCGACATGGCCTGGTGGATGCTGCGGTCTGCGCCGGGCGGGACACGAAGTCCGGTGTGACCATAGAGCAGCAGGTACTCCGAAGGGTGCTCAAGGGCCCATGCCCGGTGGGCGCGGGTCACGGCGGTCCACCGCTGGTGCGCCGGCAATAGCCGGGCCTGCTCGTAGCGGGCTCGCAAGGCCGTGGCCAGCGAGTCCCATCCGTCCACGGTGAGGGCGCCGATCAGTGCCTCGCGGCCCGGGAAGTAGTAGTGCACGGCCGAGGGCGTCATACCCAGCTGGCGGGCGATGGCCCGCAGGGAGATCGCGGTGGGGCCGCCAGCGGCGAGCTGCGCCCGTGCGGTTGCCTTGATGTCGGTGGTCGTCTCTTCCCGGCGCCGGTCGCGGCGGCTCGGAAGGGCCGAAGGCGAAGGCCGGCTGGTCACGTGAGCAGCGTGCCGGCTTATTTGAGCAGTGTCAAGTTTTTGACCACTTGCCACCAGTCCTGGTCGCCAGCAGACTTGGCCCGGGATGCCGGCCCAGTTGCCCGTGCCTGCCGAGGCAGCCCGGGCCGGATTCGCTCACGTTCAGCTAGGCGAGAAGGACCGCATTGTGACAATACGTCCTCCGCTAGATGGCGGCACTGTGCTGATAACCGGTGCTTCGTCGGGCATCGGCCGTCAGTTCGCCGCTCAGCTTGCCGCCCGGGCGGGGACCCTGGTCGTGGTGGCCCGGCGGGCCGGGCTGCTCGAAGGATTGCGGGCCGACCTGGTGGCGGCGCACCCCCGGCTGCAGGTGGCGGCTGTTCCCGTCGACCTGTCCGACGAGCGCGACGTGGACCGAGGCATGACCGCGGTGCGCGAGCAGGTCGGTGCCGTGGATGTGCTGATCAACAACGCTGGCCTCGGCGGCCAGGCGTTGTTCGACGCCGCGGACTGGACCCGCACCCGCCAGGTCCTGCACACCAACGTGGTCGCCGTCGCCCAGCTGACCGCGCTCCTGGTGCCGTCCATGGTGGAACGCGGCCGGGGCGGGGTGCTCAACATGGGCTCGGGAGCAGGGCTGACGGTGATGCCCGCGGCCGCGGCGTACTCGGCAAGCAAGCATTTCGTTGACGGGTTCAGCGAGGCCTTGCGCGCCGATCTGGCCGGCGCATGCTCGGACCCGAGACGAGTACGGGCGACGCGCGCGCACTGTTACCTATCTGCCAATGCGGGTGCTGCCACCAGAACTGCTGCGCACCCTGCCCGAATGGCGCGCCCTGGTCGTCCGTGGCAAACCTGTCCCCCGTCGTAGTGCGGCTACGGATGGCCTGGCGGCGGCGAGACTATCGACGTGCCAGCCGGATCGGCCTCACGCAACGACGGCCGCCCGGCGAACAGGAGCTGCGACCGACCGAACCTCACAAGCCAGCCTCCTGGCGCACCGATCGTCGGCCGCAGTCACTCCCGCGCTGGATGGCTATGCCGGACGTGCCTCCCACGCCACCTGGGGCAGGAGGAGACCCTCCGCAGCGGCCGCGCCGACCGTGGGACCCGCCGACTCCTGAGGACCTTAGGTGACCGACTCACCGCAGGGCCGCGACGGATCTCCATCCACCGCGGCCCTCGCCGTTCGCGTCGACGGGTTGCGCCGCGAAGTCGAATCCCTCGCCGCCAAAGTGGACGTGCTCACCGTCACGCAACAGACACACGCCACCGTGCTGAACGATGTCGCGCAACTCCGGTCCCAGGTCGAGCAGATCCTCGTGCTCCTCGCAGAGCAGGACGCCAGATCACCCGGCGCGTGGTTCTGGCTCACCATGACCGAGCAGGAACGCATCGAAAAGCACGGAGAACTTCTCGACTGGGTCGAGTCCGTGCTGCGCAGGCAGTACCCCGATTACCTCGCCGACCGGATCAGGTCATGCTGGCCCAACCACCCCGAAGCCAGATGGGAGCTGGCCTGGCTCTACCAACTCTGGTCCCTCGCCTACCTAGCCAAGCGACCAGCCCCAAGAGACGCCGCAGACTGGCACGACCGCTGGTTCCCCGGCGTAATACGGCGCTTAACCGAGGTCATGAGCCAGTGCGAAGGAACCTGCCAGCGCCAGCCCCGCCTTAACTCTGTTGGCGAAGTGCGACGCCGCCCGCTGTGATCCGTGACAGACCAAGGGAGTAATCCATCTTGAACGGGGAGGAACCGAAATCGTTCGCAGGTGTGGCCGAGCGTCCTTACCAGAGTGACAACGCAAGGCCGGCACCTCTCGCTCTACGGTTGGTTCTGGTCTCAAGCTGTCCAAGTGATATTGTTGATCCGTTACATCCTCTAGCTTGAGAGGTACTGGCCATACGATGTCTCGATCAGCGGGCATCACCGGAAGAGGTAGGGCAGAGCTTGCCGCTGTGCTCGCTTCGGACAAGCGGTTCGTCACGCTGGACGACGTCACAGGAGCGCTCGGGGTCGATCCCGATGCAGCAGCGAAACGCTTGTCACGCTGGGCCAATGACGGCTGGGTGCGACGGGTCCGGCGAGGCCTATATATCGGGGTACCGGTGGACGCCGCCAATCCCGCCGCTTGGTCGGAGGACGCCTTGATCGTTGCCACAGCGGTCTGGTCGCCTTGCTACTTCACCGGATGGACGTCAGCCAGTCACTGGGCGCTCACAGATCAGGTATTCCGCACCACGGTGCTGAAGACGACCAAGCGAGTCCGCATGTCGCGGGTCCGCCTTCTGGACCACGAGTATCTCCTCGCCCACACGGGCCACGGCACGATGCGCTGGGGGATCAGGACTGAATGGGATGGCGAGACCCGGCTAAACTTCGCCGACCCTGCTCGCACCGTCATCGACGTCCTAGACGATCCGAAGCTCGCTGGCGGCATCCGCCATGCGGCAGAGATCACTGGCACCTTCCTCGACGAGCACGATCCAGCGGCCCTCGTCGACTACGGGGACCACCTGGGGAATCGAGCTGTCTTCAAGCGGCTCGGCTACATAGTCGAAGCATTGGGCCGAGACGCACCACAGCTGGTGGATGCCTGCAAGGAGCGAGTCTCTGCGGGAATCTCTTCTCTCGATCCCCATGGGCCCAAGGGCGGTCGCCGGACGACGCGGTGGGGGCTGCGAGTCAACGTCACTATCACGCCGCAGGACCCATCGTGATCTCAAAACGTGCGCTCGAACAACTGCGCGCCGAGTGGACACTCGATATCGGGGTCATCGAGAAGGACTACGTCCTCGGCTGGCTGCTGGCGGGAATCGCGCAGCACCCCAGGCTCGCCCGCACATGGGCGTTCAAAGGCGGCACATGCCTTCGCAAATGCTACTACGAGACCTTCCGGTTCTCCGAGGACCTCGACTTCACGGTCATGCCGGGAGGGCTTGATGAGCCAGACGATCTGCGAACCGTGTTCGGTGAAATCGCCGATTGGCTACGAGGGGAATCCGGCATTGAACTGACCGTCGACGACACGTCATTCCGGCGGCGACGGAACCGCCGAGGTAACCCCACCACGCAAGGACGGATCGCCTATCGGGGCCCAAACCCCCAGCACATGGCGCCCAAAGTGAAGCTCGACATCACCACCGACGAGATAGTCGTCGAACGCCCAGTTCTGCGAACGATCGGCCACCAGTACAGCGATGCGCCGCTTCCGGTGGAGGGCGTGCTCTGTTACTCACTCACCGAACTGTTCGCAGAGAAGCTGCGGGCGCTCGCAGAACGGTGCCGACCTCGAGATCTCTACGATGTCGTCCACATGCACCGCCATCCCGATCTCATCGGCAGAAAGCGGGCGGTCGGCACAGCGCTAGCAAGCAAGTGCAGTTATGCGGGCATCGACGTGCCCACCGTCGACACGATTCGATCGTCCCCGTTTCGCGAAGAGATCGAAGGCGAGTGGGAGAACATGCTCGGCCATCAGCTGCCGCGGCCGCTGCCCCCATTCGCAGACTTCTGGTCAACCCTCGATGACGTGTTCCGTTGGCTGGCTGGCACACTTCGAATAGTCCAGCTGCCACGGGCTTCACTCGGCGACCTTGACCCCATCTGGCAGGCACCAAGAGCGATCACCTCATGGCGACGTGGCGTCCCCCTTGAGCTTCTCCGCTACGCCGGGGTGAATCGGCTAAAAGTCGAAATTGACTACCGGGCCGAGAACGGGCGATGGGGGTCGCGACTCGTCGAGCCGTACTCGCTGCGGCACACGCAAGACGGTAACCTCATCCTGTTCGTCGTAAATGACTACGGGCAACTTCGGAGCTACCGGGTCGACCGCATAGCCGGCATCCGACCGACGACGACAACTTTCACGCCGAAGTTCCGCGTGGAATTCTGATCTGGCGCCATCGACGCATGACCCTACCGAGATACGTGATCTTCGCGACGTGTAGGACCAGCTGGCCATGGGCCCATTCAGGCTCAGCTGCCGGACAACGACGAGCCGTACGAAAGGCAGCTATAGCGGCTCATTCGAGGAATACAAGCTTGGGGACTGCTGATGAGGAAACTACTCCCTAGGGACGTCTGCATGGTCTTGCGAAACCCGCTGCACGTTCCTGATGGGGGGCTTGCGTCGGGTTTCGTCGACAATGGTGAATTCGCGGTGCAGATGGTGGCGCAGCAGCCAAAGAAGTCGCTCTCGATTATAGAGTTCGACCCCGAGACGTGAGGCCTCCTCGCGAGCTGCTCTAGTGAAGTCTGATGTCGTGATGACGATACCCTTGTTGAATTCTCGTTGGGAGATGGAGCCAACGATCTCGCGGATAGTAGCGATGTCGACCTTGCGGTGCGGGGCGTAGCGCTTCGCTTGGACCGCTACGCGTCCACCGATGAACGGTGTTGTGTTCACGGCAACGAGATCGATTCCGCCGTCGGCGCGGGATCGGGTGCGGCGCACCTCATCGAAGACAGGGATAGCTTCGAAGAGTTGGACGATCAGTCGTTCGAACTCATACCCATCCAGGTCGAGGAGATTCTGCACGGTGTCTAGGCTTGCTACGGCATCGAGTTCGTCAGAATAGGGCAGGTCGTCCCACGGGTAATCGAGAATCGGTTGCACTGGACTGCACTTCTCCGGTGTCCGGGAGATCTTGGCGTGTAGGTAGGCGAGGCAGTCCAGGGGCTTGACGAGGGTGAGGTCGAGCGTCTCAAACATTTCCCGCTTCACTTCGACGCTGACCAGGCACCAGTGGGCAGGCTGCCCGGTGGCGGAGTTGATCGTATCGACGTACCCATTGCAGACGACGGCGCCAGCTAGACGGCCCCCGTCTGCCAGGAAGAGAGAGCGAAGAGTACGTAGTGCCATCTGTGCTATGACGAGCTGGTAGAGCGCATTGCGGGCCGGCTCGCGCATTCTGGTGTACTTGAACGCTTTCTTCGTTGGCTGGTATTCACACGAGGCCAGTTCCGGGATTGCGTCCAGCATTGGCAGGTCGATGTCCGCCACGAGCTGGTGTTCTGCGGGCAGGTAGGCGACCTTGACACCGGTGGGGAAGTCGGATGGATAGCGCTGCGCGGCCAGGACCTCGCTGAAGTAATCGGCGACCGCCTTACGCTTGCCCGCAGCGAAATCATCCGCCCAGCGGTCCACGAGTTCATGCTGCTTCTGGATACGCAGCCGTTCTGTGGCGACCAGTTGCTCGTGATCGGCCTCCGCACTGGCGAGGCGTTGCTGCCGGTCCCGCTCGACCTGGGCATGCCTGGTGAGCGCCTTGGCGTAAGCCGCCCGCCCGTCTTCGAGAGCTGCGGTGTAGGCGCGTTTGCGGCCGGGGGATAATGCGAGAAGGCCGGTCGGCGATTGTGGGAGGAAATCACTTTCCTGGGGCTGCGGCTCTGGGGTGGTCAACTCATCCGGAGGATGAAATCGCGGAAGAGACATCGGCTCCTTGAGATGCCCGAATAGAATGTACGGGTCTTCGTCCAAGGTGCTCATGAGGAGCGTCTCGAGCTCTTTGAGCCGCGCCTGAAGCGTGCGGGTAACGGCTTCTGCCTCGGAGTGCCCAGCAGCGATCTGGCTTTCACGCTCCGACTGGCGGTCCTGCCTGGCCTTCTCCCGTGATGCGGAAGCCGCAGCCTTAGCCTCTTCCTTCGCGCCTGCTGCAGCCGCCTGCTGCTCCAACCGCAGGGTTTGCTGACGGGCCTTCTGCTGATCGCGTAAGGCATCCGCTACAACTGAAGTAACACCAGCTCTACGACGTCTCTGCGCTGCCACGACACTCCTGGATCGCCGATGTACATTACACACTCAACAATCCGCGAATCGTCTGCGGACGGCAAGCCCCGCGACGGTCGGAGCCAGCAGGTTGATCTAGGCTCTGACCCGGTCGCTGCCCCGGCCGCGGAGCAATTGTCAAGACCTGTGGATGGGAGCCGCACCGACCCAGCGGTGATAGGCGTCTACGTCGACGTTGCTGCCGCACACGATGGTGACTACGTGTCGGCCGGCGAAGCGGTCATGGTCTTCGAGGATCGCGGCGATGCCGAGCGCGGCCGACGGTTCGACGACGAGGCCAGCGTGGTCGAGGAGCATCCGCATACCGGCGATGATCGACGCCTCCTGGACCAGGACGGCGTCGTCAGCGACCAGGAGGAGGTCGTCCAGGACGGCCGGGATGGGACGCCGGCCGGTGACGCCGTCAGCGATGGTGTTGGTCGAGTCGGTGGTGACGACGCGCCGGGGGCGCCACGAGTGTGTCATCCCCGGTGCGCCCAGCGGCTGGATGCAGATCACCTCGACGTCGGGCGCCCAGGCCTTCACCACATGACCCACACCGGTGGCCAGCGCCCCGCCGCCGAGAGCAATCAGGACGGCGTCGAACGACGGCACGGTGTCCACCAGTTCCAGGCCGATGGTCGCTGCGCCCTCGCAGGTCTCGATGTCCAGGCTGTCTTCGACCAGCCGGATGCCGTCGTACCGCGCGACGGCCGCCGCCCGCTCGCGAGCCATGTCGAAGTCGCCGTCCACCAGCTCCAGCCTGGCGTCCAATGCGCGGATGCGATCAAGCTTGGCCGCAGGCGCAAAGCGGGATGCCACGACGGTGACGTCGAGCCCCCGGCCGCGACCGGACCAAGCGAGGGCTTGGCCAAGGTTGCCCGCGCTGGCGCACACCACGGCTCGCGAGCCATTGCCGGCGAGCAGGCTCGCGACTACCTCGGTGCCGCGGGCCTTGAAGCTGCGGACCGGGTTCGCCGTTTCGAGCTTGATGCTCACCGTGCACCCGAGGTCGGGCTCCAGCGCCTCGCAGCGGTACAGCGGAGTGTCGCACGGGCGGCCCACCTGCGGCAGCGCCACGCACTCACACCCGGCTTCGACGTCGAGAAACTGTTGGACGACCTCGGGCTCGGACTCGTCTGGGAGCCGATTCCCGACGAACCTCGCTCTGCCGTCCTCGGGCAACTCATCCCCGAGCAGCAGCTTGTAGTGGTCAACGAGAACCACCTCGACGAACTGGAGAGGAAAGGCGGCCGCCTCCGCCGTTACACGATCGGCCACGAGATCGGCCACTGGGAGCTGCACTCCGACGGTGCGCGTTCCGGCATGCTCAGCCTGCTTGCCGGAGACCGCATCTGGTGCCGGAGCGGCAGCGCTGACCCGACGGAGCGTCAGGCAGAGATATTCTCCGCCTCCCTACTGATGCCACGCGATGATCTGCTAGCAGCCCTGCCCCGCCCGCCCTGGCGAGGCTGGCGACACGTCTATCAGCTTGCTGACACATTCCTCGTCAACGTCACGCCGATGAAGATCCGCCTAGAACAACTGGGATGGATGCACATCGGCGACGACGGCACCCCAGTCTCCGGTCCCAAGCCGATGCCCGGTCAGCCGACCCTCTTCGACATCTGAATGCCCGCGTTCGCGCCAGGCCGCTTTCACTCGATGACCCCCGCTGGGGCCTACCCGGCAATGCGGACTGCCGTTGTTGTCGCTTATCATCTCGGGGCCACCACGTTGAGGACGGTCAATCGGGGCGGCTACTGCTGTACTTTGCTGCTGTACGCCTCGAAAATGGGCAATCTGGCTGTTCGAAAAACTGGTCTGACCTGGGTGGAGCTATGGGGATTCGAACCCCAGACCTCTTGCATGCCATGGAACGGCGACCCGTTCACCACAGTCCGCGACAGGTCACCTGCGACCCACTTGAGCTGGGCATTTGTCCAGGACAGACCGTTTCCGTTCACGTGAGTTCACCGCGGACGGTAACCAGTTTGGTAACCAGCCACCGGCACGGCCGCACTCACGCCGCCGGAAATCACAGCAGATTTCGAATCAGCATGACCCGCCTGGCTTGTCCTCCGGCGCGGCCAGCCTGGCACTCGGGCGGCCCCGCCATAACCGCAGTACAGGCGAGCCCCCTCGCTCCAGGCCGACCAAGCAGCCGGGCATTGCCGCAGGGTCTCAGCGCCCGTGCCTCGCAGGGACCCGGCGGCGCGCAGTGCACACCGGAGCGGACTGATCGCACAGCCGGCGTACGCGCCCCCGGCGCCCCCGCCGAGCATGCCCCGGCCGGGCCGCCCGCTGCCGGCGACCGCGCCCGGCCGACGGGGAGGCCGACATGAACCCGCGGACCCGGCGGGCAGCGCTGTACGCGATCGGGGTGATCGCGATCCTCGCGAGTGCGAACGCCCTGGCGCACAGCTATGCGGGCCTGTACGACTGGGCGGTGCATCACCAGCTTGGCGGCTGGCAGGCGATATCGTGGCCGGCGGAGATCGATGTGTTCCTGGCCGTCGGAGAGCTTGCGCTGTATGTGGCGTACCTGGATGGGTGGCCGGCCCGGCAGCGGATCTGGCCATGGGCGACCGCGCTCATCGGGCTGGCGGTCAGCGTCGCCGGCAACGTCGGCCACATCGAGCCGTTGCCGGGCCACCCGGTCATCCTGGCGGACCGGCTGACCGCCGCCGCCAGCCCGGTCGCCGCGTTCGCCGGCCTGACCATCGGATTGCTGGTCTTGAAGATGACCTGCCAGCGGCCCGCCATCCGCCTGCACGTAGCAAACGCCGCAGCAGAACCAGCGAGGCATCCGGCGGACGACACGCTGCCCAGCCGTGCAGCCGACAGCGCAACGCCCGTACTGGCGGGTCTGCACCCAGCGAGCGCGCAACCGTTCGTTCAGACGGGCACCGACGACTGCCCCGCCGGGCGGCAGCCCGCGGAGCCAGAAAGCGACGGCGAATCCCCCTCACCCCCGAACCCGGGCCCAGGCACCACAGAGCGCCAGGCACTCCTGCGCGACGCGTGCCTGATCTACCAGGCCGCCGTTTCCAAGGGCGAACACGTCAGCCAGCGGAGGCTGGCCAGCCAGCTCCGCGGTCACGGACACCGTTTCTCTAACCAGCATCTTCAAGCAATCGCAGCCAGCGCTGGCCTCGGCACGCCCAAGGTCGCGTGATCCGATGAGCCACTCACCCGCGCTGCACCGCCGCCAGCGGGCCAGCGCGGCCGGCGACCGCAAAACCCAGCGGACAACGTGCAGAGTTCCCGGTCTCCGGCGACTGCGCTCTGCGCCCAGACTGCCGTCCGGGAGGACCGAGAGCATGTCCCGATCGAAGGGCGTGCGGCTCGTACCGGCATTCTCCGGACCACGCCAGCAGACCGATCGGGATGCGCTTCCATGCGGAGCGCGGAACGGCTCTCCACAGGCGGCTGGCTTGTCCTCTCCCCAGATCCCGGCCATGGCCATGGTTGTAATCCCACCCAGCGAGTGAGGTGAGCCTCATGCCGGAGATCGGCCAGGTACGGGCCCGGCTGGAGACCGCTTGCGAGCTGACCGGGCTGCTAGGTGCCGCCCGGGAGGCATTCAGCCTGCTGCTGGCTGCCTGCTGCGATTGCGAGGAACGAGCCGCTGAGTTGTCCGCGGCGTTCGCGTTCGCGTCGGCAGCCGCCGCAGAGGGCCGGCTGATCATCGCATCCGCGCCGTCATTGCCAACCGATCTAGGCAGCCAGACTAGCTACGGCGGCCGCGTTGACGGTGACCTGGAGAAGATCGCCGATGGCCTCGCCGGCCTCGCCGCCGTACTGGCAGAGCGCCTGTCAGCAGCGGGACGGCAGGCACAAGATCCCGGCGACTATGCGGCATGCCAGGACGCCGCCGCCCAGGCTGCACAGATCTATGAACTGCTGGCTCTGGACGAACGATGACCACAGCCACCTTCGGCGACGTCCTCCGCCGGGCCAGGAGTCATCTCGATGCCGCTGCAGAGCTGACCGGCAGCGCCACCAGCCGCGAGTCCATCACCGCGGCTGCGACGATGACCGGCCGCCTCGCAATGACCTTGTCCCATTACCTCGCCGACATCGCCCCTTACGACATGGCCGAGGCCATCACCAGCACCGAACTGGACCCGCAGATGCGGGCCGCCGTCCAGGCACGCGAAGCGCTGCAGCTGGCCGCCGATGCCCTGCGCACCATCGCGCACAATGGCAGCGCCCCGGGCCCGCAGCCAGCCGGCCCGCTGACCGCCCGCCTGGCAGCGACCGCAGCGGCGCTGGCCGCCGGCCGGGATCTGCTGCGCACCCATACCACCACCGGCCCCGACGGCCAATGGGCGCCACGCTCGCCCTGGGCCGCCGTGATCGGCTCCAGGCCGGTCGCCCGGGCGCTGGCCGCGGAGGTGGCCCGCTGGTCCCAGCACCTCGCGCTGATCACCGCCCGGCTGTCAGTGGCCGCCCAGCTGGATGCGGCCATCCCGGCACCAGTCAGCCAACGGCTGGCCGCCGCGTGCCCGTTGATGCTGACCGCCAGCACGACCATCACCGCGGCGCAGCGCGAGTACCCAGCCACCTTGCCCGATGTGGAACTGCTTAACGCGGTCCCAGTCAACCGCATCCCGCAGCCACGGCCGCCCAGCGACAACGAGACAGCCGCCGGCCTCGCCGAAGGCATCGCCATCAGCGCCGCACGGCTGCACGCAGTCGCCCCGGCCACTGCGGAACAGGCGGCCTGGGACCTGGAGATGACGGCGGAGTCATGGCGGTGGACAGCCACCGGCGCGGCGATCATCTGCGACGTCAGCCAGCTCATGCTCACCTCCCTCGCCGAACGCACCGTCCTGTTCACCGGCACGCCCGCCGTCGCCCCGCAGCTGCGCGCCGCGGCTAACTCAGCGGCCAGCGCCTGCGCCCGCTGGCGCGAGGTCAGGGCAGCGTGGCAGGACATCACCACCGAAACCCGCGGCCTCACCGCCCCGACCATCCCCGACACCCGCGACCTCATCGTCCGCCTCGGCCGGCTCGCGTTCACCGAACCGCGCTGGACCCCCGCGCGCGCCCGCCGCGCCCCGCTCCGCGACCCAGCCGACCTCGCCCCCGACCCCGCCCAGGCTGCGGTCATTACCGGGGCGATCCATCACGCAGCCGGCACGCTCGCGTTCATCGCCGGCACCGACCTGAGCGCGGTCGTGGCAGCCCATCGCGCCGGGCGGCTGTACATGCCGACCTGCAAGCTCCCCGACTATTACGACGTCCCGCACCGGCACGGGCAAGCGGCCCCGTCCAAGATCGCCGCCCTGCTGGACGCCTACCAGGAAGCCTCGGCCGCCAGCAGCCACGCGGTCACCGAACTAGATCCACTCGCGGTCGCCATGAACGCGCCCAGCCAGATCCTGGCCTCGGCCAGAGCCGCCATCAGCACGGCCCACGCCGGCACACCCGACACGGCCCTCCGCCGGCATAGCGAGCCCGCAAGCGAACGTGTCAGAGGGCCGGATCCCGCAGGGCCAGCACCGCCAGGCCCAGTCGAGCAAGCGGTACGCGAACTCGGCACCGGCGACTTCATCGTGCTGCTGCGCGCGCAGGCGATCGACAAGGCAGCGCGCAGGCTACTCGCCGAAGCGAAAGACAGCATCACCGAACCTGGCACAGCCGGGAGCATCAGCCAGCCAGTCCCGCGCACCAAGAACCCTGCACGGCTCGCCGCCAGCAGCTTTCCGGCCAGCCCCGGCGCCGCGATGGCTGCCAACCGGAATGCGGGCCCGCCACTGCAACCCCATCCAGCCGTCGATGACCAGGCTGTCCATCCGACTGCAAGCCTGAAGTACATGAGGCACGGCCGTCTTGTCCAGCGATAACCTGGGGAGCCGCTGGGAGGCGGGGCGGTGTGAGGATGCGATCGAAGCGCTCAGCGGCGACGCGGTAGCAATCTTCCGCAACGTCGATCTGCGCAGGGAGGGCTGGCGCCCGACGGGCTCGGCCTCACAATGCGTGAGATGCTGAGGCAGTATCACTGCACCAAACCGCCGTAGCCATCTTCCAGTAAACAGCCGATAAGCATCACCAAAGCCGTGCTCTGAAAATCTCGAAACGACCCGGACTGCTGACCTGGATTGAACCCGATTCACCGGTTGCATGCCGCGTCTTCCGGCCATTCCTATGGCAATAATGGAGGCGGTGCGGCAGGCAGCATCCTGCGGGCCCTGAAAGGCACTGCCGCCCAGGTTCCGACGGCAGTTGACACGGTGCCCCCCAGAGTCGCCAGCTCTGGTGTTGGCAACGATGGTGAGATAGTAGAGACCGAAGCTCGGCCTGAGCCAGCTATGGTGACGTCGCCACCGGATAAGCGGCGCGACCAATCGGCGACAAGCTCGTGCGCGTGCAGGCTGGCATCACCAAGATGAGTCGCGAGCGAAGCTCCAGACACGCGAGATTGGCAGATCATGGCCGCTGCGGATATACCGCTGTATCACGAGCTACTGGAACCCGCGCTCCAGGCGGTGCTCGAGCTGGGCGGCTCGGCGTCGATCAGCGAGATCGTGGAGACGGTCATCAGACGCGAGGACTTCGGCGACGCGCAGCAGGCCGTGCTGCACAACGACGGGCCCGGGACCGAGATCGGGTACCGGCTTGCGTGGGCCCGCACCTACCTCAAGGGGATGGGCCTGCTGACCAACAGCTCCCGGGGCGTCTGGTCGCTGACAGAAGATGGCACCGCGCTGCTGACAGACCCGTCCCTCACCGATATCCAGCGCGGTGAACGGATCCGCGGTCTTCGGGCACAGTATCTCGCTGACCTGCGGACGACGCGCAAGAGCCGGCTCCCGCACGATGAAGATGACCTTAACGACGCTGAGCCGGCCGTAGAACGCTCCTGGAAGGAGCAACTCCTCGAGCAGCTCATGCGCATCGCGCCCGATGCCTTCGAGCGGCTCGCGAGGCGACTGCTGCGCGAGGCCGACTTCGACAGCGTCAACGTCACCGGGAGAAGCGGCGACGGCGGGATCGACGGACTTGGCGTCTACCGCCTCGGGCTCGTTAGCTTCCCGGTGTTCTTTCAGTGCAAGCGCTACCGGGGCAGCGTGAGCCCGAGCGCTGTCCGCGACTTCCGCGGCGCCATGGCAGGGCGGGGCGACAAGGGCCTGCTCATCACCACAGGCACGTTCACCGCGGATGCCAAGAGGGAAGCAACCCGTGATGGCGCCCCGCCGATCGACCTCATCGACGGCGACCGGCTCTGCGACCTCCTCAAGCGGTACGACCTTGGTGTCCACACAGCGAGCCGCACAGTTGAGGACGTCACAGTAGACGCTGGCTTCTTCGCCGAGATCTAACAGCCGTTAAACGCACGATTCGCGGCATGTGCGGGCGTTGCTGGCGCAGGATGCTCTGTGTATTCATGCGGTTGGATGCAATCATCACCGCGCCGATACCGGTCCGGTTGGGTCTTGACCGGCGCAGGTGGCGGACGGTGTGATGGTCCAGATGGCCGGTTTGGGGACGGCGGATATCCCTGCGGGGAGGTGACTGTGGCGACCATCCGGTACGTCCGCATGCTGGCGTCGGTCGCTGACCGGGACCGGGCGATCAGGGTTCTCCAAGACTCGTTCGCCGACGGGCGGCTGAGCTGGGAGGAGTTCGACGACCGGATCGGACAGGCTCTCTTGTCACGTGACTTCCCGGAACTGGCTGCGCTGATTGGTGACCTGCCGGTCGGTCCGCTTGGGAGATTGCCAGCACACCGCGCTACACCGCGGCCTGCGGACAAGCCAGCCAGCATGTTGCGCCGGGCCTCGCCCCGGAAGCGTGTTACCGGCGTGCCGCCTCTGGGCAATCGCTCGGCCCAGGAACGGTCTCGTGCGGTCCGTGATGGGCGGCCTGGCTGCTGCACTCTGATGCTGCACGCGGTCACCACAGCGGCTACATGATCTAGGTCGATAGCAACTTGATAACTGCATAGTGGATATCCCACCCGCAGCTCCAGGCTGAACGTCCTGCCGTGCCGACGCGTCTCACTGACCAGGCAACAGCGGGCCGTCGTCTCGTGCGTCCCGCCGCGTCTCCTGCGTTACTTCTGATGGTGCTACCGCCTTTTCTATTCCGTGATCTTGGTTAGGAGCAGCCAGGCGCTCGTGACGCCGCCGGCAAGAGCTACGAATACTGGCCCAACCAGGACGTAGAGTCCCGCGTGCACTCCGAGGACCAGGACGGTGCCTGCAGCCAGCAGCAACAACGAAGTGACCGTGATAGGAGTAACAGCCTCGAGTACGGGCGCGATCGCCTGATTACTTCTCTCGCCCTTAGCGCGTCGATCCAGAATGTGGAGGCCCGCACCAGCGATCACCGCGAGAACGAGCAACTCGGCGCCGAGCGTGCGGTACCCCTGCCGGGGAATCGCGATCAAGACCGCAATCATAAGGACTATGCCGAACAGGCTCAGCGTCTGAGCCGCCCGGTTCCGCAGTTCCTGAGACCTCGCGATGTAGGTGATCCTGATCGAGACCGCCACGAACAACAGCCCGGTCAGTGTGGCGGCGGCGCCACCACAGATCTCGGCGAACGTGTCCCAGGCTTCCAAGCGAATCCCTCCGTCTGCCCAAGCAAGACCATGAACGCACGGGCTCTTGCCGGGGAGGATACGGCTCTGCCACGTTCCCGGGCGGAAAGCGCACGCTCTCAGCTGCGATTGACGATAGAGCTGGCTGCTTCGAACGTGCTCGCCCCGCAGGGCAGCAGATCTTCCTACCATGGGCAGCAGGGCGTAGCGTGGGGAACGTTGCTGGACCCCGGCAGCTGGCAACCGCGATACCTCGCGGTGAGGCAGCAGGGCCCGGAGATCTATTGGGCATGTGTGCGGTCATCGCCTGACCAGCTAGCAGATATCGGGTGTCTGCGGTTATCGCCGATCCGCCGCCGATGGGCTGGCCACCAGTTCCGCGGATCGGATGGAGGGACTGGCGAAATGACCTCACCAGAAGATCCACCAGAAGATCACCAGATGCCGCCGGAAGATGGCCAGACCATGCCGCGGGGCCCCAATAGGGATCCAGCCGGTGTCAGAACGGCAGGCGATCCTCAGTCACCAGGCCCCGCGACACCGGAGCAGCCGGGCGGTACCGCCGCGGGCAGCGCTGGGCCGCCCGCCGCGGCGGGCAAGCCGCAGGGTTTCCTGGGACAGTTCTGGGACGCGGTCTCGATCCGGACGGTCAGCCTGATCATCGGGGTCCTGCTGCTGCAGATCGGGTTCATCCTGTCCTACGTGGGGGCTTTCCACTCGCCCACGCCGCACCGGATCCCGCTCGCCGTGGTCGCGCCTGTCCCGGAGTCCAGCCAGGTGGTGACCAAGCTCAACCTGATTCCGTCGGCCCCGCTGCACGCGACCGCTGCCAGCAGCCTGGCTGCCGCCCGCCGCCTGATCGGTGACGAAGCCGTCAGCGCCGCACTGGTGATCAACCCGGCCGCAAAGACCGACACGCTGCTAATCGCCTCCGCCGACGGCAGCTCTGTGGCCAGCGCGGCCGAGCAGATCATCACGGCGGCTGAGGCCAGCCAGCACCGCTCGGTGGCGGTGACCGACATCGTGCCGCTGCAGCGCGGTGACTACCACGGCCTGGCCGGCTTCTACCTCGTCGTAGGCTGGGCCGTCGGCGGCTACCTGGTCGCTGCGCTGCTCGGCATTGCCTCCGGCGCCCGGCCCGCCACCACCCCCCGCACCCTCAACCGGCTGATCGCTTTCGTCCTCTACGCGATCGTCTCCGGGCTGGCCGGCGCGATCGTGGTCGGCCCGGTCCTCGGCGCGCTCACCGGCCACCTGATCGCACTGTGGTGGCTCGGCGCCCTGCTGGTGTTCGCTGTCGGCGCCGTCACCCTGGCCTTCCAGACCCTGTTCGGCGTCATCGGCATCGCCGTCACGATCCTGTTCTTCGTCATCCTGGGCAACCCCAGCGCGGGCGGCGCCTACCAGCCCGCGCTGCTCCCGCCGTTCTGGCGGGCCATCAGCTCGGCCCTGCCCAACGGCGCTGCGACCGACGCCGTGCGCCGCATCGTCTACTTCGGCGGCTACGACAGGCTACGACATCGGCGGCCATCTGATCGTCCTGGCCAGCTACGCCGTCGCCGGGGTCGTCATCGCCATCATCGGGTCCATCATCCACGAGCATCAGACGGCCACTGGCTAACCCGGCCGCGGCGGCCGCCCCGCACCGCCGCGTTCACCCCCCGCCCGAGTCACCACGAACCAGGCTGATGCCGCATTGACATCAGCTGCGCCTCGCTTGGCAACGCGATGAGCTACCTCTCGATGCGAACTCGTGGCCAGAAGGTCGTTTACGGTGTTCGTGCTGTAACGAAACTTGGGGACCCCGGCTGGGCGCGCTGTGGGTGCCGAGAATCTCCTCCATGGCTCTGACCAGCAGAGTTGCTCTCTCTGCTTCCCGGCCGTGATGATCGCCGGTCATGTGCCTACGGTTCGTCTTTCTCCTGACCACGCGGGCGGCCTCCTGGCTGCGGCTGTCTCGGCGTGATGAGGCTTGGAAGACCGCCGAGATCTTGACCCTGCGCCACCAACTCGCCGTCCTGCAACGGCGGCAACCACGCCGCCCGAAGCTGACCTGGGCGGATCGGGCCCTGCTTGTGACCCTGCTCGGCCTGATACCGAAAGCGCGTCGTCAGGGGCTGCGGTTGCTGGTCACTCCAGACACGATCCTGCGCTGGCACCGCGACATCGTCCGCCGCCGATGGGCCGCCCGGTCCAGGCGCGGCAAGACCGGCCGGCCGGCGACCCGCCGGAACATCAGGGCCCTGGTCCTTCGACTGGCCCGCGAGAACCCCAGCTGGGGGTACCGCCGGATCCACGGCGAGCTGGCTGGCCTGGGAGTGAAGGTAGCGGCGTCGACGGCCTGGGAGATCCTGAAGAACGCCCGAATCGACCCCACGCCGCGGCGGACTGCGCCTACCTGGACACAGTTCCTGCGTTCTCAGGCCGACGCGATCCTGGCGTGCGACTTCTTCACGGCTGACCTGCTCGACGGCACCCACGCTTATGTTCTGGCCGTGATCGAGCACGCCACCAGGCGCATCCGCATCCTGGGAGTCACTTGCCATCCGACCGGAGAATGGACCGCTCAGCAGGCCCGCAACCTCCTCATGGACCTTGCCGAGCAAGCGCACCGAGTCAGATTCATGATCCGCGACCGCGGGTCGAACTTCACGGCCGCGTTCGACGCGGTTCTCGCTGATGCCGGGGTCCGGACCGTGCTCTGTAATGCACGGACGCCCCGCATGAACGCGATCGCCGAACGCTGGATCGGGGGATGCCGACGCGAGGTCCTGGACCGCACCCTCGTCTGGAACCAGGCTCACCTGCGACAGATCCTGCGCCAGTACGAGACCCACCACAATCTGCACCGGCCTCACCGGGCGCTGGACGCCGCTGCCCCGCTGAAACCGCTACCCGAGCCCGTCGATCTCGGTCAATACCGGGTCCGAAGACAGGCTCGCGTCGGTGGTCTGATCAACGAATACCGCCTGGTCGCGTGAGGTGGACGAGGTTTTCGGCACGGACAGCGTCAACAACGCCGAACTGCTGGTGCTCCGGCACGAGGTCGCCGTGCGTCCTGGGCAGCCGCCGAAGAATCGCGAGCTGGTGACACAGCAGCGGCAGTGTTCTCCGCGTCCTTCCACGATTCCGCGCGCCGGCACAGCCACAGCCATGCGATCAGGCGCGTCACACTGGCGACGAGTCGGCATGAGAAACCTGTCTCTTGCCTTGGGCCCGCGGCCGGTTCGTCAGCGCGCGGCCCGCGTGGTTGCAGTGGCGCTGAATGCCCGCCCGGCCTGATCTGCCAGCGTGACGGCGACCAGGCGCGCCTGCAGGGACGGCTTCGAGCCTGGCTTCGGCCTCATCATGAACCGCCCGTAGTACTGGCCGTTACCGAACGTCCGCAGCTCGATCTCCTTGCCGGGCAGGCCCGATTCCTCTACGTCCCACCTGCTGTGACCGGCGATCACGGTGCCGTCTGGCTCCAGGCGCGGCGGATGACCGAGCAGGGAACCATACTCAAAGCGGCAGCCCTCGAGCCCCAGCAGCCCGATCAGCTGCTCCCTGACGTGATCGGCAACGGCATCGGGCGACCGGGCGGTCTGGGTGAGCGACGCGGTCTGGTGGATCTGCGCCAGGTAGCCCGCGTCGGTGATCGCGACGACCTGCAGCCGCCGGGCGCGGGCGGCCAGCTGGGACACCGCTACCCCGACGGCCAGCAGCAGGACCGCGGTGGTGATATCCGCCGAGCCGCGGATCGTGAACCTGTAGTAGGGCACGGTGAAGAAGAAGTCGAACCAGACGGCAGCCGACACGGCCGCCACCGCGCCAGCGACGCGGTTCCCGATCGCAGCGACCCCGACGACCACCACCACTAGCAGCATGGCCACGTTCGTGTTCGACCAGCTCGCCCGGAACGGCAGCAAAATCGCCGCTGCCGCCACCGGCGCCGCCAGCGCGGCCAGGATCGCGATACGGTCCCTGGTCAGGTAGCGGATCATCATCGGTGACACCTCCCGCCAGGATTCAGGGCTGCTCGCGCCACAGCTTGACCGCAGCGACGGCCAGCACCACCGCAGCCGGGATGAAGAACACGCCAACGATCCCGGTCCCGCCCGCCATGCCCGCGACCAGGACCACCACCCCCACGACGGCGGCGGCCAGCCTCGCAATCCGGGCCGGAGCGAACGCAGCCACCGCAGCGAGCGGTGCGGGCGCGATGGCCAGCAGCAGCGACGACCACGTCACAGCCAGCGGGTAGGAGCCATTGAGCGCTGAGATGGTGATCAGCTGCGCCGCCCCCGCCAGGATCAGCGCACCCCGCCGCCACGGCCAGCTAGGCGGCGCTGGCACAGGCGCAGCGCTAGCAGGGGTAGCGGTGCTTGGATCCGGTGGGCTAGCTACGGGTGCATTCTGCGTGGTCACCATGGGCTCCTGGCCGTCGGTCGCGGATATCGCGCCGACCAGGCTTCCCGGCTCACCTGACTACGATCCTAGACCTGCCTGATGCGGGTGCCAACAGGCACCGCTCCTGGTCGATCCAGGTCGCGGTCGGTCTCTTGCCTTTCCAGCATCACGGCGACTGAGCTGCCGGCGCTCGGCGTCCGTCAGCGCTCGGCGCTGCCAGCGTCTTGGGGAGTCCGGCGTGGACGCGGAGGACCGCCTGGTAGGCGCGGTCGATGTCAGCCCGGTCGGATTCCTCATCCACCGAGGACGGGCTGAGCCGGCTGATCATCGCGGCCTGGTCGAGCAGCAGCCGGCGATCCGTTACCGTCGTGGTCCGCTCCATGATCTTGGCGAGGGCGTCGAGCTGGCGGATCATCACCGCCGGCATTCCCTTGCCGCTTTGCCGGATCTTCTCGAATGCCCGCTGAACCAGGCGCTCATAGGTGGCCTCGGTGGTGACCAGCCGTACCGCCCCGCCGCCGTCCCGGTAGACCCGGATGGGGTGCCACCGGCCGGTCACCTTGCACAGGCTGTCGCCGATCCAGTCAATGCAGGTCAGCGCCGTGAAGGTGTCGTTGACCGCCGGGGA
>JBEKIF010000068.1:0-23751 GCA_050011895.1 Streptosporangiaceae bacterium | reverse complement strand
CCGAGCTCGTCGAGTACATGCGCGGGCACGGCAGGCGTAAGGTCCTCTTCGGCTCCAACTACCCGATGATCACCCCGGCGCAGGCCCTGAGGCGCCTCGGCGAGCTTGCCCTCGACGACGAGGCCCGAGACCTCTTCCTGGGCGGCAACGCGTCGCGGCTCTTCGGCGCGGACAGCTGAGAACCTGGCGCAGCCGGAGGCGGGGCAGCGGCTCGCTGTCCTTCTCGTAGTCAGCGGCCGCTCGTGACCAGCTTGCTCCGCTCCGCCCGCGTCAGGCGTGCCACCACCAGCTCATAGGAATGGGCGATTAGCTCAGCGAGCTCGTCCTCGGGCACCGACCCGTCAAGCGTGATGGTGTTCCAGTGCCGCTTGCTGAGGTGGTAGCCGACGGTGATCGCGGGATACTGGCGGCGCAGCTCGACGGCGAGGTCCGGGTCGCATTTCAGGCTGATGCTGCCGGGCGGCGGCCCCAGCGATACCAGCGCGAACATCTTCCCGGAAACCTTGTATACCGTAACCTCATCGCCGAACGGATAGTCCTCCATCGCACCCGGCCGGGCGCCGCACTCCGCGATCACCCGGTCCCGCCCTGATCGAGTCATCGTCCCGACCTCACCTGCGCATCCGCCTTCTCTGACCGTGCTGCCATTATCGGCCCCGGGTACGACAGGTTTCCCGGCGCAGGCCAGCACGGCCGATGTCCGGGGCCGACCGGCCTCAGCGGGGCGGGCCGAGGATGGTGCTGCCGAACAATCCGGCCGCTTCTGAGAGCCGCTGGGGCGTGATCTCGAAGCCTTCGGGACGCGGCGTCGCGCGGTCGCGTCCGGCCCGGCGGAAGAAGCCCTCGATTCCGCCGGGCGTACAGATCACCAGCATGTCTGCCCTCGCGGAGGTGATGCGGTACGCGTGCGGGATGTTCCTGGGGAGGTAAATGATGCCGCCCTCCGTAAGCTCCGCTTCGTCGTCACCGCACCACATCAATGCGGTGCCTTTGATCAGCATGAACACCTCATCCTCGAGGGTGTGCAGGTGATACGGCGCGGCGTCGCCCTCGCCCAGCTCGAACCTCCCGACGGTCAGATTCCCGTCGGTGGCGGCGCCGTCTAACAGTATGGAAAGGGTCGTGTCGCCGAGCCACTCAAGCTGCTGCTGCTGCGCGGGCTGCGCCACGTAGGCCATGCTCATGGTCTGATCCAATCACGCGGCCGGGCTGCGGAGCTTTCCTTGATCAGTCCCGGCCTAGCCGGCCGCGAAGGGCCAGCCTTCTCATCACGCCGGGCGGCGGCGAGTAAAGCCACCGCGATGCCGGGTTCACCGTGCGCTTCAGGCAGTTCTACGGCCTGGCGGTGATCGGCTGCTGTGCGTGGTCGAGGACTGGCGGCGGGCGTACGTCACCGCCGACGGCCTGGGAAGCTGAATGCGGCGCGGCGAGATCGTCACGGTCAGCCTCGACCCTGCCCGCGGATCGGAAGCCAGCAAAACCCGCCCTGCCGTCGTGGTCAGCAACGACGCCGCCAACGCCACAGCAACCCGGCTCGGGCGAGGCGTCATTACCGTGGTGCCGGTGACCTCGAACACCGCGCGCATCTACCCGTTCCAGGTTCTGCTGCCAGCGCGCCAGACAGGACTGCCTGGTGACTCCAAAGCCCAGGCCGAGCAGGTGCGCTCCGTGGCCGTCGGACGGATTGGCAAACGGGTAGGCCAGTTGCCAGCGTCGCTCATCACCGAACTCGACCAAGCACTCCGAGTTCACCTCAGCCTGTAGGCCCGGAGTGAGGTTCAAGATCGCCGGGTAGATCTGTCGATCTGCGGCGGTCCCGTCCGTCGGACTTAGTGTCAGGTCCATATTCCGGTCGCAGACGCCGGCCGGCGAGGCGTGAGGAGAATTCGATGGCGAAGTTCGTGTACGTCTACATCGGCGGTCAGATGGCAGAGACGCCAGAGGCGCAGGAGCAGGCGATGCAGGCCTGGGGGGCATGGTTCGGCACACTCGGCGGCTCGGTCGCCGACGTGGGGAACCCGTTCGGTAACTCCGCGACGGTAAGTTCGAGCGGTGTCGCCGACGGGGGCAAGTCTGGCGCGGGCGGCTACTCGATCGTGTCGGCCGGCTCGCTGAGTGATGCGACGGCGAAGGCAACGGGCTGCCCGGTGCTAGCCAGCGGTGGATCCGTCGAGATCTACGAGGCCATCCCGATGTAGTGGCACCGGCCCGGGCCAGGGGCTGGCCCGGGCCGCCGGGGCGGGATGGGGCTCTTTCTGCACTCGCAGCTGACCTCGACCATCTCGCCGGGCTGCCGCAGCGGGCCAGCCCGTCCGGCGCTCGATAATTGCGGGGCTAGGCTGAGTGCCGCGATGATCTTGACGGTCTATAGGGGAGGGGTGCTCGTGCGGCCGTTCTTCAAGGATGACGCCTTCAGCTTCCTCACTGAGATCGCGCTCGGCGCGACGTACCACCAGGCAGCTGACGTGGGCGAAGTGCTGTCGACCGTGGAGCGGATCCGCAACGGCCATGCGCAGTCCTGGGTCGATGAGTGGACGGCCACTGCGGACCGGCTCGCCCTCGAGGCCGGTGCCAGCGCAGACGCCGGTCGCTCGCAGTCCGCTGCCCGGCAGTTCCTGCGTGTGTCGATGTATTACTCCCTGGCAAGCTCCGCGGCGGACGGGACTGATGATCGGGCGCTGTTCGCGGCACTGTGGGAGAAGCATCGCGCCGCCTGGGACCGCTTCGTCGACCTGACCGACCTTCAGGTCGAGCGCATCGAGATCCGGTATGAGAGCACGACGCTGCCCGGCTACTTCTTCCGCTCCGGCCCGGCGGGCGAGCCCAGGCGGACGCTGATCTTCAACAACGGCAGCGACGGCCCGGTGACCGCCGCCTGGGTGATGGGCATCGCCGACGCGCTGGCCCGCGGCTGGAACGCGGTGACCTTCGACGGCCCCGGCCAGAACGCCGCGATCGTCCGGCAGCACCTGCCGTTCCGTCCCGACTGGGAGAAAGTCATCACGCCGGTCGTCGACCACCTGCTGACGCGGCCGGACGTCGATGCCGGCAAGATCGCGCTGCTCGGCGTCAGCCAGGCGGGTTACTGGGTACCCAGGTCGGTGGCCTTCGAGCACCGCATCGCCGCGGCCGTCGCCGACCCGGGCGTCGTGGACATCTCCACCACGATGACCGGGCAGGTTCCTCATTTCCTGGTGAAGATGATCGAGGCGGGCGAGCAGGAGAAGTTCGACAAGGACATGGCACTGGCGCTGAAGTTCTCCCCGGCGACACGGTCGACGATGGCGTTCCGGATGCGCCCGTACGGCACCACCTCACCGTATGAGTTCTTCACCGCGGCCCGCGCGTATGCGCTGACTGACGAAGTGATCGGGCGGATCACCTGCCCGGTGCTGGTCACCGATCCCGACCACGAGCAGTTCTGGCCAGGACAGTCCCGCGAGCTGTACGACAAGCTCCGGGCCGGAAAGGCGCTGATCCGCTTCACCGAGGAAGAGGGCGCGGACTCCCACTGCGAGCCAGCCGGCAACGGCCTTCGCGGCGAGCGCATCTTCGACTGGCTCGACCAGCACATCCCGGCCTGACAAGCCCGCACTCCTAGGGCGCAGCTCACCGGGTTGAGGAGCCGCTCCGTGAGTTACCCGTCGCTGAATGCCCGACCAGGGAACCAGTGCCCGGCCAGGGAATCTGCTTCGACACGGTGGCAGACCTGCGGGAGGCCATACTGGGCAGATGAGTGAGCATGCTCATGGCGCCGGTCGCGCATTCGACGAGGGTTCCTGGGACGAGCGCTACCGTTCTGCGCGGCAGGTCTGGAGCGGCGACCCGAACCCTCAGTTCGTCGCCGAGGTCGCGGGGCGGCCACCCGGCCGGGCGCTGGATGTGGGGTGCGGCGAGGGAGCCGACGCTATCTGGCTGGCTCAGAGAGGGTGGTCGGTGGTCGCGGCCGACATTTCCGGCGTCGCACTGGAGCGAGGCGCGCGGCATGCGCGCGACACCGATCCGGTGGTGTCCGCACGCATCGAGTGGCGGCAGGCGGACCTGCTGTCCCGGCCTCCCGAGCCCGGCTCCTTCGACCTGGTCTCGGTGCAGTTCATGCAATTGCCGCCGGAGCCGCGCACCCGGCTGTTTACCGCGCTGGCGGCCTCGGTCCGGGCCGGCGGAACGCTGCTCGTGGTCGGCCACCACCCGTCGGATCTCGCCACCGGCGTGGCCCGTCCGCCGATGCCCGAGCTTTTCTACTCCCCAGACGAGATCGCGGCGCTGCTGGACGACTCGTGGGCGGTCGAAGTCAGCGAGGCCCGTCCCCGGCAGGCAAGCACCCCCGACGGCGTCGAGGTCACGGTCCACGACGCCGTCCTGGTGGCTACCCGTCGAGCAGTCACAAGCTCGCCGGCGTGACGGCGGCAGCCGCCAGATCGCCCCACGATGAGGTGGCAAGATCAGTTGCGGGAAGGGGACGAAGTTGTCGGAGCAATCAGGAACCCTCGCTGACGATCCGTTCAGTGGTCGGCACCCCACCAGTCACGAACGGCTGACGGGACTGCCCTGGGATGCGTCGTACCACAACGGCCCTGCGCCATGGGATATTGGCCAGCCGCAGCCAGCAATAGTGCGTTTGGCATCCGAAGGCGGATTCGCCGGAGCGGTGCTCGATGCGGGCTGCGGGACCGGCGAGAACGCTCTTCACGTCGCCTCGCTGGGATTGTCGGTTCTGGGCGTTGACGTGGCGACGGCGCACCGGCCTGGTTCGCGACAATCAAACGGATCTAGACTCCGGGACTGGGCGCGCCCTGGTGGACATCAGCTGATGGCGGTGGGCCAAGATGAGGCATGAGAGCCCGGTGGGTGCCGCCGACGTTGCGCGGCTACCGACCAGCGTGGCTGGGCGCCGACGCGCTGGCCGGCCTGACGCTGGTCGCTGTCGCCCTGCCGGGGCAGATGGCCACCGCTCAGCTGGCTAACCTGCCGGCAGTTGCCGGGCTTTACGCCTTCGTTGCCGGATCGCTGCTGTACGCCCTGCTCGGCGCGAACCGTCACCTGTCGGTCGGAGCGGACTCCACCATCGCGCCGCTGCTGGCCACCGGCGTGACGGCTGTCGCAGCGGCGGGAACTTCCGGTTACGGCAGCGTGATGGCCTTCACTGCCTTGCTGGTCGGCGCCCTGCTGGTCGCTGTCGGTCTCTGCCGCCTCGGGTGGATCTCGGAGTTTCTGTCGACGCCGGTCATCACCGGGGTCCTGGCCGGGATCGCCGTCGAGATCGTTGTCCGCCAGATCCCGGTCATCCTCGGGGTGACCGGCGGGGGCACCACCACCATCGACAAGATCCGCCAGGTGGCCGGGCAGATCAGTCACACCAATCCCTGGTCGGTAGGCATCGCCATCGGGGTCCTGGCCGTGATCGCCGCGGTTCAGCGAATCAGCCACCGGCTGCCGGGTACGCTGCTCGCCTTGATCTTGTCCATCGTTGCCGTCGACACCCTCGGTCTGGCGTCCCACCACGGCGTAGCGATCCTTGGTGCCGTCCACGGCGGGCTGCCGCACGTCCGCCTGCCCACCGTCTCCTGGTCGCAGCTGCGCCGCATGCCCGTCCTGGTGCTCACCGTGGCCTTCGTGTGCGTCGCCCAGACCGCAGCCACGGTCCGGCGGTCGGCCGGCGGGACCACGGCGGGCAGTACCGTCAACCGGGACCTGATCGGCATCGGGGCCGGCAGCGTGGCCGCCGGGCTGATCGGGGTGTTCCCGGTGGACGCCAGCCCGCCCAACACCGCGATAGCGACCGCGTCCGGCGCCCGCTCGCAGCTCGCCAATACCATCGCCGCGGTCGCCATCCTGGCCGTGGTGCTGGCGGCCACCGGACCGCTTGCCAACCTGCCGCAGGCAATGCTGGCAGCCATGCTGGTATACATCGCCAGCAAGCTCTTCCAGGCCGGTGAGCTGCGGACCATCCTGCGCTTCGACCGCCTCGAGTTCACGTTCGCGGCCGCTACCCTGCTGGTCGTGGCCGTGATCGGCGTCGAGCAGGGCGTAGCCCTGGCCATGATCCTCTCGCTGGCCGACCGCACCCGGCGCTCCGCCCGGCCTCACGACACCATCCTCGGGCGGGCACCGGGCACCGACCACTGGATCCCGGTCGACATCGGCCTTCCGACCGAGCAGGTCGCCGGGGTCCTCGTCTACCTGGTCTACGCCCCCCTGTGGTACGGCAACGCCGAGTACCTCCGGATGCGGATCCGCGACCTCATCGACGCCGCGCCCAGCCCGGTGCACGCGGTCGTCCTCGACGCCGCCGCCATGTCCGACATCGACTACACCGGGCTGCAGGCGCTGCGGGACCTGACCACCGAGCTCGGACACCGGGCAGTGACCATTGGGATCGCCCGGACCTCGCGCCTGGTCCACCACGATCTCAGGCACGGCGCAATCCTGGAACAGCTCGGCCCCGACCACCTGTTCGCCTCGGTGGACCAGGCCGTCACAGCCCTGCAGCAACGCTCCTGAGGCCGGCCGGTGCGACAGAGAGTATGACCCATTCGGTTGCGGCACTGGCTGGTGAGCCAACCGGTCACGAGGGCTTGAGATAACAACGGCGGCTCGGCGAGCGCCTGCCTGCTCGGCCGTGGTCGGAATTGCCAAAGGTGGAAGAGCTCTTGATAGCGGCAAGCGAATCGGTGGATTCCCTGAGCGCCGGACATCTGCTCGCGGTGTTCTTGAGCGTTCCTTCCGCCATGCCACCAGGCACCGCCAATAGCACCACGCGTAAGCCATCGCCGGAAACGGCCACCCGAAAACACGTGGTGGATCGATAGAAGCCCGGCCGTTGATTACGTTCGGACAGGGCAAAGCTTCATCAAAGAAAACGCGGTTTTCGGCTTGAGCCAGCTCCACGGGGACAAGTCATGTCCGGGGGGTACGATGCTTACCAGCGACCATGAGAAATGCCTGCCGGAGTATTATGATGATCCGGACTTCAACTACGCGAACTGGTGGCGTGGCCGCGGATACGAGCACCAGGCTGAGGTCATGGCGATCCGGCGGCTGCTGTACGGCCGCAGGTTCGGCCATGCGGTGGACGTTGGCGGCGGATACGGGCGGCTCAGCGTCGTCCTCGCGGACTACGCGGATAAGGTCACGCTGGCCGAACCCAGCCGTCAGCAACTGGAGCTCGCCAGCAGCTTCCTCGCGCGCCACCCAGCCATAGACTGTCGCCGGATGACCGCCAGCGAGCTGGAGTTTCCCGACGCCAGCACGGATCTGGTCACGATGATCCGGGTGATGCACCATCTGCCGGACCCGGCAAAAGAATTCGCCGAGGTGTCGCGGATCCTGCGGCCGGGGGGATACGCGATCATCGAGGCCGCCAACACGACGCATGCAGTCAACCGCGTGCGTTATCTGCTCCGGCGCGAGCAGATTCCAGCCTCGGCGGTGGATATCGGATCCCGCGGCAGCATCCCGTACGTGAACCATCACCCAGATACCGTTGCCCGTCAGCTCGAGGCGGCCGGACTGCGGATCAGGCGCATGTTGTCGGTGTCCAACCTGCGCCACCCGCTCATCAAGAAGGCGCTGCCGGAGCGGGTAATGCTCAGCGCAGAGCGCGCCGCCCAGGAACGACTCGCCAGGATCCGCTTCGGGCCGAGCATGTTCTTCCTGCTTCAGAAATAGCGCCCGCTGGCGCGCTGGCCCGGCGGGGCCATGGCCGGGCTCAGCGCCATCGGCAGATGTTCTTCGCCGGCGCGGACCCGTTCCGGTCCAAGATGATCATCGCCGTGGCCGGTCGCGCTGCTGAGACCGCCTCCGGCTGCGCTACACGTCTGGGAGGAGACCTTCGGCTCTCGCTGGTGGGCGAATGGCCCTGGTGTTATGCCCGGGGGTGTGCCACGGTCATGCAGGACGGCCGCTGGGGTCACGCAACGTGGGCTGGAGGGGATTAGCACCATGGCTGAGGCAGTTGCCCCCGGCGGCGACGCGGAGCTCTCCAGGGCAGCGCCGCCTATCGGCCCGCTGCCAGGTCGCCCACGGGGCAGCAGCGTGCGCGGCCGGTTGCGGCAGTTCGGGTGGGCGTCGGTGCCGGTGTGGTCCTTGTCACTCCTGGCGTTCGTGCCGTTCCTTCGGATCGCCTTGGCCCGGCGCCAGGCCAGGGACTGGGCAGTGTTCGCGGGTTATCTGGCCGTCGTCATTGTCGAGGTCGTTCTCGTGTCGCTGCCAGGGAGCAATGACGTCGGAGCCGCGCTCGCCGGCTTTATGGCCATCGTGCTGGCGGGGGCCGCAGCGGTGCACACCTTCGTCGCATTCCGCCCGACGTCTGCCCTGGCAGATGAGCTAGAGTCCGCCGCGCACCCGAATGAGCTTGCTGTGGACAGTGCCCGCGCCCGGATGCGGCGCCGAAGCCAGGCCCGGGAACTGGCCATGGCCAATCACGTGCTCGCCCGCGAGCTGGAGATCGGCCGGCCTGACGTGCCACATGAGTACGACGACGGCGGCCTGGTCGACGTCAATCACGTACCCGGCGAGGTGCTGACGTCATGTCTGGGGCTGACACCGCAGGAAACCGCGGCGGTCGTCGCTGCGCGGGACCAACTCGGCGGATTCACCAGCCCCGAAGAGCTGTCGGCGTACGCGCAATTGTCCCCCCGCCGGGTAGACGCCCTGCGTGACTGGATGCTGTTCTACTGACCCGGACGGCGAATGCGGCGGCAGCCAACTGCCCCAGGCGGAAGGAATGGCCACCATCCGCTCTTCGGCAGGAGGGAATCGGAGCGTTGTCAGGGGCTCGCGAGTGTCTGGGTCACCGGCCCGGCGAGCGCGTCAGCCCAGGCGCGGTATCCCTTGCTGGATGGATGAAAGCCATCCTCGGCAAAGAAACCGCTGCCGATCATCTGGGAGTCCACTGGCACGTACCGATCCGCGGCCATCCGGCGCAGCGTGTGATCCATGGCCCGGGCGCGCAGCGCCAGGACGGCACGCATCGGCTGCGGCAGCGCGGGGAACCGGCTCACTGGCGCCATCCCGCAGACGATGACCGGAACTCCGGCGGCCGTCGCATCGATCGCGGCCAGCAGGGCCGCGACGTCGTGATCCCAGTCGCGGAGCCGCCGCAGGTTCTTCAGGTCGTTGACCCCGATCGCCACCACGACGATGTCGGGGCGCCAGCCGCCCTCGACCAGGCCGGCCACCAAATCGCGCGCAGTCCTCGACGTGGCGCCGCTGCGGGCTACCGCCCGCCAGGACACCTCGCGGCCGGTCCGCTGGGCGATGGCCGTGGCGAGCATGCCCGACAGCGCATCCTGGTGGCAGGTAGCGCCCACTCCGGCTGCGGTGGAGTCGCCGAAGATGGCCAGCCGCACGACAGGGCCAGCGCCCGCAGCGGTTCCGGCTGGATCAGCTGCCTCCGGCAGCCTCGGAATGCGGCGCCGCAATCCACGGCCCTGATAGATCAGCACTGGCGCCAGCACGTATGCCAGCGGCTGCAGCGCGCGAGCCAGGTCCATCACCCTCCCCTGCCGGACCGCACGCTATACCGCAACCCGTGGCGATACCAGCCACCATCATCAGAAAACACGGCAGCCGGTGATTCGATCACGCTCAACGGACAGCGGTTGGCCCGGGCCCGTAATGACGACGGTCCGGTGGGTCAGCCCGCCAGGGCGATCCGCACCGCTGTCACCTTGTACTCGGGGCAGCCGGTGACGGTGTCCGCATGCTCGGACATCAGCTGGTTGACCCCGCTGGCCGGGAAATGGAAGGCGCAGAACAGCTGTCCGGGCGCGACCTCGGCGGATACGTGCGCGGTCAGCAGCGCCGTGCCGTGCCGGCTGCGCAATTCGACCGGCGCGCCGTCGGCGATGCCGTCGCGGGCGGCGTCACCGGGATGGATGTCCAGCACCTCGCTGCCGGACAGCCGGATGTTGTCGGTGCGGCGGGTCATGTTGCCGGAGTTGTAGTGCGCCCACCTGCGCCCGGTAACCAGCACGAACGGATAGTCGTCATCCGGCCGCTCGCCTGGCGGCAGGAAGGGCGCGGCGGCGAGCCGGGCGCGACCGTCGGGGGTGGCGAACGCGGCCGTGTAGAGCTTCGCCTCGCCGGGCGCGTCCGGCGACGGGCACGGCCAGGTCAGCGCGCCTTCGGCGGCCAGCCGCTGGTATGAGAGGCCGCCGAACACCGGTGTCACGCGGGCGCATTCGGCCAGAGTTTCGGCCGGTGTCGGGCAGCCCAGGTCGGCGCCGAGCGCCGCGGCCAGCCCGTGCACGATCTCGAAGTCACTGCGCGCCTCACCCGGCGGGGGCGCGGCCGGGCGGACCCGCTGGAACCTTCGGTCGAAATTGACGAAGGTGCCGTCCTTCTCCAGCCACGACGCGGCGGGCAGCACGACGTCGGCGTACTGCGCGGTCTGCGACGGAAACAGTTCGCTCACCACGACCAGCCGGCAGGACTGCAGCGCCTCGGCGATCCGCGCGCTGTCCGGGTCGGTCGCGAGCACGTCCTCGCCGATGATCCACAGCGCGCCGAGCTCGTGGCGGCGGGCTGCGGCGAACATCTCGGGGATGCGCAGGCCGGGCCGGGACGGCAGCGCTGCGCCCCAGGCCCGCCCGAGATGGGCTCGCGCGACTGGATCGGTGACCTTCTGGTAGCCGGGCAGCATGTCCGGCAGCGCGCCCATGTCGGATGCGCCCTGGACGTTGTTCTGGCCGCGCAGCGGGTTCACCCCGAAACCGCGGTCGGTGCCGACCGCGCCGCGCAGGATGGCGAGATTGGCCAGCGTGCGCACGCCGTCGGTGCCGTGCAGGTGCTCGGTCACGCCGAGCCCGTAGATGATGGCCGGCCGCCGCGCGCCCCCGTAGAGCCGGGCCGCCCGGACCAGGTCGCCGGCGGGCACCCCGGTCATCTCCTCGACAGCCCGCGGATCGTAGTCCTGCACCAGGGCGGCCAGCTCATCGAGGCCGGTGGCGCGGGCACGCAGGAACTCCTCGTCGGCCAGCCCCTCGGCGAGCAGCACATGAGCCAGGCCATGGAACAGCGCGACGTTGGTTCCTGGCGCCGGGCGCAGGTGCACGTCGGCGTGGACGGCCAGGCCGACCCGGCGCGGGTCAGCCACGATCAGCCGGGCGCCGTGCAGCGCGTTCTGCAGCAGCCGGGCGCCGACCACGGGGTGCGCCTCGACAGGATTGGCGCCGGCCACCAGCATGCAGTCAGCCAGCGCCACGTCGTCGAAGCAGTCGGTGCCGCCGGCCAGGCCAAAGCTCGCGGTCAGGCCGGCGGCCGACGGCGCGTGGCACAGCCGTGCGCAGTTATCCACGTTGTTCGTGCCGATCACGGTCCGGGCGAACTTTGCGATCAGGTAGTTCTCCTCGTTGGTCGCATGCGCCGAGGAGATGACCGCTATCGCATCCGGCCCCTGCTGGTCGCGGATCGCAGTGAGTTCACCGGCGACTTTTTCCAGTGCCCGCTGCCAGGAGACCGGCTCCAGCCTGCCGTTGACGCGCATCAGCGGGGTGGTCAGGCGTTGCGGTGAGGTCCGGAATCCGTAGCTGAACCGGCCCTTGACGCACGCATGGCCCTGGTTGACCGGGCCATCACGGGCCGGGCGCACCGAGACGATCTGCGCACCGCTGGTGAGCACCTCCAGCGTGCAGCCGACACCGCAGTAGCCGCAGGTCGTGCGGGTACGGCGAGTAACGGGCAGCGCCGGGGCCGGCTCGGTCAGGGCGCCGGTCGGGCAGGTGTCCACGCAGCCACCGCAGGACACGCAGTCCGAGTCCGCCCATGCGCCCCCGCTGCCCGGGGCGACCACGGTGCTGGCGCCGCGCCCGACCAGGGTCAGCGCGAAGGTGCCCTGTACCTCCGAGCACATCTGCACGCAGCGCCCGCAGGCGATGCACAGGTCGGGATCCAGCCGCACGTAGGGATGCGAGTCGTCGCGGGCCAGCCCGCCCGCGCCGGCCGCGGCGCTGGCCGGCACGCCGAGCTCCGCGCACGCCCGCGCCAGCTCGGTGCCGGCCGCGCCGTCGAGTGCCCTGGGCGGCAGCGCTGACACGATCAACCGCAGGGCGTCACGGCGCAGCTCGCGGAGCGCGGTCACGCCGATACGAGCGCCGTCGGTGAGCGGGGTCGTGCACGCCGCGGCGATCACGCCGTCCAGCTCGATAAGGCACAGCCGGCATGACCCGGCCGGGGTCAGCCGGTCGTCGTAGCAGAGCGTAGGCAGCCCGAGGCCAGCCGCGCGGACGGCGGCCAGCGCCGTTGAATCGTCAGGAACCTCGGTCTCGGCGCCGTCGACATGGACTCTCATCACATCCATCCCGACAGCTCTGGGTAGAGCCGGGCGAGGCTGCGCACGGCCGGCGGCACGCGGCGGCCGAACGCGCACAAGCTGGCGGACTGCATGACCTGCAGCAGCCGCCGGTATTCGCCGGTCGGCTCGCCGCGCACCAGCTCCGGACCGCGCCGGGAGCCGACCCGGCACGGCGAGCACGCGCCGCAGCTCTCCTCGGCCGCGAATCCCCAGGCGTGCCGGAGCAGCGCGGTCCCGGAGACCCGCTCGTCGAAGGCGACCAGGCCGGCGTGGCCGAGCGCGGCTCCGCGCCGGGCCAGGTCGGCCTCGGTCAGCGTGATGTCGAGGTCGTCCGCGCCGATGAAGCCCCCGAGCGGGCCGCCCACCTGCAGCGCGATCAGCTTGCCTCCGTCGCGTAGCCCGCCGCCGAGGTCCTCCACGATCCACCGCAGCGGCGCGCCGAGCTGCACCTCGTAGCAGCCGGGCCTGGCGAAGCGCTCGGACAGGCACACCAGCTTCGTCCCGCGCTCGGCCTCGGTGCCCAGCCGCGCGTACGCCGCCCCGCCGCGCTCGACGATCCACGGCACCGCGGCCAGCGTCTCGACGTTGTTCACCACGGTTGGCGCGTCCCACAGTCCCTGCGAGGTCGGGTAAGGCGGCCGCCGTCGCACCGTCCCCCGCTTGCCCTCCAGCGCCGCGATCAGCGCGGTCTCCTCACCAGTCACGTAGGATCCGACGCCCTCGGCTATGTCGATATCGAGATCAACATCGCCGCCGTGCACGGCGCTGCCCAGATGGCCGGCCTCGCGTGCCCGCAGGACCGCGGCCCGCATCCGGGCCAGCGCGAGCGGATACTCCGAACGCACCAGCACCACCCCGCGGCGGGCGCCGGTGGCGAAGCAGGCCAGCGCCAGGCCTTCAAGTACCCGGTCCGGATCCTCCTCCATCAGCAACCGGTCGGCATACGAACCCGGGTCGCCCTCGTCTCCGTTTGCGATCACGACCACGCCGGTGGCGCCGGAGACCGCGTTCCACTTGCGTGCCACCGGGAAGCCCGCGCCGCCGCGCCCGCACATCCCGGACGCGGCTACCTGCGCCACGATCTCGTCCCGTGAACCGTCCCGCGCCACCCGCGGCCACTGCCGCCACGCGGGCCGGCCCGCCACGATCCCGGCCAGCACGACCGGTTCGTCAACCGCCGAGCTGACCGGGATCGGCGGCGCGACGGGCCGGGCGAGCCCGGCGAGTTGCGCGGCGAGATCAGCGCCGACGTTGGGCTGATCGCCGTCGAGGCAGGCTGGCCCCGCATAGCAGAAACCGAGGCAGCGCACCTGCTGCAGCGACACCTGCGCGTTGCCGTGCCCGGCGGTCACGCCCAGCGCGCGCTCGGCTTCCGCTAAGTGCGCTCCGCTCCGTGCCGCGAAGCAGGCCGCGGCCGTGCATACCCGGACATGGCGACGGCCATGGGGCGCCGCCAGATCCGCGAAGAACGTCGCAGGGCCTCGGACCGACGCCCGCGGGAGGCCGAGCGTCCCGGCGATCCGCGCGATGGCGTCGTGGTCGGGCCCGGTCCCGCCAGCCGTGGCGCGCACCGCGTCCAGCAGCCCGTCGGCCGCTCGCCCCCGGCGCACAGCACGGGCCGCGATCGGGTCGAATCGGTTTTCCGCCGGGCTCATCCCCTCACCCCATTCGCGGGCCGGGTTCTCCGGTAGGGCCTTTGGGCCCTAGCCTCCCGTGGGCCCTAGCCTCCCGCCGCGGGCCGCTGCGGGTTGCTGGCGGCGCGCCCGCGGCGGTACCTGCCGGGGTTGCTGGCGGCGCGCCCGCAGCCGCCCCGGCCGCAGCGCGCCCGGCCGGGGCGGTCGTGCCGGTCAGCCCTTGACGTAGGCCAGCTTCTCGGTGACCAGGCCATTCCTGACGGTGATGATGTCCGCTCCGCGCACGTGGCCATCGCCCCAGTCGAACCGCCACCGCTGCACCAGGCGGTCACCGGCGACGAACGAGTCCTCGACGGTGAAATGGCTGCGCTCATCGTCGAAGATCGGCTTCCAGGCGGCGCGGATGGCCGTCCTGCCGGTGCTGCGGACGCCGTCCGGTCCAGGGAACGTGGACTCGAATACGCAGTCCTCGCTCGTCAGGGCAAGGGCCGCGTCGAGGTCATGGGCGTTCCAGGCCGCATTGAACCGGTCGACGACCGCGGCGACCTGCTCGCCGGCGTGGCCGCCGGCGACCTGCAGGCCGGAGGGACTGCTGGCGGTCATGCCAGCGCCGGCTCGGCGTCCTGCAGGGCGCCCCGCAGCATCTCCCGAAGCTCGGGAGTGTCGGCGTGGCCATGCTTGGCGACGGCGTGCGCGGTGGCGGCGTCGAGGACCTCGTCCTCGCTGCCGGCGATGGTGAGCGTGCAGTTGCTCTCGCTCGGTGCCTGGCGGCAGTCGATCATCTTCCTGGCCATGATGGTTTCCCTCCGGTCGGGGCCGGGCCTGTTCCCGGCCGCGTCCACCGTGTCGCCCTCCCGCGGTCGCAGCGGCGAGGTGCTTACCTACTGATAGGTAAGATACTTGCCTACCGCTAGGCCAGCGTCAAGAGACTCGCGCGGCATGGGGCTACGCCCGCGGCGCAGGACTCCGCACAAATACGTAGAAACCGTGGGCGCGCTGGGCTTCGAGGCGGAAATTGCTGCTCATGTACCGCACGATGGCGGGGTCCCAGCCCGGGTTGGTTTCCGGCACGATAACGGTGTCCGATGCCGTGACCCAGCGCATGAACGCAGCCTGCACCGCGGCATTGGCCACGTCGGAGGGGGTCTGGGCGAGGCCGTGGTCGAGCACCCGTTCCTGGCCGAGCCAGTCGACCACCTGCGGGCAGCCGCGGACGTCGCCGGTGAAACGGTTGTCGAGGACGGTCAGCGATGTATCGAGGGACAGGACGCAGCCGTGCCCGAGTATCTCGCTGGCGAACGCGCCATCGACCTGGGTGGCCGGGCCCGCCGTGACGATCGCGTTCACGCTGCGCCCGAGCATGGCGCAGATCAGGATGAGCGGCACCGCCGTGGCCGCGAGCGCTACGGCCCGGCGAACGCGGAACCGGTCCCGCAGCCGGACTGCCACGGTGCCGTAGAGCAGCGCGATGAACGGCGCCACGAATCCCGCGTAGTGGTAGAAGTACGTGGGCGAGCTGAGCAGGGCGGCCACCGCCAGCGCGGTGGCCAGCAGCGCGAAGAGATCGAGCGGGCTGGCGGGCGTGCGGCCGGGCCCGGTGAACGCCGCCAGGCACAGGGCCGCCGAGCACAGGGCCGCCAGGATGACGGTCACCACCGCCAGCACGTGCGGGCCGCCTGCCGGGTGCGTCGACACGAACGTGTACAGCCCGGGAAGGCCGGTGAGGTCGGCCAGCCGCTCCGCGGGCGGGTAGCCGCCCCCGTTGCGGACGGCCTGGGTCACGAAGACCTGCCGGAAGAACCCGCCCGGCGAGCCGATGATGAACGGCAGCGTGCACCCGCCGAACCCGGCGGCCGCCCCGCCCGCCAGCCTGCGACGGGCGGCCGGCCCCGACCGCCAGGCGACGCAGACCGCGGCGAGCAGCGGCAGCGCCGCCCACAGCTTGATCGCGCCGGCCACCCCGAAGAGCGCCCCGCAGGCCAGCAGGCGGCGCCGGGACGTGGTGATCCGGTCCCCGTCGAACAGGCAGAGCAGCCCGGCCAGGCAGAACAGGACCAGCGGGGGCTCGAGCAGCACCGTCTGCGCCGAGCCGATCGTGGCCGGATACACGGCCATGAACCCCGTCGACACGACCACCTGCAGCGTCGGCCGGCGGCGCACCAGCAGTCCCGCCAGCACCACGTTGGCGGTGGCGGCCAGGTCGATGAAGATCCGGGCCGTTTCGAAAGCGTGCGCGGTCCCGGTCAGGAAGGACAGCGCCGCGAACGGCAGCAGTATCACGCTGATCATCGGCGGCTGGATGAGGATGAAATCGCGGTAGGGCATGATCCCGTGGATCAGCTGCAGCGACGACCCGAAGTACACGCCGTCGTCGTACTCGTCGTGCCCGCTCAGATGGCCGTGCAGGAGCGACTGGAGGAGCAGCACGCCGAGCGTCGCGGCGGCCACGGCCGCGATGACGGTCATGTTGCGCCGTGCGCGGCGGGCCTGGTCGCGGCGGCCGGCCCGCGGCATCGTTAGCTGCCCTGGTTCTTCCGCCTTCCCGGCATCAAGCCCGGAAACGAGCAGCACACCGGAGCTCCGGCGCCGCCGCCAAGTAGTCGCCACGCACAGAAGGTACCGTTGAGTGAGGCATCGGTGAACCTCAGTCAATCGCCTTTTCGTGCGACAGTCCGTGTCTTGCCGTCCCGTGGATGCGGGGCGTGCACGGTTCCCGTTTCATCGCCACCTGCCAGGCGTGGCCTGGTCTTCTGGTCGGCTCGGCGGGCGTTTCCACCTGGTGGTGCGGGCCCGGCTGCTCCGGGGCCAGAGATCGCCGCGAGGGCGGCGAGGTTGCGTGCGGCGTTGACGTCCCGGTCGAGGACCAGGCCGCAGTGCTCGCAGGTGAAGACCCGGACGCTGAGGGACAGCTTGGTTTTCACTGTCTGGCAGGCCGAGCAGGTCTTGCTGCTGGGGTACCACCGGTCGGCGACGACCAGGCGGCCGCCGTTCCAGCCGGTCTTGTAGCCGAGCTGCCGCCGGATTTCGCCGAAGGAGGCGCCGGCCAGGTGCCGGGCCAGCTTCGGGTTGCGCAGCATCCCGGCGACGTTGAGGTCCTCGACCACGATTGTCCCGTAGGTGCGGGCGAGGGTGGTGGTGAGCTTGCGGAGAGCGTCGACGCGCAGGCGGGCGACCCGGGCATGCCCTCGTGCGAGGGCGTTCTTGGCTTCCAGCCAGCCCGCCGATGGCTGCCGGAACGTCTTTGCCCCGGTCGCCGGGTCGTAGACGACGGGCCCGGCCCGCCGCGACAGCACCCGGCTCCCATCCCGCGCCTACTCCCACGCCGTCCGGTAATGCACACCGTTCCGACGCGCCCACTCAGCCAACTTCACCCAGCAGGCAATACCTACGAAAACTGAGAATCACCTATGAAACGAGCAACAGTTGGCTACCCCGCGACGGGGGCCGGGAGAGTGCCATGCACGAGCTCGCAGCGGAGCGGGCGGCGGACGGGGGCCGCCGGATGCCGGCCTCTTGCGCAGATCAAGACACGAACGGGGTGATCAGGGCTGGTACCGGTAGCCCATCCCAGGCTCGGTCAGCAGATGGCGGGGGCGCGGCGGGTCGTCCTCCAGCTTGCGGCGCAGCCTGGCCATGTGGAACCTCAGGTAGTGGGTGCTGCGCTCGAAGCCGGGGCCCCAGACCGCGTTCAGGAGCGTGTCCGAGCTGACCAGCTGGCCCGGGGCGTGCAGCAGGACCTCCAGGAGCCGCCATTCCGTCGGGGTCAGGTGGACGGCCTCGGTGTCCGGCCCGGTCTCGGTGTCCGGCCCGGTCTCGGTGTCCGGCCCGGTCTGACCGTCTGGCCGGGTCCCGTCGTCCGGCCTGGTCTCGCCGCCAGCGGTCCTGGTGATCGTGTAGGCGGCCAGGTCCACCACGAACCCGCCGATGGTGAAGGTATTTTCCGCCGCCGGGCGCTCCTCGCGGCGGAGCGCGGCCCGCAGCCGGGCCAGCAGTTCCTCCATCGAGAACGGCTTGGTCACGTAGTCATCGGCGCCGGCGTCCAGCGCCCCGATCTTGTCGCCGGGGCCGGTCCGGCCGGACAGCACGATGACCGGCGCAGCCGACCAGCTGCGCAGCTCCCTGATCACCTGGGTACCGTCCAGGTCGGGGAGGCCGAGGTCGAGCAGGACCGCGTCGGGCGGCCGCCGCTGCGCCTCGGCGAGGGCCTGCAGGCCGGTCGGTGCCGTCGCGACGTCGTAACCGCGGGCGCGCAGGTTAATCCGGAGCGCGCGCAGCAGCGCGGGCTCGTCTTCCACGATCAGGATCCGCTGGCTCATCGGCGTAACCACGCGCGCGGGCGGACTGTCCGTCCGCCCGCGCGCCTGTGTCATCTGCCGTTCTCTGACTCAGCCCGAGACCGGGTACTTCGTGTCGAGCGCGATATTCAGGTTGAGCACGTTGACCCGCGGCTCGCCGAGGAACCCGATGACCCGGCCCTGGGTGTACTTACTGACCAGCGCCTGCACAGCCGCCGGGCTGATGTGCCTGGCCGCCGCGACCCGGTCCACCTGGATGGCGGCGTTCGGCGGCGAGATGTAGGGGTCCAGGCCCGAGGCCGACGTGGTCACGGCGTCCGGGGGGATCTGGGACACGCTGACGTGGTCGAACTTCTCGATCTGCTGCTGGCGCGTCTTGATGTCCTGCACCAGCACCGGGTTGTTCGGGCCGAGGTTCGATGCGGTGGAGTCCAGCGGGTCGCAGCCGTAGTCGCCCTTGACTGTGGCTAGCGCCGCCTCGGACGGCCGGGGCTGGAAGTACTGCGGCAGCGGGTTGCCCTTGGCGTCCACGAACTCCTGGCAGAGCAGGCTGGAGCCGACCACCTTGCCGTGGTAGCTGACCAGCGAACCGTTGGCCTGATGGTTGAACACCCCCTGGGCGATCCCGAACATGATCACCGGGTAGGCGATCCCGCAGATGATGGTGAAGACAATCAGGCCGCGCAGCGCAGCGATGAGCTGCCGGACGGTGGCGGGTAGACGATTCATTCTGATCACCGGAATCCGGGAATGTTCATGATGATGAGGTCGATGGCCTTGATCCCGATGAACGGGATGATCAGCCCGCCGACACCGTAGATCCACAGGTTCCTGCGGAGCATGGCCGACGCCGAGGCAGGCCGGTACTTGACGCCGCGCAGCGCCAGCGGGATCAGCGCGACGATGATCAGCGCGTTGAAGATGATCGCCGAGGTGATCGCCGACTGTGGGGTGCTCAGGTGCAGGATGTTGAGCTTGGCCAGGCCCGGGATCACGCCCTCGAACATGGCCGGGATGATGGCGAAGTACTTGGCCACGTCGTTGGTGATGGAGAAGGTGGTCAGCGCGCCGCGGGTAATGAGCAGCTGCTTGCCGATCTCCACGATCTCGATGAGCTTGGTCGGGTTGGAGTCCAGGTCCACCATGTTCCCGGCCTCCTTGGCGGCCGAAGTCCCGGTGTTCATGGCCACGCCGACATCGGCCTGGGCGAGCGCGGGGGCGTCGTTGGTGCCGTCCCCGGTCATCGCGACCAGCTTGCCGCCTTGCTGCTCCTTCTTGATCAGCGCCATCTTGTCTTCCGGCGTCGCCTCGGCGAGGAAGTCGTCCACGCCGGACTCGTCCGCGATCGCCTTGGCGGTCAGCGGGTTGTCACCGGTGATCATGACGGTCCTGATGCCCATCTTGCGCATTTCGTCGAACCGCTCGGAGATCCCCTCCTTGACGATGTCCTTGAGCAGGATCACGCCGAGCGCCCGCGCCGTTCCGTTGGACCGCTCAGCAACGACAAGCGGCGTGCCTCCGGCCGAGGAGATGCCGTCCGTCAGCGGGCCGAGCTCGTCCTCGGGGACGCCGCCGTTCTCGCGGATCCAGCTGCTGACCGCCGCCGCGGCGCCCTTACGCACCTGCCGCCCGTCGGCCAGGTCCACCCCGCTCATCCGGGTCTGCGCGCTGAACTCGACGAACTCGGCGCCGGGCAGCTCACCCGCGGCCCGTTCCCGCAGGCCGTATTCATTCTTGGCCAGTACCACGATTGACCGGCCCTCAGGTGTGTAGTCGGCCATGCTGGATAGCTGGGCGGCGTCGGCCAGTTCCGCCGCGGGGACGCGGCCCACCGGCAGCCGATGGTGATCGTGCCGGTCTTGTCCAGCAGCAGCGTGTTCACGTCGCCGGCCGCCTCGACCGCGCGGCCGGACATGGCCAGCACGTTGCGCTGCACCAGCCGGTCCATGCCGGCGATGCCGATCGCCGACAGCAGCGCGCCGATCGTGGTCGGGATCAGCGCCACCAGCAGCGCGACCAGGATCACCAGCGACTGCCCGTCCTTCGAGTAGAACGCCATCGGCTGCAGGGTGACCACGGCCAGCATGAAGATGATCGTCAGCGAGGCGAGCAGGATGTTCAGCGCGATCTCGTTCGGCGTCTTCTGCCGCTCCGCGCCCTCGACCAGGGCGATCATCCGGTCGATGAAGGTCTCGCCGGGCTTGGAGGTGATCTTCACGACGATCCGGTCGGACAGCACCCGGGTGCCGCCGGTGACCGCGGACCGGTCGCCGCCGGACTCGCGGATGACCGGGGCGGACTCGCCGGTGATCGCCGACTCGTCCACCGAGGCAACGCCCTCGACGACGTCGCCGTCACCGGGGATGATCTCGCCCGCCTCGACGACTACGTGGTCGCCGAGGGTGAGCTGGGCGCCGGGCACCGGCTCCTCGCGGATCTCCTTCTGCCCGGCCTGCCAGCCGACCAGGCGGCGGGCCACGGTCTCCTGCTTGGTCCGGCGCAGGGTCTCGGCCTGCGCCTTGCCGCGGCCCTCCGCCACGGCCTCGGCCAGGTTGGCGAAGAGCACCGTCAGCCACAGCCAGACCACGATCGTCCAGTTGAAGACCGACGGGCTCGCGATCGCGGTGCCGGTGGTCAGGACCGCACCGACCTCGACGACGAACATGACCGGGTTCTTGAGCTGCACCCGCGGGTCCAGCTTCTTGAACGCGTCAGGGGTCGACTTCCAGAGCATCTTGGGGTCGAGCAGCCCGCCACCACCCTTGCGTGGCTCGGCGCCGGCCGCCTTCTTGCCCGCCCTCGACGGGGTCTCGGGCGTGGTTGTCACAGACATCAGTGCAGTCCTTCTGCGAATGGGCCCAGCGCGAGGGCCGGGAAGTAAGTCAGGCCGACCAGGATCAAGATGACGCCGACGAGCATCCCCACGAACAGCGGCTTGTGCGTCTCCATGGTGCCGGCGCTGGCCGGCGTGGGTTGCTGTCGGGCGAGCGACCCGGCGAGGCCGAGGGCGAAGATCTCCGGTGCGAACCTGCCGAGCAGCATCACCACGCCGCCGACCGTGTTGTACCAGGTCGTGTTCGACGCCAGCCCGGCGAACGCGGACCCGTTGTTGTTGGCCATCGAGGCGAACGCGTACATGATCTCGGTCAGGCCGTGCGGCGTGGGCGGCAGGTTGGTAGTCAGCGATGACGTGCCGACCTTCAGCCCCAGTGATAGCCCGGCGGCGGTCAGGATCACCAGCGGCAGCGTGAGGAAGTACAGCGCGGCGTACTTCATCTCGGTGGGCCGGATCTTCTTGCCGATGTACTCGGGTGTCCGGCCCACCATCAGCCCGCCGACGAACACCGTGACGATGGCGAGCACTAGCAGGCCGTACATCCCCGCGCCGATGCCGCCGGGAGCTATCTCACCCAGTGCGATGTCGAACAGCGCGATGCCGCCGCCGAACGCGGTGTACGAGTCGTGGAACGAGTTCACCGCCCCGGTCGACGTCACCGTGGTCGATGCCGCGAACAGCGTGGAGCCAGGGATGCCGAAGGCGACGTTCTTGCCCTCCATCGCCCCGCGCGCCAGCATCGGGCCGAGGCCGGCGTGCTGGTTCTCGAAGAAGCTGATCCCGCCGACGGCTGCGGCCCAGATGGTGGCCATGACCGCGACCAGCGCGTAGCCCTGCCGGTTGTCCCTGACCATCTTGCCGAACGTGCGCGGGGTCGCGAACGGGATCAGCAGCAGCGTGAAGATCTCGAACCAGTTGGTGAACGGGTTCGGGTTCTCGAACGGGTGCGCGGAGTTGGCGTTGAAGAAGCCGCCCCCGTTGTTGCCCATGTTCTTGATGATTTCCTGCGAGGCCACCGGGCCGCCGACGATCGTCTGGTGCGCGCCGGACAGCGTGGTCACCGTGTGGTAGGAGGCGAAGTTGTCGATCGCGCCGCCGGCCATCAGGATGATCGCGCCGATGATCGCCAGCGGGAGCAGCAGCCGCACGACGGCGCGGGTGAGGTCCACCCAGAAGTTGCCGAGCTTGTCGGTCCTGGACCGGACGAAACCGCGGATCAGCGCGATCGCCACCACCAGGCCGACCGCGGCGGACAGGAAATTCTGCACCGCCAGGCCGCCCATCTGGGTCAGGTAGCCCATGGTGGACTCGCCGGAGTAGTTCTGCCAGTTGGTGTTGGTCACGAACGACGCGGCGGTGTTCCAGGCCAGGGCCGGCGGCACGTTGCTCATGCCCTCGGACAGCAGCAGGTAATGCTGGACCCGCTCGAGCAGGTACAGGAACAGCACGCTGATCAGCGAGAACGCCAGCATGCTGCGGAGGTACAGGCTCCACTTCTGGTCGGCTTTGGAGTCAACGCCGATCAGCTTGTAGATGCCGCGCTCGACCCGCCAGTCCTTGTCGCTGGTGAAGATGCGGTACATGTAGTTGCCGAGCGGCACGTAGCACGCGGCCAGCGCGGCCACCAGCAACGCGAACTGCAGCCAGCCCGCGAGGGCGCCAGTCATCAGAACCTCTCAGGCAGGACGAGAGCCAGGAACAGGTAAACCGTCAGCAAGACGCCGACGATCAGGCCGATCAGATTCTCAGCGCTCAAAGCGCTCGACCCCCTTCAGGATGAGGAAGAGCACGGCGAACACGGCGATCGTGATGCCGACATAGAGCAGGTCCAACACGGAGCCCTCCTAGAGGCGTTACGCGCATTCCTGAGTCAGTGAAACTCCATACCTGAGTCAGTGAACCTCGCTGAACAGGGGAAAGATCGCTCCCTTGCGCGACCCATGCGCTGCCGGCGGGCGGCCTAACAGAAGCCATGCACCGTGCGCTCAGCGGGTCCGCCGACCCGGGCGAGTACGTCCAGGCCGGGTGAGATAGGCAGGCTCCGGCTGGCTACCGGCCTAGCGGAAGGCCGCGGACGCCGAGTTCGTCGGCGCGGGCGAGCAGTTCGGCGGGGTCGGCGTAGACCCGGAAGGCGCCGGCCCGCTCCAGTTCCTCGCGGCCGTACCCGCCGGACATCAGGCCGACGCCGAGCGATCCGGCGCGCCTGGCCGCGAGCAGGTCCCAGACGCTGTCGCCGACGACCATGGCGTTCTGCGGCTCGACCCCGAGCAGCGCGGCCGCGGCCAGGAACAGGTCAGGGTCCGGCTTGGCGTGCCGGACCATGTCCCTGGTGACCATCGGGGTATCGTCGGGCAGCCCCAGCATCGCGAGGGCCTGCCCGGCGACGTTGGAGCGGCCGCTGGTCGCGATCGCCCACGGCACGCCGCGGCCGGTCAGGGCGGCCAGCAGCTCGGCGGCGCCGGGCAGCGGGCGGACCGAGCCGGCCTGGGCCAGGTACCCGGCCCCGTGCGCCTGCTGGACCGCCTCGATCTCGTCGTCCGACAGCGTCCGGCCGGTCTCGCGCAGCAGCGCGGAGATGAACAGCCCGCCGCTCATGCCGATCCGCCGGTGGATCCGCCAGACCGACAGGTCGATGTCCACCATCGCCAGCGCGTTCCGCCAGGCGATCACGTGCTGGTACACGCTGTCGAT
>JBEKIF010000067.1:0-20328 GCA_050011895.1 Streptosporangiaceae bacterium | reverse complement strand
GGCCTCGGCCGCAGCGACGGCCTCGCCGTAACTGCAGGTGCACCACGATCCGTCGGCGCCGCGCTCGGCGACCAGCAGATGATCCGGGCCCGCTGCTGCCCACGCCCTGACGCTGTGCACGATGGTGACCGGGTAGTCCCGCAACGGCTCGACCGAGCGCAGCAGCAGGCTTCCGTCCGCCCGTTCCTGCATTGCGACGTGCTGGCGCGCGAACAGGGTCATGTCATCGTGGTCCGTCATGATTCTCTCCCGCTTTTATCCATGGGACCGCTGCGCTGGCCCCGGCCAGCGCAGGGCTGCTCTCTCAAGAAAGCAGCCTTTACTGGTGACCGCGACAGGGCCATAGGTCCCGACCGGAAATCGCTAGGGCCTCAGCCTGGCGGGCGGCAGCAGCCGGCGGAGCAGCCGTTGTGATGCCGGGACCAGCCCGCATCGCGCCCGGGCATACCGCTCGCACGCTTGCTCAAGGCGCAGACGATCGCTTCCGAGCCGCCCGGAAGGGCGCGCTCACGCTCGAACGTCAGCCCGATGCCGGGACTGAGCGACGGCCTCAGCTGCGTCCCGGCTCCGAACAGCGAGGGCAATCGGCCGGTGGCCGGGCTCCCTGAGCTGCCCGGCATCCCCGGGACAGTTTGGGCTGCTGCCTGCCCCGGACAAGCTGCTACGCCTGCGACTGGGTGATGTTGACCAGCCACGAGACGCCGAAGCTGTCGACGCACATGCCGAACTCGTCTCCCCAGACCTGCTTCTGCAGGGGCATCGTCGTGGTCCCGCTGGCGGACAGCTTCTCCCAGTAGCCGCGCAGGGCGTCGGCGTCGTCACCGCTGAGGCTCACCGAGAAACCGGACATCGGGCGGTGTTCCATGTCGCTGGCGCTATCGGCGCCCATGATCGTGTAGCCCGCGTCCGTCTCCAGCATCGCGTGCATGATCCGCTCGGCGTCGGGCGACTCGTTGGCGCCGAATTGAGCGAACGTGTTGAGGCTGAGGTTGCCGCCGAACACGCTGGCGTAGAACTCCATCGCCTGGCGGGCATTGCCGTTGAAGCTGAGGTACGGATTCAGCCGAGAGGCCATGGTCTTCTCCTGCAACGTGCGCGGTGGACGGAACCCTCAGGGGACTCTAGCGGACCAGACCGCTAGATCCCGCTGAATGCCAGGCGACCTATAAGCCATCCGCTGGCGCGCGGGTCACCGCATGTCCTTCCAGACGATCGCCGACAGCCCGTCGATCGTGTCGATGCCGTACTGCTCCGTGGGACTGCCGGTGGTCAGGACCGCCATCAGGTAATCTCGCCCCAGGCCTGAGATCCATCCGATGCTGTTGATCTGCCAGTCGGTATCCTCGTCGTTCAGCGGCAGCCAGCCGTTCTTCAGGGCCACCGTGGCCCGGATCGGGACACTGCCGGAGACTCCCCAGCGCTGCGATGACGTCACGTGTTCCATGAGCCGAAGTACGTAGCTGCGCTGCCCGTAGGTCAGCAGCGAGCCCGGCGCGAAGAGCTGCTGGAGCAATGTGATCTGGTCGGCGGCCGTGGTCGTGGTCAGGCCCCAGCCCGGCCATGGAAAGCCAGGACATTGCACGCAACGAGACGGCGAGGTATGCCTCAATCCAGCCGAGGCATTGAAAGACCGGATTTGGCCGGGCCCGCCGGCTGCGTACCACAGACTCGTGGCGGCGTCGTTGTCGCTATCCTCGATCATCCGCTGCGCGAGCGCCGAATCCGCGGCCGGGAGTCCGGCACCGGTGTCCCGGCTCCGGGCCATGAGCGTCTCCAGAATGTCGAGCTTGACGATGCTCGCCTCCGCTTGCGCCTGGCCCTGCCCTAGATTCCAGGTCTGGCCCGTGCCGATGTCGTAGACGGAGGCCAGGACGGTGCCACTTCGCCCCGTGACATACGACGTAGCCGCCGAAAGCGGGTCCCGGTGCCGGGCCGGCGGCTGATGGGCAGCGAAATTCGACGGGCTATGGCTGGCAACAGGCGTGCGCGGCCGGGCGCCGGTACCCCGGTGCGCGGGCCCGCCCGCGCCGGTCCGCTGAAACCCGGACGTCAGGAGAAAGCCCGCAGTTAAGGCGATGAGGACCGCGGAAGCCGCAAGCCCGGCCCTTGCCCACGGGGAGAACATCGTTCTGGCCCGAGAGTGTGGTGCCCTGACATGGCTCATGCGTCGCAGCCGCCCGCATCGGCCGAATCTGGGCGCACGCCAGGACGCAGTCGCAGCGGCCCGCCGATCTCGTCCGGCACGGCCTTGACCATTTTATGGATTAACACCCGAAAACTCCGCTTTCCGCGAGACTGAGCGCTCTTCGGTCAGGGCAGCGCTGCCTGGCATTTTATTGCCCTCCGGCGCAGGGCCTTGTGGATGCGGTCGTCGCTGCTCTCGGAAAGTCACCGCGGCCGGCCAGTCGGCCTGCGGCTTCCGCGACCGAGAAGATCACCACCCCCACCCTCGCCCAGCGGCACGCCTTCGGCCTCCTCAGCGCGACCATCTCGATCATTCTAGAGTAGACACCAGCAAATCATCCCAAATCGACCAGCTCGCGCGTCATCCGCCACGAAAGTGAGATGCAACTCGCAGCGGCATGTATCAGCGGCACCATGCGGTACTCCTACCAGGTATCTGGCACGTTGCGGTGCCAGTGGAAGCCTCCTTTCTCCGGCGGCGTCCGGGTGGCGCCCTGCTGACAGGTGGCTTCATACGCCGTACAATTTTTTCACCTGATGCCTTGTCGAGGGTCACTTTGAACCTGCCCCGGATCATACGTTTCAGCTCGCTTGCGGGCCTGTTGCTTCTGCTCCTAGCCAGCTGCGGTGCGCACGCAACCGTTACTGGCACGAAGCATATTTCGCCTAGTATTGGGTTCACTGCTACTACGCCAATCGTGGGCACCGGACCGCCGTCATCGCAATCATCCGGCAGCGGCAGCGGGGGCGGCGGTGTTTCGATATCCCTGCCGGGATTGCCGATCGGTAACACCAGCCCAGAGGCCGGGAACGCCAACGGTTACGCTGAGTGCGTTAGTGCTGGCTGGCTAGGACAAATGCCCTCCGGGATTACACTGAAGGTAACCAACGTAGTGGCCGCCCCTCCATTCACGGTGGTCGACCTGACTACCGCTGGCTGTGCTGCGGCAAGCCAAGCTAGCCCACCGTGCGTGACTCTCCAGCTCAGCGCCGCCGACAACGAGAACGGGCCTGGGTGCTTTGTCGGTGTCGAGTGGACAGGAACGGGACAGCCACAAAACACAACGGGACATCTGGAATTCGAGGGCGAGTTCAGCTGCCCGAATGCTGATTTGGCGACATGCCAGAAAATCGGCGCCGATATCCTGAGCAATGCGGGGCAACCGCAGATGATCCCCTTCGATTTTTGCATAGACTGTGGTCTATCGACCCCGACCCCGCCGGCGAGTGCAGGTCCGACGCCGCCGACAGGCCCGAGTTCGGCCAGCACGGGACCGACACCGCCGACAGGCCCGAGTTCGGCCAGCACGGGACCGACACCGCCAAGTACGAGTTCGCCTTAACCGCGGAGCTCAATTAAGGTGAACGACGACCGACCCGCCGTTAGCCAGATTGAACAATGGGTCAGCATCGCGACCACCATCGTCGCGCCCGTGACGGTGCTCGGCGCCCTATTGTTTTACTTCGGCTACGTCTCATCCTCGGCAGAATACGCATATTTCGGCATTAACGTCGACACGATAGGACTCAGCACCCAAGACTACATCATGCGCAGCCCGCAGACTCTCCTGGTGCCCCTGCTCGTGCTCACGCTCGCAAGCGCCGGATTTCTGATGCTGAATGCCGCGGTCCGCGGCCGGATCGCTGCGGCGGCCGCCCAGACAGCCGACGCGGCGAAGCCCAACGCTAACCCAGCGCATCATGTCGAGCACATACGGTACATAGTCCAACGGTCGAGAGTCATCGGCCTGGCCGTGCTCATAGCTGGCGTCGTCTTGCTTTTCACCTACTCCTACGTTCGCAACTGGGCGTTGTACGGCCTGGTGACACCGCTTCTGATCGGCCTTGGCGCCGCCATTATTGCCTACGGGTCCCGTCTGCTGAACCTTTTGAAACGATTGCAGGAGCAGCAGGCGCCAACCGCTGCCAAAGACGAGGGACCCATCCGGGCCACGCCTGCACATGCAGATAGTTCTGTTCTAGCGCGCAGGGTCGCCGGCATGTTGATCTACGTCGTCATCGCCGCGAGCATCTTCTGGGCCACCGCCACCGTTGCACAGTGGTCAGGTCTCGGTCTAGCCCAGTACGAGGCAGAGCATTTCGATAATCTGCCCAGCGTCATCCTCGACACCAAGGAGCGGTTGTTCCTGCTTGATCCGGGCATAGAGGAGATTCAACTGCCTCCATCGGAGGGCCAGACGTTCCACTACCGGTACTGGGGCTTGCGCCTGCTCATCGTGGGTCAGGAGCGGATGTTCCTCATACCGGACCGGTGGTCCGTAAACGACTCGACGCTGGTCCTTCCACTCGATGGCTCAGTACGTGTCCAGTTCCAATTCCAGAACCAGCCGCCATGACGACGAAACGGCCGCGTGGTCGGTCAACTCGGGGCTCAAGGTCACTTGGAAGCCCGCATGGCCTGCTCCTTCCGGAACCCCGCGAACCAGCGCCGCCGTGTCCGGACCGCCTGCACCCGAAGCGCCCGGCGATCACAAGCCGTCACACCCCGGCGATCACGTCTGGTAACCAGACCCCGGTTAACTTCGAAGAGCCATACAAGTGGCCCCCGATACGAGAAGCGGCGAGCCCCGATACAAGAAATAGACGGGGAGGGCTCCGCGTAGCGCGGATCGCCATTGCGCGGTGCGCGGACCAGAATCCGTTACCCCGCGTCTTCTGAGCAAGCCCTTCCCGCCAGTCTTTATTGTACCTCAGAACTCCCACCGGAGAGCGAGATCGTCCCGTTCGCGTTCGCGGCGTGCTCAACGACGGGCCCGCACCTCCTGTCCGTAGGGCCAGTCAGGAAATAACATCCGACGACCACTTTCCCCACCGCGCCGAACGCGGCGCAGTCAGATGGCCGGAAATAGGGCGCCGACTTGATCTTCCAGCGGCGCCGCCGACGTGAGGCGGTTGTCGATGGCCACGTGCGGGGCAGCGGGCCTTGTGTCGAGCCGCATGCTGGCGATGAACTTCTCGAAGTCCGCCAGCTTGGCCGAATCCCGCTCGGACCGGCGAGCGGCAAGCCGATGGCGGAGGGTGGCCGCATCTGACCGGACCCAGACCAGCCGCACTGGTCCGCCGCCAAGCTCGGCGACCCATGACTGCCACCGGCGAGCGTCGTGGATCTGCTGGGTGAAGGGAGCCGACAGCACAACGGGGCAGCCGTGGGAGCGAACCTCGCGAGCAGTGGCCGTGATCCCGGCGTACTCGTGGACCTTGATGTGCCGGTCATACCACGGGCCTTCGCGCTCCCCCATGGGCCGCTTGGCGGCCATGAGCATCGCTGCCACGAACGACCCGTACATCGTGTCTTTATCAAGGAGCGCCGGTGGCGGAACGAGTCTCGCGAGCACGATGCTCGCTACCGTGCTCTTACCGGATCCGGGTGGGCCAGCCACCACCCAGGCAGCCGCAGGGACGGTCATGCGCAGCGAGTATAGGACGCCGCGATACGGGTTCCGCGCGGGTGGCGTTAGCCTCGTTCCATGACGTCGATCTCCGACAGTGCCCGGGCTGTGCTGGAGTCGCCGGCCCTGGCTCATCTTGTGACGTTGGAGCCTGACGGCAGTCCTCAGGTGACCGTCGTGTGGGCCGGGCTGGACGGCGATGAGATCGTCGCCGCGCATCTCTCCGAGCACCGCAAGGTCCGCAACATCCGTAATGACAGACGTGTTGCGGTGTCATTTGAGACCCCGGAGCGCAACGCGCAGGGCCTGACCGACTACCTCGTCATCTACGGCACGGCCCGGATCACGGAGGGGGGCGCCGCCGAGCTGCTCCAGCAGCTGGCGCACGTCTACCTTGGACCTGATGTCCGCTTCCCGCCCATGGACAGTCCGCCAGCCGGCTACATCACCCGCATCACCGTGGACCGTATTTCCGGCGTGGGCCCTTGGACGGCCCAGCGCTGAACATGGCAGCCCGGTACCGGGATGGCAGCTACCGCAAAGCCGGTCACCGAGCCAGGCATCAGTGCAGCGCTACGGGTGTCCCGCGACACTGATTACGGCATCCTCGGGGCCTTCATGTCGCCTTGGCGTCTGGGGAACGTGGGGCCCCTGGGCACGCTGGCGATTCTGGGAACCAGGGGGCATGAGGGGCCTGGGTGGCCTGGCGTGACTGAGCTGACCGCGGCGCGAGCCGCTCGCCGGGCCTGGTGGCGTGAAATGAGCACCGCTATGACGAGGATCACTTTTTGAGACATCGGGCAGCCAGCTAGGAATTATGGACGCGCCGGGAATTCCTGGTATCCGCCCACGTTAGAGGCAGCTCCGCGCTGCGCGAGCGTCTCCCCGCGCCTGAAAAGCGACCGACGGGAATGACCGGGCCCGATAGGGGCAAATCTCGGAAAATAATCAAGCAAATTTGGGGTTAACGGCGGGCGTGGGTAGGTTTACACCGGATGAGCGAAACGAAATGAGGGCCGGATGGCAGACCCCTAACCCTGGCTGCACCGTGACGGATGCGGATCCTGCTCTCGGCGATGAGAGGATGATCCATGATCCACCAGGCAGCAGTTGTCACAGCGGTGGAGATGCACCGCGAAGCAGCCGCCAGGCCCACGGCGGATGTTGTCGTGCGCCGAGGTGATTCCGTCAGCGGAATCGCCGCCAGGTACCACATTGAATGGCCCGGGCTGTACGAAGCCAACCGGAAAGTCATCGGGGGAAACCCCAACCTGATAACCGTCGGGGAGCGCCTTCGCATACCCACTGCGGCGTCAGCAGCCCATCTGGCCGCCTCCTACCGGGCAGCTGCGGTCGTGTTGGTGCCCGTTTCCGCGGCAGCTGCGACCACGGAGCCGGTGGCTACGCAGGCCGCCTCAGCGCAGGCCCCCTCAGCGCAGGCCCCCTCAGCGCAGACCACCTCAGCGCAGGCCACCGCACCGGCGGGCTCCTTCCAGCAGTGCGTCATCTCCAGAGAGAGCGGTGGCGATGCCCAGGTCATGAACGGAAGCGGCCACTACGGCCTCTACCAGTTCAGTTACTCGGCCTGGACCGGTGCCGGGGGTAACGCGGCTGATTTCGGGCATGCGTCCGCTGCCGAGCAGAACCAGGTATTCGCCACGGCCTACGCCGAGGATGGGACCTCGCCGTGGGCGCCGTATGACGGCTGCTGATGCCCAGCAAGCCGGGCCGTCACAGGACGGCCAGGCGGGGCTGAGCAAGTAACTGCATGTGGGCGGCGACGGACCCGGACCCGTGGTCGTCGCCCACCCTCAGCCCCCGGCAATGCGCCCTCTACATGCGCCTTGCATCCCGGATCCCATCAGCCCGATATCGCGGTGCCTGGCACAGCGGACTAGCTGCTGTCGGGCTCATGGGCAAGCCACAGAACGGCAAGGGGCGGCAGAGTGAGTGTCGCGGAGTAGTCGAGATCGTTCCAGCTGGTGGCCTCGGCGGTGACGGTACCGGTGAGGACGTTGCTGCCCCCGAACTTCGCGCTGTCGGAATTAAGGATTTCTGTCCAGCGTCCCGGATGCGGAAGCCCGACGCGGTAGTCAGGCCGAGGCACCGGCGTGAGATTCGCGAGGCAGGCAATGCTGCGCCCGCCCGCCACCGGGAACCGGAGAAACGACAGCACGCTGTTATCTGAGTCGTTGGGGTCGATCCAGCGAAAGCCCGGCCAGTCGAAGTCCTGCTCCCACAGTGCGGGCTCCTGCCGGTACACCGCATTGAGCGCGCGGACCAGCGCCTGCACTCCGGCGTGCTCCGGGTAGTCGAGCAGGTGCCAGTCGATGCTGCCCTCATGCCGCCACTCGTCGTTCTGGGCGAGCTCGCCGCCCATGAACAGCAGTGGCCGGCCGGGATGCGCCCACATCCAGGCCAGCAGGGCACGCAGGTTCGCCAGCTGCTGCCAGCGGTCCCCCGGCATCTTGGCGAGCAACGAGCCCTTTCCGTGCGATACCTCGTCGTGGCTCAGCGGCAGGATGAAGTTCTCGGTGAACGCGTACAGCAGCGCGAATGTGAGCTCGTGATGGTGGTAGCGCCGATGCACGGGATCGATGGCGAAATACTCCAGGGTGTCGTTCATCCACCCCATGTTCCATTTGAACCCGAAGCCCAGCCCGCCCAGGTAGGTGGGGCGGGAGACGGCCGGCCAGGAGGTGGACTCCTCGGCAACCAGCATGACCGAGGGATGGTGCTGGTACACGACCGCGTTGGTTTCCTTGATGAAGTCGATGGCCTCCAGGTTCTCCCTGCCACCGAACCGGTTGGTGATCCACTCGCCCTCCCGGCGCGAGTAGTCCAGGTAAAGCATCGAGGCCACAGCATCGACGCGCAGGCCATCGAGGTGGAATTCCTCGATCCAGAACAGCGCGTTGGCGATCAGGAAATTCCGGACCTCGTGGCGCCCGTAGTTGAACACCAGCGTGCCCCATTCAGAGTGTTCTCCCAGGCGGGGGTCGGCGTGCTCGTACAGGGCCGTGCCGTCGAAGCGCGCCAGCGCCCAGTCGTCCTTGGGGAAGTGCCCGGCGACCCAGTCGACGAGCACCCCGATGCCCGCCTGGTGCAGCCGGTCAACCAGATAGCGGAAGTCGTCGGGCGTCCCGTGCCGCGAGGTCGGCGCGTAAAACCCCGTCACCTGATAACCCCAGGAGCCGGAGAACGGGTGCTCCGCGATCGGGAGGAACTCGACGTGCGTGAAGCCGATGTCGGTGAGGTACTCAGGCAGGACCTCGGCCGCCTCGCGGTAGGTCAGCGGGCGCCACGCGCCATCGGCGTCCTGGGTCAGCCGCCACGAGCCCAGGTGACATTCGTAGATCGACACAGGAGCATGCAGCACGTCGGTGGCCTGCCGGTCGGCGAACCACGCTGCGTCATGCCATTCGTACCTGCTGTGGGTGACGATGCTCGCGGTGGCCGGCGGCACTTCGGTGGCGAACGCGAACGGGTCCGCCCGCAGGCTCACGTGTCCGTGCTGGCTCACTACCTCAAACTTGTAGTGCTGGCCGGGGCCGACCTCGGGCAGGAAGATCTCCCAGACCCCGGAACTGCCCAGCACTCTCATCGGGTGAATGCGGCCGTCCCAGCCGTTGAAGTCGCCGACGACCCGCACCGCCTGAGCGCTGGGCGCCCACACCGCGAACGACGTGCCGGACCGCCCTTGATGTACTCGCACCTGCGCGCCGAGATGGCGCCATAGTCCCTCGTGCCGACCCTCGGCCAACAAGTGAAGGTCGAGCTGCCCGAGCGTGGGCCAGTACCGGTACGGATCATCGGCTGCCGTCACGACGCCGGCTGGATAGGTCGCCTCCAGACGATAGTCCGGGAGGTCCGGACCTTCCAGCACCCCCGCGAACACCCCAGCGCCGTGCACCCGGCTCATTTCGATCCGCTGCTCACCGGCGAGGATGACCATACCGATTGCATCGGGCCGCCACCCGCGGATCACCACCCAATCGCGGCCGTCGTCGTCCCGTACCGGGTGCGCGCCAAGCAGGCTGTGCGGATCGTGGTGCTGACCGGATACCAGACGCTCAAGATCCAGGCCGTCCGCCGTCAGCCCAAGATGAGCCGGTGAGTCCATGCTCTCCCCCTCCCGCGCAACGCCCGCGACGGACCCTTGAATCCCGAAATGCAACCATCTCGCCCCTCTCGCGTAACACGTGCGGGATAGCCCGATAGGACGTGAATAATCCCCATGCTACGCATCGTCCCTCTTGGGAGACAGGCTGTGGAGGCCAATCTAGAGCAAACTAGGTAGCTGGCCGCTTGAGGCATAGTGTTCCACCCCGTGCCTGAGTGAAGAGCCCGCGGGCCGCTCCTACTGCCAGCTTGCTGGCCTGCGGGCCGGCCGCGTGCGGACGGCACTCCGCACCGGGGGCCTGAGTCAACTGGCGCAATCCGTGCGGTGACCTGCGCGTCACTGTAGGGTCCCGGGGATGGCGCGCGCGGCGCGGGAATCTCACGCGGTTGCCGCCGCCTCGGTCGCGGGGCCATCCGCCAGACGACGGCGAAGGGAGATCTTCTGTCGTCCGGCTGCATGGGCTCCAGGCTTGGATAATCCGTTCCGATGGAGGGGTAGATACGTGAATCGACTGACCTGCCTCGTAGCGGCCACCGCGGCTGCTGCGAGCATCGCGGCATTAGGTGCGACTTCCGCGGCGACCGCCAGCACCCGCCCGGGCAACGCGGCGGTAGCTGCGGCGGCCGCAAGGGCCGCGCTGCGCTACGTCACCGCCAACCCGCCCGCAACGAATCAGCCGGTCCCCGGCACGCGGGCCAGCGTCCAAGGGCCGACAAGGTTACTGTCGGGGAACTGGTCTGGCTACGCCAACGACGACTCGAAGGGTAACGCCTACAGCAAAGTCAGCGCCGGCTGGACTGAACCCGCCGTCACCTGCCCAACCAAGGAAGACCAGCTCGCGGCCTTCTGGGTCGGTATCGATGGCCTCACAAGCTCTAAGGTCGAGCAGGACGGCACGCTCGCGCAGTGCTATGAGGGCAAGGCGTACTACTACACGTGGTGGGAGATGTATCCCACCAACAACATCCAGGTCGTCGGCGGCACCGTGAAGCCCGGCGACAAGATCGCCGCATCGGTGGTCAAGACCGGCACGCGCTACGCGCTCAAGGTCACCGACTCGACCACCAGCGGCAACAACGTCAGCACCACGCAGACCTGCTCGGCATCAGCGTGTATCGACTCGAGCGCCGAATGGATCGGCGAGGCTCCCGGCGGCTCGCGCGGTGAATACCCGCTGGCGGACTTCAAGACGTGGGCGGTATCGTCGGCGTCGGTGACCTCGGGTACCAAGACGGGCACCATCAAGACGTTTCCTGACGACGAGATCACCATGGAGAGTGACACCTACGCACTCGCGACGCCCGGCGCGCTCAACTCGGCTGGCACCGGCTTCACCGACACGTGGGACAACAGCTACTGAGCAAGAGTGGTCGGCCGCGGGCGGGCGGGGATCAAGCCCCGCCCGCCCGCGGCCGTTACCCCGCAGACCGTCCGTGACCTTCCGGCACCGCTGCCACCGCACAAGCCGTATCGTCGATGGCCGGCAGTGGTCACTGGCCGGTTCTTCAGGAACCGGTCCCGGCTACGAGAGTGCGCCGTTGCCGCCACCGAGCCTAGCGGGAGAGCAGTGAGTGATCATCATCGTTCACCAGCGAATCGGGGCATTAGCCTGGTGCTGGCGACGACTGCGGTGGGGCTGATGACGGCCGCGTGTGCCGTCAGTTCCGGGCCGCCGGGACCGTCGGCCGGAGGCGAGCCCCCGGCAGCCTCGGCCCGGCATCCGGCATCAGCACCGGACCGGGCCACAGCACCGGACCGGGCCACTGCGAGCACCCGGGGGGCGCTGGCGGGGATGATCGTGGGAATCGACCCAGGTCACAACGGCGGGAACTTTGATGATCCGTCTTACATCGGCCGGCTGATCTGGAACGGCCGCGAATGGGAGACCTGCAACACCACAGGCACGGAGACCGACAGCGGCTACACCGAGGCCCGGTTCAACTTCGATGTCGCGACGTTCCTGGGCGATGATCTCCGGCGTGCCGGTGCGCGGGTGGTGATGACGCGGACCAGCAACAACGGCGTCGGGCCGTGCGTGACCCGCCGGGCCCAGATCATCAGCCGCAGTCACGCCGACGTGGCGATCGCCATTCACGCCGACGGCGCGCCCGCATCGGGACGCGGCTTCGCCGTCCTCGAGCCGGTCGCTGACGGGCCGAACGACAAGGTGATCACGTCATCGGCGCGGTTCGGCCGCGATGTCCGCGCGGCGGTCCTGGAATACACGACCATGCCGGTCAGCACGTACGACGGGGTGGACGGCATCACTCACCGCGACAACCTTGCCGGGCTCAACCTCACCAGCGTCCCCGACGTGCTCATCGAATGCGGCAACATGCGAAACCCGGCCGATGCCGCCCTGCTAACCTCGGCCGGCTTCCAGCAGCGGATAGCCATGGCCCTGGAGGAGGCGATCATCCGGTTCCTGAGAAAGTAACGGCAGCCCGCGTCAGGCTGACTGCCCGAAACCGGCGCCATGTTCTGCGGTAGCGTGGCAGCCGGTGAGGAGAGCGGGATGGCAAGTGAACTCCGGCTGGCCCGGCGGCAGGGCATCGCCGACATGCTGCATCGCACCGCCTCCCGGGTCCCTGGCAAGCTCGCCATCGTCTCTGGCGTTACCCGGCTGACGTTCGCGGAGCTGGAGGCGGCGGTGTCGCGGACGGCGGCTGCCCTGGCGGCCGAGGGCCTGAGGAAGGGCGACCGGCTGGCGCTACTGTCCCACAACTGCTGGGAGTTCGCTGTCCTGTCGTTCGCGACTGCCCGGCTTGGCGTGATCCTGGTGCCGGTCAATTTCATGCTCGGTCCCGGGGAGGTTGGCTACATCCTCAGCCACAGCGACGCGACGGCGTTCGTTGCCGAGGACGGGTTGGCTGCCACTGCTGTTCAGGCGATCGAGGTAGCCGGGCTCGACATCCCGGCGCGCGCGGTGATCCGGCTGAGCGGGGGCGACGGGCCGCCCGGGTGGGCAGACGTCCAGCAATGGATCGACCGTGCGGGCACGCCGCCGGAGGTCGACATAGCCGACGACGACCCGCTGCGGCTGATGTACACCTCCGGCACCGAGTCCCGGCCCAAGGCCGCGATGCTGTCGAGCCGCTCGCTGATGTGGCAGTACGTTTCCTGCATCATTGACGGCGGGATGGCGGGCGATGACGTGGAGGTGCACGCCATGCCGCTGTACCACTGCGCGCAGCTGGACTGTTTTCTCGGCCCGGATATGTACCTCGGTGCCACCAGCATCGTGCTGCCGGCGCCCGACCCGTCGGCGATCCTGACGACGATCGAGTCGCAGCGGGCGACGAAGCTGTTCTGTCCGCCGACGGTGTGGATCAGCCTTCTGCGGTCACCGGAGTTCGGCCGGGCTGACCTCAGCTCGCTGCGCAAGGGCTACTACGGCGCATCGGCGATGCCGGTCGAGGTTCTGCGTGAGCTGCAGCAGCGGCTTCCCGGCATCAGCCTGTGGAACTTCTACGGCCAGACGGAGATGGCCCCGCTCGCGACGATCCTCGGGCCGGATGAGCAGGTCAGCCGGGCTGGCTCAGCTGGCCGGGCCGCGCTCAACGTGGAAACCAGATTGGTGGACGACGACGATCTAGTCGTGCCGCCGGGCACAGTCGGCGAGATCGTCCACCGCAGTCCGCACGCCACGCTCGGCTATTACAAGGATCCGGCGATGACCGCGCGGTCCTTCCGCAACGGCTGGTTCCACTCCGGCGACCTGGGCGTCATGAGCGAGGACGGCTACCTCACCGTCGTCGACCGGAAGAAGGACATGATCAAGACCGGTGGGGAGAACGTGGCCAGCCGCGAGGTTGAGGAGGCCATCTATCAGCTTGACGGCGTAGCCGAAGCTGCCGTCTTCGGCATAGCCCACCCGCGGTGGGTCGAGGCGGTAGTAGCAGCGGTCGTCCCGAAGCCAGGTGCCTCGCTCACCGGGGAAGCGGTGATCAGGCACACCCGCGAGCTGCTTGCGGGATACAAGACGCCCAAGCGCGTCGTCATCGTTGACGCCCTGCCGAGAAACCCCAGTGGCAAGATCCTCAAGCGGCAGCTCAGGGAAGAGCACAAGGACATCGCCGCAGGTACGTGAGCCTCCGCCGGTAGCCGATGATCGGTGTCACTGGTTATCCGGGGTGTGCCTGGCCATCGCGGTGACGAACAGTCTGCCGTGGTCGATGCGCACCGGCGCGCCGGGAATCGGCACGCTCAGGTGCCTGGCTGCGTTGGGCGGGGTCACCTCGAGATAGGTCGCCACCGAGTCGGATGAGCCGCCGGTACCGGAAAAGTAGGCGACGTCGGCGCTGGCGGTCTCGCCGGGCGATAGCACGATTACGTGCCGGCCCGGGTCCTGGTCGAAGTAGGTGCCGCCCCAGTGTGTGTGCGAGGGCAGCACGTGGTGCGTGCCGTTCTCCAGTCCCAGGCCCGGGTAGCCATCCAGGGAGCATGAGCTGTTCCCGGAGTTGGTCAGGGTGAGGAGGAGCCCGCGGTTACCAAGTCCGGCCTGAGACCCGTGCAGGCCGGCCGACAGGTGCTGCTTGAGACAGCGCGGGACCACGCTGCTCGCGGCCGGCGCTGCGGCTGTGGCCGTGCCTGCGCTCGCGTCCTCGCTGGCGAGGACGGCGGTCCCGGCGGCCGTTGCGAGCGCGGCGGCGCAGGCAAGCGCGGCCGTCAGGCGCATTTTCCTGATCATGATGTGCCTCCCGAAGGCGCGGAACTGGCGGCAGGGCGCCCATCGCCCTGGCGCGCACCCTTCGCCAAGTAAGAGGCCTTAGGGCCGGGGCAGATACACCCCCAGCTGGCGCGCTCAAGGGACAACCGTGACCGGCCAGCGGCTGGCGCGCACGAGGTGGACCGCGAGCGAGCCGACAAAACGATGACCAGCCTTGGTTGAGGCACCGACGATCACGGCGTCCGCCTGCAGTTCGTCAGCAAGCCGGACGATCTCGGTGAAAGGACTGCCGAAACGCTCGATGAATTCGGCCGTGACCCCGATTTGGCTGCTCTGCGTTTCGACGGCTTGGCGCAGTTCACCTGCGATGCCGTGGCGCGTTTCCTGCATTAAGCCGGCGGCGGCCGGGCTGATTCCGGCCGCGACGCCGAAAGTGTGCACGTACAGGCAGACCAGCCGCGCATTCTGCCGCCGGGCCATCCCCGCCGCGTAAGCACCAGCGCGCATCGAGGTGTCTGAGCCGTCCATGGCCACCAGCACCACAACGGGCCCGTCCGAAGGCTGATCGCTCACCCGCCAACCGTACCTATGAACCCAAAACCGGAGCGGCCGGGGTTTTCCATCGGCCTGATCCACCCGCTCGCGCTGCACACCCCTCAGCCCGGCCGGTCTTTGCTGCGGCCCTCACCGGCCCGGGCGCCTGCCCCTCCGGCTGAGCCGCACGCCGAGCAGGACCAGGTCGGCGAGAAGGACGACCACGCCGATGATCAGAAGGTAGAACAGGCCCTTGGCGACCGCGCCGACTATTCCCAGCGCGATCGCCACAATGATCAGCAGCAGAAACAGCGCCATCTCGCGCCCTCCGATCCGCCCGGCATCAGCGACGGGCCAGCCGTCGTTCGCCACCGACGCCGGGTGAGTAACTCAGGTCATAGTGCTTGAAGACCGCTTCTTCGTCGCCGGCGGGCAGCTCCCCGTCAGTGCCGATCGACGGCGCGCTCCGCACCTGGCGCCGGTCGTAGGTGACCTTGACGTATCCCGGGCCCACCGTCGCTCCGGCCAGCGGCACGAAGACAAGCCGGTGCCGGGTCGGCAGGCCGACCGTGACGGTCGCGAAGGCGGGCTCATCGGTACCGGTATCCACATAAACCGACTCCAGCGTCCCGATCTTGTGATCACCGCTGTCGACCACATCCTGGCCACGCCACTCCCTGATGTCGCCAACCCCGAGCATCGCAGTCCTCCTGTCGCTGCTTCCCTATCTCCCCCAGGCTCGCCCCACTGACGCCCCAGCCCCCAGTTTGACGCGCGGCCGTGCCGTCAGCTGAAGTCAGCCTCTCATGGCCGTTGGCCGGCCCGCGCCGCCCGTGACGGCGCGGCGCGAGAGAAGCGCCAGCGCGCTATTCGCGGCTCCCGCTGAAGTGGGCTAGCCAGCTGGCCATGCCCGGTCGGCGGCAACGGGCCGGACTGCCGCGATGGTCACCGTCGTGGTCGCCGCCATGGTCGTTCCCGGGACCGACGTCAGGACCTCCGTCCCTGACCGGACGGCCGCCGCGCCGGTCTACTGAGGGCATGCTCGTCGGCAAGGACGCCCAGCTGGGTGCCAGTTTCGTAACCCCGGGCCTGGTCGGCGAACCTGACTGCCGGCGGCTGGCTGGGCAGCGCGTCGAACCTTGAGAGAAGTGATCGTCATGTCGGCTCTCGTGAAGGGCCGAAGCGACTGGCCGACGGCCCTAGCTGGCCGGGGACCGGCTTGTGCGGTGGCAGCGCCGAGCGTTCCCATTCTTGACTGTGGCGAACTTCCTCGTGCCGCTGGCGTTCTACCCGCTGTTCGGATGGAATGCGGTGCTGATAGCCGGAGCGCTGCGCACCGCCGCCCTCATGACGGCCACCGGTTTTGTCAACTCCGTCTGCCACAAATGGGGTAGCCGGGCCATTGACAGCCGCGGGCACGAATATCGCGCGGACGACAGCCGCGACAACGTGTTCGTGGCTGTCGTGGCCGGCGGCGAGGGCAACCACAGCTGGCACCACGCCGACCCTGCCTGCCCCCGGCACGGCCGCAAGGTCGCGCTGGACGCCGGCGCCCTGGCCTCCGGAGCCGAGCCCGACCACGGCTGGCGCCCCGACGCCACCTGGAGGCTTATCCAGCTCCTGGCCATGTCGGGCTTGATCTACAAGGTTAAGAAGCCGAAAGCGAGAATGTACTTCGCCGACAAGCAGCTGGTCCCCACCCAGTCGCTCCGGCAGACTCACCGTGACTGGCATATTGAGGAGCCGGAGGAGTTGCCGGTGCTCCTTGCATCGTAGCGGCGGGCAAATATCGCCACCAGGAAGCCGCGCCGGGCACCCGCCGGGCGGGCGACCTGGCCTGCCCGCTGCGGGCGTCCTCAGTGCATCGGCTCTGCAGCTTGCCTGACCCCGATCGCGAGTCCGCTGTCGGGGTCGAAGAAGTGCAGGTTGCGGGTATCCACCCCGAGCTCGATGCGGTCGCCAGATCGGACCCGGCTGCGGGCGTTGACCCGCGCCGTCCACAGCGACTTGCCCTCGTGCAGCGGGATCGCCGCCCCCTCTTCTTCCCGCTCTGGGGCCAGGTCCGCGACGTCCTTGTGCTCGACGGGCGGCGCGTCGATGGCGAAGATCACGTGGATCTCGCTCCCGAGTGCCTCGATCACGTGGGTCACGACTGGCATCCGCGGCCACGAGTCCTCGGTCAGGCTCGAGTCCTCGAAATCGGACGGCCGGATTCCGAGGATCACGTCGCGACCGAAGAAAGCTTCGATGCCCGGGCTTGCGTGCACCACCGCATCCGGGATGGCCAGCCGGTGCCCGGCGAACGTGACCGCTGCGCCGTCGTCACCGCTGATCAGCCTGGCGGTGACGATATTCATCGACGGCGAGCCGATGAAGCCGCCCACGAACAGGTTGACCGGGTGGTCGAAGAGGTTCTGCGGCGTGTCGACTTGCTGCAGCATCCCGTCTCGGAGCACGCAGACGCGTGTTCCGAGAGTCATCGCCTCGACCTGATCGTGCGTGACGTACACGGTTGTCACATGGAGCCGCTCGTGGAGTTCCGCCAGCGATGCCCGCATGCCGACCCGGAGCTTGGCGTCGAGGTTCGACAGCGGTTCGTCCATGAGGAACGCCTGCGGCTCCCGCACGATCGCCCGGCCCATCGCCACGCGCTGGCGCTGGCCGCCGGACAGCGCGGCGGGCTTGCGCGCGAGGTACGGCTCCAGGCCGAGGATCTTGGCCGCATCCTGGACGCGGCGGGCGATCTCGCGCTTGGGTGTCTTGCGCATCTGCAGGCCGAAAGCCATGTTCTGGGCCACGGTCATTTGCGGGTAAAGGGCATAGTTCTGGAAGATCATCGCGATGTCGCGGTCCTTGGGCGGCAGGTTGTTCACGACCTGGTCGCCGATCTGGACGGTCCCGCGGGTGATGTCTTCCAGTCCGGCGATAATCCGCAGGGCGGTCGATTTCCCGCACCCGGACGGGCCGACCAGGACCATGAACTCGCCGTCCGGGACCTCCAGGCTGAGGTCGTTCACCGCCTTGACGCCGCCGGAAAATACCTTGTCGACTTGATCGAGCACGATCTGTGCCATTTCATTGCTCCGTACGTCCGCCTGGCTCAGCTCAGCTGCGCCCAGGATGGGTCTTGGGTCTAGCGCTGCACGATGGCGAATCCGCCGGCGGGTACCGGCACGGTGATGGCCGGGCCCGTGCTGATGGTGACGCGCCATTGGCGTCCTTGACTGTCGTAACTCGTGGCGACTGCACGGCCGGTGCCGGGCAGCTGGACCGTGCGGGTGCCTTGGGCGTCAGCCTCGCTGTTGAGCAGCGCGGCGCTATGCCCGTTACCGGTGGTGATCAGGACTGCGATCAATGGTGTGAGCTGGACCGCGTCGAGCTGTCCCGGGCCGCCCAGCGTGCTGGCCGTCAGCCGGGTCGCGGCTGCGGGCAGGATTCCTGGCAGGGTGACCCCGTGCCATTCGCGTTGATCCCGTCGTCGGTGGCTCCGGTGGCCGGGTTGTAGGTGGCGGTGTCGGCTGGGTTCTGGCCGAAGAACCAGCCGGCCGCGATGCCGGCGAGCTGCCGCAGGCCGGCCGAGCTGGTGGCCGTCGCGACGGCAAGCAGGGCCAGGACGCGGGCGCCGGCGCCGTAGGCGATCTGCGAGCTGTCGACCGGCGCGGGCCCCCACAGGTTGTCTGGCCCGGTCGCGGTCAGCAGGTGCGGGGTGAAGATGGCCGTGTCGGCCACGGCGGGGCCCAGCAGTCCCGGCTGGTGCAGCGCAGTGGAGGCGTCGGCCAGTGCGGTAGCCATCTGCGCGCCCCAGGGATGCCACTCCGAGCGTGCTGCCGCCGAGGGCAGGATCGCCCCGTACGGCCAGGTGCTGGCGGTGCCGGAACCCATGTCGGCAATGCCGTCGGCAAGCTGGGCGAGCGCGGAGCTGGCGGCGGCGCCGCCGCCGGCCTGGACGTAGGCGGCCAGGCCGAGCACGGCCTCCGAACTGGCGTCGGCACCGCCGGTGATGAGCCACGCGGGCACGCGCAGCCCGTTAGAGATCTGGTACTGCCCGTAGCTGGTCAGCACTTCCCGGTCGAGCGCCGCGATGGCGAGGTCGAGGCGCTGCCCGAGGAAGGCGGCGAAGGCAGGGGCGGTGCCGCGGAAGTCGGCGTAGCCTTCGCCGAGCGCCCAGATGGTGCGGGCCAGCCAGTACGAGGGACCCGAGTCGGAGGGATTCGGTGAGTCCTCGGGGGTGGGGGTGGGGTTGAGAGTGCCGTCGGGCTGCATCCACAGCACGACGTTGCCGGCGTTGGGCCCGGAGGCGGTCTGCAGGTAGGTGATCCCGCGCAGCAGCTGGTAGGCCTCCTGCTCGCTGTGCTGGTCGCCGAAGAGCTTCCAGTGCTGCAGGTAGACGACGGCGGCGCGGGAGATGTCGTCGGCGTCGTAGGCGCCCTGCCCGTAGGTGTTGTCCGCGGCGTCATAGGTGCCGCCGCCGGTGACCTGGTAGCTGCCTGGTGCCAGGTAGTTGGCGTAGACCCACAGCACCCCGACCGAGGGCTGGCTGCCCAGCTGATAGGTGGTGTGTCCGGGTTGCGGCGGTGGCGCGACGGTGGCGGTGAGGAAGTCCAGGTGCGCCAGGTTGGTCAGTGGCGCAGGCGCGCCCGGTCCCCGTGGCAGGGGCGAGGCGGCGGCGGCCGGGGCGATGGTGATGCTCGCAGCGATCAGCAGGCCAACGGCGGCGGCGATCAGTCGGCGGCTCATGGTGCCTCCATGCTGTCCAGGCGGGCGACCCCGATGCTGGAGTCGGCCATTCCGTAAAAGACGAACCGCTGCCCGCCGATCTCCTCGATGGCCGTCGGGAACACCACGTTGGGTACGGTGCCGTCGCGTTCCTCGGCTGCCAGCGGTTCGAGCAGCGGGCTGGGGGTACGGGCCAGGACGGCCGCGGGATCGTCCGGGTCGAGAAGCATCGCGCCTGCGCTGTACCGCACGTGCGGCTGCGGGCCCCAGCCCTGCGCCAGCGTTCCCGCGACACCGTGATGAATGAGCAGCCAGCCATCCTCGACGCGCAGCGGCGGCGGGCCCGCACCGATCTTGACCGCCTCGAAGTCATACTCCGGTAGTGCGACGAGCCGGTGCGACCGGACATGGGTGAGCGCCCGCAGGTCGTCTCGCGCCGCGTCGGCCGGCGCGTAGGAGATCCAGATTCCAGGTCGCGGGTCGGCCAGCCCGGCGGGCAGGAAGACATCGCTGCCGCCGACGATCGCGCCGAGGTCCCACGTCGGGCGATGCAGCATGGCGTAGGCGAGCCGGCCGTCCGGGCCGGGGACCGCTTCGGGGAAGTACACGACGTCCTTATTCGTGAACAGGTTCAGATCGGCGTCCAGCTCCGGCTGGTACTCGAAGTGCACCGGGCCGAGGCGCCGCCAGCT
>JBEKIF010000066.1:0-32321 GCA_050011895.1 Streptosporangiaceae bacterium | reverse complement strand
ACGGGCCGTTCGGCCGCACTTTCACGTTCGCGGACCCCGACGGCTATCAGGTGACCCTCCACGACCGCGGCTGAGCCGGGCGTCCTGGTCTTCGGCGCGGCAGCGCCCTGAGCGGGCTTCTCACAGCGGCAGGCCGGCCGCCCGGGTGCGGCCGGGGCCGCCTCCCAAGCAGCCGCACAGTTGCGTGTTTTTCATCTGACGCGTAGCCGAGCAAGGCTGAGAAAACGAGCGGCAGGGCCCGTCAGTCGTCGTGACCGCCTCGGCGACCCGCCGGGCACGCGCCCAGCCGAGTGAGTTGGTGACCACGGCGGACAGGTCAACGGGGCGGCCCGGGCGAATGAGGCGGCGATCTTCAAGAACGACGTGAACGACGCCGTCGCGCACGCGGCCAGCGACAAGCCGTCCACGCTGACCGTGATTCGCCCCTCCTGACCTGCCTTAGCTTGTTATTTAACCTGCTGGCCGTTCAGCCTGGACGCCGAGACATCACAGACCCAGTCGATCCCGGCCATCCGCCAACTGGCTGACTGTTTCCGCCCGTGTGTGAACAACCCGGTTTGCAATAATCTTGGTTACCTACAAATCTGCCGCACACCCGTACCCGGAATTCCGGTTTCGCGTTGTCGGTGGCTGCTCGTAGGCTCGCTGGCATGACTGGTGAGCGGATCGACCCGCCGATAGTGGCGGGCGAGCGGGAGATGCTGGATAGCTGGCTGGATTTCCACCGGGCCACGCTGGCCTGGAAGTGCGCGGGACTGACCGATGATCAGCTGCGCGAGCGGTCGGCCCCGCCATCGACCTTGTCCCTGCTCGGGCTGGTCCGGCACCTGGCTGAGGTGGAACGCGGCTGGTTCCGGCAGGTGCTGGCCGGCGAGGACGTGCCCGACTTGTACGTCACGCCGCAGGACCGGGACGCCGAATTCAACGGCGCCCCGACCGCCGACGTCGCGACGAGCTTCGCCGACTGGCGTACCGAGTGCGAGCTGGCCCGGAAGGCAGCCGCAGCCGCGCCGTCACTTGACATCCTCGCCGCCGAGCCGACGCGCGCGGGCCGGGTGTCACTGCGATGGATCATGGTGCACATGATCGAGGAGTACGCCCGGCATAACGGCCACGCGGACCTGCTGCGCGAGCGGATCGACGGCGCAACGGGAGACTAGGCGCGGCAGGCGGCCAGCCAAGGCGGGCGGCTAGGCGCGGCAGGCGGCCTGCGGCGACCCGGCGGCCAGCGGCTAGCCGGCGCGGCCGGCGCCTAGCACCGCAGCGGCCAGCTGCCCTCGGTCTGGTAGCGCGGCTGGCCATTCAGGTGGCTGCTGATGAGGTGGATCTCCGAGGCCGTCCACTCGGTGCCCGCGTGGCTGTCCAGCGACGTGACCAGCGACCGAATGTCGGCCGGGGCGCCGCTGCGGGCGAGCGTCAGGTGCGGCCTGAAGCGCCTGCCCTCGTCGGGCGGCGGCGCGCCCGCGCGGCGGGCGCCAGCGGCGACCGAGGCGGCCAGCTTGGACAGGGCCTGCTGATCGGCCCGTATCCCGGTCCACAGCACCCGGGCCCTAGCGCGCGCGGGGAACGCTCCGGCACCTGCCACCGACAAGGTCAGGCAGGGATGCCGGTGCGCGGCCCGCTGCAGTCGCGGCTCCAGGGCCGCGGCTGTCGCGTCGCTCACCTCGCCGAGGAAGGCCAGCGTGATGTGCCAGGCGCTGCGCTTCGCCCAGCGCAGCCCGGGCCAGGCTGGCCGCAGCGGCGCCACGCGGGCTTCGATCTCGTCCAGCACCGCATCCGGAGGCGTGATCGCGACGAACAGCCTCATGAGTCATTCCTAGCAGGAAACGCCCAGGCAGAGCGATGAGCGCCGTCCCCCCGGCCGCCACCCGCCGGGCTACCGGTAAATGCGTTTCACCTCGAGGGAAGAGGCGTCAGTTTCCACCAGAAGCCTGCCGCCTTGCAGGACGAACCAGACCGGCCTGGCCACCGCCCCGCTGCTCCGCTTGTAGCTGATGATGCTGAGATACCTGCGGGGGAACACCCGCGCGGCGCGCCGCTTGGCCGCCAGCCTCTCCGCGAACGCCGTTTCCTCCATCGTCCAAGCCACCTTTCCTGCCTCCGGCGTCCCATTCTCCGGCGGTTCCGCCGCCGGCCCCCGTGACTAAAGTCCCGGCGAAGGTCCCTCGCGCGATCGCAGCCGAGATGTCCGGGCGCCGGGCGACTGGGCTGGCCCGCGCCGAACCCGCTGCACCCGCTGCACCCGCCCAGCCAGCCGGGCGACGATCGCCGTCAAGCGGCGCTGAGCCCGGCCTGGCGGAGGCAACCAGGGCAGCCTGCGCCGTGGCTCCTCGGTCGCCCGGCCCAGTTCGTGATCGCGGGACCTGCGCCGACTCGCCGATCCGGTGCCCTTCCTGGTGACGCCGAGGCGGCAGGCGGTGATCCCGGCGGCTGGCGGGATGCGCGCAGGGGAACCTTCAGCACCAGCGCGACGGTGTCGTCGCTGACTTCTGTGCCGCTGAAGGCCAGCACGGCCTGCTGGATGGCGTCAGCGATCTGTGGTGCGGACATGTCGCCCAGCTCGGTGACGAAGTCGCGGAGCCGGTCTTCGCCGTAGAACTCATGACCGGCCCGGCTGCGGGCCTCGGTAACGCCGTCGGTGAACAGGATCAGGCTGTCGCCGGCCCGCAGCAGCCTGCGTGAGTCGTACAGCGCTGGGTCGGGGAAGACCCCGAGCAGAGTTCCCGGCCGCCCGAATGTCTGCACGCGGCCGTTCGCCCTGTGCACCAGGGCGAGCGGGTGGCCCGCGGAGCTGATCTGCACCGAGGCGCCCGCCGGAGTCCGCCGTACCGTGGCATAGATCGCGGTCAGGAACCGCAGGTCATCGGTGAGCCATTCGAGCAGCACCTGGTTCAGGGCGCGCAAGATCAGCCGCGGCTTTGTCTGCCGATGTGCCTCCGCCCGGAGGGTGTAGCGCGCCAGTGCGGTGCTCTTGGCGGCCGGGACGCCCTTGCCGCAGACGTCGCCGACCACCATTCCCCAGCTCCCCCGCACTGACGGGAACACATCGTAGAAGTCCCCGAGAACCTCGACCCCGCCCCCTCCGGCCACGTGCCGTGCCGCCACCTGCAGCCCCGGGATGTTCGGCAGGCGCGTCGGCAGCAGGCTTTCCTGCAAGGTCTGCGCCAGCGCCTCAGACTCGGCGCCGTGCTGCAGTGCGACCTGGAGCGCGACTTCACCTGAGGCGAAATGAGCTAAGGACGCCAGGACCTCGACGTCGCCGCTACTCCACCGGCGTGGCAGGCAGTCCGCCACGTAGAGCGCGCCCACGACATGACCATCCGGACCGTGCACCGGGAACCCCGCCCAGGAGATCACACCCAGCGGTCCAGCAGGGCAGTATGCGACGACGCGCGGGTCCCGCATTGCGTCGTCGATGATCAGCTTCTCGCCGAAGTCGATGACGTGCTGGCACAGCAACTGCTCGATCGGGCTCCGCCGGGCGGCCAGGTGCCGCGCACCTGCATGACTCCGCCCCCAGGAAGAGCGCTCATCGCTGAGCACGACGGATGCAAGCGGCGCGCCCAATACCCTCGCGGCCAGCCGCGCTACATGGTCAAAGGGCTCCCCCGTAGGGGCCGCGGAGATTTGAGTCGAGGCTCTATCGAAGACAGTCATATATGCCGCTTCCGCCGTGGTTGTGGCTTGCATGCCAGTATTCGACCGAAGTGGGGTCCAGGCCTCGAGTTGTTTAACTCAACCACAGAACAGGCTGTCCAGGTACGCCTTTGTCGAAGACAAGCCTAATGTCAAATACGGTAAGTTCAGGACGCCCATCTTGCGCATATATGTTCGGCGCAATAGCGGATCCGCGCCATTGAGCGATCGTGCTTCCCCTGGGGCTCATGGCGGCGACCTCGGCTGGGCTGAGCTGTGCGGCGCTGAGCCTGAGCACGCGGGTGCGCTCGACGGCCGCCCTGACCCGGCGTTCGGCCACCACTGTCAGCACCGCAGCGTCGACGAGGCGGGCCACGTGGCGGTGCAGGCTGGCGGCAGGCACGGCCGGCTAGGTCGGGAGGCAAGCGAACCGCGGCAGCGGCTCAGCTGACCATCCGGGCCAGGGCCGCCGGGCGCAGGTACCTGCGGGCCCGGACGCCATTGCTGCGCACCAGCAGAATGCCGATGACAGCCGTCGCCGCGGCGGAGATTACTCCTCCTGAGATCAGGCTCATCCGCGGGCCGAACTCCTCGGCCAGCCAGCCTGCCAGCGGCGACCCGAGCGGCGCACCGCCAAGAAACACCAGCATGTACAGCCCCATCACCCGGCCCCGCATCTCCGGGGTGGTACCGAGCTGGGTCGCGGAGTTCGCGGCCGTACTGAACGTGAGCAGGACGAGGCCGGTCGGCAGCAGCAGGACGAGGAATGACCAGAAGGCCGGCATCAGCCCGGTGGCCACCTCGAGCACCCCGAAGCCGAACGCGGTCGTGAGCAGCAGGCTCATGCTCGGCCGGCCGCGCCTGGCGGCCAGCAGCGCGCCGCCGAGCGCGCCCGCAGCGAACACGGCGGAGGCGATACCGAAGGCCGCCGCTCCGGTGTGGAACACCTGGCGGGACATCAGGGCGTTAGTCACCTGGAAGTTCATGCCGAAGGTGGCGACGAAGAAGATCAGTATGAGCAGCATCCACAGGTTCGGTCTGGCCCTCACGTAGGCCATCGCCTCGCGCAGCTGGCCCCTGGCCCTGTGCACCCGCTCAGCCGGGTACAGCTCCGACGGCCGCATGAGCTTCAGGCTGACCAGCACCGCGCCGTAGGACGCCGCGTTCACCAGGAACGCCACCGGGGTGCCGACGGCACTGATCACCAGCCCGGCGACGGCCGGGCCGGTGATCCTGGCCAAGTTGAAAACCGCGCTGTTGAGCGCGATGGCGTTCGGCATCGCGCGGCGGCCAACCATCTCGGCAACAAATGTCTGCCTTGTCGGGTTGTCCACGACGGTAATCAGGCCGAGCGCGAACGCGAGGGTGTACACCTGCCAGATCTGGACCTGGCCGGTCAGGGCGAGCACGCCAAGCAGCAGAGCCAGGCCGCCCATCAGCGCCTGGGTCATCATGAGCAGCATCCGCCTGGAGTAACGGTCGGCGATGGCACCGCCCCACAGGCTGAACAGGAGCATCGGCAGGAACTGCAGGCCGGTGGTGATGCCGAGCGCGGTGCCGCTGTTATGCGTCAGGTCCAGCACGAGCCAGTCCTGGGCGACACGCTGCATCCAGGTGCCCGTGTTCGAGATAACCTGGCCGGTCGCGAAGAGCCGGTAATTGCGGGTGTGCAGGGACCGGAAGGTGCGGTGCCGGGTCAGGACTGGCTGAGCTTCTCCAGGATGGGTGCTGCCGAGCGCAGTGTCGCCCGCTCCTGCGGGCTCAGTTCCCGCAGCCGTTTGGCCAGCCAGGCTTCCCTGAGCCTTCGAGCCTGGTAGACGAGTTCCTGGCCGCCCGCCGTCACGGTGAGGACCACCTGGCGCCGGTCTGTTGTATGCGGTGCCCGCACCACCAGGCTGCGCTCCTCGAGAACCGCGATGACCCTGGTCATGGAGGGCGGCTGCACCTTTTCGTGCTCGGCGAGCTCGCCCGGGGTCATCGGGCCGTGGCGCACCAGGGTGGCCAAGGCGGCCAGCTGCGTGTCGGAAAGATCGGGCTGCAGCCCGAGCGCGACGCGCTCGGCTCGGAGCCGGCGCGCGAGCCGACTCACCGAGATCCGGAGCGCTGTGGCCAGGCCGGCATCCGACCTGGGCTGCGGTGAGGTCATGGTCTTTAGCCTGAGTCATTACTCTTGCTAACGATAGACAGAGTTCGGAGATTCCGTCAAACAGTTAGCGTGGCGAGCGGGAACGCGGGCTTCGCGGACCCGGTCCAAGTACACCATGTGCGCACCTGCCAGCTACCTTGGTTCAGGTGAGCACTACCCGCCGCCCGCCCCCGCCGCCGCTGGAGGCCAACGACCAGCTGGTCACCGCGGTCATCACCGCGGCGTGGGCGATCGCGCTGGTGACGCTGCTCGCGTTGTGGGCCGAGCTGCCGCCAGGCAGCCGCTGGTGGATCTGGACCTGCACTTTCGGGACCTGCGTTGGGCTCTTCGGGCTCTGGTACGTGCCCAGGCTCAAGCGCTCGCGGGCCCGGCTCGCGAAGCGCCGCGCAGCGGCGCGCAGCGCCGAAACGCATAGCACGCAGCCACCCAGCACGCAGCCACCCAGCACGCAGCCACCCAGCACGGAGGCGGAGGCACGCGGCCCGCAGCCGCCGCCCGGGGCTGGCTCGCTGAGGAATCCGGACAAGTGACGACGGCGCGGGCCGTCAGCCGTGATCCGGCTGACGACGGCGCCGACCGCCAGGTGTTCCTTGTGACGACGGTGCTGGCAGTCAGCTGTGATCCAGCGACTCGAAGACCGTCTCGTCGACGGCGACGCCTGCCCCCGCGACGAGGTCATAGCCAAGCTCGTCGATAACTGGGGCAATCTGCCCGAATCCGCCAAGGGGGCTCGCCGCCTCCGAGTGCGCGCCACAGCCATGATCCAGCGATACGACCCGCCCGTCGTCAGGCGCGTACTCATTGGCGCAGGCGCCGAAGACGCGGCCCAGCGAGCCAGCGAGGCGCACCAGGAAACCACATGTCTCGCACGGCCCCGGCGCAGCGCGCGCAAGCGGGGTTCCCGGTCCGTGCTCGCTTGAGTACCAGCGCAGCGCGGTGGCGTCGCGGCCGATAGCGGACAGCACGCGCGACCTGACCGGCGCGGCGTCGGTCTCCTTGCCGGCCGACGTGACGGCCTCGGGCAACCCGACGGCGGCGAGCCGCTCATTCCAGGTTTCCCATTCGGCGCTGTCATCCCAGTCCAGGATGCCGTCGTCGCCTTCAAGCACGGCCGCGGGCACCAGCCGCTCATCGTTGGATCTGGCCGGCATGAGATCCCCGACGCCCAGGTCACCTGGCAGGACCCGGTCCTGCCAGGGCACCCAGTCGGGCGCGAGCAGCGATTGCGGGCCGGGCAGCAGCACGCATTCGCTCACGGTCACCAGCTTGGACCTGGAAGCCCTGGTGACCGTGACCGCCCATCGCCAGCCCGCATAGGCGGGATCCAGGCACGCGAACAGGTGAGTGACCACGCGGTCGCCGTCGGCCGCGGCACCGACATGCTCGCCGACCTGCCCGGTGCCCGCCACCTCCTCGGCGGCTGAGCGGGCCAGCCCGGTCGCGTCGGCGCAGGCTTGGTCGAGGTCCCTGGTACGTGCTCGCAGCGGGCTCACGTTAGGTAATTGTTCCTCATCGGGTAGCAAGGACGCATCCGGATAGCCGGACTGGCGCTCCGCAGGCGCTACCGGGTCGTCGGAACGTCGCCGAAGCAGAATACTTGAGGGCATGAGCGAGCAGGGCACGCGGGCCGAGAAGGCCAAGCGGGCTACTCGCACGGTATTCGCCGCCTCGCAATCGGCCGCGCGGGCGAGCGCCACGGCGGCAAGCGGTACGAGCCGGGCGGTACACCGCCTGACCCGGGCCTCCGGGGCGGGCCGCACCGGGCTCGCCAACCTGATGGAGCTGACCGCGGCGGGCAACGTCGGAGACGCGTTCGTCATCGTGGCGCTGGCCGGAACGCTCTTCTTCAACACCTCGCTCGACCAGGCGCGCAGCCAGGTGATTCTCTATCTGCTGGTCACGATGGCACCGTTTATCTTTCTCGCGCCGTTCATCGGGCCGATGCTGGACCGGGTGCAGCAGGGCCGCCGCTACATCATGGCGGGCACGATGCTCGCCAGGGGCCTGCTCTGCTGGGGGATGTCCGGGGCCCTGCACGACCCGCTGACGCTGTTTCCCGCGGCATTCGGCGTGCTGATCCTGCAGAAGGCCTACGGGGTGACGCGAAGCGCGGTGACGCCGCGGCTGCTGCCGGCTGAGCTGACCCTGGTTTCGGCGAACGCGCGATCCTCGCTGATAGCGCTCATCGCATCAACCCTGGGCGTGGGCCTCGCCGGAGGGATCCAGTACCTGGCCGGCGCGGCCTGGGTACTCCGCGTCGGCGCCCTGATCTACATAGCAGGCACGGTCCTCGGCGTCCGGCTGCCCGAGAGCGTCGACGCTCCTGATCCGCGCGACGGGGCGCCTGGCGAGCACCGCTGGGCGCCGCCGGATGGTCACGCGGCGGTCGCTGTGCCAGCGGCCAGCCGGCCGGGCAACCCCGGAGGCCCGGGCAACCCCGGACAGCCAGGCAACCCCGGACAGCCAGGCAATCCCGAAGGACCGGGCAACCGCGAACGACCGGGCAACCCCCGACAGCCGGGCCACCCAGGGCAGCCCGGCGCCCCGGGACGGCCCGGTGATCCCGGACGGGCCGGCGCTGCCCGGACGACCCGGCCGCTCCGGGCAGCAGACCGCAGCGGTTTGCGGACACTGCGCAGCGTCGGGCCGGTCGTCGGGGAGGCGATGCGCGGCAACGCGGCACTGCGCGCTTTCTCCGGGTTCATGCTCTTTTTCCTCGCCTTCTTGCTGCGCGCCGATCACTTCAAGGGGATCTCCCATAACTTCGCTCTCGCGGCCCTAGGCGGCGCCGTCGCCATAGGCGGGTTCATCGGTACGGCGATCGGCTCGAAGCTGCGCTCGAGAAGACCGCACCTGATCGTGTTCGGAATGCTTGCTGTGGCCACGGCTGTCACCGCCACATGCGCCTGGTTCTTCGGGCTCTGGGCAGCACTCGCGGTGGCCTTCGTCGCGGCGACCGCGCAGGCGCTGGTCAAGCTGGCGCTCGACTCGACCGTGCAGCACGAGACCGGGGAGGAGATCCGGTCGTCCACCTTCGCCGTCTCTGAGACCCTCAACCAGCTCTCCTGGGTGGTCGGTGGCCTGGTCGGGGTGGCCTTGTCACTCACTTCCAGCGGCGTCGCTGGCCTCAGCGTGGCGGCGGCGTGGCTCGCGGTCGCCCTGGCGCTGCTGGTGGCCAGGCGGCGCCGCAGGATCCTTAACACCCGTCAGGTTGCCGCCGCCGAAGCTCGCTGACCAGAGTGCACGGAGCGCTCTCAGAGTGCGCGAGCGCTCTCCGGATGCGCGAGCGCTCTCCGGATGCGCGGAGCGCGTCAGCGGGCGCGAGCGGGGCAGTCGTTATGCCGTAGCGCGTTGTCGACCAGGCTGGCGACCGTCCGTTATCCGGCGGCCCGGCTGATCAGGCCGCCAGGTTGGCGCCGCGGCGGCCTTAATCCTGGCTGATCAGGCCTCGAGGTCGGCCGCGACGGCCTTGAGCACGGCGGCGATCTTCTTAGAATCGCGGCTGTCCGGGTGCTTTCCGCGCCGGTAGGTGTTCGACACTCCGTCCAGCAGTTTGATGAGGTCCTCGACGATCACGGTCATCTCGTCGGGGCTCTTCCTGTTCGCCTTGGCCACGGTCGGCGGTGGCTCGAGGGTGCGCACCTGGAGTGCCTGGGTGCCCCTGCGGCCCTCGGCGACACCGAACTCCACGCGCTGACCAGGACGCAGTACGCTCCCGGCAGCTTCCAGGGCTGTTGAATGCACGAACACCTCACCACCGTCGTCACGGGTGAGAAAGCCGAAACCCTTGTCGGCGTCATACCACTTAACCTTGCCAGTGGGCACGAGCGAGACCTTACGCGAGGAGAAGCCATCGGATACGTCACTAAGGGCGCGAGACCAGGCTATCGGGTCCCGCGCTCATTATGGTGGCTCCGGACCGGCCAGAGCCTGACCAGGGTAGCTGGTGAACGTGCCAGCGCCCGCCACCGGCAGCGGCGTGGCCCCGGCGAGAGACCGGTTCGTCACAGGACCAGCGCTATATGCGGTGCGGCCGGTTCCATGGCGGTACCGCCGGGGCCCGCGGCCCGCGGCGAACGCGCCACGCTAGGTAGCAGGCGCCGAGCACGACGGCGGCCTTGAGCAACGGCGGGCCAGCCGTTCCGACCTCGTGAGCGTAGGCGCGGGCGGTGTCACGTGCGCCGCCCGTCGCCAGCGCGACCCCGGTGCCGACGACAGCGACCACAACCGGCGCCGCCAGACCCGTCCACTTGTCCCTGGTATCCCACATCTTGGATGCCAGGGCCGCCAGAATGCCTGCCGCCCACAGCAGGAAGCCGAATAGCCAGATCGGGAACGGGTAGACCAGCCCGGCGATCACGAGCAGCGCCACCACAGTGCCTTCCAGCGGATAGCCGCGCCACATCATCGTCATTGACTTAGCGAAGCGCCCGATCATCGCGGCAAGTTGCGATCCCATGCCAGCCGGTTCCGGCTCCAAGTCAGGGGCCGGCAGGCTCGTCTCCACTGAGCGCGGGCCCATGCCAGGGAACCAGTCGATATCAGGCACGGATCCCTCCCCGGGCCCAGGCAGGTCGCCGGGCCCAGGCAGGTCACCGGGCCCAGGCAGGTCACCGGGTCCACTTTCTCCGCCGGAAGCACTGTCTCCGCCGGAAGCACTGTCCCCGCCGGAAGCACTGTCCCCGCCGGAAGCACTGTCCCCGCCGGGCGCACTCCCTCCGCCACGCGCGCTCCCTCCCCCGGGCGCTGGCTTCTCGCCGGGTCCAGTGCCTGCGCTGAGGAGCTGGCCAGCGCCCGAACCGGGACCTGCGCCCGTTCCGAGGCCCGCAGCGGACCCGTGCCCCTCGGCGGCGCCCAGCACGTCACCGAGGCCAGCGCCAGGGCCCGGCTCACGGCCCGCGCCCGGCTCACCGCCCGCGCCCGGCTCACCGCCCCCGCCCGGCCCGGTGTCGGGCTCTAGGGCGGCGGCACCACTGCGGCCCGCACTGTCGTCCGCCGCGGTGTTCTGGCCCTTGCCGCCCCTCGCGACCCAGAGCCGCCTGGGCTGCCTGGGCTGCTTGGGCTGGGGCTCCCTCGGCTGCAGGGCCGTGCCGGGGCGCCAGCGCGACGTAATCGGCCGACTTTGTCTCTTGATCTCGCCGGTAAGTGGCCGGTTACCGATGGCCGGGGCCTGCGGCGTCCCCCCGGAATCGGCCGCAGAGCCCAAGCCAGCCCCGGACACCAGCCAGGGGCTGCGGATGCCACGGCGGCGCTGCGGACTGCCCTGCGGGCGGGCCAGCCGTGGGCCGGGCCGCCCGGTATCACCGGTGGCGGCCACCTCGGCGCGGTCCGCCTCGAGCCTGGCGCGCTCAATCTCGGCAAGTTTCTGGGGGTCACCGAGGCTGGTGAGGACGTCGGCCACCTCGACAGGATCCGCTGTGCCCGGCGCGCCGCATTTCTGCTCGATGGCGAAACGCGTCCGCGCGAGGAAGGCGCGCCGATCGTCCGACTGCAGCCTCGTCCGCGCCGCAACAGACACCTGGTTGAGGTAGTCGCGGATGAGCTGTTCGGCGGTGGGGCTCATGCGCCGATAATCCCTCTTTAACCGGGGCTTGTGGAGCCGGCTCGCGCAGAAAGCGACCCGCACCCAGGCGGCCGGGCGGTACAAGCCGGCGGGGCCCGCCTCTGCACTCCCTTTACCAGCCGGCTTACGGATAAACCGGCTGGTCAGACAGGCCACACAGGACTTCGTCCTACTGCACCGCGCGCCGGATGCCGACGGCGGCGCTGCGGGACTAGAAGTCCATGTCACCGCCGCCTGGAGCAGCCGGAGCCTTCTCCTTCTCCGGCTTCTCGGCGATAACTGCCTCGGTCGTGAGGAACAGACCTGCGATCGACGCAGCGTTCTGCAGCGCGGAACGCGTCACCTTCGCTGGGTCGATGATGCCGGCCTTGAACATGTTGACGTAACTGCCGTCAGCGGCGTTCAGGCCGTGCCCGGCCTCGAGCCCGCGCACCTTCTCAACCACCACGCCGCCCTCAAGGCCGGCGTTGAAGGCGATCTGCTTCAGCGGCTCCTCCAGCGCACGGCGCACGATCTGTGCCCCGGTCGCCTCGTCACCAGTCAGCTCGAGCTTCTTGAACGCGTTCGTGCCCGCCTGGATCAGGGCCACGCCGCCACCGGCGACGACGCCCTCCTCCACCGCGGCCTTGGCGTTGCGCACCGCGTCCTCGATGCGGTGCTTGCGCTCCTTGAGCTCGACCTCGGTGGCCGCACCTGCCTTGATGACGGCAACGCCGCCAGCAAGCTTGGCCAGCCGCTCCTGCAGCTTCTCCTTGTCGTAGTCGGAGTCGCTGTTCTCGATCTCGGCGCGGATCTGGTTGACCCGGCCAGAGATCTGCTCCGCGTCGCCCGCGCCATCCACGATCGTCGTCTCGTCCTTGGTGACGACGACCTTGCGGGCCCGGCCGAGCAGGTCGATGTCGGCGGACTCCAGCTTGAGGCCGACTTCCTCGCTGATGACCTGGCCACCGGTCAGGATGGCGATGTCACCCAGCATGGCCTTGCGGCGGTCGCCGAAGCCGGGCGCCTTGACGGCAACCGACTTGAACAGGCCCCGGATCTTGTTGACGACCAGGGTCGCCAGCGCCTCGCCCTCCACGTCCTCGGCGATGATGACCAGCGGCTTGCCCGACTGCACGATCTTGTCGAGCAGCGGAAGCAGGTCCTTGTTGGCCGACACCTTCGAGTTGACGATGAGAATGTAGGGGTCCTCGAGGACCGCTTCCATCCGCTCAGCGTCGGTGGCGAAGTAGTGCGAGATGTAACCCTTGTCGAAGCGCATGCCCTCGGTGAGCTCGAGCTCGAGCCCGAAGGTGTTGCTCTCCTCGACGGTGATGACGCCTTCCTTGCCGACCTTGTCCATCGCCTCGGCGATCATCTCGCCGATAGCGGTGTCCCCGGCCGAGATGGAGGCGGTCGAAGCGATCTGCTCCTTGGTCTCCACATCCTTGGCGAGCTTGGAAAGCTCCTCGCTCACCCGCTCGACGGCCGACTCGATGCCGCGCTTGAGCGACATCGGGTTGGCGCCGGCCGCCACGTTGCGCAGGCCCTCACGGACGAGCGCCTGCGCAAGCACAGTCGCCGTCGTGGTGCCGTCACCCGCGACATCGTCGGTCTTCTTCGCTACTTCCTTGACGAGCTCCGCGCCGATCTTCTCCCACGGGTCCTCAAGCTCGATCTCCTTGGCGATGGACACGCCATCGTTGGTGATCGTGGGAGCGCCCCACTTCTTCTCGAGCACCACATTCCGGCCCTTCGGGCCGAGTGTTACCTTCACGGCGTCGGCGAGCTGGTTCATGCCGCGCTCGAGGCCGCGCCTGGCGTCCTCACTGAACGCGATCATCTTCGCTGCCATAGGCTCCAGTCCTCCCGGAACTTTGTGCCTGCGTGCCGATCGAGCCGACGCCCGCGACGGACGGCCTCACCGGCGGACAGTCCCTGCCTGCCGCCTGATCGGCCTCATCGCCCCGATCACGCCACACTTCGTTGTCACTCTCACCCCGAGAGTGCCAACGACTTGTTTAGCACTCTCAGGGTGAGAGTGCAAGCCGGAGCGGTCCTCCGCAGGTCGTCCGGGGCCTCGCCAGCCCGGGGAGGGGGCCACTGACAGCGCCATGCATGCCAGAAGGCCCGGACCCCTCGCTGGGTACCGGGCCTCCTGGCGCGTCCTCAGAGACTTACACGGTGCGCACAGCCTCAGCCTGCGGCCCGCGATCGCTCTGCGTGATCTCGAATTCGACCCGCTGGCCTTCTTCGAGGCTGCGGTAGCCATCCGACTGGATGGCTGAGAAGTGCACGAACACGTCCCTACCACCGTCGACCGCGATGAAGCCGTAGCCCTTGTCCGCGTTGAACCATTTGACGGTGCCCTGAGCCATTACCAACAACTCCCTAACTCTGCTCGGGCTTCGGGTTCCGCCCTTGCAACCGCGAAACCCGTCGATCGCGGAACTAGCCAGACGTGCTAGGCAGGCTGAGCCTGCCGATCTCGTCGTGCCGACAGCGACCGGACACGACTTTACAACGTGGCGTGCGCACTCGTACCGAGTTACTCCCCTAAAACGGCTCACTCACGTGCAGCGGACGGCAGGCCGGGCGCCGCCGGGTTCCGGCGGCGCCTGCCTGGCCGCGGCCCGTCTGGCCCATCACGGCCCCGGCAGCACCCCAGGTTTCGGCTCAGCCCCCCGCTACAGCAGGAATAACCGATACCTGGATTCCAGGCGGCACGGCCGTGTCGAGGCCCTGGGCCAGCCGCACGTCCTCATCCCCGACGTATACGTTGACGAACCTGCGGAGCTTGCCGGCGTCATCGAGAATGCGGCCGGACAGGCCCGGGTAGCTGGCGTCCAGGCCGGCGATGACCTCACGCAAGGTCCCGGCCTCGGCCGTTACCTCGGCGGCGCCCCCGGTGTAGGTGCGCAGGATCGTGGGGATGCGTACGGACACGGTCATGTGCTCCCTGCCTTCATGATTCCAGTTCGGCGAACGCTGCAAGCGATGGCCTGATCGGGCCTGCGGTACGGACCGAGCCCGCGACGGCGTCCAGGGTCTTCAGGCCATCGCCCGAGTTGATGATGACGGTCTCGGCGCCCGGGTCAAGCAGCCCGTCGGCCAGCAGCCTGCGCAGCGTGGCAAGTGTGACGCCGCCCGCGGTCTCCGCGAAGATGCCCTCAGTCGCCGCCAGCAGCCGGATCGCGTCGACGATCTCGTCGTCGGTCGCGTCGGCCACCGCGCCGCCGGTGCGGCGCACCACGTCGAGCACGTACGGCCCGTCCGCCGGATTCCCGATCGCCAGCGACTTGGCGATCGTCTCCGGCCGCACCGGTTGTACCACGTCATGGCCGGCCCGGAACGCGGCCGCCACCGGAGCGCAGCCGGTAGCCTGCGCGCCGAACACCCGGCAGCCCGGATCGTCGGCCAGCCCGAGCGCCGTCAGCTCGCAGAACGCCTTGTCGATCTTGACGAGCTGCGCTCCAGACGCCACCGGCACCACGACCTGCTCCGGCAGCCGCCAGCCGAGCTGCTCGGCGACCTCAAAACCGATCGTCTTGGAGCCCTCGGCGTAGTAGGGCCGCACGTTGACGTTGACGAAGGCCCAGTCGTCGTGCTCGTCGGCGAGCTCGGAAGCCAGCCGGTTCACATCGTCGTAACTGCCCTCCACCGTGACGACCGTGCCGCCGTAGACGGCAGTTCCGACGATCTTCTGCGGTTCCAGGTCAGCCGGGATGAGCACCACCGACCTGATGCCCGCCCGGGCCGCGGCGGCGGCCACCGCGTTGGCGAGGTTGCCCGTCGACGGGCAGGCCAGCACCCGGAAGCCCAGCTCGATAGCCGAGGCGAGCGCCACCGCGACCACGCGGTCCTTGAACGAGTGGGTAGGGTTACCACGCTCGTCCTTGATCCACAGGGAGCGCATCCCGAGCGCCGCGGCGAGGTGATCGGCCTTGACCAGGCGGGTCCAGCCAGGCTCGGTGTTGGGCCTGGTCGCGACGTCGGGCGGGACCGGCAGCAGGCTGGCGTACCGCCAGATGCTCTGCGGGCCGGACTCGATGTCCCCCCTGGTCAGCGCCGGCAGGTCGTACCGGACTTCAAGCGGCCCGAAGCACTCGGCACAGGCGTGCGTCGCTCCCAGCTCGTAGGTTTGCCCGCACTCACGGCAGGCCAGCTCACTGGCATAACCGAACCTGGACGGGATCTTTGTCGTTACCGCGATACTCACGTGGCGAGGCCTCTCTCCTCATCTTTCCCGGCGACCTGCTGGCCGCGGGCCGGAGTTGGCACCTGTCACGGGTTGGCCTCGCGATCGCGAGGGCCCAGGCAAGCCGCGCGAAGCGGGCGCCTGACCCGCGCACGCGGCGCGGGCATGTCTCACCGTGATGGTTGCCGGGGCTTCACAGGGCCGATCCCTCCACCCCTCTGGATGAGCTTTATGCAGTTGTGAGTGCCATTCTAACTTGATAGTGCCCGGTTGTCCGCATCCCCGTCGCGCGCATCGCAGCCCGCCCCGTCCGGCCGGGGACACGCAAGACATGTAACGGCATCCGGGCCCGGTGCCGCCGGGCCCGATAGCCTCGCCGGATATGGGGCGACGATCAGCCGGCGGCCGGGTACTCATCGCATCCAACCGCGGCCCGGTATCGTTCACGTTCGACGATGACGGCCAGCTGTCGATCCGGCGCGGCGGCGGCGGGATGGTTTCCGGTCTCGCGTCGGTCGCGAACCAGGCCGACGTCCTGTGGGTCTGCGCCGCACTCGGCCATGCGGACCGCGCGGCCGCGCGCCGGGCGCCTGGCGGCCGGCTCGGCCTGGACGGCGCCACGGGCGGCGCCGGGGTGCAGATGCTCGAAATCCCGGAAGGGACCTTCGAGCGGGCCTACAACTCGGTTGCCAACTCCACCCTCTGGTTCGTCCAGCACATGCTCTACGACACGCCTAACCAGCCGCATTTCGGGTTCGCCTTCCGGCGGGAGTGGAAGTCGTTCCGCGCCTACAACCGGGCGTTCGCCGAGGCGCTCGCGGCCAACGCGGGCCCGCAAGACGCCGGTGCCCCGCTGCGCGCCGCGATCCAGGACTACCACCTGAGTCTCGTCCCGCGGATGCTCGCCGAGCTACGCCCCGACATCAGGATCAGCCACTTCACGCACACCCCGTGGGCGCCGCCCGAGTACTACCGGATGCTGCCGGAGGCGATGGGCCGCGAGGTGCTGGCCGGGATACTCGGCGCCGATCATGCCGGGTTCCTGTGCCAGCGCTGGGCCGGCGCATTCCTTGACTGCTGCGCCGAGATCCTCGGCGCGGCAGTGGACCGGGAGCGCAAGCAGGTCACCTACGAAGGTCACGTCACCGGCATCGGCGTGCACCCGCTCGGCGTCCAGGCCGACGAGCTCATCGCCCGCGCCGCTGAGCCGGACGTGCAGGCGCGGGTTGATGCGCTGGCCGAGGCGGCGGGCAGCAGGCGCTTGGTCGTCAGGGTCGACCGCACCGAGCTTTCCAAGAACATCGTCCGCGGCCTGGCGGCCTACCGTGAGCTGCTGGTCACCCACCCGGAGTGGCGCGGCCGGATCATGCACGTGGCATTCGCCTACCCGTCCAGGCATGACCTGCCGGAGTACCGCGAGTACACCGCCACCGTGCAGCGGGTGGCCAGGCAGATCGTGGACGAGTTCGGCACCGACGAGTGGAATCCGCTGATCCTCGAGGTCAACGACGACTACGCCAGGTCGCTCGCCGCCTACCGGCTCGCCGACGTGCTGCTCGTCAACCCGATCAGGGACGGCATGAACCTGGTCGCCAAGGAAGGCCCGATCCTGTCCGACCGCGGCTGCGCGCTCGTGCTGTCGACCGAGGCGGGCGCCGCGGCCGAGCTCGGGCGCGAAGCGCTGCTCGTCAACCCTTACGACGTGACGGACACCGCCGAGGCCCTGCACAAGGCACTGACCATGGCAGAACCTGAGCGCAGGCGCCGCGCCGCGGCACTCGCCCAGGCCGCAAGCGCCCTGCCGCCCGCGCGCTGGTTCGCCGACCAGCTCGCTGCGCTCGACCGGCCGGGATGAGCCGTTACATGGCGTGCTCCGTGGCGGTCAAAGTGAGGTGCAGGCACTGCTGTGCCGCTGTTCACGGCGGCCGCGTGGCCGGCCCCGCCGACTGATCGCGGCATGACCTGCGCCGTGTCGCCGTTAGTCCTGGTCGGGCGAGCGCATCCGGCTTCTCCTGGTGCGCTGCCTGCGCAGCCGCGCGACTAGCACCGGATCGAACTGGGCCGCCTCTGGCCGGTCGATCAGCTCATTGAGCAGCTGGTAGTACCGGGTGACCGGCATGCCGAGCACCTCGAGGATTTCCCGTTCCTTCGCGCCAGCGACCCGCCACCAGCTCCGCTCGAAGGCCAGAATGCGCATGTCCAGCTCAGACAGCGCCGCCATCCCGCCTCCAAGTCGGTATCGCCAATTGCATCGTAGGCAGGCCTATGCGGAACGGCTACGGGGACGTACGCTCACCCTTCGTGGCCTCCTTCGATTACCTGACATTCCTCACTGACTACGGCCTGGAGGACGGGTTCGTCGCGGCATGCCACGGCGTCGCCGCCAAGATCTCCCCGGGCGCGCGGATCATCGATGTCACGCACCTAGTGCCGCCTGGGGACGTCAGGCGCGGCGCGGCGGTGCTGGCCCAGACGATTCCCTATCTGCCGCCGGCCGTGCATGTTGCCGTCGTAGATCCCGGCGTGGGCACCGCGCGGCGCGGCGTGGCCGTGCAGACCGGCGAGAGCATCCTGGTGGGGCCGGACAACGGCGTGCTGTCCTGGGCGATGGCCGCGCTCGGCGGCGGGGAGCGGGCCGTCCAGCTCACCAACGGCGAGCTGTGGTTGCACCCGGTGTCGCCGACCTTCCACGGCCGGGACATCTTCATGCCGGCGGGCGCGCATCTGGCCGCCGGGGCCGATATAGCTAGCGTCGGGACCGAGATCAAGCTGACCGATCTCGTCTCGCTGCCCGCGCCGACCAGCCGGGTGCGGGACGGGGAGGCGGAGGGCGAGGTGATGTCGGTGGACAGATTCGGCAACGTGCAGCTGTCCATTCCCGCGGCCGAAGCCAGCCGTCTCGGCGTCAGGTTCGGATCGCCGCTGGTCGTCCGCTGCGGCCGCCGTCAGCTGACAGTGCCCTACCTGGAGACCTTCGCCGCCGTCGCACCCGGTGAGATCGTCGCGTTCACCGACAGCGCCGGGCTCATCTCGCTGGCGGTCAACGCGGGCGACGCCGCGCAGCAGCTTGGCCTGCCGCCAGGCGCGCACGTCCGGCTTTCGGTCGCCCACCAGCCCTGAACCGGCGTCCAGTCCCACCAGCCGGACCGGCCTCGCCCGGCCCACCAGCCCCGATCGGCCTCGCCCGGCCCACCAGCCCCGGCCCGGCCTTGCCTGGCCCCTTGCCACCAGCGGCCCGTTATCGTGACGACTTCTCAGTGCTATGTGCTGAAAGGCAGTCACGATATGGAAAGCGGCGCGGCGGTTCTCCGGCGCCTCCCTGGCATGCCAATGCTGACCTGCGCATTCGCGGGCCAGGCTTAGCTATCCCAGGCCGCACAAATAACGCTGGCCGTCACGTACCAGGCCCGCACATGGCAGAATGCGGAATACCCCATCACGGAAGGCAAGAAGGCGTGCCGCTGAGGTTCCCGCGTGCGGCGATGGTGCCTGCTGCCATCGGCCTAGCGGTCGCATGCGTTGCACTGAGCAGCGCGCCAACTCTGGCTGATCAAGTCCGTCACCAGGAATGGTGGCTCCGCGCGCTGCACGTCACGCAGGCCTGGCGGACCACGGAAGGCTCGGGCGTGACGGTGGCCGTGCTGGATACCGGCACCGACCCGGCGCAGCCGGATCTGGCCGGATCGGTGCTGCCCGGACCGGACTTCACGCACTCGGGCGAGACCGCCGCCAGCCCGTATTTCTACGGCCACGGAACCGCGGTCGCCAGCCTTATCGCCGGTCACGGGCATGGGTCCGGCGGCGCGGCGTCGGGTGTCATCGGCGTGGCCCCTGCGGCGCGGATCCTGTCTGTCAGGGTCACCCTCGGCCCCGGGGACCCGCTGCTGGCCGACGCGCAGATCGCGGCCGCGCTGCCAGCCGCGATCGCCGCCGGGATCAGGTACGCGGCTAGGCAGGGCGCGCAGGTCATCGATCTGCCCTTGGACCCAGGGCAAGCAAGCGCGGACGGCAGCCCGGGCGCGACAGCTGCCGCGGGCGGCAGCGCGGCGGAGAAGGCGGCCATCGATTACGCGCTCCGCGAGGGCGCAGTGGTCGTCGCGCCCGCCGGTGATGACGGCGCTGCAGGTGGCACGGCCCGTAATACCGTCAACTATCCCGCCGCGTACCCGGGTGTCATCTCGGTTGGCTCGTTCAACTCGGCCTTCATCAAGTCGCCGTTCTCTGTCCGCGAGCAGTACGTCACGTTGACCGCGCCCGGCGAGGGCGTGATCGCCGCTACCATGCCGCCGGGCTACGCGGCCATGAACAGCACCAGCGCAGCGAGCGCCATCGTGGCGGGGATCGCGGCTCTGATCGAGTCCCAGTTTCCTAACCTGACACCCGCCCAGGTAACCGAGGCGCTAGATAACGGCACCGTGTTCCATCCGGGCGGCAAGACCGGCAGTGGCTCTGGCTCCGGCACCGCTGATGCCGGTCGTGCGCTCACTGCGGCCGCGGCGCTGGCCGGGCCCGGTACACGTGCAGGGACGGATGCGCTGCCGCGGGTGCTGCCCGTGGCGCCGCCGCTCCCGACGGTGCGCCAGCCGCTGACGTCGGGGCGGCTGCAAAAGGATGGGATCATCTCTGGGGCCCTGCTCATCCTGTTGCTGCTTGTGATCGCCGTGCTCGCGGTCCTGTGGCGGCGGCGGGACAGGAGATCAGCCTCTGGTTCGGCGGACGAGTTTGGATCGGCGGGTTCTTCAGACATAGAGGGCAGCCAGGAGGGGCAGCAACTGGCCTACCTCGCCGCGCCATCCGCGCAGGCTGTCCACCCGCCCGCAGCGCATGCCGCGGGTTCGCGGCGGCTGCCGCCCGCGGGCCAGGGCACCGCGAGCCTGGCCACCGCGAGCCTGGCCACCGCGGGCAGTGCTCGCGGCAACTCCGCCCGGGATAACGCAGCCCGCGACAACCGCACTGGCGACGCTGCCTGGCGCGAGTCCATCTGGGGTGATCCAGCCGGGCATGACGCCCCCGGGCCCGGGCCCGTCTGGGGGGACTCCGCGGAGCGCCCCATCGCCGGGCGCGAAGCTGTCTGGGCTGATCCGGCCGGGCTGGACGCCACCGGGCGCGACGCCGCCGGGCGCGACGCCGCCGGGCGCGACACCGCCGGGCGCGACGCCACCGGGCGCGACGCTGTCTGGGGCGATCCGGCCGGGCACGAGTCCGCTCAGGGTGATGAGGTCCGGCCCGGCGCGAAAGGCCTTGGCCGCCGCGGCAGCGAAGTGCGTGGCCCCGGTCGCGCAGGGGCCAGCGCTGGCGGTGTCGCGGCATCCACCGGGTCCGCGGACGGCAGTGACTTCGCCGGTTTTGAGAGCCTCGCCAGCCCGGAACGCGGCGCCAGCTACTCCAGCTTCGCCAAGCCCGGTGAGCTGCCCGGACCGGGCCCCGCTGCCGGACCGGGCCCCGCTGCCGGACCGGGCCCCGCTGCCGGACCGGGCCCCGCTGCCGGACTGGACCCCGCTGCTGGACTGGACCCCGCTGCTGGATCGGAGACGGCCGGCGCCGCCGAGAGCTCCACGGACGGCAGGTCATCGGCCGTGAGGGCGAGGTCAGGACGGACCGGCCAAGCGCCCGGCCCCAGCCACCCCGCCGGGCCGGGCGGCTCCGGCGACCCGAACGGTACCGGCAGCGCACCCGCCGCCCACGGTCTCGGCGAGCCCGAGAACCCCGCCGGCCCCAGCGTCTTCGACATCGGCCCGGGCGGGTTCACCGGTTCCAGCAGCTTCACCGGCCTCAGCCCGAGGGCCGGAGCATCGGTCAGGCCGAGCGCGGCAGGCCAGGTACCCGGTCCGGTGCTGGCGCCCGTGACTCGGCCGCCCTCCAGCCGCGCGGCGAAGGTTTCCGGTTCGCCGCCCTGGGAGCCGGCAGTCAAGCCGGACACCGAACTGCCGTGGCCAAGCGGCCCGGCTCCGGAGGCGGGCAGCGGACGCGGTAGCGAGAACCTGCCCCGTCCCGGGTCACGGTCGGTATGGGACCTCGCCCAGCATCACGCGGGCGCCTCAGCGACGGACAGCCCGGGTGCCGCCGGCGGGGCCGGGGGCAAGTCCGGCGACGATGCGGAGGGGCAGATCTACGTCTGGAACCCGGGCGCGACGACGGAGACGTTCCCCTCCATGCCCGGTGACAAGACCTGACCAGCCTGATTAGCTGGCCCGCCGTAAGCGGGAGCGGTCTGCGGCGAGTTCCTCCTTGCGCACGGACGCGTACATCGGTACGTACTCCTGGCCGGAGAGCGCCTGGATTGCCTTCATCACCTCGTCGGTGACCGCCCGCCGTTCCCTGGCTCCGGTGCGTTCGTAGCCATCGAAGGTCAGCGGCTCGCCTATCCTGATCCGGATCTTGCGAAACCGGGGTATCCGGTGCCCCGGCGGCAGCACCCGGCCGGTCCCGACCATGGCGACGGGGATCACCGGGACCCTCGAGTTCAGCGCCAGCCAGCCGACGCCGGTCCGGCCCCGGTAGAGGCGCCCGTCCGGCGACCTGGTGCCCTCCGGGTAGATCCCGAACAACGCGCCATGTCGCAGCAGCCCGAGCGCTGAGGCGAGCATGTCCTGCCCAGCGCGCGCACCGGCCCGGTCCACCGACAGCTGCCCCGTGGCCCGCAGGTATGTGCTGGTGACCTTGTCGAGCAGCCGGGTTCCTGTGAAGTACTCGGACTTGGCAGCGAACGTGACGGGCCTGCTGACCATCAGCGGCAGGAAAATCGAGTCCACGATCGACAGATGGTTCGAGGCGAGGATGGCCCCGCCAGACGACGGGATATGCTCGCTGCCGGTTATCTCGGGCCGCCACAGCCCGTAGAGGAAAGGCCCGGCCAGCACCCTCGACATTCGATACTGCAACCCGGACCTCCCGATCCCACCGCGCCACTGCAGTGACAGGTTAGCCCGCGACCTAGACCAGTCGGTCGGCAGCGGAGTCCCGGATAGGCTGGCCGTTCATGGGAATGCCTCCGGCAGCCTCCAGGCGGCCAGCTGGCTCAGGCCGGGTCCGAGCCGGCCTGAGCGCCGACCGCGCCCGGGCCGGCCTTGGCGCGCTGCTGCGGCGGCACTGGCTGCTGGCGGTACTGCTGACGGCCGGCTTGGTACTGCGCATCTTGGCGGAGGCCGCCTACCGCCCGGCCCTGTTCTTCAGCGACTCGGTCCGGTACCTGTACCTGTCAGGCGGCAACGACCCCCTTGGCTACCGGGTCCTGCTGAAGCCCGTCCTTCTCGTGGGCAACCTGGACATGGTCGCCGCCGTGCAGCACCTGCTCGGCCTGGGAATGGCCGTGGCTTTGTACGTCGTGTTGTTGCGCCGCGGCGCTCCCAGCGTGCTTGCGGCTCTTGCCACGGCGCCCGTTCTGCTCGATGGCTACCAGCTCCAGATGGAGCAGAGCATCATGTCCGACGTCCTGTTCGAGGCACTCATAGTAGCGGGGCTGGTCATCCTGCTCTGGGAGCGCAGGCCCAGGACGTGGATGTTCGTCGCGGGCGGGCTGGCGCTCGGCTCCTCCGCCACGGTCAGGGAGGTCGGCCAGATCCTCATCCTGCCCGCCGCGATTTACCTGTTCGTCGCGGTCCGGGGGTGGCGGCTCAGGCTCCGACAGGCGGCAGTGCTCGCCGCCGCTTTCCTGTTGCCCATCCTGGCCTACTGCACGACGTCGCTGGCGGTCAACGGGCATTTCAGGCTCGCCAACCAAGGGACCAACGAGTTGTATGGCCGGGTCGTGCTGGCCGCCAACTGCCATGCACTGAAACTCCCAGCCGACGAGCAACCGCTGTGCCCGACCCGCGAGTACGCGCTCAAGCTCGGCAACGACGCGCTCGTGCACAGTCCGCAGTCGCCGCTGCGGAGCTTCAGGCCGCCCGGGCACCAGGCCTCGGCCATCGCAGGCGACTTCACGCACCGCGTGTTCTGGCAGGACCCGCTCGCCGTCTTCGCGGCTATCGGGAGGGACGCGCTCAAGCTCTTCGCCGTGACGCGGGTCACCGATGCCGGTGACACCCCGATCTCACGGTGGCAGTTCCAGACCAGCTACCCCACGTACCAGCACGCCAGCCTTCAGACGGTCCGGGCGGCCGGGCAGCGCTACGGCGGCGGCGGCCCGACGGTGTTCAAGCCGCTCGCGGTGTTCCTCCGCGCTTATCAACTCGACGGCGGCTACACCCCGGGGCCGCTGCTCGCGCTGACCGCCCTCGCCGGGCTAGCTGGCAGCATCGGCGTCCTGCGTCGGCGCCCCGCCCGCGGCACTGACCCCGCCCGCGGCACTGACCCCGCCCGCGGCACTGACCCCGCCCGTAGTGCTGATGCCGCCCGGGCCGGTCGGCCCGCCCGTGGTGCCGAGCGCGATCTGTCGGCCGCGTGCCTGCTGTTCTTCGCCACCGCTGTCATCCTGCTGCTGGCCTCTGACGCGTTCGAATTCAGCTGGCGCTACCAGCTGCCTGCGCTGGTCACGCTCCCGCCGGCCGGAGCACTCGGCATCGTCGCCGTCATCAGCTACCTGCCCGGCCTGCGCCGCGGCGGCACTGGCCGCGTGGTGACCGCGGAAGCGCCCATTGAGGCCGAGCACACGAGCGCGGCTCCCGGCGGAAGAACCTGAAACCGCTTCGGCTCCCAGCTCCATGATCGTGGTTGGCTGGTGGCGTCCCGCCCCGGCCATCCGGACGACCACGATCATGGAACGCAACCGGCTAGTGGCGAAAGTCAGTCATCCAGGGGGTGGCCGGCTCCGGTAGCGGTCCTGTTGGCTGCGGCATGCGGGCCAGCAGGCTCTGCAGGCGATGCAGCGGGCTCCGTAGGCGCCGCGGTGGGCTCCGTAGGCGCCGCGGTGGGCTCCGTAGGCGCCTTGTCGTCGGCAAGCGCGGCGGCGGCCACGATCGAGATGGCAAGCGGCAGCACAAACGGGAGCGTAGACCCGGGCACGCCGACACCGGAATCCTCCGCGAACCAGCCGAGTATCGCCATGATCCAGATCGTGACGAAACTGATTTTCAGCAGCGGCACCGTCTGCCAGGCCCGCGGCAGCACCCCGCCCGTAACTCGGTCCGGCCACAGCAGCAGCAGGCCGAGCCCGACCACGATCAGCGGGATCAGGAAGTTATACGGAGTCGTGGTGAGCGAGCCGATGTTGGTACTTATCTTGCGCTGCAAGGTGCCGCCTGCCCCGCCATGCAGCGCCTGGCCGGCGAAGGCACCGATGTCGGAGTGACCGGTTACCGGGACGAAGTAGTTGACCAGCGCGAACACGGCGAAGAGCGCGATGCCGCTGAGCGCGACGATGACGGCCCGCCGCGCGCTGAGCCGCACGTTGGCGACGGCCATGATCAGCAGGGTGAAGCCCGGAACCATTGCGATCGTCCCGCCGACCTTGGCACCGAACCCCGGCCAGCCCGAAGCGATCACGGCGAACAGCGCTACCGCTGATACGACGAGGACCGCCCGTCCCCGTACCCCACCCCACCCGCCCGAGCCTGCCCACCCGTTCACCTCGGACGATCGGCTTACCAATGACCGTCCCGCCTCGGACCCTCGGCTTGCCTCGGACGATCGGCTCGCGTCGCGCGATGGGCTCCCTTCGGCGGACCGGCTCGTGCTATGCCGTCGTCTCGCTGACCACAGCACCATACCGGCGAGCCAGGCGCTGCACAGTATTCCCGCGGCGCCGTAAATCCCGATCGTATTGTTGTCCGCGCCATAGAACCGGCCGCCGAGGAGCACCGACAGGCCGAACGGGGTGCCGAGTTCCAGGCGGGATCCGGTCATCACGTCCAGCGCGATGATCGCCAAAGTGAGGGCGGCGACCGCCCCTGGAGGACCGAACGGATCGCGCCGCCAGGGCCCGGCCAGCGCGATCGCGGCTATCACGATGGCCCAGGCGCCGGTGAGCGAGTACAGCAGCACCGCCGGGTGCGGCAGCAGCCACCATGGAACCAGACTGGCCAGGAATGAGCCCGCCGGGACCGAGCCCGCGACGACGCCGGCCACCCTGGCAATTGCCCACCGGCGCCTGCGCCGCTCTTGCTGCCGACCCCGCAACAACACGGCGAGCAGGCCAAAGAAGACCACTTCGGCGACGACGAAGATGGCGAAGAACCAGCCGAATGTGGCGCGGTAGACCTGCGCGGACGTGTCCTGGCCGCGCAGGGTGCGAATCTCGGCCGCCAGGCTGCCCCGGTCAGCGCGCTGCAGCTGCGAGCCAACCGCGCTCGACGGAACTCGCTGGCCGCGCCAGCGCAGCACAGTGGGAGTGATATCGGTGAGCTGGATAATGCCCGGCTGACGGGTGGAGGCACTTTCGAGCAGGCCCGCTACGTATCCGGGACCGTCAACTACTATCAGCCGCAGGTGCGGGGCCGTGTCGTCGCCCGGCGCGAAAACAACCGTCGTCGCGCTTGCGGGCAGTTCCGCGACGATCCGGCCGAGAGCCTGATCATCCACCCGGACCGCCGCCGCACGGACCGCCGTCGCACTGTCCGCGGCCGCACCGGATCCGGAGGGCGCCGGGATGGCGCCTAGACTCACGGCGGTCAATGGGCACCGTGCGAATGTCGAGCGGCTGGCCGCCGATGCTGACGGCAGGTAACCCGGCACGTCTCCGGCCGGGCCGGCAAGGGCGAGCGCGGCGCCCGGGCCGATCGCGGTGGCGCACTGGCCTGTGCCGGCTGCGGACCTGAGCAGTCCCCAGTCCGGGCTGTAGTGGAATTGCCCGTTGTACCGGACCAGAGAAGGCATGGACGGCACCTCGGCCGCCACCGGCGTTTCCTGCGCGGACGCCGATCCGGCCGCGTACTGCCGGATGACAACGTCGGGCTGCGGGCACGGTCCTGAGCCCGTATGCGGCACACTGGCGCGGGCAGCTGCGTTCAAAGTCAGCCATCCATCCGCCGGGCAGGTGCGTGGCATGATCGTGTGGACCACGAGCGTCCCCACCGAGCCCCGCTCGGCCAGCCGCCAGAGCGTGGGCGTCGCCGAAGCCGACACGTCGTTCCAGCGCAGGCCGGGGATACCTACGAGAACCACGGGACGGGACGTCGAGCCGGTCACGCCCGTCGCGGCGGTGCCCGTCGCGGCGGTGCTTGCCAGGGCCGGGCTCGCCGGACTCGCCAGGACCGCCGGGCCTGCTGACAAGGCTGCACCAAAGGCTGCGCCAAGCAGCAGCGCTCCGGCCAGCGTCTTCCTCATCCCGCCAACCGTATCCGGGCGGCATTAGCCGCGAATCCGCTTTCGGCCCGGGCCGGGCACAGGCCAGAGCCGGAGGCGGTCGAGGGGCCCATCTAGGTCACCGCAGGATCCGGTGCCGACCGGCGATCTTGCGGCCCGGGTTCTGGCGACCCAAGCTCTGGCGAGGCGCCTCGCGCGCCAAGGCTGGACACTTGCATCCACACCCACAGGCCGACCGGGTAGATGAAGTAGCCGAACCGGCTGGCCGGCGCGAGGGCAAACATCAGTACGAGGCCAATGATGAGCCGCCAGGTGGCGGAACGGCAGTCCCTCGGCGGCCGGACCACCAGCGACACGGCTAGGGCCAGGCCAGCGAGCGCCAGGAGGCCCACGGCGATCAAATGCCCGGTATGCCCGGTCTGAGCGAGCAGGTAGCCGGGCAGTGGGCTGGCCGCGCCCGACTTCACATGGGAGAGGCCCAGCGGGAAAGAGATCGTGTTGTCCACGAGCGCGGTCGGATCCACGGCGGCCACCGGGCCCACCAGGACTGCCAAGACCGCCAGCGCCGTCAACGCCAACCTGGCTGCCGCGCGCCTGCCGTCCCGGGCGGCGACCAGCACCACGGCCACCACAAGCGCTGGCCACGCGGTCGCCTTCATGCCAGCCGCCAGTCCGAGCGCCAGGCCGGCCAGAACCGGGCTTGGCTGGCGGCCTGGCCTCCAGAGCAGCGCGAGGCCAAGGCACATCAGCGCCATCACCGGCAGATCGTCCCCGCCCACCGCCAGCGGGAACGCGACCAGCGGCGTTGCGGTCACGAGAGCCGTCCAGCGCCATATGTCACGCGCGCCTGCGCAGCGCAGGGCCAGCGCGAAGACCCCGACGAACGCCAGGCCAAGCCAGATCCTGGGATCGGTGAGCAAGCCGTTGCCCAGCTGCGCGCGGGCCAACCCGAAGAGCGCCATCACCGGCAGGTACGGGTTGTAGGCGTCCGGGTTCTGCGTACCAGCCAGTGCTGCGGAACTGGCGTAGGGAGTGCCGTGGTGGAGGAGCATCAAGGCCCCGCGGACGATCACCCACATCTCCCGCTGGCTCTTGTGCCTGGCGGCCATCCAGGTGAGCGGCGCGACAAGACCGCCAACGAAGCCGAGCAGCACGCTGATTTCCAGTCCGCGGCGCTTCCACGCGGCCGCCACGGCGGCGAGGAGATAGGCGGGTGCCGCGATGACCGCCCACTGCCGGTGCACGCCGATGCCGCTGACCAGCGCAACCACACCGGCGTACACGGCGAAGGCGGCGAAGGCGGCCATCAGCCAGCGGCGGCCGATCGCGGCGACCGACCCTGGCGCCGCGTTCCCGGAGGACTCACCACCGCCGTTGCGTGACGGCCTCAAAGGGAGCAGGGACGCTCACATCCTCCCCTGACGAGTCCCGGGCCCGATTCCGCACGGCATCGGCGCGGTGAACGCTTGCTCGGCCTGGCCGCGCTTCCGGCCGAGGTCAGCCAGGACAGCGCGCGGGGTGCGAAGGACCAGCGTACTGCGCGATCTGCCCGTGCTGCCTTTCCGTGCTAGGCGCCCGTCAGATCGCTGGCCCGCGGGGGCCGGCCGCACCGCGAACAACGTGGTGACCGTGGGCATGATGATGAGGGGACCGAGGAACCGGGGGGCGATGTCTGAATCGTGGGAGACTGCGAGGCGGGCGGCGGGCGCCGACCAGGGTGCCCTGGTTGCGCTGCTGGCACCGTTGCTGCTCGTGCAAGCCAGGCAGGCCGTACGCCGGGCGCCACGGCTGCCTGGCGCGTCCGGGCCCCCGCACGGAACGGCAGGCCACGGTGGTCCCCATCGGCGCCTCCTGGTGATCGGCGAATCCACCGCGGCCGGGGTGGGCGCCCGCGCGCATACCCACGCCCTGCCCGGCTTTCTCGCAGCGGAGATGAGCGGCCGGCTTGGTGGCACGGTGAACTGGACGGTGCGAGGCAAGGGCGGCGCGACCGCGCGTACGGTGCTTGCCGAGCTGGTCCCGGCCGGGCATGAGCCGTTCGACGTCACCGTCCTGACGGTCGGGATCAACGACCTGTTCGATCGCCGGGCGCTGCGGCCGTGGGCAGGCGACTTGCTGGCTCTCATCGGGGCCCTCCGCGGCGAGAACGGGAGTACCCGTCTCATCGTGTCGGGGTTGCCGCCGGTTCACCGGGCACCGGGGATCCCCCAGCCCCTCAGGTTCCTCCTCGGTCGCCAGGCAAGGGCGATGGACCGGACCATGAGCCAGGTCTCAGCCGCGTGCGGGGCCACTTACGTGCCCATCAACGTCACCACGGCTCGGGCCGACAAGCTATTCGCGTCCGACGGTTTCCATCCGTCAGAGTCCGGCTACCGCGAGTGGGCACATGTCCTGGCCAAGGCGGTGCCGGAATAGGCATGTCGGCCGATGACCATCCCGGCTGGTGACAATGAAGGGTGTGAGCGCTACGACCGTCGTGAACCTCAAGGGACATCGCGACGACCCTGGCTTCGCCGACGTGGTCTACGTGGGACGGGCGATGCACCGGGGCGGCTGGCATTTGCCTGCCTCGCCGCTGGCTAGTCCGTTCCGCCCCGGGCCAGACGGCAGCCGAGAGGATGTCGTGGCCAAATACCGCCACTACCTGCTGGGACGGGCCGATCTGCTGGCGCTGCTCCCAGAACTTCGGGGGCGCAGGCTCGCCTGCTGGTGCGCGCCGGAGCCGTGCCATGCCGCGGTCATTGCCGAACTCGCGGACGCCGGAGCCTGACCGGCCACCGGGCATGTTCGGCCCGCCGGCGACCGTGGAGGTGTAGATGATCACGTCTCACAGCATGGGTGGCGGATTCGGTCCGGCGAGCAGGAGCACGCGGCGGCTCACCCGGCCTCTGTCACCGTGATGACGAGCTTCCCCCGGGCGCGTCCCGCTTCCAGGTCACGCATGGCGTCGGGCGCCTGGTGCAGCGGATAGGTCTTGCCGATGACCGGGGTGACCTTGCCAGTCTCGATGAGCTGGGCGAGATGCTCAAGGTCAGCCTGGCGCTGCCTGGACAGCAGCGAGGTGAGCCGCTGATGCACGAACGGTGACAGTGCCATGGCCCGCACCTGGCGGCCCATGCCGGTCCAACGGCCGGCGTCTTCGCCGCCGACGATGACGAGCGTTCCGGCCGGCGTCAGTGCCTGGCGGAGCCGCGGAAGCGGCGTGTTGCCGGCGAGGTCGAGGAGGAGGTCATAGCGCTGGGTGCCATCCGCGAAGTCGTTTTTGGTGTAGTCGATGACATGGTCGGCGCCGATCGAGGCGACCAGGCCGGTCTTTGCAGTGCTGCATACGCCGGTGACTTCCGCTCCGAGGGCCTTGGCGATCTGGACGGCGAAGGTGCCGACGCCGCCCGAGGCGCCGATGATCAGCACGTGCTGGCCTTGCTGGAGGTGACCGGCGTCGCGCAGCCCCTGCAGCGCGGTGAGCCCGGAGACCGCGACGGCTGCGGCCTGCTCCAAGGACAGGTTCGCGGGCTTGGAGACGAGCTTGTCCTGGCGGGCTGGCGCGTACTCCGCGAAGGAGCCTTTGCTGATGCCGAAGACCTCGTCGCCGGGCTTGAACCTGGTCACGGCTGCGCCGGTGGTAACGACCGTGCCGGCAACGTCGAGTCCGGGAACAGGGCTCTTGGGGGTGCGCAGGCCGGATACCAGGCGGATCAGGTACGGCTTGCCGGTCATCAGGTGCCAGGTGCCCCGGTCGAGGCCGGCGGCCTGGACGCGGATCAGGACCTCGTCATCTCCGATTACCGGCTTGTCGATCTCTGCGCGGCGTAGTACGTCGGCGGAGCCGTATCCGGCCAGCACGATCGCCTGCATCGTCTGCCGCGGCGGCGCTGGCGGCGCGCCCCCGCTGCCACCCCCGGCACGCGTCTCAGACTGCGCGGGCGGGCCTGTCGGCGTATTCATGGTCGTCCCTCTCGGTCGATACCGGGTGAAGGGCGCGGTGGCTTCTGCGCCCTGGCTATCTCGGGCCGCCAGCCGGAGCGGCGGATAGGTGTCGGTGAGCCCGACGTAACGTCGGGGCGCGGCGCGTAGTGGTAGACGCCGACTAGGGAGGTGCGCAGTTCCCGCGAAGACCTGATGCTGATGCTCGGCTGATGCGCCATGGGCCACCTCGGCTTGGCTGCGCACTAGGCGCCGCCGAGGCCCAGAGCAGCAGGAAGAAAGTTGATCTCGCTTGACGCAGGTGGCGATTATCACATTCTGCTCAAGACGGTACGGCCGGGACGCTGGCGAGACAATGGCCAGGCAGCAGCACGGCACGCTTTCATAACCGCCAGTAGCGGATCCTGCCAGGTCACCGGCCCGGCCCTGGGCTGGGGAATGGCCCGAAGTCGCCGAGCACCCGGGGGGCGCTGGGGGAAGAGTTAGAAGCATGGGGGCGGTCCCTTCGTGTGAGCTGCCACCGTGACCAGTGCCCGCGGTGCCGCGCCGGGTTTTCTCCTAGGCGGCCTTAACGTCCCGGTGCCGGGCACTGCCCGTGCGAACGGACATGGGGCGGGCCCGGCTTCCAGCGGAAAAGCCCCGGACGATCAGCAGGAGCGGGAACAAGAGCTCGAACAGGCCGCCGGGGGCAAGGAACACGATTCCGGCGGGGGATACGTGCCAGCCGATGTCGGCGATCCCGAGCAGATCGCAGACGACCCCGGCCAGGAGCAACGCGTAGCCGACGATGCCCAGCACGGACAGGCTCCGCGGCACGAGCCTCGACGTCAGCAAGACCGGCGTCAGGACGAGCCCGGCCACGGCGGAGAGCGCGTAGGCGGGCAGCGCGTAGTCGTGCCACTGACTGCGGCTGGTCAGGAAGTACGCGCACGCCGCCACGACCGCGAGGCCCTCCGCCACTCTCAGCATGAAGTAGGCCTGGGAGCGCACCGGTGCGCAGGGCCTCAGGACCGGGCGCATGGCCAGACCGACCGCAGCGTCGGCCAGGCCGCTGAGGCCGATCAGCAGCACGCCGCTGATGAGGGTGCCGGCGGACTTGGCTGCGCTGGAGAAATACGAATGGATCAGCGTGTTACCGATGAAGAAGGTGACCGTGAACGAGAGGAACAGCACTCCCACCACCACGGCGGTCCTTCGGTGAGCGACGGGTCGCTCCTGATCTCTTGCAGAAACGGTCGCTGGTGTTGTCATGGCCTGATCCCTTCGTGCGATGTGCCGTGGGTTTCCTGTTCGGAGTGCTGGGTTGTCGCTGGAGGCTGGCTGGCGGTCATGGCAGGCACGGCCATGGGGTTGTGTGGCAACCAGGAAGCTGGCTGGATAGGTCCTCGAAGTCGTCGTTCTTTCCCGCGGCTTGTCGGAGCATGGCGGCGATGCGGAAGGCGAGAGGGTCGCAGCCGACGCTGGCGAGGTGTTCGCGGAGCAGGTCAGCTGCTCGCCTGGCATTGCCGGTGGCTGCGGCGGCGACCACTTCGATGTGGTGGCGCTCCCAGTTCATCTGCTGGTGACTGGGAATTTGGCTCGCCGTTCCGGTGATGGCGTCGAGGTCGGCGACGGCGAGCCCGAAGGCCGGGTCGGCGTGGACGGCGAGCCGCAGCGCCGTGGCGGCCGCGGCCGAGTCGGCGGCGCGCTGTGCC
>JBEKIF010000065.1:0-25543 GCA_050011895.1 Streptosporangiaceae bacterium | reverse complement strand
GCGAGTTTTTCTTTGAAGCGGTCGGGGCTCTTGAGGGCGAACTTCTCAGTGTCCGGAACTAACTGGCCGTTCTCGAGTTGTGCCTCGATGCGACGCATCGAGGGCGTCAGGCCGGCGTCTCCGTAGGTTCCGAAGACGGTCCGCCCTTCGGCCGCGCGGCACCGGCTGAGCGTCTGGTCGGCGATTCTGCAGTGGTCGGCACTCAGGCGCCTGCCCTTCCACTCCCAGGAGCCGTCGCGGCCGGATCGGGGCTGATCGCTGGCTGCCGGGCTGATTGCTTCAGGCGGACCGGGTGCTTCCTTGGCGGTCTCGGGCAGGCCCGGCTCTGCGCTGTCAGCGTCTGCCCTGTCAGCGTCGGGCCTGACGACGTCGGGCCTGTCGGTGTCTGCCCTGTCAGCGTCTGCCCTGACGACGTCGGGCCGGTCAGCGTCTGCGCTGTCAGCGTCGGGCCTGTCAGCATCTGGCCTGTCAGCGTCGGGCCTGTCGGTCTCGGGCCTTTCGGTCTCGGGCCTTTCGGCTTCGGTCGTTTCGACGTCGCTCGGCACCGGGAGCTCAAGATCCTTCAGCCGGACAACCGCGGGCTTACGGGTGCCGTCGTCGTGATAGGGCGACGAGGGATGACCGCCCGGCAGCCGTTCCAGGCGCTGTCGCAGGTCGGTCAGCGATCCGCGAGCGGGCCGATCCGGCTGCCCCTCGCGCAGGTCCGGCCGCCGTCCCTGATCGTGGCTGCGCTCGTAACCGGCTGCAACCTGGTCCGAGAGGTCGTGTGGCCCTGGCATTTACGCGAATCTCCCGCACTCGGCGACGGGGTCATCGTAGCCGCCCGGCGGTCACCAGTCGTCAGTTCGGGCCTAGGCGAGGCGGACCTGAGCGCCCCTGGCACGGACACGGCAAGGAAGCCATGGTGAGCTAGAAGGCGGCCACGCGCTGACCATGATCCCAGCAAGCGGGAAGGGCGGTCAGTATGTCCACGATCCTGATCACCGGGGCGGCCGGCCGGCTAGGCGGAATGCTCCGCAGCCGGCTGGCCGCCAAGGGGCGGACCCTGCGCCTGCTCGACATCGCCCCGCTGGCCGCGGGGCCCGCCGAAGAGGTCGTCCAGGCCTCGATCACCGACCTGGCGGCCGTCACCGCAGCCTGCCAGGGCGCGGCCGCCGTCATTCACCTGGCCGGCCTGGCCACCGAGGCGCCGTGGGACCGGATTGCCGAGGTCAACATCCACGGCACCTACGTGGCCTTCGAGGCCGCCCGCCGGGCTGGCGTCGGCCGGGTGGTCTACGCCTCCTCCAACCACGCGGTCGGCTTCACCCCGAGGACGGAGTTTCCCGTTCCGGACTATGCGTTCCCCGCGCCGGACACCTACTACGGGGTATCGAAGGTGGCCGGCGAGGCGCTGGCCGCCCTCTACCACCACAGGTATGGCCTGGATGCGATCTGCATCAGGATCCTGACCTGCGAGGAGCGGCCGAACGCGATCAGGACCCTGTCCACCTGGCTGTCCCCGGACGACGCCGGCCGGCTGTTCGAGGCCTGCCTCACCGCACAGCGACCGGGCTTCCGGGTGATCTACGGAGTCTCCCGCAACACCCGGGGCGGCTGGGTCAGCCTGGACGCAGCCCGGGCACTCGGCTACGAGCCCGACCCGGCTGATCCCGTTCTTCAACACCTGGGCGGCGAATTCTGCCTCCCCACCTACGATGCTGGCCACCTCACCTGAACCGGGCCGACCACGGGCAAGCCATCCATGATCGCGGTTGAGCGGGTGGGTCCTGACCACACCGGGCAACCATGATCACGACGAGCACAGGGGCGATGCGTTGACATATCGGCCGCGGGCTGAGGGCGGGAGACACGACCTGACCATGCGCCCGATAACCGGGCGCGCGGAACTCGAACTCTTCTGCCAGTTGCCGTACGTCCTCAACAGCGAGCTGGCGGATGATCTCGAAAGCGGCCGCCGCCGACCTGAGTGGATGTGGCTGGCGCTGCGAGGTGACCGCCTTGTGGCCAGGCTTGCCTGGTGGCGGCGGCGGCAGGACGGCCCCCCGGTTCTCCTTGATGTGCTCGATCTCGATGAGGCTACGGACGAAAAGGGACGAGTGGGTATCGCGGCGGCGCTGCTCAGAACCGCGATGGCCAAGGTCCTCCCGGTAGCCGCCCGCCCGCCTGCCTACACCAGGTTCGTCCCGCCTGGCTGGCGCGACGATGCGGTAGCCCGGCGTGCCATCGAAGCCCGGATGACGGCGCTGGAACTGACCGCCGCCCGGCTGTTCGTCGAACGGCTGCGCTTGGAGTGGCTTGCCGGGACGCTCCTCGCGGCGCACGATGTCCCGGGGATCGTGGCATCGACTGACCTCGGCAACGTTCCCATGGCGCGCGCATTCGAGCGCACCGGCTACCTCACCCAGGGACGGCTAGCCGACTGCCTCGGGGATGGCGGGCATGATCTGGCCGTGGGCCGCACCGAATCCGATCCGCGCGCCGTCCTGGCCACGGGCGGTCGCCGAGATCGTCACTTCATCGCTGTCCTCGAGCCAGGCCCTGGCGGTCCCGTCGGTCAGCGGCACCGGCTCGGTGCCGTTCCAGGCCAGCTCGATCAGGCAGCCGCGCTGGTCCGGCCGCGGGCCGCTGACGGTTCCCGATGCGTACAGGTCGCCGGTTCCCACGCAGGCCCCGTTCACCGTCAGGTGGGCCAGCATCTGCGCCGGGCTCCAGTGCATGGCCGAGTAAGGGGGCCTGGATACCACGTTGCCGTTGATGCGCACCTCGAAGTCGATGTCCAGGCCCCAGTCCTCCGCCTCGGTCAGGTAGGGGAGCAGCCTGGTGCCGCGGGACGGCGGCCTGACCCTGGCGTGCTCAAGCGCGGCCAGCGGCACCACCCAGGGCGACACCGTGGTGGCGAACGACTTGGAAAGGAACGGGCCGAGTGGCACGTACTCCCAGGACTGCAGGTCACGGGCCGACCAGTCGTTGACCAGGCACGCGCCGAACACATGCTCGGTGAACCTGGTCGCAGGCACCGGCTCGCTGAGGATGCTGTGCGCGCCGACCACGAAACCCAGCTCGGCCTCGAAATCGAGCCGGACCGACGGGCCGAACGACGGCATGCTCGCCCCTGGTGGCCTGGACTGGCCGCACGGGCGCCGGATCGGGGTGTGCGACACCACGACGGTGCCGGACTTGCCGTGGTAGCCAATGGGCAGGTGCCGCCAGTTGGGCGTCAGCGGCTCGGCGTCGGGCCGGAAGATCCGCCCGATGTTGGTGGCGTGGTGCTCGGAAGCGTAGAAGTCGGCGTAGTCGCCGACGGTGAACGGCAGGTGCAATTCGGCGGCGGCGGCCGGCACCAGCAGGTCCTCCACGGCATCCCGGTAGGCCTCGTCGGAGAGCCAGGTCTGCAGGCCGGCCCGGACCTGTTCCCAGGCGCGGTGCCCGGCGGCCAGGAACAGGTCCAGATTGCCGCCGCTGAACAGGTGAGCCCGGCCGGGCAACAGCCGGGCGGTCACGGCGCCGAGGTCGAGGATCCGGTCGCCGATGGCCGCGCCCACCCTCGGCTGGCCGGGGCGATGCGCCGGGGTGAACGAGCCATAGGGCAGCGTCTCCAGCCCGAACGGGTCGTGGGGCGCGATCCCGAGCCAGGAAGCCGCCGCTATCCGTGCCATGAAGACTCCTGTCTGAAGCTCATCCGGTCCGCGCAGCTCATCCGGTCCGCGCAGCTCATCCGGCCTCGCTGAGCAGCCCGAGGGCGACCAGGTCAGCAACGGGCTCGTCGGTGCTGCAGCTGCCTATCGACGTGACCAGATCCCGGGCCCGGCCTGCGTCCTGCAGGTCAAGCCCCGCGATCTGGGCCGCGACCTGCCCGCCGTCTCGGTCGGCCAGCACCGCGGCGACGTCTTCGGCGGCGGCCCCGTCCGCAGCGGCCGTGACGGCGAGCAGCAGGTTAAGGAAACCATGATGCTCGAAGCCGGTGTCGGCTGCGGTATGGCGGACCGCGTGATGCAGGCCAGCGGTGCATTTAAACGGGAGCCTCCGGTCAGCCAGCGCCACCAGGCAGGCTGCCAGGGCGGCCTCATCAGGGAACGCTGCCGCGGTTTGGCCGCCGGTCCGCAGCTTCGCCCGGTACCGGTGAGCCTCGATGGGCGCGAGCACGTCGTCGCCGAGCGCCGTCAGCGGGATCTCGACATAGCCGGCGGCCCCGGCCAGCGGGACCGCGTCCAGCGCCGCGGCTACCTCGGCGACTGGCTGGGCTGCCGCGGCGCGGTCCTGCCGTGTCGCGGGGCCGAGCCCGGCCGGCACCTCCACCGAGCGCAGCCGCAGCCGGGGATCGATGGCGACAGCGTCTACCGCCTCCGCAACCCCCGCCGCCCCGCCCGTCACGATCAGTGAGAGGTCGATCTCGGCCAGGTTGACGGCGGTCAGCGCGGCCCGCAGCTGGGTGAGCCTTGACTCCGGGCAGACGAACGCGCCGCTCAGCTCCCGATACCAGGCGGTCTGATGCCTGACGTGCCCGTCGAGGGCGTCGGACATCGGCATGGCAGCCGGGGGAAACAGCGAGGCATCGTCGAACAGGCCGCGCAGGAGGGTGCTGGCGGTGCCGGAGTGACTCAACTGATGCGCCCCCTCAACACGCGGTTTGCCGGCTGACCGGTCGGCGAGCGCCAGGTTATACCCGGCTGTCGCAAGGCACGATCGGCAGGCCAGCACGCCGACGGCTAGCTACACGCCGGCGGCCAGTTGGCAGTCGGGCCGAGGTTACCGGCGGCCGCCGGCTGGGCAGACGATTGACTGATACCCGGCAGTGCCGGAAGAAATTCGGCCGCAAGAAGCGCTGCCATGAACAGCGCTACGGTGAACAGCGCTGCGTGAGCAGCGCTGCCATGAACAGCAGCGCAGTGCCCCGTGGGGAGGCGAGACCGTGGCGGTCAGACGAGTAGCCAGGCAGCCAGACGGTGGCCGGGTGATAGTGGTCGGGGCCGGCTTTGGCGGCCTGGCGACCGTCAGCGGGCTGCGCCGGGCCGGCGCGCGGGTGACACTGGTGGACCGGAATATCTACAGCACCTTCCAGCCACTGCTGTACCAGGTGGCGACGGGCGGGCTGAACGGGAGTGACGTCGCCTACCCGGTCCGCGGTTTCACCAGGAAATACCGGGCCAGGTTCCGCCATGGTGAGGTGGCCGGCCTGGACACGGCGGCGCGCCAGGTGCTGCTGGCCGATGGCGACAAGCTGGGTTACGACTACCTGATCCTGGCCACCGGGGTGACCGCGTCCCACTTCGGCGTGACCGGAGCGGTGGAGAACACCCTCGGCCTCTACACCCGGCGCGACGCTATCGCGCTGCGCGACAAGGTCTTCGCGCGGCTGGAGTACCTGAACACGGCGCGGCCGGACGAGGGGCTGGCCGTAACGGTCGTCGGCGCGGGCGCCACCGGGGTGGAGCTGGCCGGGACTCTGGCCGAGCTGCGCAACATCGCATTGGCCACCGCGTTTCCCGATATCGATCGCACTCGTGTGCACATCAGGCTGGTGGAGATGGCACCCGCCGCGCTGGGACCGTTCGACAAGCCGCTGCGCGACTACGCCTGCAGGCAACTGGTGGAGCGCGGGGTGGATGTCCGGCTCGGTACCACGATCAGCGAGGTCACGCCGGACCACGTGCTGCTCGCCGACGGGGAAGCGCTGCCCAGCGATATCACCGTCTGGGCGGCCGGGGTCGCCGCGCCGGAGGCGGTCGGCGGCTGGGGCCTGCCGCAGGGCCGGGGCGGCCGGATCCTGACCGGGCCCGACCTGCGGGTCGAGGGACAGGAGCGGATCTTCGCCATCGGCGACATCGCGCTCATCGACGGCCAGCCGCTGGCCCAGCTGGCCCAGCCGGCGCTCCAGATGGGCAGGTTCGCCGCGCAGCAGGTCAGCCGGCTGATGGCCGGGCTGCCCACGGTCGCGTTCAGCTACCACGACAAGGGGATGATGGCCACGATCGGGCACCGGTCGGCCGTCGTCCAGCTACCGCACCGGATCCGGATCCGCGGCACCCTGGCCTGGCTGGCCTGGCTCGCGCTGCACCTGATTACGCTGCTCGGTGGCCGCAACCGCATCTCCGCGCTTGTCAACCTGTCCTGGCGGTACCTGACCTGGGCAAGGGGCGGCGGCCTGATCGTCGGAGATGAGGATCCGCCGGAGGCATGAGGGAAACCGGCGGCCGGCCGCCGGAGGCGTACGGGTTACGGGCGGCCGCCCGAGTCTGGGCGGCCGCCGCTAATGGTCAGTCCGTGGCGGGCTGGCGGCTTTCTACCACCGGTACCAGCGGCCGCGTCGGCGCCCGCCCGATTCGGCGGCGCGGAACAAGAACCCGAGCAGCCAGAGAGCAAGCAGGATCAGCGCAATCCACCACAGCACGTGGAGCGCGAATCCGGCTGCGCCGAAAATGAGCACAATCAATAGGACCAGAAGAATGACTGCCACGGGATGCTCCCTCAACAGAGACGACGACGCCGGTGTTACTTCCCGCCCGACGGCCGCTAAACATGCAACTTCACCGGTGACTCCGGCGTTCCCTTGACGCAGTGAGACCTGGGTCTGCCTGCGCGGCTTGTCCGCAGGCCACGGGCAACTGGCCGCGGGTAGCGGGCAGCCACTAGCTATGAGCAGATCCGGCGGACGGTCGCGTGAGGTACCCCGCATGATCAAGAAGGGCCGCCGGGGTCAGGCATCGACCGCATCGGTCTGGACGCTCGTGGTGGAGACGATGGCGAAGGCATCAGCCGTCGCTGCGGCCGCGATGGCGCGCATCATGAGGCGCAGACCGGATGTCCTGGAATCGGCCCCCTTGAATGACAGCGGCTGTTTGAATGACAGCGCTTGGGTACCTGCTATGGCGACCACGAGGCGCGGGCCCGCGCATCACCGGCTAAACCTGCCCGATCGGAGAGACAATGCGCATCATCTCGGTCCTGGTCGTCGTATGGCTGGTTATCGGTGCCATCGCTGCTGGCCAGCGGCATTACTACAGCAGCGGGGACACGAACTGCGCCAAGGCAGGAACGACTGTGGTAACAATTATCGCTGGCCCGCTCAACTACTTCGGCGCCAACCCGAAGGTCCACTGCGCCCTTCCCCAGCCGAGCAAGTGAGGCCTGAGCCAGCTGAGCGCCGTGATGCTCGCACCCCCGATCTCCGGCCCGGGGCACCGGACCCGCCACGCGTGTCCCCGGGCCGGGCTGCTCGCCTGGATGCAGGCTCCCGGCCAGTGCGCGGCAGGCTCTGACGCGTCGGCCTGAGGGCGGTCCGCCGGTAGCTTGACGTCGAGATAGCCGTCTCCCTAGACTGACGCCAGGTAGCTTGACGTCAAGATAAGTCTTGGGGGTCGGGCTCGGCGGGGGCGCCAGACTGCGGCAGGATTCAACTACAGCACCGCGCAGGGCAGGAGGCCACACGATGACCGCGAACAGTTTCGGTAGTCGAGCCACGCTGAAGGTCGAAGAGACGAGCTACCAGATACACCGGCTTGACGCGGCGGCAGGCAGCGCGGACCTCCCGTTTAGTCTCAAGGTCTTGCTGGAGAACCTGCTCCGGACGGAGGACGGCCGCAACGTGACGGCCGACCACATCACGGCCGTCGCGAACTGGGATCCGGCCGCCGAGCCTGCCACCGAGATCCAGTTCAGCCCGGCCCGGGTGATCATGCAGGACCTGACCGGCGTGCCCGCCGTGGTGGACCTGGCCGTGATGCGCGAGGCGATGGCCGAGCTCGGCGGCGACGCGGGCAAGATCAACCCGCTGGTACCCGCCGAGCTGGTGATCGACCACTCAGTGATCGCTGACGTGTTCGGCAGGCAGGACGCGTTCCAGCGCAATGTGGACCTGGAGTTCAGCCGCAACCACGAGCGGTTCGCTTTCCTGCGCTGGGGCCAGGACGCGCTGCGCCAGTTCAAGGTCGTGCCGCCGGGCACCGGGATCGTGCACCAGGTCAATATCGAGCACCTGGCACGGGTGATCATGACGCAGCAGCTGGACGGCGCGGGCCCGGCGGAGCTGGCCGCCTACCCCGACACTTGCCTCGGTACCGATTCGCACACCACCATGCAGAACGGCCTCGGCGTCCTCGGCTGGGGCGTCGGCGGCATCGAGGCCGAGGCGGCGATGCTCGGCCAGCCGGTGTCGATGCTGATCCCGAAGGTGGTCGGGTTCCGGCTGACCGGCGAGCTGCCGTCCGGCGCGACCGCGACCGACCTGGTGCTGACCATCACCGAGCTGCTCCGCAAGCATGGCGTGGTCGGGAAGTTCGTCGAGTTCTATGGTGACGGCGTGGCTGCGGTACCGGTGGCCAACCGGGCCACGATCGGCAACATGAGCCCGGAGTTCGGTTCCACCTGCGCGATCTTCCCGCTGGATGAGCAGACCCTGACCTACCTGCGGCTGACCGGGCGGCCGCCGCAGCAGCTCGCACTGGTCGAGGCCTACGCAAAGGAGCAGGGCCTGTGGCACGAGCCCAGCAGGAAGGCGCGTTACTCGGAGGAACTCGAGCTCGACTTGTCCACCGTGGTGCCATCGATCGCCGGCCCCAAGCGGCCGCAGGACCGGGTGGCGCTGTCCGACGCCAAGGCCTCCTTCCGGGCGGCGCTGGGATCGTATGTCAAGCTCGACTGGCTGGACGACGACATCTCTGACACCTTCCCCGCTTCCGACCCGTTCACCGCGCAGGGCAGCGAGGGCGCCGGCGACACCGACGAGGCCGCCGCCACCGGCCCGGCTGGCCAGGCGCCCGCGGCCGGCAACGGCCGGCCGTCCAAGCCGGTTGCGGTGACGCTTGATGACGGCACGCAGACCTCGGTCGATCACGGCTCGGTGGTGATCGCCGCCATCACCTCCTGCACCAACACCTCCAACCCGTCAGTGATGATCGGCGCGGCGCTGCTGGCCAAGAAGGCCGTCGAGGCCGGGTTGTCCCGCAAGCCGTGGGTGAAGACGACGCTCGCGCCGGGGTCGAAGGTGGTCATGGACTACTACGAGCGTGCCGGGCTCACCCCGTACCTGGAAAAGCTCGGCTTCAACCTGGTCGGCTACGGCTGCACCACCTGTATCGGCAACTCGGGCCCGCTGCCCGAGGCGATCAGTGCCGCGGTCGAGGCCAACGATCTCTCGGTGGTCTCGGTGCTGTCCGGCAACCGGAACTTCGAGGGCCGGATCAATTCGGACGTCAAGATGAACTACCTGGCCTCGCCGCCGCTCGTGGTCGCGTACGCGCTGGCCGGGACCATGGACATCGACCTGACCCGCGATCCGATCGGGACCGGCTCCGATGGCAAGCCGGTCTACCTCGCCGACCTGTGGCCGTCGCCGGGCGAGGTGGCCGCGGTGGTGCACGACGCGATCGCCGCGGAGATGTACGTCCGCGACTACGCCGACGTCTTCGCCGGCGACGACCGCTGGCGGGAACTCGAGGTGCAGCCCGGCGAGGTGTTCGCCTGGGACCCGGAGTCCACCTACGTGCGGCGGCCGCCGTATTTCGATGGCATGCCGGCCGAGCCGCAGCCGGTAACCGACATCCACGGCGCCCGGGTGCTCGCGCTGCTCGGCGACTCGGTGACCACCGACCACATCTCCCCGGCCGGGGCGATCAAGACCGACAGCCCGGCCGGGAAGTACCTCACCGGCCACGGGATCGAGCGCCGCGACTTCAACACCTACGGCTCGCGCCGCGGCAACCACGAGGTGATGATCCGCGGCACCTTCGGCAACATCAGGCTGCGCAACCAGCTCGCCCCTGGTACCGAGGGCGGTGTCACGGTCAAGCTGCCCGAGGGCAACCAGACGTCGATCTACGAGGCGTCCCGCGAGTACCTGGCCGACGGGACGCCGCTGCTGGTGCTGGGCGGCAAGGAATACGGTTCCGGCTCGTCGCGGGACTGGGCAGCCAAGGGCACCGCGCTGCTCGGCGTGCGCGCCGTGCTGGTGGAGTCGTTCGAGCGGATTCACCGGTCCAACCTGATCGGGATGGGCGTGCTGCCGCTCCAGTACCTGCCCGGCGAGTCCGCCGCGTCGCTCGGGCTCACCGGGCACGAGGTGTTCGACGTGCTCGGCATGGAGGCGATGAACGAGGGCGCGATGCCGCGTGACGTCACCGTGCTGGCGGACGGCCGCGAGTTCCGCGCCGTCGTGCGGATCGACACGCCCGGCGAGGCGGAGTACTTCCGGCACGGCGGGATCATGCAGTACGTGCTGCGGTCGCTGCTGGCCAGCGGCTGAGCGTTAGCGCAGGTGCCCGCAGACGCCGGAGGTCTCAGTTCGCAGGACCGGACAGCCCGCGCTAACGACCGCCTTGCTGGTGGCTGGGATCGGCGCGCTCGCGGTTAACCTGCGCGCGGCGATCACCAGCCTGCCGCCGGTCTTCCCCGAGCTGGCCGTGAGGCTGCACCTGTCCGGCGCGGCCCTCGCGGTGCTGGCAGCGACGCCGGTGCTGTGCTTCGGCGTGTTCTCGGGGGTCGCGGGACCGCTGAGCCGCCGGTTCGGCGAGGAACGGGTACTCGGTGCGGCGCTTGTCCTGCTGGCCGCCGGGCTGCTGCTGCGCGGTGCTGCGCCCGGGTCGATGCTGTTCCCCGGCACCGTGCTCGCGGGCGCTGCTATCGCGCTGATGAACGTGCTGCTGCCCAGCTTTGTCAAGCGGCGCAGGCCGGACCAGGCAGGCATGCTGATCGGCGGCTACCTCCTGCTGCTCTGCGCTGGCGCGGTTGTGGCGTCGCTGCTCGCCGTGCCGGTGTTCCGCGCGGCGGGCTCGGGGACCGGCGCGGTGCGGCTCACCCTGGGCATCTGGGCGCTGCCCGCCGTCGCCGCTGCCGTCGTGTGGCTGCCGCAGCTCAGGTATCGCACGGTGCCACCGGAGCGCCGCGCGGCGGCGGGCGGCGTGCTCGCGATGGCCAGGCACGTGCTGGCCTGGCAGGTGACCGCGTTCATGGGCCTGCAGAGCCTGTCTTATTACGCTGCGCTGTCCTGGTTCCCGACGCTGTTGCGCGATCGCGGGATCAGCGCGGCCCAGGCCGGCGATCTGCTCGCGCTGATGAACCTCGGCAACGCGGTGACGGCGCTGCTGCTCCCGACGCTTGCGCACCGGGCCGCCGACCAGCGGCGGCTGGTCGCCATCTCGATGGCGGCCACCAGCGGGGGCCTCGCCGGCTCAGCATTCGCCCCGGTCGGCTCGGCGGCGGCCTGGATGCTGCTGCTCGGCCTTGGCCAGGGCGCGACGCTCGGTCTCGCGATCTTCTTCACCATGGCGCGCGCGCCCGATCCGGCGGCGGCGGCGTCGCTGTCGGCGTTCGCGCAGGGGGCCGGCTATCTGGTCGCCGCCACCGGGCCGCTGCTGCTCGGGTTCCTGCATGCGGTCACCGGCGGCTGGACGATCCCGGTGCTCGCCCTGCTCGGAGTGGCCCTGGGCCAGCTGATCTCCGGCTGGCTGGCCGGGCGCGCCCTGACCGTGCCGACCCGCCGGATCGCAGGTGCGGCTGAGCGCGGGCCCGGCCTCGGTACCTCTTGACACCCCGGTTCACATCGCCGTGCCGCTGTGATCAGCCTGCTTGACCAGCCAATCCGCGGCGCCCGACCGGGCGGGCCAGGACCCCAGGTGACGGGCGGGTCACCTCATGACCGGCACCTGCGTGCATATCGAACGCTGGCCCAAATAGACTCGGGTGGATTCCTCCCCCTGCCGGGAGCAAGGGGAGGCCGCCTGCCCGCCGCATCTGCACGGCCCGCCGCGTGCGGCAGCCGACGAGCAGGTCACCGCGAGGCGCTGACGACCACGGAGGAGCAGAACCGGTGACCCTGCTGGAGACCATCCGGAGTCCTCGGGATCTTAAGGACCTCCGCCCGGACCAGCTGCCCTTGCTGGCAGCGGAGATCCGCGATTTCCTCATCCCTGCCGTGTCGAGGAACGGCGGTCATCTCGGGCCCAACCTCGGCGTGGTGGAACTCACCATTGCCTTGCACCGGGTCTTCGATTCGCCGGACGACCGGATCCTGTTTGATACCGGTCACCAGGCGTACGTGCACAAGCTGCTGACCGGCAGGCAGGCGGCCTTCGGCCAGCTGCGCCAGCGCGGCGGCATCTCCGGCTACCCGAACCGGGCCGAGTCCGAGCATGACGTCATCGAGAACTCGCACGCGTCCACCAGCCTGGCCTACGCCGACGGGCTTGCCAAGGCCTACCAGCTCAGGGGCGAGCCGGAACGCTGCGTGGTGGCGGTCATCGGGGACGGCGCGCTTACCGGCGGGATGGCCTGGGAGGCGCTGAACAACATCGCGGGCGCCCCGGACCGCCGGGTCGTCATCGTCGTTAATGACAACGGCCGGTCCTACCAGCGGACGATCGGCGGGCTCGCCGACCATCTCGCATCCGTCCGGGTGTCCCAGCGGTACGAGCAGGTGCTCGATTACATCAAGACCACGCTGTCGCACACCCCGCTGGTCGGCCCGCCGCTGTTCGAGACGCTGCATGGGATCAAGAAGGGCCTGAAAGACGTCCTGCAGCCGCAGGTGCTCTTCGAGGACCTCGGCCTGAAGTACCTCGGTCCCGTGGACGGCCACGACGAGCAGGCGGTCGAGCACGCTCTGCAGCGGGCCCGCGACTACGGCTGCGCCGTCCTGGTGCACGTGATCACCAAGAAGGGCGCCGGCTATCCGCTGGCCGAGGAGAACGACGAGGACTGCCTGCATCAGGTCGCTCCGGCGCCGCTGGCGGCGGCAGGCACGGCGGCCGGGGCGCCGATGCGCCCGTGGACCCAGGTGTTCGGCGACGAGCTGGCCGAGATCGGCGCCCGCCGCCCGGATGTGGTGGCGATCACCGCGGCGATGCTGCACCCGACCGGCCTGACCAGGTTCGCCAGCGCCTACCCGGACCGGGTCTTCGACGTGGGGATCGCCGAGCAGCACGCGGTGACCAGCGCGGCCGGCCTGGCGATGGGCGGCATGCATCCGGTCGTCGCAATCTACGCGACCTTCCTGAACCGGGCCTTCGACCAGGTGATGATGGACGTGGCGCTGCACCGCCTGCCGGTCACCTTCGTGCTCGACCGGGCCGGTATCACGGGACCAGACGGGGCCAGCCACCACGGGATGTGGGACGGCTCGATCCTGCAGCTGGTGCCCGGCCTGGCGATCGCGGTGCCGCGGGACGGGACCCGCCTGGCCGAGCTGCTGCGGGAGGCGGTAGCCGTCAGCGACGGGCCGACGGCGCTGCGGTTCCCGCGCGGGAACGCCGTCGCGGACATCCCTGCGGTCGCCAGGCTCGGCGGGATGGACGTGCTGCGCGAGCCGGCCCAGGGAGCGGCGGCCGACGTGCTGCTGCTCGGCGCGGGCCCGATGGCCGGTGTCTGCGTCAAGGCCGCCGGGCGCCTCGCCGATCACGGCATCGGGGTGACCGTCGTCGACCCGCGCTGGGTCAAGCCGCTTGATGAGGCACTGGTGGGAGCCGCGCGAGCGCACCGGCTCGTGGTAACTGTCGAGGACAACGGGCGGGCCGGCGGCTTCGGCGACGCTGTCTGCAGGCTGCTGCGCGACCACGACGAGCAGACCCCGGTCAAGACGTTCGGGCTGCCGCAGCAGTTCCTCGAGCACGGTGATCGCGGCGCGCTGCTGGCAGACGCCGGGCTGGACGCTCAGCACCTGGCGAGGCTGATCACTGAGGCGGTCGCGCACCGGACGCCGCAGCTAGCGCACGATCCACAGGCCTGATGGCGGATACCCTCCAGTCATGGAGAAGCTTGAGGTCGCCGTGGTTGGCTCGGGCCCGGCCGGCCTGTACACCGCCGAGGCGCTGATCAAGCAGGCCGCCGCGCTGGATCCACCGCAGGCCGTCCGGGTCGACGTCATCGACCGGCTGCCGACCCCGTACGGCCTGGTCCGCTACGGTGTCGCACCCGACCACAAATCGATCAAGTCGATCGCCGAGTACCTGCGCGGCGTGCTTGAGCACGACGGCGTGGATTTCGTCGGCGGCGTGCGCCTTGGCACCGACGTGACCCGCGAGGACCTGCTGGCCTGCTACGACGCGGTGGTGTACGCGACCGGCGCGATGCGTGACCGCAGGCTGGGCATACCCGGCGAGGACCTGCCTGGCAGCTTCGCGGCCACCGACTTCGTCAACTGGTACTGCGGGCACCCGGACATCGACCCGGCCGCGTTCACGCTGGACGCCGAGTCGGTGGCGGTGATCGGCGTCGGCAACGTGGCGGTTGACGTGGCCAGGATCCTGGTCAGGAAGGCCGAGGAGCTGCGCGACACCGACATCTCGCAGCCGGTCCTGGACGCCCTGGCGGCCAGCAACGTCCGCGAGGTGCACATGATCGGGCGCCGGGGCCCGGCGCAGGCCAAGTTCACCACCAAGGAGCTGCGCGAGCTCGGCGAGCTCGACGGAGTCGACATCGTTGTCGGCGACGGCGAGGCAGACCTGGACGCGTTCGACCCGACCGGGGAAAGCGCCCGGCTGGCGGCGACCGACCGGCATGTGCGCGGCAACTACGCGGTGATCAGGGACTGGGCCGCGCGGCAGCCGGCGGGCGGCGCGCGCAGGCTGACCGTCAGGTTCTGGCTGCGGCCAGTGGAAATACACGGCCCGAAACGGGTCTCCGGGCTGACCCTGGAGCGCACCAGGCTGGACGAACAGGGCCGGGTCACCGGGACCGGCCAGCTCGAGACTCTTCCCGTCCAGCTGGTGCTGCGCAGCGTCGGCTATCAGAGCGTGCCGCTGCCCGGTGTCCCGTTCGACGACCGCAACTACATCGTGCCGAACTCCGAAGGCCGCGTGCTCGGCCCCGACGGCCAGCCGCTACCGGGGGAGTATGTGGCCGGCTGGCTCAAGCGCGGTCCGACCGGCGTGATCGGTACCAACAAGTCCGATGCAGCGCAGACGGTCAGGTCGCTGCTCGCCGATCTGGCCGGCGGCCCGGGGCCCGACGACGTCCAGCTGCCCAGGGCCGGACTGCTCCGGTATCCCGAGCCGTCGCCCGATGCGGCCACCATCTCCATGCTGGCGGAGGCGCTGGCGACCCGCGGGATCCGGCCGGTCAGCTACGCCGACTGGCTGAAGATCGAGACGGCCGAGAAGGAACTTGCCGCCGTGCTCGGCCGCGGCGCCAGGGTCAAGCTGGCCAGCCGGGGTGAGCTGTACAAGGCCTGCGGCTTCGACCGGCCCTGAGCGGCGTCGGCGCGGTGCCAGCCAGCCGAGCCGCCGCGGGATGGTTACTCACCTGCCGCGTTTGAGCCTGCCGCGTGAAGCCTACGTGTCACGTCCGCGCTCAGGGGTAGCGTAACGCGCAGGTAACGTAGTGGGCAGGCAACTTGCTGGGCACGACCAAGGCTCTTGATCAAGCGCTCCAGAGCCAAAGCTCGGCATCAACGCCGCCCGTGCGGAACACGCTGAGGGATGGACGGATCTGCGCGGAGAACGAGTAATCAGGAGCGAGCGACGCACTGGCCTGCGGTGGGCTGGCCAGCTCGCTGTCTTGATCACGGTCGTCGCATCGACCTGGTCGGTACCGGCCGCCGTGAGATCGTCGGCCACCTCCGAGGGGCCCGCCCTCCTGAAGCCGTCGGTCCCGCTGGCCGGCACCCCGTTCGGCGGGACGGCCGCGGTGGGGGCGCTGGTTGCCTGGAGCGGCGGCCATCTCGGCGCACATTTCTGCACCGCGAGCGTGGTCGACAGCCCGAGCGGGGACCTCCTCATCACGGCCGCCCATTGCGTGAATGGCTATGCGGACACCAGGCCGGCCGGCCTGGTCTTCGTGCCCGGTTATGACAAGGGCAGGGCTCCCTACGGGATCTGGACGGTCACGCGTATCTTCACCGACACGGAGTGGGCGTCCGCCGCCGATCCCGACCACGACGTGGCGTTCCTCGCCGTCACGCGGCCCGGCAGGCACATCACGATCGAGACTGTCACCGGTGCCGAGAGCCTGGGCATCGGTCGACCCGTCACGGCCGTCGTCCGCGCTATCGGCTACCCGGATATCCGGGATCAGCCGATCCGCTGCCAGAACCGTGTCCGCCCGCTCAGCCCCACCCAGCTGGAGTTCGACTGCGGCAACTACACCGACGGCACAAGCGGGGGTCCCCTCCTGACCAGCGTGGATCCGGCTACCGGCGATGGGACGGTGATCGGCATCATCGGCGGGTACCAGCAGGGGGGCGGCACCCCAGACGTCTCCTATTCCGCCGTGTTCGGCCAGGACGTGCGGGAGCTGTACGCCACCGCAGCGTCGGAGCCCTGACGTCGGCTCGAGGATCCAGCTGCGCGAGCGGCTGCCCGCGTACCTGCTGCCCGGTCTACCTGCAACAGGGACACCGCCGCGGCCATGGAACCTCAGCTTGGCGCGCGCGTTTCTTAAGGTGGGAAGCGATGACAGCCGCGGTCCATGTCGAGATACGCGCCAGACCGCCGATGGCCAACGGCACCGCCAGAGCATGGTGTTGCTGATGCGGAGGCCTTGAATGTTCGAGCCTCAGAGCAACGCGCTCTTCCTGCTGCTGGTGGTGATATTCGGCGCCCTGATGTGGTGGCTCGCAGTCGCCCGGCAGACAGTCTTCCGCGTCCTTGCCGCGTGCCTGGCCTTCCTGCCCGCGATGCTGTTCGGCGTGATTGCCGTCAACAAGTACTACGGCTACTACCAGACCTGGGGCGCCGCGATCGCGGACGTCACCAACCAGGGCGTCACGGCGGCGCCCGAGATGCCCCACATCAAGCTCACCTACGGCTCGCAGTTTGGCACGCTCGACGGGAGCCATGTCTATCTCGAGCTCGCGCAGCAGCAGGGATACACGCTGCGCCTGACCGTGACTGGCCGCCGCAGCCACATCACCAGGGTGGTGTACGTTTACCTGCCACCGCAGTACTTCCAGCCGGGCTACCAGGCCTACCATTTCCCGGTGATCGAGCTCATCCATGGCCAGCCCGGCGAGCCGCAGGACTGGATCAACGTAGCGGGCGTGACGACTACGCTGCTGCAGCTGATGAAGGAGAAGCTCGCTCAGCCTGCCGTGCTGCTCATGCCCGACGCAAACGGCGGCCTGCGGATCTCGCTGCAGTGCCTCAACCAGGTACGCGGTCCGCAGGACCTGACCTACCTGGGCGTGGACCTGCCGCAGGAGATCGCCCAGCTGCTGCGGGTGCAGCCGCCGGGCCTGGGCTGGGGGGTGGCTGGTTACTCCGAGGGCGGGTTCTGTGCCGCCAACATGGTCCTGCGCCTCCCGGGCCGCTACGGGTTCGCGGGAGTCCTTAGCGGCTACTTCAAGCCATACGATAACCAGCTCGCGCACTCCGCCCGCCCGGTCAGCCCGTTCGGCGGCAGCCCCATCTTGAGGAAAGAGAACACCCCGGTGGATGAGATCGCCGCGCTGTCGGCCGGCGCGGTGATCCCCAGGTTCTGGCTGGGCGCGGGCAGAAGCGACAGGTCGGACGTGGCTAATGCCGAGGCCTTCTGGCAGGAGCTGCTGATACGGCAGGCGGATGTGCCGCTGACGATCACGCCGGGGGGCGGCCACAACATGACGACCTGGCGGGCAGAGATCCCGCCGATGCTCAGTTGGATGACCCGGGGTCTGGCCCGGGCCGCGCACCTGCGCCCCGCGGGATCCGGCCGGTCAGCTACGCCGACTGGCTGAAGATCGAGACGGCCGAGAAGGAACTCGCCGCCGCGCTTGGCCGCGGCGGCAGGGTCGAGCTGAGGTAGCCGCGCGGCGGCGGGGTGCCGGCCCGGTCCCGGGCCCGGTTGGGGTCTTGCCGCCGGGTACGCGGGCTGCGGGCCTGCCCCATCGGGTCCGTCTGGATGGCGGTCAGCGCAGCAGGGAGGTGAGTAGCGCGCGGGTACGGTGCTGACCGCGGGCATCGAGGTCGGCGGCGACGAAGTCGGTCACGCCCGCGGCCTCGAGCGCCCCCAGCTGAGCGGCCACGGCGGCCTCGTCGCCCGCGATCGTAACGTCCCCGGGGCCCTGCGCACCCTCACGGTCCAGCATCGCGCGGTAGGAGGGCAGCTGGCCGTAGATCGTGAGCACCGTGTCGGCGCGTGCCCTGGCAGCGTCCGTGTCGTCGGTGACGCAGACCGGCAGGATGCAGATCACCCGCGGGCTGGTGCGCCCGGTCGCCGTCGCCGCGGCCGTGATGGCAGGCACGACATAGTCCCGCACCGTCGCCGGCCCGGTCATCCAGAGCACCGTCCCGTCCGCCCGCTGGCCGGCCAGCCGCAGCATCTGCGGCGCCAGCGCTGCCAGCACGACGGGCACCCGGCCGGGGCGCGGGGTGCTCAGCCCGATTCCGGCCCGGAGGGTCTCGCCGACGAATGAGACCGGCTCGCCGTCGAGCAGCGGCAGCAGGACGGAGAGGTACTCGCGCATGTGCCGGGCGGGCCGGTCGAAACTGTAGCCGTACATGTCGTCGATGACGATCTTGTGGGACAGCCCGATGCCGAGCGTCAGCCGACCGCCGACAGCGGTGGCCGTGGTGAGGGCCTGCTGCGCGAGGACAGCCGGATGGCGCGGATAGGTCGGCACCACCGCGGTGCCGAGCTCGATCCCCTGGACCTGGCTGCCCGCGACGGCCAGCGCGGTCAGTGCGTCAAGGCCGAAGATGTTGGACAGCCAGGCGGATGCGAAGCCGTCGTCGGCGGCGCGCTGGATTTCGTCGCGAAGGTAGGTGAGGGCATCGGGACCGGGGTGCTCGGTAAGGGAGGTGCCAATGCGCATGCAACTGCTCCGTTCTGGCCCGAAAAGCCTGCTGCCGACTCTGCGGTTTGACGTCCATCGGCCCCTGCTGAGCCTATGCCGGAAGGAGGCCGGACAGGCCGGGGAGCCGGGCCGGGCCGGCCGTCCCGGTCGTCGCGGCGGCGGTTGCCAGCTGCGTCAGAACGGTTCTCGAGGCCGGACATCAGCTACGACTCACCTGAAATCGGCAGATGTCGGTCTGAATTGCGCGGACCGTGGCAGGCCAATCTCGACATGATGGCTCCCCGGGTCTTTTGATAGCCGTGACACCGGGGACAATAGGGACATGGGTTCTGGTCAGGTCGGTTCGGCGCGCAGCGTGGAAAAGAAGGGCGCGGGGGACTCGCCGCCCCGTGGTCGAGGCGCGGCGGACTCCCCGCCCCGTGGTCGCGGGCAGTCCGGGGGCCGCGGGGGGCGCGACGAAAGCGCGCGATCCGCTGAAAGCGCACGCTCTGCCGACGGCGACCGGAAGACGGGCCGGGAGCAGGCAAACGAGGCCGGAGCGCCGGAAGCGCAGAAGCTGCCGCCCGACAGGTTCCTGGACCGTGAGGAGAGCTGGCTCAGATTCAACCAGCGTGTTCTCGAGCTCGCGGAGGATGACACCCTGCCGCTGCTGGAGCGGGTCAGGTTTATTTCCATCTTCGCCAGCAATCTGGACGAGTTCTTCATGGTGCGGGTCGCCGGACGGATCAGGCGGATGGCAGCAGGACTCCCGGTGGAGCAGGCCAGCGGGCGGGTGCCCACCCAGATATACCTGAACACGCTGGAAACCGCGCGTGCGCTGACCGGCAGGCACGCCAAGTGCTTCAGCGATTCCGTGCTGCCCGCTCTGGCCAGCGAGGGAATCGAGATCCTGCGCTGGAAGGAGCTGGCCGCAGACGAGCAGGCGAACCTGCAGAAGCTGTTCAGGGAACGGATCTACCCGGTGCTGACGCCGCTGGTGGTCGATCCGGCGCACCCGTTCCCCTATATCTCCGGTCTCTCCCTCAGCCTGGCCGTTATGATGGCGGACCCGCAGAGCGGCGCGACGATGTTCGCCAGGGTCAAGGTGCCGCCGCTGCTGCCGAGGTTCATGTCGGTGGCAGGCAACCGGTTCGTGCCGATCGAGGACGTGATCGCCGCCCACCTGCCCGAGCTGTTCGTCGGCCTGGAAGTCCTCGAGGAGCATGCCTTCCGGGTGACCAGGACGCGAGACCTGGAGATCGATGAGGACGTCACGGAGGATCTGCTGAAGTCCCTGGAACGGGAGCTCATGCGGCGCAGGTTCGAGCCCGCGGTCCGGCTCGAGGTGGAGGAGTCCATGTCCGCGGACGTGCTCGACAAGCTGGTGACGGAGCTGGGGGTGGACACCCGGGCCGTTTACCGGGTGCCGGGGCCGCTGGATCTCGCCGGACTCTCGGCGATCGCCGATCTCGACATGCCGAAGCTGAGGTACCCGCCGTTCATTCCGTCCGAGACCGCGCTGCCGCTCGACACCGGGATCTTCGCCGAGCTCAGCGAGCATGACGTCCTGGTCCATCATCCCTACGACTCGTTCACCGCCAGCACGCAGCGGCTCGTCGTGTCGGCAGCCGAGGACCCCCGGGTCCTGGCGATCAAGCACACGCTGTACCGCACCAGCGGCGACTCGGAGATCGTCGATGCGCTCATCGACGCCGCCGAGGCGGGCAAGCAGGTCGTGGTCGTGGTAGAGATCAAGGCGCGCTTCGATGAGCGAGCCAACATCGCCTGGGCCAGGAAACTGGAGGAAGCTGGCTGCCATGTCGTCTACGGTTTCGTCGGGCTGAAGACGCATTGCAAGATGGTGCTGGTGGTGCGCGAGGAGGCGGACGGCACCCTGCGCAGGTTCTGCCATATCGGTACCGGCAACTATCACCCGACGACCGCCCGGCTGTATGAGGACTTCGGCCTGCTGACCTGCGACCCGACTGTCGGCGAGGACGCGACGGACCTGTTCAACCACTTGACCGGGTACAGCAGGAAGAGTGACTACCGGCGCTTGCTCGTCGCGCCGGCCCGGCTCCGATCCGGGCTGCTCGAGCGGATCGAGGGCCAGGTGGCCCGGGCCCGGGCCGGCCAGCTAGCGCGGATCCAGTTCAAGTGCAACGCCATCATCGACGAGGTAATCATCGATGCGCTCTATCGCGCATCTCAGGCCGGGGTGCCCATCGACCTATGGGTGCGCGGGATCTGCGCGGTCCGGCCCGGGGTGGCCGGGATGTCGGAGAACATCCGGGTCCGGAGTGTGCTCGGCCGGTTCCTCGAGCACTCGCGCGTCTACGGGTTCGGCACCGGTGTGGACGACGGCGAGATCTGGATGGGCAGTGCCGATCTCATGCACCGCAACCTCGACCGGCGCGTCGAGCTGCTGGTCAGGGTGGCCGATCCGGCTCAGCAAACGCAGCTGCGCGGCCTGATTGACATGGCGATGGATGACGGGACGGCGTCCTGGTGGCTGTCCGGGGACGGCACCTGGATCAGGCATCACCTGGACGATTCGGGCCGGCCCTTGACCGACATACAGGAGTATCTGATCGTGACCAGGCACGCCCGGACCGCCGATGGCTGATGGCGAGGCCGAGCCCGCGCCGAATAACGCCGGAGGCGCCGGAGCCGGCCGCCCGGCCGCCGTCGGCCCGGCCCGCCTGGCCACGGCCATACCAATGCGCGCGGCCGCCGCCGGAGCTATCCGCGCGGCTGGCGCGCTTGTCCGCCGGCCTGGCGCGGGCGGCGATGAAGTCGCCCTGATCCACCGCATCAAGTACGGTGACTGGACCTTCCCGAAGGGAAAGGTTGAGCCGGGCGAACACGTCCTGGCCGCTGCCGTGCGCGAGGTGGCTGAGGAGACCGGGATCCGGGTGGTCCTCGGCAGGCGGCTCCGCCCAACCAGCTATGACAACCAGGGGCGCCCGAAGCGGGTGGACTACTGGGCGGCACGGGTCGCGACCGGTGCCAGCATGGCCTTTGTGCCCAATTCGGAGGTGGACGACCTTGAGTGGCTGCCGCTGCCCGCGGCAAGCCGCAGGCTAAGTTACTCCCACGATGCGCGACTGCTCGCGGAACTAGCGGCCGGCCCCTCCGATACCGTTCCCGTCATCCTGCTCCGGCATGCCTCCGCCGGGGCGAAGAGTTCCTGGGCCGGGGACGACTTGGCGAGGCCGCTTGATCCCGGCGGTACCGCGGACGCGGAGCGGCTGGCCAGCCTGCTGTCTTGCTATGGCTCCTGCCGGGTGATCAGCTCGGCGGCGGAGCGCTGCATCGCGACGGTCCGGCCGTATGCGCAGCGGGTCGGCAAGCAGATCTCAGTCGACCCCGGTCTGACGGTGACGCAGCCGCCAGCTGGCCCAGCCGCGGTGACGGACCTGGCCGTTCGGCTGACTGCCGAGCGCCTGCCAACGGTGCTCTGCGCGCACCGCGAGAATCTCCCGCCGGTCCTCGCGGCCATCTGCGGGGACCTCGGCGCGGTGCCGCCCGGCGGCCCGGAACTCGACAAGGGCGGATTCTGGGTGCTGCATACCGCCGAGGGCGCTCTCGCAGGTGCCGAGCGCCACAGCCCAAGACCGCCGGTACCTGGCAGCTAGCCTGAGGTCCCTGAAGCGGAACAAAAGGAAGCCAGCTGATGACAGTTCGGATCAGGACCATAACTTTCGACTGCGCCGACCCGTACCTGCTGGCCGGATTCTGGTCGCAGGTCACCGGGTATCGAGAGGATCCAGGCAACGCCAACCACCCCGACGATCCGGAGGGCCTGCTAGTGGCGCCAGACGGGTCGGCCAGCTTGCTGTTCATCCGGGTTCCGGAAGCCAAGCGGGTCAAGAACCGTCTTCACCTTGACCTGGCGCCGGCTGACCCGGCCCCGCAGTCCAGGGAGCAGGAGATGCAGCGGATCCTGGCCCTTGGTGCGACGCTGGCCGCTGACCACCGGCGGCCCGACGGGACCGGCTGGGTGACGCTGGCCGATCCCGAGGGCAATGAGTTCTGCGTTGAGCGCGGAGTTCCGGGCGGCTAGCGAGGAGGAGCTGAATGGACCAGCGCGTCAGTCTCATTACCCTTGGCGTGGCAGATCTGGGCCGGGCCAGGGATTTCTACCAGGCGATGGGCTGGCAGCCGGCTACCGCCGCTGCCGATGACGTCGTCTTCTTCCAGGCCGGCGGAATGGTCGTCGCCCTGTGGGACCGGTCCATGCTGGCCCAGGACAGCGCCGTCCGCGACGGCGGTGGCTGGGGCGGGGTGACGCTGGCGTACAACGTCGGGTCCCCCGAAGCTGTCGACAAGGTGGTAGGCGAAGCCAGGGCAGCCGGCGGCGTGATCGGCCGCGAGCCGGCCCGGACCTTCTGGGGCGGCTACTCGGGCGTCTTCATCGACCCTGACGGCCATCCGTGGGAAGTGGCGCATAACCCCGGATGGACCCTGCATCCCGATGGCACCGTCAGTCTCAGCGGCTAGCTGGCCGCAGGGACTCCGCCGGAGCGACCCGAGGATGGCGTGAGTGAACGAGGAGCACCTGGCCATATGCTCCAGCCCTGAGTGGGCGAGGCTAGTGGAAGATGAACTGCTGCCGTGGGTTCTTGACGGCTACGAGCTGGGCGACGACCTGCTCGAGGTGGGCCCTGGGCCCGGGCTGACGACTGACGTCCTGCGGCGGCACGCTGCCCGCGTGACCGCGGTTGAACTCGACAGCGGTCTCGCGGCTCAGCTCGCCGCCCGGCTGGCGGGCACCAATGTCGAGGTGATCACCGCGGACGCGACGCGCCTGCCTTTTCCCGCCGGGAGCTTCTCGGCGGCGGCCTGCCTGACAATGCTGCATCACATCCCGTCCGCGGCACAGCAGGATGCCGCGCTGGCCGAGCTGAGCAGGGTGCTGCGGGCCGGCGGGGTGCTGCTCGGCTCGGACGGGCTGGATACGCCGGAACGACGCCGCCTGCATCAGGACGACATCTTCGTGCCCGTCGAGCCCGGCTCGCTGGCTGACCGGCTTCGGGGCGCCGGATTCAGCAGGGCCGAGGTCGAGGTGTCCGGTGACCGCCTGCGGTTCGCGGCAACTGCCTGAACCCGAGAAGGCCAGCGAACGCTCTTCTCCTTACTTGGCCCGTGCCTTACTCGGCCCGCGCCGCCGGTGCGCGCCCGCGGCCAGCAGCCCGGCGTGGTTGCCGACCAGAGGTCGGCCTGGCCGGCGTCAACGGCAGCTGGGAGGGGGCCTTGACCTCCTCCAGGCGCAGATAGGTCACCAGCCGCTGGCCGCCTCGGGTGGCCAGCGCGGTAAGGACCTGCTGCAGTTCGGTGACGTCGCGCGCGACCACGGTGAGCAGATAGTCCATCTCGCCCGCGACATTGTCCGCCGCGATGATCTGCGGCAGCGCCCGGACCTGCTCCTCGAAGAGTCGGCTCGAGCGAAGGTCATGACGCCCGAGGGTGGCCGTGACGTACATCTGCAGCGGAAAGCCAGCCGCGGCCGCGTCAAGCCGGGCGCTGATGATGCGGATGACTCCCGACTCTTTCAGCCGGCGTACCCGGTGCAAGGTCGCGGCTGGGGAGAGCCCGACCAGGCGGGCGAGCTCGACGTTCGTGCGGTCCGCGTCGGCCTGCAGCACGGTGAGCAGTTCGACGTCAACTTCATCAAGGTCAACAGCCATATAGCCATATATTATTGCGTCGCAGCGGTCAGCCAGCAAATTCTGGCTAGGTCGGCGGCGACTATGGCTCTATGAAGCCTGACCTTCGCCGTGCCGTCGCCGCCCTCATCGCTGCGGGGCTGCTGTGGGGCACGACAGTGCCGCTGTCCAAGGTGGCCCTGGAGTCGCTGCCGCCTGCCTGGCTGACCTTCGCGCGATTTGGCGTGGCCGCCGCCATCCTGTTGGTAGCTGTCCGCTCCCGGGTGCGCTCCGCATGCACCCCGGCCGTGCTGGCCTGGGGTGCGGTGGGGTACGGCGGTTCTGTCCTCGTGCAGAATGCTGGCATTACGCGAACCAGCGTGAGCCACGCGGCCCTGCTGATTGGCGCGGCGCCGGTCCTCGTCGCAGTTGTCGCGGCTTTCTGGCGCCGGAGCGTGGCACGCCCGGTGGCCTGGGCGGGCTTCGCGATTTCGCTGGCGGGCGTTGGCCTGGTCGCCGACGGCCCGGGCGGCGGCGCGACTGTCAGCGGCGACGGCCTGGTGCTGGTGGCACTGCTGATGTCGGCGATCTTTACCGTCGCGCAGACCGGCCTGCTGAGCGGCCGCGACCCGGTCGCGGTGACGGCAGTGCAGTTCCTGGCGGCGGCGCTGGCCGCGCTACCCGTCGCCGTGGTCACTGAGGGCGTGCCAGCCGCGCCCAGCGGCTCAGCAACGGGAACCGTCCTGGCCTGCGCCGGACTAGCGCTCGGCGGCACCCTGCTGCCGTTCACGCTGTTCGCCTACGGGCAGAGCCGGATGTCTGCCGAGGCAGCCGGGGCTTTCCTCAACCTTGAGCCGCTCGTCGGCGCGGTCGCAGGCATCGTCCTGTTCGGCGACCCAGCGGGCCCGAAGCAGGTACTTGGCGGCGCGGCCATCCTGGCCGGCATCGCGTTGGGCAGCCTGCCGCTGCTAGCAGTGCGGCGGCGCGGCCGCGCGGCCGCCAAGGCCATGCCAGCTACCCCGATGGCGCCCGACCTCGGGTCCCTGACGCCCATCGAATACGAGACAATCAAGTGCGTGGCGAACGCGGCCTGATCCGGGGCGCCGTCGCTTAGAGGGGGGCCAGCGGCGCGGTGCCGTCGGCCTGTCCCGGGTCCGGCACCATGGGACCCTCGCCGGACGGGTCGAGCACGCCTTCCTCGAGCCAGGTGTGGCGG
>JBEKIF010000064.1:0-23152 GCA_050011895.1 Streptosporangiaceae bacterium | reverse complement strand
CCCCGAGGATGGTGTTCACCAGCCCGAGCGCCTCGATCCGCTGGTCGCCGGCGAGGCTGCTGGCCACGTGGCGCCAGAGCACCTCCTCCAGAACGTTGAAAGTTCCCTGGATCTCGGCGATGTCGAAGCCCGCCTCGAAGCGGTTCGCCGCGATCTGCCGGGACGACGCGATGATCGGCTCGGCGCGGCCCTCGTGCACGCACTGGATGACTAGCTCGAACAGATCCCGCACGTTGCGACGGTGCTCCTCCGGGCTGACTGCGTGGTGGTGTGCCTGATGGCGTCGCTCGAGCGCGGCAGCAGCTTCCTCGACCACTCGCTCCTCGGCATTGGCTATAACTACTGACGTCTCCACGACCGGTACCTCCGTTTCCTGCTTCAAGGTGGCCCGTATTGCTGGTGGCCACCACATCATGCGTCATCCGATGGCCGCGGGACCACGGAGCCGGTACCTCAAGGTCGTGACGTGGCCAAGGGAACGCTGGCGATGCGGAGGGCGGGCCGCTGGTTGCGCCCGCAATGGCGCGTAGCATCGCTTGTGAGGCCCGGCCAGACAGCCGTCGGCTGCCTGCTGCCGGTTGCGAGGTGGTCGCGGAGGTGCCCATGGATGATCTCCGGTACAAGATGATCATGGCGCTAAATGCCGCCGACATCGGAAACCCCATCTGTGAGCAGGCGGCCGCGATTTGCGCCGAGATCGCCGAGCAGCACTGCGCGCAACTGCACGTCACCACGACCGCGCAGGTCATCGCGGCTGGCCAGCGCGCAGCGAGTGAGGCCCTGCCCTCGCGTGGCTGAGCCGGGCGCAGACGGCCGATCCCGAGGAGCCACGATGACACAGACAACAGGGCCGCTTGCGCCGACGGTGGATATCCGTCGCGGCGGTGAGCGGTTCAAGACCAGGCTCTCGTGGCTGGACTCCAAGCACTCGTTCTCGTTCTCCCGGCACTACGACCCGCTCAACACCCACCACGGCCTGTTGCTGGTCAACAACGACGATGTGGTCAGGCCGGGGACCGGCTTCGAGACGCACCCGCACCAGGACATGGAAATCGTTACCTGGGTGCTGCGGGGCTCGCTGGTGCACCAGGACTCCACCGGGCATTCCGGCATCATTTACCCGGGCCTGGCGCAGCGGATGAGCGCCGGCACCGGGATCTTGCACTCGGAGAAAAACGACTCCTGGCGGCTGCAAGGCGGTTCGGAGCATACCGAGCCGGTGCATTTTGTGCAGATGTGGGTGGTGCCGGATGAGGATGGGATCACCCCCGGCTATGAGCAGCTTGAGATCGACGACGAACTGCTGCGCGGCGGCCTGGTCCCGGTCGCGTCCGGCATAGGCAGGCACGACGGCGGGTCCGCTATCCGGATCAGGAACAAGTACGCCGCCCTGCATGCTGCCCGCCTCCAGCCCGGCGAGGTGATCGAACTCCCTGAGGCGCCCTTCCTGCACCTGTTCGTGCCACGGGGAAGAGTGACGCTGGAAAATGCGGGTCCATTGGCTGAGGGAGATGCGGTGCGGTTCACGGCTACGGGGGGGCAGAAGGTCTCCGCAGCCGAGCCCAGCGAGATCCTCCTCTGGGAGATGCACGCCACCATCGCCGGCTGGCAGTAACGACGCACGAGGATGCAGCGCGCGGCACGTCTCCGACAGGGACTTCCGCTCTGCCGTGGCGCTACCGGGATCGGGTCGGCTCCGGGTAAGGCTACAGCTTGCTGCGGACGGCGACCTGGCAGAGCTCCGGCAGCTTTCGCTCGGCCGCGCTGGCCGCGATCCGCACGCCGATCCAGGTCAGCGCGAAGCCATACGCGGCGGCGCACGGCACGAGCACCGGCAGCCGGGCCACCGATGGGTCAGAGTTTGTGAGGACCACGGCGACGATCACCGGGCTCGCTGCTACCGCGACGCAGGCCAGGGTGCCGAGGGCGCCGCCGATCCCGTAGGACCCGTATCCCTGGGAGGCCTGGCGCATGGGACTTCCGGCTCGCTTGTCCATCGGATAGGGAAGCACGACGGTGAAAATGTTGCTCAGGGCCAGGGCCGCGCCGAGCGCGGCCAGGTCCACCGCCATGCCCAGGAAGCCAAACTCCAGCCGCCCGGCCACGGCCGCGAGGCCGAAGGAGATCGCTGTGAGCAGCGGTACCGCGATCATGCCGAGCGCGATGTTCTGGCCGGAGAAGTAGGACCGCATCCCGTGGCGGCCGGTCAGCGCCAGAGCCTCGAAAACGAACGGCGGCCCGGTCAGGCCGACCGAGTTGGCGTGGAAAATCCCGACGAAGGCGGCACCGAAGACCGCGCTCGCCAGCAGCACTCCGGGATGCCCGCCCGGGCCCAGGATGGAGCTGATCGATACGGCGACCATGATCACCGCAGTGAGGCACCAGAAGATGAGCGACGCCGGCTCGCGGCGCTGATAGATCCAGAACCGCGCGGCCACCGTGCCGCGCAGGCCGTACCGGGCCAGCGGCAGCGCCCCGCCGCGGACCCGCGATGACTGGGTGGACGTGTCGGCAGTGACCAGGGCGCGGCCGAGCGACCGTATCCACAGCCAGCCCAGCACGATAATGATGGCCGCCAGCAGCGCCAGCCGGAGCAGAGCGATGCCGGGGCGCCCGTCCGAGGCATCCTGGATCGAGCGCGCGGCCAGGCCCGGCGGGAGCCAGCGCAGCCACGAGTCGACACCGGCGAAGCTTGCTGAGGTGATCTTGCCCTCGGCGGCCGCCTTCGGTACCACCTGGGTGAAGAACTCATACAAGGCGAAAATCGGGATGACCAGGAAGGCGGCGAGGTCCTTGCCGCGGCGTGAGCGCAGCAGCCCGGCCATGCCGGTGGTCACGAACCGGGCCAGCGTGATGCAGAATACGACCTCCAGCAGCACCGCGACCGCCGCGATGAGCACGCCGAGCGCGCCGCTGGCCAGCCCGACCGTCACCCCGAGCAGGCCGACCAGGTTGGCCAGCGGCCAGGCGCCGGTTGCCGAGGCGGCCAGCAGTCCCACAGCGAGCGGGCCGGTCCGCACCGGATAGAGCGCAAGCGTGGCGGGGTCGAGAGTGCCGTCCAGGCCGAACGCGAAGATCGGCAGGATCAGCCAGCCGAACGCGAACACGGTGAAGATGACCGTGGTCAGATCCACCGACGTGCTCTGGCCGCGGAGCAGGGCCAGGACCACGAAGGCACCGACCGCGAGCAGGCAGGCAAGGGCCGTGCTGACGACGAAGGAGACCCTGGCAGCCGTGGACGAGCGCAGCGCGTTGAGCAGCAGGCGCAGCTTCAGCTGGACGAGGAGCCAAGCCATGACAGTCCCTCCTCGTCGCCGGACCGCGGGCCGACCAGATCGATGAATGCCTGCTGCAGGGTCTTGCCGCCGCGCACCTGCTCGGTGGTACCGGTAGCCACGATCTTGCCCTCGTCGATGACCGACACGTGGTCGCAGACCTGCTCGACCAGCTCCATGACGTGACTGGAGAACAGCACGGTCGAGCCGGAGCCGACAAAGCGCGTCAGCAGCCGGCGGATCACGTCAGCGGACACCGGATCCACGCCCTCGAGCGGCTCGTCCAGGAACAGCACCGAAGGGTTGTGGATCAGCGCGCAGCCGAGAGCGGCTTTCTTGCGCATGCCGGTGGAGTAGTCGGCGACCAGTCGCTTCGCATCTGCGGTCAGGTCCAGCACGGCCAGCAGCTGCCCGGCCCGCGAGCGCGCCTCACCGGCCGGCAGGCCGCGCAGCCGCCCGGCGTATTCCAGCATTTCCGCGCCGCTAAGCCGGTCGAACAGCGGAGCCTGATCTGGCACCACCCCGATGACCGCCTTGGCGGCGGCCGGGTCAGCCCACACATCCAGCCCGTTGATCACAACCCGTCCGGCGTCCGGCCGCAGCAGGCCGGTCATCATCGACAGGGACGTGGTCTTCCCCGCCCCATTCGGCCCGACGAGCCCGGCGAGGGAACCCGCGGCGATCTCCAGATCAATCCCGGCTACCGCCTCCTTCGCGCCGAAACTCTTGCGCAGCCCCAGCACCGCGATCGCTGGCTCGCCCATGCCCGCCTCCTCGACAGCAAGGCCACCGGCCTAGCGGCCGGCTGGCCGTCTGTCTATCATCACTCTATCATTATGATATCATTTTTTTCAGAAGGCAAGCCGGTACGACCACAACGTTCGACGGCTACCTGCACGCGTTCAGCCGGATGCCAAGGTCCTTATGGCGGATGCATGAAGCTCCCCTGCACCCGCGATCAAGGAGGACCGATCGAGGTCTTGAGTCCGGCTGGGTTTCCCTTGTCGTCCGCCGATTCAGGAGACGGGAACACTGAGGACACTGCGGCGATGATCACTGCTGCCAGCGTCACTATGGTCAGCGCCACCGCCTCGGCCTCGAATAGGTCAACTGCCCATGGGTAGGTCCAGCCCCACCCATGGGCGGAGCCGCCCACGTTGGCGCGAAGCCACAAGAAGCAGAACAGGAGCCCGACTCCGCTGGCGAGCACCACCAGCGAGATGACCGCGGCCGCCGGCCCGATCACAAACCCGGGGCGCCGGTTGGCCTGCTTCAACCCTCGCTTCTGCTTCTTCCCTGTCTCCCCCAGCGCCTCCTGGATCCCATGCCATTTCCACCAGTCAGCCGCCTTCTGGAACGAACCGCCTGCAGCCAGGTACGCGGCAACGGCGACGCCAAATGCACTGAAGGTTGCGAACGCTCCTAAAAGCGTCGTCATGAGTTCTTGCTTTCCCATGTTTCCGGCCCCCTCGCTCGGGAGTACTCAGAACAGATATCCGTGCAGACAGATTGCACTGGCGCAGTTCGTCACACAAGGTGCCAGCCAGAGACAAGCCTGCGGACCGCACCCGGACCTGCCCACGATCAGCGGGGCGTCCGACAGCCCTGTCGATCCGCGGATCATGGCGGCCATGATGCGGCTGCCTGCCCGGCAGCGGCAGGTCGTCGCCCTGCGGTCCGCGCCGATCTCAAGAACGCGCGTCGTTCCCCAGCGCGCTTGTGGCCGCAGGACCCCTCGGCCTGTGCCCTGGGATGCGCCAGGTACCCAGCTGGGCTCCGCCAGTGCGGTTACCCGGGCGAACCACGCTCGGCGACCGCGTGCACCTGCCGCCGCAGGTCGCCGTGTGGCGACGGGTAGAAGCCGTGCAATTCGAGCCAGTAGGTAATCCACTGGGGGTCAGGATGACTGTCCGGGACGACGTTGTAGATGTAGTTCACCCCCTGGGCAGCCGCCTCGGCCTCGAGCCGGTTCAGGATGAATTCGCCCACACCGCCGCCGCGCGCCTGCGGCAGCACGAGAAACGCGATCTGGGCGTCGCCCCACTCCGAGTCGAGCCAGCCGTACCCGACCAGGTTGCCGGCGTCGTCGGCGACCCGCCACCATTCGTCGGCGATCGCCGAACCGGATGCTGGTGCCTGAATCCCGGCCGACGCGAGCGCGACCGCATCGAACGCTTCCTGCTTGTCCGCGTCCCACCGCGGGCGGGTCTCTTTCGTCCACGTCCAGCCCATGGTCACTCCTCGGTAGATGCTGACAGGGACTCGAGCAGCTGCGGATTGCCCTGCACGGCGGTGCGATGCAGGTAGTGGGTGAGGGCACGCAGCCCGCCGAGTTCCTCGCCGCCGCCTGCCCGGCCGGGCCCGCCGTGCTTCATCTGCGGCATGGCGACCCCGTGTCCAGTCGACTCGGCGGCGTCGGTGCTGTCGAGGATCAGGATCCGGCCATGCCAGGGAGCGAGACCGCTGACGAATGTCCGCGCCAGGTCCGCATCCGCGGTGACAACCGACGCAACCAGGCTTCCCCCGCCCCGCCCGGCGGCGGCGATCGCGTCATCCGGCGATCGGTACGGCAGCAGCGTGCTCACCGGGCCGAAGGCCTCGACCTCATGCGGCTCGCTGGCGGTGAGGTCGTCGCAGCGCAGCAGCATCGGCGACAGGAACGCGCCCCGCTCGGCGTCCGCACCGGCCACATCAACCCGGCTTGGGTTGCCGTGGACGAGACTGGCCGCCATCATCAGCTCCCGCACGCGTTCGCGAACCTCGACGCGCTGCGCGATGCTGGCTACCGGCCCCATGCCGACGCCTGGCTCGGCCGGGTGCCCGACCACGACCGCGGACAGCCGCGCTGACACCGCTCCCGTCACCGCGTCGGCGAGGGCCTCGGGCACGAGGGCCCGGCGGATCGCGGTACATTTCTGCCCGGCCTTGACCGTCATCTCGGTCACCAGCTGGTCGACATACAGGCCGAACTCGGGTCCGTCGACCGCGACGTCAGTGCCAAGGATGGAACAGTTCAGCGAATCTGCCTCCGCGCTGAACGCAACGGAACGTCCCACCACCACCGGATGTGCGCGTACCGCCTCGGCGGTGGTGGCCGAGCCGGTAAAGGCCAGGGTGTCCTGCGCTGTCAGGTTGTCGAGCAGCCCGGCGGGCCCGGCGCACAACAGCGACAGCGCACCGCGCGGAAGCAAGCCGGACTCGACGATCCGTCGCACTACCAGTTCGGTGAGGTAGGCGGTCTGCCCGGCAGGCTTGACCACTGACGGCATGCCGGCGAGGAAGGCCGGCGCGAATTTCTCCAGCATCCCCCAAACCGGGAAATTGAACGCGTTGATCTGCACTGCGGCACCGAGCCGGGAAGAGTACAGGTGCCGCCCGGCGAACGTTCCGCCGCGGCCCAGGGGCTCAGTTGCACCGTCGTCCAGCACAGTGGCGTCAGGAAGCTCGCGAGCGCCCTTGCTCGCGTAGACAGCGACCGTCCCGATGCCGCCGTCAACGTCGACGGCGGTATCGCGGCGGGTCGCGCCGGTGCACAGCGACAACTCGGCGAACTCCTCGAGGTGCCCGGACAAGTGCTTGGCGAGTGCCTTGAGCGTCGCCGCGCGCTCGGGGAAGGTCAGCGCGCGCAGCGCAGGACCGCCGGTGCCACGAGCGTAGGCCAGCATGGCGGCAACGTCCGGTCCGCGAGCGGGGATGCGGGCCACCTCCGCGCCAGTGGCCGCATCCAGCAGCGGCTTGGCGTCACCGCTGCCGTCCTGCCAGCAGTCCTGGCTGTAGCTCCGCAGTGCCGATGTCATTGTCTCTACTGCCCTCTCAGCCGATCCGCCGTAGTTCGGCGCGGTAACGTTTGCCGGCGCCGACGTAAGTGTCCACGGCCTCGCTGACCCAGCGTTCCAGCTCTGCGGGAGCGCGCACCACGCGGGCCGGGACGCCGAGCGCGATCTGCCCGGCCGGCACCGTGGTGCCCTCCTGCACGAGTGCTGCAGCGCCCACCGCGCCGCCCGGCTCCACGACGGCTCGGTTCAGCACGATCGACCCTGAGCCGATAAGGCAGCCGTCACCGACTGTGCAGCCCTCTAGATGCGCGTTGTGCCCGATGACGCAGTCCGCGCCCACGACAGTCGGCCAGTCCGCTGTCGTGTGCAGGACCGTGCCGTCCTGGATCGAGGTCCGGGCGCCGATCTCGACGCGGCCGAAGTCGCCGCGCAGAACCGTGCCCGGCCAGATCGAGGCCCAGGCGCCGATGGCCACCGAGCCGATCACCGTCGCGTCCGGGTGGACGAACGCCTCGGGGTGAATCTCGGGGACCTGGTCACCGAGTGCGTAAATGGCCATCCGGACTCCACCTTCCGATGACGTCGCCAGTCATCCGCCGGTTCCTGCGGTGCTCTCCGGACCCGCAAAGGCAGCCGTGGCAATCTGCCGCAGCTCGACGCGCCGGATCTTGCCGGTCGGGGTCGCGGGGTAGCTGTCCACGAAAACGATCTGGCGGGGCCGCTTGACCGACGGCAGGCCGGCCCGGCAGAACTCGATGATCTCGTCCTCGGTCGCTGTCTGGCCGGGTCCGAGCAGCACGAACGCGACCGGCTTCTCCAGCCCGTCGCAGTCAGGCGCGGCCACAACGACCGCATTGCTGACCGACGGATGTTCGAGCAGCCGGTTCTCGACCTCGGCGGGTGACATCCAGATGCCGCTGACCTTGAGCATGTCGTCGGTGCGGCCGAAGCACGCGTAGCAGCCATCGGCGTCCTGAACGTAGGTGTCGCCGGTGCACAGCCATTCGCCCTGGAATACGCGCCGGGTCGCGGCGTAGGACGACCAGTAGCCCGTCGCGGTCGACTCGCCCCGCACGAAGAGCGTGCCGGGCGTCCCGGACGGCACGATGGCACCGTCATCGTCGAGGATCTTCAGCTCGTATCCCGGCACGGCGATGCCTGTCGTCCCGGGACGGACCGCGCCCTCCCGGTTGGACAGGAAAATATGCAGCGTCTCCGTCATCCCGATGCCGTCGATGATGTCTACGCCGAAGCGGCTCGTCCACCGCTGGTAAAGGGCGGCGGGCAGCGCCTCCCCCGCCGATGCCGTCAGCCGTACGCCGGCGATCGCGTCGGCGGGCAGCTTGGCGTGCAGCATGTTGGCGAAGAAGGTCGGCCCGGCGAAGAACAAGGTGGCGCCGTACTGCCGGACCCGGCCCGTGATCACGTCCGGCGCTGACGGAGCCGGCTCGAGGACCGTGCACGCGCCGGCCGACAGCGGGAACAGCACCGAGTTGCCCAGCCCGTAGGCAAAGAACGCCTTCGCGGCCGACAGGCAGCGATCATCCCGGCGGATGCCGAGCACCTGCGCGCCGTAGGTCTCGCAGGACACGGGGATCGAGCCGTGCCGGTGCATGGCCGCCTTCGGCACGCCGGTCGTCCCGGAGGTGTAGAGCCAGAACGCGGGCGAGTCCGCGGTCGTCGGGTACACCGGCGCCGGCCCGCCGGGCGCGGCCGCCACCATGTCGTCCAGATCGTGCACTGCCGGGCCGTTGGCACCCGCGATGACCGCGCCGGAGACCGCGAGGACGCCGCGCAGCTCCGGCGCGTCGCCGATCGCGTCCCGGGCGACCGGCGCGAACTGCGGGGTGACCGCCAGCAGCCGGGCCCGTGAGTCCCGCAGCAGGCCGGCCAGCCCGTCGGCGCGCTGCATCGTGGACACCGGCACCGGCACCGCGCCGATCCGCATCGCCGCGAGGTACACGCCGATGAAATCCGGGCAGTCGGCCATGAACATGACCAGCCGCTGCTCGGGCTGCAGGCCGAGATCGCGCAGCACGCTCGCTATCCGGTGCACCCGCTCCAGCAGCGCAGCGTAGCTGAGATCACCGGCCACCCCGGTGATGGCGAGCCGGTCACCGTCCCCCGCGGCCACCCGCCGGTCCAGCAAGTACTCACAGGCGTTGAACGGCTTGTCTGGCATAGCGGCAGGCTCTCCTACTGCAGATGGACGTATTCGTAATCGAGCGGCTTGCCATTGATCCCCTGCCGCGGCGGGGCGATCCAGGCCGCGATCTTGCCCCGCTCGTGCACCGGCTGCATCAGCGAGCGGACGTGCGTCTTGTCGACCGCGCTGGGCAGCCACTCGTCCTTCCGGCGCCGCCACTCGTCGGCGGAGATCAGCTCGCCCTCGGGCGTCGCTTCGATCCCGGAGAACGCGCCAACCTTGCGATTGAACGCCACGCTCGGGAGTTTAAGCCGCTGCGGTACGTCCGCCTTCTCCAGGATCCGGTTCCAGCGGTTGACGCCGTTCTGGCAATCGGAGATGTACTCCCCGCGCAGGTCGGCGTTGAGCCCGAGCAGCGCGGCCACCTCGGCCTGGCCGATCTCACCGCCGTCGGTGAGGGAGTCAACCCAGATCCCCTCACTGGTCAGCTGGTGATCATCTTTACGCCGCTCTTCGGACCAGCGGCCCTTCAGCCCGGCCGTGAAGTAGTTCGCCACGTTCGTCGACGTCTCGCCACCGAACAGGTCCAGGGACACCGTGTAATGAAAGTTCAGGTATTTCTGCACGACGTTGAGCGGAACAGCTCCGTGCGGGCCCACCTCGTCGGTGTCTTTCTCCTTCATCAGCTGCACTGACCGCTCGACGACGCGATCGATTCCTGTGGTGCCGACGAACATGTGGTGCGCTTCTTCCTTAAGCATGAAGTCGCAGGTGCGCGACAGCGGGTCGAAAGCCGACTCCTTGAGGGTGCCGAGCTGGTACTTGCCATCGCGGTCGGTGAAGTAGGTGAACATGAAGAACGACAGCCAGTCCGGTGTCTCCTCGTTGAAGGCGCCGAGGATGCGCGGTGAGTCCTCGCTTCCGGAATGGCGGTGCAGCAGTTCCTCGGCTTCCTCGCGTCCCTCGCGGCCGAAGTAGGCATGCAGCAGGTACACCATGGCCCACAGGTGGCGGCCCTCCTCGACGTTCACCTGGAAGAGGTTGCGCAGGTCATACAGGCTTGGTGCGGTGGCGCCGAGGTTGCGCTGCTGCTCGACCGAGGCAGGCTCGGTGTCGCCCTGGATGACGATGAGCCGCTGCATGTCCGCGCGGTACTCGCCGGGGACCTTTTGCCAGGCAGGCTCGCCTTTGTGCTCGCCGAACGCGATGCGCCGGTCGCGGTCTCGCTCAGCGAGGAAGATGCCCCACCGGTAATCGTGCATCGCGACGTGCCCGAAGTGCGCCCACCCCTCGCGGCCGACGTTGACGGCGGTGCGCAGGTAGACGTCCTGCGTGGGCAGCGCCGGGCCCATGGACTCCCACCAGGACAGGAAGTTCGGCTGCCACGACTCGAGCGCCCGCTGCAGCCGCCGGTCCTCGTGCAGGTCGACGTTGTTGGGAATTTTCTCGGTGTAATCAGCTGTGGATGTCACTGCTCAGACTCGCTTCCGGTCAAAGATGGCACGCTGGCCGGTGCCGAACTTGCGCAGCGCGCCGTCCGGCCCGGACGCATTGGGCCGGTAGAAGATCCAGTTCTGCCACGCTGTCAGCCGGCCGAAGATCTTCGTCTCCATGGTTTCCGGCCCGGCGAAGCGGTAATTCGCTTCCAGGCCGATGAGCGCGTCGGGGCTGAAACTGGCCCGCTCCTCCAGCGCGATGCGGACCTCCTCTTCCCAGTCAATGTCATCGGGTGTGAAAGTCACCAGGCCCAGCTGTCCGGCCGCCTCGGCCTCCAGCGGCGTGCCCGCCCGATCCGCCACTGCGGTCAGCGTCGCTTCGTCGCCGAGGAACCGCGTCTGCAGCCGGGTCAGCCCGTTGCCCATCGGCAGCGGGCCGAGGTTCATGCCGCCGACACTCACGACAGCCGGCGCCGCGTCAGGGTCAACGTCCTCGAAGACCCCGGCCAGCATGTAGGAGCGGTCAGCGGCCAGCACCAGCTCGAGCAGGGAGCCAGCGAAGCAGCTGCCCGGCTCGACCAGCGCGATCAGGCTGCGGCTGGTGACGTCTAGCCGTTTGAGGGTGCGCTTGAGGTAATGCACGATCTCGTTGACTAGCCAGTCGCTCCGGTTGTCGAGCAGTAGCTGGTCATAGCCGAGAACGCGCTGCGCGTCGCCCGCAGTGCGGAGCACCCAGGTGCCCAGCTCGATCTCGTTGGTGCGCAGATCAAGGATCAGGTCGTCCAGTTCGCGAGTAAGCGCAAGCGGATAGAAGTCCGCGCCTTGGGCGTGGATCGCCGCTACGTCGGACGGCGCGTCCTCGCCCGGCCCGGAGACGGTAATCTCCACAGTGCCCGCCGCCCGGTCGAGCCTCGCCGAGAGGTAGCGATAGGTGATCGCGTCCATGGTCCGCTGCTTGGCGACCGAGGTCAGGCTGACGCCGGTCGCGTCCGCCGGCCGTGAAGACCGCCCGGCGACGTCGGCGGCACGCTCGGCGACGATCTCGTCCCACTTATGCCGTGGCACTGCCTCGTCGACCAGCCGCCACTGCACGGCCTTCTTGCCGCCCACGCCCTCGGACTTGGTGGCGAAGTAGTCGGCCAGGTCGCGGCGGACGTGCCGCTTGTCGACGACCCGCGTCAGTCCCCCGGTGCCTGGCAGCACCCCGAGCAGCGGAAGCTCCGGCAGCGAGACGGCCGACGACCGGTCGTCAACCAGCATGATGTAGTCGCAGGCCAGCGCCAGCTCGTAGCCACCGCCCGACGCGGTGCCGTTGAGCGCTGCAACGTACGTCTGCCCCGAGTTCTCGGTGGCGTCCTCGATACCGTTGCGCGTCTCGTTGGTGAACTTGCAGAAGTTCACCTTCCACGAGTGCGCGGCCCCGGCCAGCATGCGAATGTTCGCGCCGGCGCAGAAGATCTTGTCTTTGCCGCTGGTCATGACGACCGCGCGCACCTCGGGGTGCTCGAACCGGAGTCGCTGCACTGCGTCATATAGCTCGATGTCCACGCCCAGGTCGTACGAGTTGAGCTTCAGTTCGTAGCCGTCCTGCAGGCCGCCGTGCTCGTCAACGTCCATGGTGAGAGTCGCGACCGGGCCGTCGACGGCGACCCGCCAGTGCTTGTAGCGCTCCGGGGCCACTCGGAACTCGACGAGCGGCCGGGTGCTTGAAGCACCCGCAGATGCGGTGTCCGTCGGCGCGACGGTGTCGTGCGAAGCCACGCTGGCCATTGGGTCGCTCTCCCGCCAGTTGGTCTGATTGCCATCCTAAACATTCTACATTTAGATACAGTTACGTCAAGACTCTGTAGTACATTTTCGCCCGGAAACCTGACATCCCCACCCCGCCGGGATCGCCGCCGCGGAGCCTCGTGCTACATGAACCTGGCTAGCCGCACCGAGACGTGTAGCATGATCTGTAGCCGCATCGCGCGGCCCGGAGGCGGGAGGTAATGGCAGCATGCAGTCCTCCGTCCCCGCGATGTCCAGGCGGCATGCGGCCCGCCCCGAGAGTGCACGTGGCCTGCTTTTCACGGTACTCGGGGAGCTCGTGCTGCCGGGCGGAGGCTCGGCGTGGACGTCTGCGTTTATCGGCGTCCTGGCCCGCCTGGGGGTAGAGGAGAAGGCCAGCCGCCAGGCGCTGATGCGGACTGCTGCGGATGGCTGGCTGGCCTCCGAGCGAGTTGGCCGCCGCACCCGCTGGCAGCTGACAGCCGAGGCCCAGCGGCTCCTCGCCGAGGGCAGGGAGCGGATCTACGGGTTCACCGGATCGGTGCCGCAATGGGATGGCCGCTGGCTGCTCGCGCTGGCGCGCGCCCCCGAGACGGACCGTCCGGCGCGGCATGTGCTGCGGACACTGCTGAGCCGGGCGGGATTCGGCAGCCCCGCGCCAGGAGTGTGGATCAGCACCCACGCCGAGCGCATTGACGAGGTCGAGCGAGTGCTCGGGGAGGCCGGCGTACTGGACGGCACGCAGATCTTCGTGGCGGAGTATCACGGCGGGGGTGATCTGGAGAGCATGATCAGCCGGTCGTGGAACCTCGACGCGATCGATGAGAGCTACCGCGAGTTCATCGCCGAGTTCGCCGTGGCCGAAGCCGGCGACCCGCTCGCCCGGCTTGTCGATCTTGTCCACTGCTGGCGCCGCTTCCCGTGGATCGACCCCGGCCTGCCCAGTGACCTGCTGCCGGCGAGGTGGAGCGGCGAGCAGGCCGCCAGCCTGTTCGCGAACACGCACGCCATCTGGGCCGACACTGCCACGGCCGAATGGATGCGGCTGAACCGGCCCGGGGCACGCTAGCCCGCGCGGACCAGCGGATCCCGGCGGGTACCGGCAACCAGGCCGCGGACCGGCTGCAGCCCGCTCCACCGCAAGGAATACCAGCTGCAGGTTCAGCACGGAGTCCGGGGCGGCGGACGACCAGGCAGGTCCAGTGCCGACCGGGCCAGGCCGGTCTCCTGAGGCGATCTGCGCCGCGGAAGACGATCAGAACCTGAGATAAATCGGACGACTTCTGCGTTGAAGTTCCGGCACCAGCGTCTAGTACGGCCGAGAGGAGTTCCCGGTAAAGGTGCTCGCGCTGCTCCGGGCCCAGGCGCCCGTCGCGTCGTATGGCGGCTGCGACCGTTCGCGCTTCCTGCCCGGAGCCCGCGAGCGTATCGCTGAATATCTCATCGATCCGCTCCTCGTGCGGGGTGACGACCTCACTCAGGCAGATGCGGATATTGGCTTCGAACTCCTGGATTGTCTCGACATCTGGCGCTAGTTCCGAAAGCCATGAGGTCCCGAGGATCTTCCGGGCGTCCGGCGACATCCCCTCGAGTTTGCCGAAATCATCAGGGTCGTCGATGATGAAGTAGCCCATCATCTCGAGCACGGCGGCATTCGTTTTCTGAACCTGGTTGGCCGGGTCGGAGGTGCTGATCTTCCGCCGGTGGCGGGGAATGAATATAGCAACGATTCGGTCACGGTCGGTCGTCACGAAAGTGTTCTGGGTATGGTCCGCGATAGCGATTCCATTGCCATAGGACCAGTCCTCGCCTTCGCTCAGGCGATGCCATTCTCGGGCCACGCGGTCAGCGACACGCATCACATTCTCGTCCCCGCCCGACGTCAATGAAGTGATGAGCAACGCCGGCGACGGCCACGGCGCCACGACCTTGCGCACTTCTACACCCCGGTACGTCACCAGCGATTTGCTTGCTTTGAAGGCACGCACCAATGGGAGCCCCTTGATGCGGACGAACTGGTAATGCTGGTGGTAGATGCTGTTTCCCGCCCAGTGATTGCAGGTCCCCGAAAGAGGTTCGGGGACCGGGTCCACCTCGCTGATGCTGCAGAACTTCCCGATGTCCCGGTTGATGACGCGCACCAACCTGATGAGGTCGCTGAAGGAGTATGCTTGCGGTTCCATGTTCATAACCAGGTCGTTAATATGCGGGAAATCCCAGGCGACGAAATGGCACACATCCCGGGGATCGCCGAATGGGGCAAACGTGAAGCCAAGCTGGTAGTTGCGGACAGTTGCAAGGTCGTCTTCCCGCCGCCTGGCATGGGCGAAGACGTGCGAGGAGTGAATCGTTACCTGTTGCGGGCTGAGCGCCTCCACGGAGCAGTAGTTGCAGGCGGTCCTGAATTGCAGCGTCTTCACGACGTAGTCCCGGACATCCTCCCGATCGAGTTCCGTCTCGAGCGTTATGCTCCGGTCCAGAGGTCGATTTTCCACCCGTACATAGACTTTCTCACCAGACTCCTCGATGCGTCTCCTGGCCACGAGGTCCTTGAACTGAATCTGCCTGTTGTTGACATTTGCCAGCATCAGAACGCCCTGTTGAGCGAGTGAGTCGAGGATTTTCCTGATATCTGCATCGGTCAGCCGCACCGACCCTGGGTTCTCGAAGCTGAAGGTGCCGATCAGTCCATCCTCGTGGTAGATGAACCAGATCGGGTCCGCGTTCTGGTTCAAGATTCCCCTTTCCGCCAGTTTGAGCTTGTCGCGGCGGATCTGCCGTACGGGGACATGGACGAACACGTACGGGCAACCGTAACTCGCGGTGATCACGCGGGACTGAGCATCTGCTGCAGTCCCGTGGGCATCGTGCGCGAGCGGGATGCATCCGATCTTGAGGCCGTGCTGCCATGCGACGAGAACGGCCACGCCAAGTCCAGCCTCAGCGGCAATACGGCGGAGGTCCTCGCTGACCTCGTGCATATCGGTCTTTGAAATGACCGCTCTATACTTCTCCTTGATGGCGTTCTCAACCGATGGCATCTGAACGTGCCCCCGCAAGCGTTGGGAATCTGGCCAATCCGGCTCCCTGCGCTGGTCAGACACTATCGCCGCCCTCGCAGTTGACGGGTGTCGGCTCAGCCTATGCGGCGACGCTGGGTGGCCGGACTGCGGAAACGGACGCGTCTGACGGCGGCGCCAGCATGACCGTCGGAGGGAATGGCCGCGGCCGGCCGCCGATCCCGGCAGACAGGTCCGTCACGACTGCGGCCAGGCAGCATCCGCCGAGCACGGCCGACCGGCGGGCAGATACCGGTCGCCGGGCCGCGGCGCTTGACGCTGAGCCCGAGGACGTACCCGCAGAGCGGCCGGGGCACGCGCTTGTCAGGCGGCGCTGCCCGGGCGCTGGCGCTCCTGGCTTCCCGCGGTCAGGCGGCGGGCAAGGGCGGCGGCCTGCGCCCGGATCTCGGGGATCGCTGTCGTCTCATACCAGACCCCCCGCAGCGGCGGGCCCAGCGTAAAGAGGGTGCTGCTGGGCGTGCCCGATGCGTCGAGCACGGCGCCGTCGGGGCCGGCCTCGATCCCGAGCCGCAGCGGATCGGGTCGGGCCAGACCGCGGCCAAGGAGATCGCGCAGGAGCGGATCACGGGCTCGCATGATGTCGGTGGCCGGGCCGGTTCCGTTGATCAGCCAGCCCGCGGTGAGCTCAGCCGTGCTGCCCCCTTGGGCGACGTGGAGGCGCACCTGCCCGGCCTCCTCGGCGACCTTGGTGACCTGCCCCTGAAGCACGGACAGCCGCCCCGTGCAGCGCAGTTCGGTGATCCGGCGGGCTGTCGCGGGAGGCACCCGATGACGGTGCACTTCCCAGTAGCGGGCGACGTGGCGGACGAAGAGGCGCCTGTCGCGGGCCGGCATCCGTTGCCAGAGGCCGGGGACATGCGGCCGGAGCGCATCCATCACGTCCTGCCAGCTGCCCGGGCGGCTGGCCATGGCGGAACGGACCTGCCACATGAGTTCGGTGAGCTGTACCGGGCCGGTGGCGTCGGAGATGACGGGGAGCCAGATGGGGCTGCCCGGCGGCGGCGGCCCCCGGTGCACGCGCGGGAGCAGCCCGTGCCTGGACACCGCCTGCACGGCGGTGTCCCGGTTGCCGGTTGTCACGGCGATGGCCACATCCAGCATGGTCAGTCCCGTGCCCACCACGATCACCGGGCTGCCGTCCCGCGCATCGTCCAGCGCACCAGGTGCCCACGGGTCGGCGATGAACCGGTGGCTTTGCAGGGCGGGGAACGGCGGCACCGGCGGCAGGTTACCGATCGCCAGCACTGCCATGTCGGCGTCGATGCAGCCATCGGCGAGCAGGAGGCGCAACGGGCGGCCACGGGCGTTCTGCCGGATCGCCACCGCATCCGAGGTGACCTGCGTGACCCGGGACAGCGGCAGCGCACGGCGTTCCGCGGCCGACAGCGTGTCGCGCAGGTAGCGGCCATATATCTGCCTGGGCAAGAACCCGTCATGCCCGATGCCAGCCGCGGCGGCCCAGCGGGTCAGGTCATCCGGGTCGCCGTCCAGCGCGCTCATCTGGCCGACGGGCGCATTCAGCAGGTGAGCGGGATGCGTCGTGCTGTACGCCTGGCCCAGTCCGTGGCGGCCATGCCGGTCGATCAGGATGATCCGCACCGGGCGCTGTTGTGCGGCGGCGGAGCGGAGCAGGTGAATCGCGGCGAGCGTACCGCTGGCTCCCCCGCCGACGACCGCGATGACCGGCCCACGGTAGCCGGGCGGATTCAAGTCGCGCATACCCTGGAGTATATGTAAGTATCTCGATAGAATAAATAGGTAATCGCCAAGCCCGGCCTGCCGGTGTCGCGGCCACTGACCCACCCTCGCTGGCTGACCCCAGCTGCCTGGCCACGGATGGCCGGGTGCCCGCGGATCCGCAGCGCGGATCAAGGCGGCTGAGGGGGACTTTCTGCCTGTCAGCTGGCGCGCCGGTCCTGGAAGGCAGGCCGGTCCTGGAACGTGCGCCGGTCCTGGAACGTGCGCCGGTACGCCTGGGGGCTGGTATGCACGGCCCGGCTGAAGTGCTTGCGGAGATTGGCCGCCGTGGAAAAGCCGCTCTTCTGCGCGACGGTGTCGATCGGCAGGTCGCTCAGCTCGAGTAGTCGCTGGGCGAGCTGAACACGCTGGCGGAGCAGCCACTGATACGGGGTCGTTCCGGTGCTTGCCAGGAACTGGCGGGCGAACGTCCGCGGGCTCATGGCGGAGCGCGCCGCCAGGTCTTCGACCGTTATCTGCTCGTCCGGATGCTCATGGAGCCAGCTGACGGTGTCGGCGAACAGGCTGGAACTGTCGAGCTCGGGCATCGGCGCGTCGATGTACTGGGCCTGCCCTCCGTCGCGCTGAGGCGGGACCACGAGCTGGCGGGCGAGCTGGGTCGCGATCTCGGTTCCGTAGTCCTGCCGGACCACGTGCAGGCAGAGGTCGATGCTGGCCGCGCTCCCGGCCGAGGTCAGGATGTCGCCCTCGTCGACGTACAGCACCCCGGGGTCCACCGTAACCAGCGGGTGCCGGCGTGCGAGCTCGTCGCATTCCGCCCAGTGCGTGGTGGCCCGGCGCCCGTCGAGCAGCCCAGCGGCTGCCAATGCGAACGCGCCGGTGCACAGCGAGACGATGCGGCTCCCCTGTGCGTGAGCCCGTCGCAGGACCTCGGGCATCTCAGGCGGGAAACCCGCGACGGACTCGGTCGGCAGCACGATCACGGTACCGGCGCTGCGGATTGCCTCCGGGCCGCGGGCGGCCAGGATCTGGAATCCGCTATCGGCTGTCACCGGCCCCGGGCTGATACCGCACACGAACAGCCGGTACCAAGGAACGCCGAACATCGCCGACCGGTCATTGCCGAAGATCTCGCAGGCGACACCGAGCTCCAACGCGGTGATCCCGTCGTAGACGACGACGGCGACTTCATGTGTGCCTGGCCCCGGCCCCGCAGCGCGACCTGACGCGGTTCCGGCCTTCCGCCCGGCAGGGCTCAAGTTGGCAGGATCATTACGCACATTGTCAATCCTGCCACTTACAGGTACTCGTGTCGAGACACACGATGGGTTAATGACCACTGACTCGCTCCTTCGACCAGCACCTCACCACCGTCAGCCATGGGGTCGCTTCCTGGCCCGCGCGCTCGCCCCGTCGCTGGATCGCCAGCTCGCGGCGGGATGCCCGGCAGACTCCAGCCGGGCCGTGGCCATCCGTGCCCGGCAGATCGTCTCGCCAGCCGGGCGCCGCGGACTCGCCCAGGGCTGGGAGCACGTCCTGGAACTGGCCCGCCGACCGCCAGTGCCAGGCACGCCGCGCGGGCCGCTGTGCCGGGCCCGCATCGCCGCCGCCGAACCCGACGTGCGGGAGATGCTCGCCGTCCTCGCGGGCCCGCTCCCAGTCGCCGCACCCGGCGCGGCGATGGCCGCGCTGCTCCTGAGCGACGGCACAGGGCCGTTGCATAACCATCGCTCTCCGCTTGACCTGGCCGCCGCGGTGCGAGAGGCGACGAGGCAGCTGGACCCGTTCGCCGCTGTCCATTCCGACATATCTGACCGGGGTGGTGAGCGGCGGTGCCGGTGAATCCCCTCATCATCGAGGCGCCGTCGCCGCTCGGCCTCCGCCCTGGCGGCGTGCAGGACGCTCCCGCGGCGCTACGTAAGGCGGGCCTGCATACGCGCCTCGGCTCGCCCGACGAAGCGCGCATTAACGTACCGCCCTACTGCGAAGTCCGCGATCCGGGGACCGGCCTGCTTAATCCGCATGCGATCGCCGCGGTCGCACGGGACCTGGCCGCCGCGGTAGAGACCGCGCTCGATCGCGACCGCTTCCCGATCGTGCTCGGCGGTGACTGCAGCATCATCCTCGGGCCGTTGCTCGCACTGCGCCGCCGAGGACGTTACGGCCTCGTCTTCATCGACGGCCACGCCGACTTTCAGCATCCCGGCGACGAGCCAACCGGTGAGGTCGCATCGCTCGACCTGGCTCTCGCGACGGGACGCGGCCCGGCGACTCTCTCTGACCTGGACCGGTTGCGGCCGCTGGTCCGGGACGAGGACGCCGCCCTCGTCGGTTACCGCGTGTTCGGCGACAACGACCACGTTCTGGACGAGCACGTCCGCGACACGGCCATCACGGTGATTGACTACCTCGAAGTCCGGGAACGGGGTACCGGCAGCGCCATCGGGACGGCGCTGGCCGCAGTCACCCGTCCAGGTACCAAGGGGTTCTGGGTGCACCTCGATGTCGATGTCCTCGCCGACAGCCTGATGGCAGCTGTGGACTACCGGCACCCCGGCGGCCTCACGTGGGACGAAACCGGGGAGATTCTCGGCGGTCTCTTCCGCACCAGCACCGTCCGCGGCTTCGAGGTCACCATCTTCAATCCGCGCCTCGACCCCGACGGAGATCTCGCCCAGCGCCTCGCCGATCTCATCGCCAGCGCCCTGCCCCGCTGACGACCATCTGGTGATCCCAGCGGCAACGGTGAAGGCGCCGCTAAATTGAGCCGGCCCGGCGCCGCAGGGTATGGCGGCGGCACGGTCCGGAGAGAGACAATGCCGTTGGGAAGCGGCCGCAATGGTGCTGCTGGATTCGCCGATGGATGAAGTTATGACTGTGCCCACAATGACGTGGCGACGGCTGACCCGTCGGCTAAGACCTGGCCGCAACCCGCTGCGGCGGCGCTCTGACCTGATCGAGGCGTGGATCGTGCCCGCGGTGATCATCGCGTTCCTGGTACTGGGCCCGGTCGTCGCGGCGGCCGCCGGCCTGTGGGTCCGGGCGGATAACGCGGCGACACACCGTGCCCAGCTGTCGTGGCAGCGGGTTCCGGCGGTCCTGCTCGCGGCCGCGCCCGGGCCGATGATGACCGACCATGGCGCGAACTCCTGGGTGGACTGGATGCCGGCCCGGTGGACCGCCGGCGGACGGCCGCGGACCGGCAATGTCCCGGCCGCCGCTGGGACACGGGCGGGCAGTGCCGTGCCCGTGTGGCTTGACCGCGCAGGACACGTACGGCTGCCCGCTCTGACGCCGGCCCAGACCGGGCGCCGCGTCGTCGCCGCGGCGTCGCTTGCTCTCACTGCTCTCGCGGTGCTCCTGGCAGGCGTGGCGCTGCTCGGCCGGCTGGTCCTGGACCGGCGGAGGCTAGCGGCCTGGGAGACCGCTTGGCTAGCCGTAGGCCCGAGGTGGCGCCATCAGGGATAGCCTGCGCGAATGACTGCCGCGAGCCAGGCTGGCTGGCCGCCCGGTGCTCGCCCGCTCGCAGGTGTCCGGCTACGTTGAGAACCCTCCACAGCATGGGCACACCAGGTGAGAGGAGCCGCCATGGCCAGGTCAGCAGGGGTTGGCGCGGCCGCGCCGGGGTTCACGCTGCCCGGCGTGCTCGTCAAGGACGGCGACGCCGCGCACGCTGACTACACGCTGTCCGGGAACCGCGGCCGGCCGCTCGTGCTGGCGTTCTACCCAGGTGATGACACGTCCGTCTGTACGACGCAACTGTGCTCCTACACCTCAGGCCTGGATGGGTTCACCGGTCTCGGCGCAACCGTCTGGGGCATCAGCCCGCAGGACATCGACAGTCACGAGCGGTTCGCGCGTAAGTACGGCCTCGCGTTCCCGCTGCTGTCCGACCTGGGGGTCGCTGTTTCGCGGAAGTACGGCATCTCCCTGGGCGGCGCGGGCCTGCGCAGGTCCGTGTTTGTCGTCGATGCAGGGGGCGTGATCCGGTGGAAGCACGTCACCCTGGTCGGCCTGACCTTTCCCTCGGCTGACACCATCACCGCACAGCTGGCGTCGCTAGCGTCATAACTCCGCGTCCACCCCCGAATAGCCTGCACGGGCCATCCGGGAAATACCCCCGCCGGGTTTAGCGAATACCCGCACCGGGTTTTCTGATAACGGTCACGGGCGCCGCACGATGGCTGACGGGGGGCCATCCGCCAATGCTGCTCACTCCCCCGGACTTGCGCTCCCGCTCGCACTCGCGATGCTCGGCTATGTGATCTGGACCGCCGACAGGCTTACGGCGCTGCCGCGGGTGGCAGCGCTGGCCGCGTGGATCACGGCGCCGTCTCCCGGTTCGTCATCAGGAGCCGGGCTGCCTGCCAGTTTCGCCGAGGGCGAGGCCAGCAGGCCGCAGATGTCGCCCCGTCTCGCCGCGTGCTGCGAGATCGCGATGGGCGTCACCATGGGCTACATGCTCATCCAGATGCTGTGACGCGCGGCTCGAGTCCGCCCAGGGCACGAGCACGTTGTCCGGACTCCCGGGCCCTGGCACAGTGCCCGCATCCGAATCCTGATCATCGGCGGTACCGCGTTCGCGGGCAGGCACCTCGCCCAGGCAGCCCCCAACGCTGCCCTTGAGCTGCCCTGACCAGCAGACGCGACTACTCGCCCGGCGCGGGCAACCCTGAAAACACGCTTGTACCGGATTTGGTGGCCAATCACGTCCGCAATGTCCGATTCATGGCCACCAAATCCGGTACAAGATCCTGCTGATGCCTTGCTGTCAGGACGCGAGGACCGCCTCGACCTCGAGGTGGATCGTCACCTTGTCGGACACCACAGCGCCGCCGTTCTGCAATGCCGCGGAGAAGTTGACGCCGAAGTCACGCCGGTTGATCTCGGCGGTGGCCGTAAACCCGGCCCGCGTGCCGCCATAGGCGTCCGGCCCGAAGCCGTTTACCTCAAGGCGCAGCGGCACGTTCTTGGTGACGCCCTTGAGGGTGAGCTCGCCGTCGAGGATGAAGTCGCCATCGTCGTCGCGTACGCCGGTAGACCGGTAGGTCATCTTCGGGTGGGTCTCAACCTCGAAGAAGTCGGCTGACCTGAGGTGCGCATCGCGCTGGTCGTTGCCGGTGTTGATGGAGGTCAGGTCGATCTCGGCGGTCACTGACGAGTCAGCGGGCGTCTCCCCCGTCACGATCTCACCCGAGAAGGTGGTGAACTTCCCGCGAACCTTGCTAACCATCATGTGCCGGACCGAGAAGCCGACCTCCGTGTGCACCGGGTCAATCGTCCAGGTCCCGGCAACGTACCCGGGGATGCCGGTCGCTTCGGTGATAGCGGTCATGATCACTCCTGTAAAGTCGATGATTGAACACTCAATAACTACCACGGCGAGCCGCGATTGTCAAACACTCAACTACCTAGTTGTATGCTGAGCAGGTGAACATTCCGGAAACGCACTGGCTGTCCGCGGACGAGCAGCAGACCTGGCGGGCCTTCCTGACCGCCTGCCAGACGTTGTTCGGCGCGATCGACGCCCAGCTGCAGCACGACTCCGGGCTCCCGCACGGCTACTACGAGATCCTGGTCAGGCTCTCCGAGGCACCGGGCCGGGCGCTGCGGATGAGCCAGCTGGCCGAGGCCTCGACATCGAGCAAGAGCCGGCTATCCCATGCCGTCGCGCGGCTGGAAGACCGCGGCTGGGTGCAGCGGACAAGCTGCCCGACCGACCGGCGCGGACAGATCGCCAAGCTCACCGACAAGGGCATCGCGGCCCTGGCGGCAGCCGCACCCGGTCACGTCGAGCAGGTCCGCAGGTCCCTTGTCGACGCCCTGAGTACCGAGCAGATCGAGCAGCTGCGCAAGATCAGTGCGTCGATCATCGCAGCCGGACAGCACCTGGATCAGCAGGGAGCGGGGGGCTGCGGCCTCTGACCCGGGCACCGCTGCCTCCGACCTCGCCAGAGCTGCCTCCGCACCC
>JBEKIF010000063.1:0-23456 GCA_050011895.1 Streptosporangiaceae bacterium | reverse complement strand
GTGCTGTGCTTGTGACGTGCTGTGCTTGTGACGTGCTGTGCTTGTGACGTGCTGTGCTTGTGACGTGCTGTGCTTAGCTTAAACGAGTGTGGCCGCAGTCGGGGCGCTCCAGCGCGCCACCAGGACTAAAACAGACCTCATGCGCGCGCGAAGCCTTTCTGTGCGCCGCCAACAGCATCATTCCGTCGGGACCGTAACCCTGCTCCAAGCGTGTTATTGCCGGAGACTTCGGGACAGTTGGCTGCCGTTTGGGCGAACCCCGCAAACCATTGCTCATGCGGCTCCAGGTGATAGTGACTCGTCTTGCCTCCTAACGTCCCCCGGACTCCTTATCTGATTGTGCGTACCTACGCTTCCTCCATCCGGGTGGGCTGCCCGGCTGCGATCCGCCTGGCGGCGTCTTCGACATGCTTCTGCATGGCGCGCTCGGCCGCGCGCAAGTCTCCGGACGCGATGACGTCGAGCAGTTTCTGGTGGCTGTAGGCCTGCTTGCGCAACTCGTCAGGGGCGAGCGAGGCTGCCGCCGCGCGATAAAAGTGGCTGGTCCGGCTGCGCATCTGCGCCGCGACCTCAACCAGCAGGGTGTTGTCGGTCAGTTCCCAGAGGCGCCGGTGGAACTGCCGGTCGAGTTCGTGCACGCGGACCAGGTCGTGCTGGTCGACGGCGAGCAGCAGCTGGTCAACGATCGCCTGCAGCCCGGCGTGCGCATCGGGCGTGAAGCGGCCCTTGAGGCGCCGCACAACGAACTGCTCAAGTACTACGCGCAAGCTGGAGACCTCCTCCAGCATCCGCGGGGTGAGGCTGGCCACTCGTGCGCCGCGCCGCGGCAGGCGCACCACCAGGCCCTCCTCGGTCAGCCGCGCGAGCGCTTCGCGCAGCGGGATGTGACTGATCCCGAACTCCTGTGCCAGCCGCCGCTCCACCAGGCGCTCGCCTGGCGCGTATATCCCGCTCGAGATCGCGGCCCTGAGGCGGTCGACGACAGCGTCCGCCAGGCTCTGGTCAGGCAGGGGCTCGTTGGCGTTCACGCGGCGCGGTACTGGCGGATGATCCGCCCAGGATTGAGCGCCAGCTCGACGACCCGGCGCGCGGCGGGCGGGACCTTCCGCGTCGCGAGCAGATGCACCGGAAGCTGAGCGTTCGGGCGCAGCCCAAGCGCGGCCGGTCCCACCCACGACTCGTGCTCCACGACATCGGTGAAGCTCATGGTCACAAGCTCGCGGCTCACGACGCCTTCCTCCTCCTGGCGCACCCGTAGGTTGACATTGGCTTTCTTTGGCTGCCCATGGGATTCCCGGCCCGCGGCGACCGAGGCATCGGACTTAGATACCAGGAACGGCGAATAGACCGCATCCGAGTCGTCGGGCAGCAGCGCGGGATCTGCCTGGCCGAGTCGCAATATACGCTGAACCATTCGGCATCGTGCATGTGGTACACATCTCAGTTCTGGCTTTCAGAATGTGATGTGCAGGAGGCCATCGGCGATCACGCGCTGACCCGTGAGATACGTATTGTCCGCTGTGACCAAGTTGCGCACGGTGGCCGCGATTTCGGCCGGCTCAGCCGCCCCGCGCAGCAGCCGACCATGCTTGAGGTAGCTGTCACGGAACGACGCCGACTCCTCGTCGGCCCTCAAGCCCGCTGACGACGCCGCGCGAGACGCGTGCGGATCACGGGCACACCGCTGCTGGTCAGCCGGAGGGGCTGCCCCGGACAACGAGGGCCTGCGAATCGCGCTCGGCTGCGGCCGTAATGTTGCGGAGCATTCCACCGAACACGATGCCGTGGAACGGCCGGAGCGACCACCAGTAGGCGTGCCCCATGAACCCGTGCGGGCGGAAGATCGCTCGCTGGCCGTAGACGGCCCGGCCGTCCTGGTCGCGTCGCACCGACAGCTCGAGCCAGGCCCGGCCGGGCAGCTTCATCTCGGCACGCAGCCGTAGCAGCGAACCAGGCTCGATCGCCTCGACGCGCCAGAAGTCCAGCGCGTCGCCGACCAGCAGGCGGCCTGGGTCACGCCGGCCGCGGCGCAGCCCGACGCCCCCGGCCAGCCGGTCGAGCAGGCCGCGCACCGCCCACGCGGCAGGGAAGGAGTACCACCCGGTCTCGCCGCCGATGCCCTGGATCAGCCGCCACATCGCCTCGGGTGGCGCGCTGACGATCCTGGTGCGCTGGTCGGTATAGAGCGAGCCGCCGGCCCAATCCGGGTCGCTCGGCAGCGGATCGCTCGGAGCGCCCGCGGTGGCCGCCGATGACCAGCGGGTGGCGACCGCGCCCTCGCGGACGTGCCGGAGTGCCAGGCTGATGGCCGAATCGAGCGGGGTGAGCCCGGCGGGCGGATCAGGCACGTACTCGGCGATGTCGTGCTCCGAGCAGATGACCTCGTTCCTGAGTGACTCAACCAGCGGCCGGGCCAGACCTGCAGGCACCGGGGTCACGAAGCCGACCCATAGCGAGGACAGCGATGGCGTCAGCACCGGAACGGGCACGATCACCCGCGGCGGCAGGCCCGCAACCTGGGCATAACGGCGCATCATCGCGACATAGCTCAGGATGTCCGGGCCGCCGATGTCGAACCTGCGGTTGACGCCGGCCGGCATGGTCGCGCAGCCGGTGAGGTAGCGCAGCACGTCGCGGACGGCGATGGGCTGGATGCGGTTGCGCACCCATTTGGGAGTGACCATCACCGGCAGGCGCTCGGTGAGATAACGGAGCATCTCGAACGACGCCGACCCGCTGCCGATGATCACCGCGGCCTGCAGCACCGCGGTGGGCACCCCGCTGGCCAGGAGGATGTCGCCGACCTCGGCGCGCGAGCGCAGGTGCGGTGACAGTTCGTGGGCCTGGCCGGAGATGATGCCGCCCAGATAGACAATCCGCTGCACCCGGGCCGAGGCCGCGGCGTCGGCAAAGACCCGTGCCGCGGCCCGGTCACGCTGCTCGAATGACCCGTCCGAGCCAAGCGAGTGGATGAGGTAGTAGGCGACGTCGATGCCCTCCAGGGCACGCTGCACGGCGACCGGGTCCAGCGCGTCGCCCCGGGCGATCTCGACATCGTCAGACCAGGGCCGGTCGCCGAGCTTGGCCGGATCGCGCGCCAGGCAGCGGACTTCGTGTCCGGCGGCCAGCAGCTCGGGAACGAGGCGGCCGCCGATGTACCCAGACGCCCCCGTTACCAGGCAGTGCAGCTGCGATGACACATCGTTAATTCTCGCATGGCCCTATCCTGGTCGGATGCCGGCCGGCGGGCGGTCCCGTGGCCCTATCCAGCTGGCCCGCAGTCCCGGTGGATGGCGGCTCACGATCGCCGCGGCCAGTCGGATGCCGGCCGGCTGCCCCGTCGCCCTATCCTGGTCGGATGCCGGCCAGGGGGCTCCTCGTCAGCCTGACTCTTGTCATTGTGGCGGCGCTGGCTGCCTGCGGCCCGGTCGCCCCGGCGCCCGGCATGCCCGGGCCCGGAACGCCATCGGCAGCTAGGTCAGCGACAGGCGCGGCCGCGCCTGGCGGATCGGTGCCAGGCAGCGGCCCGGCCGGCCGGTCACCGGGGGCTTCCGGTCGCGCCCGAGCCACGGCGGCAGGGCCTGCCATCACGCTGGCCTTCGCGGGCGACGTGCACTTCGCCGGCCGCACCGCCGCGCTGCTCAAGGATCCCGCCCGCGCCTTCGGCTCGATCTCCTCGGTGCTCAGGTCGGCCGACCTGACCATGCTCAACCTGGAGACGGCCATCACCCGCCGCGGCGTCCCGCAGCCCAAGACCTATCATTTCCGGACCACGCCCGCGGCCTTCACCGCGCTTCGTGACGCTGGCGTCGACCTGGTCACGATGGCCAACAATCATGTGCTCGACTTCGGCCAGACCGGGCTCGCTGATACCCTCGCCGCGGCGAAGGCGGCCCGCTTCCCTGTGGTGGGCATCGGCGTCAATGCGGCGGCTGCCTGGGCGCCCTATGTGACTACGATCAGGGGAACACCGATCGCGATCATCGGCGTCTCCCAGGTCGCCGAGCTGGCCTCCTCGTGGGTAGCCACCGGCTCCAGGCCAGGCGAGGCGAACGCGGTCAGCCTCCGCCGCACGCTCTCCGCGGTCAGGGCCGCGAGGAAGCTGGCCAGGATCGTGATCGTCTTCATGCACTGGGGTACCGAGGGAGAATCGTGCCCCGACGCCAACCAGCTGTCGCTGGCACCCAGGCTCGCTGCGGCCGGCGCCAGCATCATCATCGGTGCGCACGCCCACATGCTGCAAGGCTCGGGCTGGCTCGGCCGCACGTTCGTGGCCTATGGCATGGCTAACTTCCTGTGGTGGGAGAACTCCTACAGCACGGCGACCGGCGTACTGAAGCTGACCATCCAGCCGCACCGGCCGCTGGCCGCCAGGTTCATCCCAGCGGTGGTCTCGGCGACGGGCCAGCCGGTCGTGCTGACCGGCGCAGCGGCGAAACGGGCGGCGGAAAGCTACGCGAGGCTGCGCAGCTGCACCGGCCTGTCGGCCCGCCCGGCCCGGTGATCGCGCTCATCCTGGCTAGCACGATCGCATCCCGCCTGGGCGTCACGTTCCGCACAGGGCCGTTACGACCTCCGCGGCCTGGCGGGCGGCCGCGGCGCGATAGGCCCGTCCTGCCCACAGGCTCATCCGTTCGACATCCCCGGCTGCGGCTGCCGCCGACCTGAGCGGGCGGGTCGCATTGTTGATCTCGGGGTACGCGGCGGGGGCGGCAGGGTGATCGCGCATGAACCGATTGACAAGCCCGCGGGCGGGCCTGCCGCTGAACGCCCGGGTGACGGCCGTCTGGCTGAACCGCGGATCAGCGAGAGCGGCTTTGTGCGCTGGGTGGGCGCCGCTCTCCGGGCAGCGGAGGAACGCGGTCCCGCACTGGACGGCGCTGGCCCCGGCGGCGAGCGCTGCCGCTACCGCCGACCTGTCCGAGATGCCGCCCGCGGCAACCAGCGGCAGATCGGTGACTCGCCTGGCTTCGCCGATCAGGGGGATCAGCCCGGGCTCTTCGGCGGGCCGGTCCTCGTTAGTGAAAGTCCCGCGGTGCGCGCCGGCCTCGGGTCCTTGCACGCAGAGGAAGTCAGCTCCGGCCGAGGCAGCCGCAGCGGCCTCGGCCGGGCTGGTGACGGTCACCCAGACCAGGCTGCCTGCGGCCCGGAAGCGGGCCACGAGTTCGGCCGCAGGACAGCCGAAGGTAAAGCTCACGATCGGCGGGCGAGCGGCGAGCAGGGCGGCGATCTTCGGTTCCCAGCCGTCATCGTCCCAGGCTGGCTCCCCGGCCGCAGCGCCGAGTCCAGCGGCTTGCGCGGAGAGATCCGCTACGTAGCGGGCCAGCGCACCGCGGTCGGCTGCCGGGGCCCCGGGGACGAACACGTTGACCCCGAAGAACTCGGTCCCTGCGGACCGGACGGCTTCGATCTCAGCGGTCATGGCCGACGCTGCCTTGTAACCAGCGGCAAGGAAACCCAGCGCGCCGGCCGCAGCCGCAGCCGTGACAAGCCCCGGAGTCGACGGCCCGCCCGCCATGGGTGCCACGACGACGGGATACCGCAAGCGATCGAGAAGCGCAGGCTGAGCCACCTGACCGACCTTAGCGAAGGGTCTGCGGCTTCGCGTACGATCCATTTCTATGTCTATCCGCACCGAATCCCCCAGCAGCGAGGTCCGGCCGGAGGAGCTTGAGGAGTACCGGCGGGAGCTGACTGGCTACTGCTACCGGATGCTCGGCTCCGTCTTCGACGCCGACGACGCGGTCCAGGAGACGATGCTGCGAGCCTGGCGGGGGCTCGACGGCTTCCAGGGCAGGTCGGCGGCTCGCTCCTGGCTCTACCGCATCGCTACCAATGTCTGCCTCGACATGCTGCGGAGCCGCCAGCGCCGGGCCCGGCCGATGGATCTGGGGCCGAGCTCGAGGGCGGAAACACCGATCGGCCCGATGCTTCCCGGGCACGTGTGGGTGCAGCCAATCCCGGACGCCCGGGTGCTGCCCGGTGATGGCGATCCGGCCGAGCTTGCGGCCCAGCGGGACAGCGTCCGGCTGGCGTTCGTCGCCGCCCTGCAGCACCTGCCGGCTAGGCAGCGCGCGGTGCTGATCCTGCGAGAGGTGCTCCGGTGGCAGGCGGCGGAGGTGGCCGGCCTGCTCGACACCAGCGTCGCGTCGGTCAACAGCGCGCTGCAGCGGGCCAGGGCGACGCTGGCGGCCCGTGACGTCGCGGTGTCCGGGCCGCAGCCGGTGCCGGCCGGGCAGCAGGACCTGCTCGCCCGCTACGTGGACGCGTTCCAGCGCTACGACATCGACTCGCTGGTATCGCTGCTGCACGAGGACGTGATCATGTCGATGCCGCCCTATGACTTCTGGCTGCGCGGCCCGGCCAACATGGCCCGCTGGCTCGTCGGGCAGGGAGCCGGCTGCCGTGGCTCGCGGCTGGTTGCCACCGCCGCCAATGGCTGCGCCGCGTTCGGCTCCTACCGGATCGACCCGGCCGGCGGCTACTCGCCGTGGGCAATTCAGGTCATCGAGGTCGCTGGCGACCGGATCTCCGGGCACCACAATTTCGTCGATCCGGAGCTGTTCGGTGCCTTCGCCCTGCCCGGCCACCTGGATCCATAGGGCGCCCAGAGCTGTCCCGCCGGCGGGGCGGCCTGCCGGCCTGGCCGGTGACCTGAGGCGGGCTGATCTCCTCGGCCGTCCGCGGCGCCTTGATCCGGTGGCCAGACCTGATCCGGTGGCCAGACAGTGCGGAATCAGCCGGGGACCCTTGATGGCCCGCCGGCCGGCGCCGGCCGGACCTGAGGCCAACGCGTCGAGGCGCGGAGGAGAGGTAGTGGACAAGCTGACTGGTGCCCGGATCGTCACGCTGCAAAATCACATCGCCGAGGTGCTCAACCAGACCTCCGAGGACAGCAGGGTGCCGGAGAAACAGCAGGCCGAGATGTTAGGAGAATGCTGCGGGCAGGCTTGCGGCCTGCTCGGAGAGTGGCTCCAAGGCCCAGCGGAATCGCTGCGCCCGGCGGCGGATACTCCGGTGAAGGAGATGATCAAGGACAGGGCGGCGTTTGAGGAGTTCCTCGTCGCGATGCTCGGGGCTGCCCAGGCTCGGGCGAGCCGGTACGGAATGAAGGTCAATGACGAACTCATCGAGCAGGCTCGCAAGGCGATCGCCGAAACGGTCAGGAAGAAGCCGCGCTTGAAGTCGCAGGAGCTGTTCGCTATCGCGACCGAAAGGGTCAGTCAGCTCCACAGCGCCGTGTGCGATCTGGCAACTCGCTTGCACCAGGGCGCACAAGGCCCGGCCATCGCGCGGATAGCGCGGCGCGTGCTGAAGAAGGTCGTTGAACTGCTTCCCGACTTGGTCATCGGAATGTCCGCGGTCGCCCTCACTCAGGCGGGCCATGACCTCTCGGTATTCGGCCACGAGGCCATAAAAATGGTCATGACCAGTCATATCGCCTATATCGCCCAGCTCGGCTTGCATCTCAAGCTTTCGCCTGGGGGGCCGACACTAGGGTGAGGCAGGCTAATCCGGCGACATGTATTTGTCGAAGGTAAAGAAGAACGGCGGACCTTCCGGCAGCGAGACGATGCAGCGACCGGTGGTGAGGCTCGACAGGGCCCAGTCCTCGATCACGTTTCCCATGATCACTTGCTGCTGCACCCCCTCGGACCGGACCGGCGCAAACGTCGTGATCTGCTTGCGGTTGGCGCCGAACCGCTGCCGGACGAGGTGGCGGCTGCTGTCGTCCATCAGCCGGAAGGCGAAGACAGTGCCGAAGCCGGACAGTATCGTCTGGCCGGCCTCGCTACCGTACGCCCTGATCACCTGATTGACGTTCTGAGTGCCCACCACGAACTTGAGCCCGAGGCTGCGGCCAAAGTTGATCCCATCGGTGATGTGCGAGAGTTTGGGCAGCAATGCGAACTCGTCCAGTATGAAGTAGACACTGCCTCCGCCGTCCTCGGGCAGGCCCCGGCCAAGGCTGAGCGCCTCCTTGATGGCCATGTCCATGAGCACCCGGTAGACCGGAGTCAGCCGGCTCCCGATCGCAATGTCGTACTCAATGAAGAGCGCCCGGCCGCCCTTCCCGCGGACGAACTGGCGTATCGAGAAGTCCCCGGGCTGCCTGAAGGTGCCGGAAAACGAGCTGTTCAGTACCTGCTGCAGGACGGCGAGGATGGACTCAGGAGTTCTCTCGCCCTCAAGGTAGCGCGCCGTGCCTTCGAGGTGGGGGTACTTCTGCATCAGCTCCACCAGCTCATCTGCGGGCTTCTCCAGGTATTCCCTCAGGTTGGCGTTGGTGAATTCCTGGCCCGCACGGGTCATCGCATCCACGACGGCGAAGAAGATGTCCCTGGCCGCTGCCGTGAAGAAGGAATTCTCCGTGCTCTTGGATAGCTCTTCGCCGAATACCGTCGAGGCGATCTCGTAGATCTCCTCTCCCCGGTCACCATGGTCGGGTATGTCACGAAACAGGTTCCATACCACGCCGTCCTCGCATGTTCTGCCGGCGCTGGAGACGACCGCGTCACCCGGCTGCCGGAAGTCGTTCTCGAAGTCTCCCTTGGTGTCGAAGAACACGAACACGTCTCCGGCCTTCGCCTTAGCCCGAAGCTCCCCGACCAGATGCTTCATCGCATTGGTCTTGCCGGTGCCGATGCTGCCGAGGAACAGCAGGTGCTTGCTGAGATACCGGTCGTCGAGCCGGACCGTTCCGTCCCGGCCATGCAGCATGGCCCGCATCGGCGTGCCCTTCACCGGCGGGGCACCCGCGAACCTGGGAGTGGGCAGGATGCTCGTGCCTTCGAGAATGGAGATGCTCACGTGCGGCTGGCCGCCCGTCGTCCCGTCGCCGTAGCCGCCCTGAACAGACGTCACTGCGGCCGCCTACGCTGATCGCGCCGGGCCCGGAGCACGGACCTGGCCGGCCTCAACGCCCCAATGCTCGCCCGCCATGCTGCCCCTGGTCTGCAGGTCGAGGATCAGCGCCCCCAGTTCGGTGATGAGCTGCTCTGAGTCCGGCCCGGGGAAGGCCGTCAGCACATCGAGCGCCGTGAACACGCCGAACAAAGACAGCAGCGGCCGGCTGATGGCGATGAGAAAGCTGTTGAATAGTCCGCGCGGTTGCCCCCACTGGCCGAACTCTATAGGGCTCGCCTGCGTTCCTTTCGCGTGAATCGTGACGCCAACGGTCCCGCGTTTTGCTCCGCGAATCACCAGGGCAGCCCCGCACGCCGCGGTCAGGATGAGCAAGACGATCGTCGTTCCGGCGGTCCCGTACCGCAGCGAGACCAGCGTCAGCAGCGCGAACCAGGTGGTGGCCGCCAGGAGCAGCAGGCTGATCCGGCGGGTGACGTAGGCGGCCAGCCCGCTGACGTCCGCTAGCCTTGTCTGCTGAACGAGCATGCTTGGCCGCTGCGTGCCGCGGCCTTTGGCGCGGGCAAAGAACACGACCCTGGAGTCCGTGATGTAGAGGGTGCCCTCGCCCTGCTTGCGCGTTCGCAATTGGGACACCCGATACCGCCGGTAGATGACCTCGCCGTCACCGAGCCTGATGGGCGCGTCTGGAAATGTCCCGGGCGCAACCGGGACCAGCGCGGTTCGCGGTTCCGCCATTGGTGGCCGAGCGGCCTGGGTATCGGCTTGTCTCGGCACCGGGATGAGCGCGGTGCCGCACTCATCACAGAATCGCTGCGAAGGAGCTGCGACCGCTCCGCAATCCGGGCAATTCATCGCACAACAGCACCTCTCTCGGTAGCTTACTGGCAAGAATCCGGGGCGGGCGGCCATCTTGCCATCGCGCACCGGCGGTGATCTGCTTGGCAGGCATGTGCTCAGCTTGTCTGCTGGACGTTAGAACTGACGATGACACCGCCGCTGACGGTGTAGGTCCCCTGGTAAGTCTTAATACTGCCGTCGTCCTGACGGGCAGCTAGCTGCGCGGACACCAGGTCGCCGTTAACTGAGATAATGGTGACGGCGTCTTCGGCAGTGCCATTGAGGCCGTTGACAAACGCCTGGTAAGAGGCGCTGGTATTCCTGCCGCCAAGGCGCCAGGCCGTTCGGTACGCTTTACGGCTGATCGCCGCGAAGTACCCGCGCACGGTCGCGGCCGGGCCGAGCGGGCCGGTCACAGCTGAGCTCGTAACGCCGCTGGGGGTGCTGGCCGGACTGGTGGGACTGCTTGGGCTGGTGGCGGTGGTGGCCGGACTGGCGGGGCTGGCCGACGACGGCGCGGCCGATGTCGGCGCCTGCGAGCCCGGGGATACTGCCCGCAGTGCCGACGCGCGCGGCGACGATCCTGCCGAGGACGCGGGCCTGGCTCCGAAGAGGACCGGCGGCCAGCCCGCCCGCCAGCCGATGAGCGCCATGACTGCGACCACGGCCAGGGCGGCCAGCAGGACGGCGGGCGTGCGCCTGGGCAACGGGAATCTCGGGTCGCCGCGGTGGCGCGTCCCCTCAGCCGTTCCTAAGGGCTCAGCCCGTTGCGCGGCCGGCGCCGGGCTCGCCGGGGCCGCGCGCGGGATGGACTCAGTGGTGGTGATCGTGGCGTCGTCAGCGGGCGCCCGTTCAGCTGGCGTCTCGAGCGGTGCGCCGCACTCGGCGCAGAAGCGCGCCGTTTCCCTGTTTGGCTGTCCGCACTCCGGACATCGACCGAGATATTCCAATGCAGCACCCCCCGCTCCTCCGAGATCAAAATACGCTAATGATCATAGGTGGCGCAATGTCATCGGATCGGAAGGCACTTTCTGGTCATTTCATGCCAGCACCGACCTAAGTGTCCCGCATTTGACGTCTTTGGTCCGGTATTAAAGTGTCCCGCTACCCGAGAAATGACAGCCTGACCTGCCGGTCTGGATTGTCCAGGTTAAGATCGACCAGCGCCACGGCCTGCCACGTCCCGAGCGCCAGTGATCCGGCCACCACCGGCAGCACCGTGAACGGTGCGACAAACGCAGGCAGCACGTGCGACCTGCCGTGACCGCGTGACCCGTGCGCATGCTGCCACCGGTCGTCAGCGGGCAGCATGCGGGACAGCGAGGCCAGCAGGTCGGCGTCACTGCCTGCGCCGAGCTCGATCAGCGCGATACCCGCCGTCGCGTGCGGGACAAAGACGTGCAGCAGCCCGTCACCGCCCGCTGCGGACGCGCGGGCGAACTCTGCGCACCGCGCGGTGATGTCGTGCACGCTTTCGCGGCTGCCCGTCCGCACCTGGAAAGTCATGGTCTTCATGCCGAACGACTGTCGGCCATCGGCAGCCGCCGCGCAAGCCGCAGCGCGCAACCAGCGTGCGGAATCCCGCAGTGCGGCAACCCCGGCGCGCCGCGTCCCGGTCTTCCGGGCCTCAATCGGCTGAACCGGCCGGCCTCCCCGGTCCGTTGTAGCTGTGGCGGCCGGCTGACGGAGATGGCGGGGCCTGGCCGCCCCCCGTCCGTGACCGCCGTCTGTCGACTGAGAGCCCATGACCGTCGCGGCCCTGATTACCTGGCTTGCCGCCGCCTGCGGCGGCCTGTTCATGTTCGCAATCTGGCTCATCGAGTATGAGCACGGCACGGGCGGCGGCCCGGCTAGCCGCCTGCCCGCCGCCGTGGTATTCGGCCATGTGCTGCTGGCCGCGGCCGGCCTGGTGGCCTGGCTGGGGTACCTATACGGGGACGACGACAGGCTGGCGCTGACGTCCCTGATCACCTTGGCAGCTGTCGCGGTGCTTGGCCTTACCATGCTGCGCCGCTGGGTCTCCGTCTACCGTGACTCGACGTATTCCGTCCGCATCACGGCGGCTTCCAGCCCAGCGTTGGCGCCCACCGTCGTCAAGGTCCCCGCTGAACGCAACTTCCCGCTGGCCGTGGTTGTCGGGCACGGCTTGTTCGCGGGCGCGACAATCGTGCTTGTGCTGCTGACCGTGCTGGGCGTCGGCGGATCCTGAGCTGCCGGGCCCGCGCACTTCCTTCTCCCATGATGACCACGCAGGCCGGCAGCGCGTCGCCGGTCAGTCTTGCTGCACCAAGGCGCGCCGGGTCAGGACGCGCGCCAGGTGCTGGCGATACCCGCGGTCAGCGTGCATATCCTCGCCTGGCGAGGTTCCATCGGCGGCCAGTGCGGCGGCCTGCGCCGCGTTCGCGCCAGCAGCGAGCGCGCGCTCGGCGGCGTGAGCGCGGAGCGGCACGGGCCCCATGTTGGCCAGCGCGATCCGGCCACCGGTGGCCGCCGCTGCGACGATTGCCCAGTCGTTGGCACGGCGGACGAACTTCTGGTAGCCCCACCCGGCACCCGGATTGCGCGGCACCCGGACGGCTGTGAGCAGTTCGTCAGGCTCCAGGCTGGTCTCGAAAAAGCCGGTGAAGAAGTCGTCGGCGGTCTCCCGCCGGCTCCCTCCAGGGCCAAGAACCTCGACCGACCCGCCGAGCGCGACCAGCGCCATCGGCAGGTCGGCGGCCGGATCGGCGTGCGCGAGCGAGCCACCGATAGTGCCACGATGGCGGATCTGCGGGTCACCCACCTGCGCCGCCGCGTGCGCGAGCAGCGGCGCGTCAGCCCGGGTCAGCTCGTCGGCGGCCAGGTCGGCGTGGCAGGTGGCCGCGCCGATCACCAGCTCGCCGCCGTCGGCCCGCACGCCGGCTAGCTCGGCGAGGCTGCCGACATCGATGAGCAGCGCGGGCGCAGCCAGCCGCAGTTTCATCATCGGCAGCAGCGAATGGCCGCCGGCCAGCAGTTTCGCGTCATCGCCGTGCCGGGCGAGCAGCTCGACGGCGTGCGCGGCTGACTCGGCGGGCAGGTAGTCGAAGGGCGCGGGGATCATGCGCCCACCGCGTCGCTGGCCGGGCCCGACGTGCCGACGGCCGGAGCCCCGCGTCCGCGGACTGGCCCGCTGGGCCCGCTGCGCCCGCTGCCGGCGGAGGTCGCCGGGTCTCCCGCTGCCGCCGCGGCCAGCACCGCGCGCACGATGTTGTGATAACCGGTGCAGCGGCACAGGTTGCCTTCCAGGCCCTCGCGCACCTGATCCTCGGTCGGTTCCGGGTTCTCGGCCAGCAGGCCGACCGTTGCCATCACCATCCCTGGCGTGCAGAACCCGCACTGCAAGCCATGCTCCCGCCGGAACGCGGCCTGCACCGGATGCAGCTCGCCATCGGCGGCAAGTCCCTCGGCGGTGGTGACCTGTTGTCCGGCCGCTTGCACCGTCAGCACGGTGCACGACTTCACCGACTTGCCGTCCAACAGCACCGTGCAAGCCCCGCATGAGGTGGTGTCACAGCCGACGTTGGCGGCCCGAAGGCCGCACACCTCACGCAGGTAATGCACCAGCAGCAGCCGCGGCTCGACATCGTCGGACCGCTGCTGGCCGTTGACATTGAGCTTGAGGAGCATTTAGGCGTTCTCCGTTCGTGCCGCCTGCAAGGCCTGCCAGACCCGCTGCGGCGAGGCGGGCAGGTCGATGTGCCTGACGCCGAGGTGAGCGAGCGCGTCAACGACCGCGTTCTGCACCGCCGGGGTCGAGCCGATGCTGCCTGCCTCGCCGATGCCCTTCGCGCCGAGCGGGTTGTAGCTGGTCGGCGTCTGCATATCGACCAGCTCGAAACCCGGGACCTCGGTGGCCGACAGGAACGGATAGTCGGCGAGGCTGGCGGTCAGCGGGTTACCTTCGGGGTCGTAGACGACCTCCTCAAGGAAGGCCTGCGCCGCGCCCTGGGCCAGCCCTCCGTGGCGCTGGCCCTCGGCTAGCAGCGGGTTAAGCACGAAGCCCGCGTCATCGACTGCGACAAGCCGCCGCAGAACTACCTTGCCTGTCTCGGTGTCCACCTCGACCACCGCGACGTGCGCGCCGAACGGGTAGGTGGCGCCTGGCGCGCTGAACACCGCCCGCACCAGCAGTCGTTCCTCCTCGGCCAGCGCCGCGAGCGGCACCGCCGCATCGGGGTCGCCGGCGATCTCGAATGCGCTCCGGGCCGGGTCGAAGCGCAGGTCGGCGGGGCTGGCCTCGAGCACGTCAGCGGCCCGCTGCCGGGCCACCCCGATCAGCTCCTGCGAGGCCTGGCGCACCGCTGCGCCGCCCTGCTGCAGGCTGCGCGAGCCGCCGGTGCCGCCGCCTTCAGGCACCAGGTCGGTGTCGCCCCATTTCAGGGCGATCTTCTCGACCGGGATGCCGAGCTCGTCACTGGCCAGCATTGCCCACGCCGTCGCGTGACCCTGACCGTGCGGCGAGGTGCCGGTGAGGATGGTCGCGGTCCCGTCGGGATGCACCTCGACGGTGGCATTCTCGTGCGGGTCGCCTGCCTCTTCGCCGGCGCCGGTGATCTCGACGTAGCAGGAGAGGCCGATGCCGAGCTGGACGGTGTCGCCGCGGTCGCGGCGGCCTGCCTGCTGGCGGCGCAGCTCGTCATAGTCGGCCACAGCCAGCACCTTGTCGAGCGCAGCGGCATAGTCGCCGCTGTCGTACAGCGCGCCGAACGCGGTAGCGTGCGGTTCGGTGAACGGGGGCAGCAAGTTACGCCTGCGCACCGCGGCGGGGTCCATGCCGATCTCCGCAGCGAACAGGTCGATGGCCCGCTCCACCGCCGCGGTGGCCTCCGGCCGCCCGGCGCCGCGGTAGGCGCCGACCGGCGTGGTCGTGGTGACCACGGATCGTCCCACCGCCTCGGCGCGGGGGATCGCGTAGGGCCCTGGCGCCATCAGGATGGTGAGGAGCGGCAGGATCGCGCCGGCCCTCGGATAGGCGCCCGCGTCCTGCAGGATCTCCAGGCGGTAGGCGAGCACGGCGCCGTCTCTGGTGCCGCCGATCGTGACTGTCTGCTGCTGGGCGCGCCCATGGGTCATCGCGATCAGGTTCTCGGACCTGGTCTCGGTCCACCGGGCCGGCCGGTTCAGCCGCTTGGCGACCCACGCCACGACGGCGTGCTCTGGGTCGGCGCCGAACTTCGCGCCGAACGCGCCGCCGACATCGGGGGTGATCACCCGGACCTGCCCAGCGTCCAGCCCGAGCATGCTGGCCAGGGCAGCCCGGGTGCCCTGGGCGCCCTGGTTGGGTATCCACGCGGTCAGCCGCCCGTCCTGGCCCCAGGCCGCCGCGGCGGCCCGGGTTTCCATCGGAGCGGGGGCGACCCGCTGGTTGATGATCGTGTGCTGCACCACGGCATCGCAGCCGTCGAAAAGGCGGGCATCGAGCGCGCCCTGGTCGCCGAAGTTCGCCGCGATGTTGGTGCCGACCTCCCCGAAGAGCAGCACCTGGCCGGAGAGGGCGGCGGCCAGGTCGACCACCGCGGGCAGCGGGTCGTAGTCGACATCGACGAGCTCAGCCGCGTCCTCGCCCTGGTAGGGCTCGTCGGTGACAACGACGGCCACCGGCTCGCCGACGAAGCGGACGACGTCGGTGGCGAGCAGGGGGCGCCGCATCCCCCGGTTGACCAGCCCGGGCATCATCGGCGGGACAGTGCCGAGGGCCGCCAGGTCAGTGCCGGTGAAGACGGCGATCACCCCCGGTGCCGCCGCGGCCTCGCGCACGTCGATCCGGCGGATCGTGGCGTGCGCGATGGGGGACCTGACGAAGGACACATGACCGGCGCCAGCCAGCTGCTCGTCCTGGACGTCCTCGGTGTAGACGCCGCCCGTGGTCAGAAAGCGCGGGTCCTCGACCCGCAGCACCCGGGTGCCCAGGATGCTCACCGGCGATCAGCCCCCCTCGAACGCAGCGCCCGCCTATGCCGCCCGGCCGCCCGGCCGCCCGCACAGCGACTCTACCGATGCGGGCCCGGTGTAGCGCCAGCAGGCCGCGGCGGGCGCGGGGCGGGGAATCGGAATGCGGGCCGGCGGTGTTGCTGGCTGAGGGCACCCGGGATGACCTGGCCGCCTGCCGCTGGCCAGGCGAAAAGCGTTTCCGCCGCGGCAGGATCGCTGGCTAGCATCGAAGGGCCGTCCGCCCCGCGGCGGGACGCTCAGATCCTACTGGGCCGCCCAGTTCCTGACCAAGATCGGATGTTGTCATGTTCGCGCGTGCGGTGCTGCGCCGCTTTCCCGTGCTCAAGGTTCGCGACTTCCGCCTGCTGCTGGCCGACCGGCTGCTCGCCCCGGCGGCGTTCGCGTTCTCGCTCGTCGGTGTCTCGTTCGCCGTCCTCGACGCGACAGGTTCGACCGCGCAACTGTCCTACGTGCTCGCCGCGCAGATCGCGCCGTCTCTGATCTTCACCGTCGTCGGCGGCGTGGTGGCTGACCGGATGCCGCCGCAGCGGGTCATCGTCGCCGCCAACGCCATGATCGCGCTCGGCGAGGGGACCTTCGGGCTGCTCGTTATCACTGGCCATCCGCGGCTGTGGCAGATGATCGCCCTGGAGATGGTGACCGGCACCGGAATGGCGATCTTCTACCCAGCGTCGCAGGCGCTGCTGCCGCGGCTGGTGGATGGCGAGCTGCTCCAGCAGGCGAGCGCGGTGAGCAGGCTGGCGATGAACGGCGGCCAGATGGGCGGCGCCGTAGCGGCGGGGTTCTTCGTCGCGGTGATCGGGCCAGGCTGGGCGCTGATGGTCTGCGGTGCGGGCCTGCTGAGCACCATCCCGCTGCTGCTGAGCATCCGGGTCACCGGGCTCGGCTACCACGAGAGCTCGGGCATGCTCCGTGACCTTCGGGACGGCTGGTCGGAGTTCCGCTCGCACACCTGGCTGTGGGTGATCGTGGTCCAATTCGGGGTGATCCTGATGGCCTGGTACGGAGCGTTTCAGGTGCTTGGTCCCGTGGTGGCGCGTGCTCATCTCGGCGGGCCTGCGGCCTGGGGCGCGATCACGGCTGCCGAGTCGGTGGGCCTGATCGTCGGCGGCCTCGTCTCGCTGCGGTTCACGCCGCGGCGGCCGATCCTGTTCGTCGCTGGAATCGGGGCCGCCATCGCGATCTCGCCGCTGTCGCTGGCCATGCTCTGGCCGCTGCCCGTCGTGTGCCTTGCGTCGTTCGGCCTCGGCATCACGATGGAGATCATGATGGTCCAGTGGACCGTAACCATGGCCACCCGCATCCCGCCGGACAAGCTGGCCAGGGTGTCGTCTTACGACGCGCTCGGCTCGGTCATGGCGATGCCCGTCGGTGCCCTGGTCGCTGGTCCGATCGCGACGGCCGTTGGTGTCTCGGCGGCGCAGTACGGCGCGGCGGCGCTGATCGTGATCGCCTCGGCGCTCGCGCTCATCCCGCGCGATGTGCGCAGGATGCGCGGGAACCCGGTCGGGCTGCCCCTTCGCATGCTGGCCGATACTGAGCTGGCCGGTGCTGAGCTGGCCGGTGCTGAGCTGGCCGGTGCTGAGCTGGCCGATGCGGAGCTGGCCGATGCTCAGCTGGCCGGCGGTGAGCTGGCCGATCAGGCGACCAGCTCCGCATCACCGGTGAACGTCGCCCACATCTCCGCGTAGCTGCCGCCGCGGGTGAGCAGCTCGTCGTGGCTGCCGGTTTCGGTGATGCGGCCATGCTCGACGACGACGATACGGTCGGCGCGGGCGGCCGTGGTCAGCCGGTGCGCCACCACCAGGGTGGTGCGCCGGGCGGCGAGCTGCTCGGTGGCCTTGTTGACGGCGGCCTCGGCAGCCAGGTCGAGGGCCGCGGTGGCCTCGTCCAGCAGCAGGATGGCCGGGTTCACCAGGTAGGCGCGGGCCAGGGCGATGAGCTGGCGCTGGCCCGCGGAGAGGTTGCGGCCGCGCTCGGTTACCTCGTGGCGGAAACCGCCAGGCAGCCGCGCAATCATCTCGATCGCGCCCACTGCGCGCGTCGCGGCCTCGACCTCGGCGTCGGTCGCGTCCGGGCGGCCGTAGGCGATCGCGTCGCGCACGGTACCTGGGAACAGGTAAGGCTCCTGCGGCACCACGCCGAGTTGCTGTCGGTAGCCGCCAAGGTCGTAGTCGCGGATATCGATCCCGTCCACCAGGAGGCTGCCCGAGGTCACGTCGTAGAACCTGGCCACCAGCTTGACCAGCGTTGACTTGCCAGCACCGGTCTGACCGACCAGGGCGACGGTCTCGCCGGGCGCAACTGAGAGGCTGACCCCGTCCAGGGCCTGCTGGGACTGGCCGGCGTAGCTGAAATGCACGTCGCGCAGCTCGATGCCGCCGCGCAGCCTGCCGTGCGGCATGATCGGCCGCACGGCCTCCGGCGTTGACGTCCTGGTGCGCAGCAGGCCGGCGATCCGCCGCAGCCCGACGGCCGCCTGCTGGTAGCCGTCGAAGACCTGCGACATCTGCTGGATCGGCGAGAACAGCAGGTCAATGTAGAGCAGGTAGGCGATGAGGCCGCCCGCCTTGAGCGCTCCGCTGTGCACCTGGCCAGCCGCGGCGAACAGCACCAGTGCCCCGGCCACCGTCGAGAGGGCCTGCACGAACGGGAAGTACAGCGCGATGTAGCGTTGCGCACGGAGCCGGGCCCCCAGGTACGCCTCAGACAGGCCGGCGAACCTGTCGGCGTTGACCTGCTCGCGACGGTAGGCCTGCGCCACCCGCAGCCCGGCGACGTTCTCCTGCAGGTCGGCATTGACCACGCTGACCTTCTCCCTGGCCTCGCCGTAGGCCTTCGAGGACTTGGCCCGGAACACCAGGGTGGCCCCGATGAGCACCGGGAGGATCGAGAGCAGCACCAGGCCGAGCCTGATGTTGATGAGCAGCAGCGCGATAAGGACCCCGATGAACGATAGCCCGGAGTTGACCATCGTGATCAGCCCGGTCTGCAGGAAGGTGGAGAGCGCGTCCACGTCGGTGGTCATCCTGGTCATGATCCGGCCGGACAGCTCGCGCTCGTAGAAGTCGAGGCCGAGCCGCTGCAGGTGCGCGAAGATCTTCACCCGGAGCGCGTACAGCAGCCGTTCGCCGTTGCGGCCGACCACCGTGGTCTGCACTGAGTTGATCACCCAGTCAGCGAGCACGATGGCGAGTGCGATCAGCGCGATCATGATGATCACTCCGAACGCCTTGGCCAGCACGCCATTGTCGATGCCGTTCCTGACCAGCGCCGGCATCGCGATGCTGGCCAGCGCGTCCAGGCCGTCCAGGACCAGCCCGATGGTCAGCGCGACCGCGAACGGCTTCAGCAGCTTGCGCAGCGTGAAATGCGGATCCGGCGCGCGAGCCCAGGACTGGTCCACCTCAGGCACATCGTTGGCCGGCGGCAGCGCGTCCACCTTGGCCAGTAGCTCAGGCGTGGGCGGCAGATCGGCCAGCATGCTGCTGCGGCCGCCCCCGCCCGCTCCCCGCAGCCGGTTCCCGCGGGCCGCCCCGCTCGTCAGACCAGTTGCGCCTGTCAGGCCGCCGGCACCCGCCAGGCCGCCGGCACCCGCTGCGCCTGCCGCTCCCGCCGTTCCGCCGTTCGCGCCTGCTACCACGCTGGCCGAGGTCAGCGCCGCGCCGTCCGGTGCCGTCACGGGCCCCCACAAGCTGTCCGTCACCTCGCCCGCGTGCCGGATGGCCGCGGCTTCCGCGGCCCGGCGCTCGGCGTCACTGGAGTAACAGTCAAGCTCACCCGCGTCGATGCCCTCGGCGTCATCGCCCGGGCCCGCCAGCAGCAGCCGGTACAGTGCGCAACGCTCGGTCAGCTCCTCGTGGGTGCCCTCGTCGACCAGCCGTCCCTCATCGAGCACCGCGATCCGGTCAGCGAGCTGCAACGTGGAACGCCGGTGCGCAATGAGCAGCGTGGTCCGGCCAGCCATCACCTTGCGCAACGTCGCGTGGATCTGAGCCTCTACCCGCGCGTCGATTGCCGAGGTGGCGTCGTCAAGGACCAGGATGGCCGGGTTGGTGATCAGCGCCCTGGCCAGCGATACCCGCTGCCGCTGGCCGCCGGACAGGGTCAGGCCCTGCTCGCCGATCACTGTGTCGTAGCCCTGTGGCAGGCCGGCGATGAACTCGTCGGCCTCTGCGGCCTTCGCCGCAGCGGCAACCTGCTCCATCGTGGCGTTGGGCCGGCCGTAGGCGATGTTGGCCCGGACGCTATCGGAGAACAGGAAGCTGTCCTCAAGGACCAGGCCGATCGAGGCTCGCAGCGAATCGAGAGTAAGGTCGCGGACATCGTGCCCGCCCACCCGCACGGTGCCGCCGCCCACGTCGTAGAAGCGGGGCAGCAGCAGCGAGATGGTGGATTTGCCGGAGCCTGAGGTGCCGACAAGTGCCAGCGTCTCGCCCGGCCGCACGTGGAGTGACAGTCCGCGAAGCACCGGTTCGGAGGGCACATAGCCGAACCTGACATCGTCAAGCTCGACGTCGGGGGCGCCCGGCCGCAGCGGCACCGCGTCCGGCTTCTCGGTCAGCACCGGCCGGGAGTCGATCACCTCGTACACCCGGATCACGCTGGCCCTGGCCTCCTGGCCGATCGTGACCAGCGCGCTAAGCGCACGGACCGGGCCGACCAGCTGAGCCAGGTACGCGGAGAACGCGAAGAAGGTGCCGATGGTAATCGAGCCGTTGATCGCCAGCCAGCCGCCGAGCGCGAGCACGCCGACCTGGCCGAATGCCGGGACTGCCTGCAGCGCCGGGTTATAGCGGGCCATCAGGCGTACCGCGCGTACCCGAGATGCGTAGAGCCACCGGCTGGCGCCCTCCAGCCGTTCAATCTCCTGCTCTTCCTGGCCGAAGCCCTTGACCACGCGGACGCCCGTGATCGCGCCGTCGACGACGCCAGCGACGTTGGCTGCCTGCTGCTGGGCGTCCCAGCTCGCCGGGAACAGCCGGGTCCTGGACCGGAGCGCGATCAGCCACAGGGCGGGCCCGACCGCGAGCGCGATGACGGTGAGCAGTGGCGACAGGAACGCCATGATGACCAGGGATGCCGCGAACAGCACAACGTTGCCTAGCAACATCGGCACCATGCTGAGCAGGCCCTGCACCATGTTCAGGTCGGAGATCGACCGGCTCACGATCTGGCCGGTGTGCAGCTGGTCCTGACGCGCCCCGTCCAGCCTGGACAGTGAGCCGAACAGCTCGGTCCGCAGGCTGTGCTGGACATCCAGGGACAGCCGGCCGCCTTGGTACCTGCGCACATAGACCCCGGCAAAGTTCAGCAGCGCGGCGATGATCAGCAGCACGGCGCCCGGCCAGATCGGCTGCTTGTGGGCCAGGATCGAGTTGTCGATGATGTTTCGCTGGATCAGCGGGATCACCGCGGTGGCCAGCGTGGCCAGCAGACTCCCACCCAGCGCCAGCACAACCAGGCCGGGATACCGCCAGCAGTGCGCGGCAAGCCGCCGTAGCCACCGGTCCTGCGAGCTGCCCAGGCCGCTGTCCGTCGCTGGTACGGTCATCTGCGATCCTGGCGGGCACGGCGCATGTCATCCATGGCAGCGTCGAGAACATTGAGTGAGTGCAGGACCAGGATCCGATCTGCCTCGCTGGTGGCGCCGAGCAGCCGGTCCAGCCAGCCGCAGTAGGCAGCGTCGGCCCGCTGGAGCGCGTCGTGACCGGCGGGCGTCAGGCAGAGCCGGACTACTCGCCGGTCACCTGGCTCGGCGTCGCGCCGTGCGTACCCTGCGGCTACCAGTCCGTCGGCCGTGGCCGTCAGCGTCGGCTTGGCAACGGCGAGCCGTTCGGCCAGCCGGGCGGAGCGCTCACCGCCCGCCCCGGCCATCTTCAGGATCCGGTATTGCTGCGGTGTCAAGCCCGCGTCCACCCGCTCCATCGCACGGAACAGCCGCAACACGGTGAGTACCAGCCTCGACGCGGTTTCCTCGCGGGCCGGGTCCGCGGCGGCCTGGGTACCACACCCAGGCTCGCTGACCGGCAGGGTGCCGGCGGCGGGCTCGTCGGCCATCCGGGTGTCGGTGGCAGGGTCGTTAACCGCCTTCGCGACAGCTCGGCTCTGGTCCACGGCGCCAGCGCTCCTTAGTGCGACATCCTTATGATTCGGTAGCCTAACAAAAACGGGCCCGCTGTCATTCCCTGCGCGGCGCGAGAACGGGAACCGTGGGCTGAGAGCAGGTACCCGGTACAAGATCCACCGGGACCACAGGGCCGGGCAGTGCTGAGAACCCGTCATGATCACGGGTCTGTCGTGCTCATGACTACTCCTGCGGGGTCCGATAGGCAGAATCTGAGCGCACCTGGGTTCCGGCCGTCTGCCCCGGGCGACCGGGCACCAGAAATGTCGGTGCCTGCCACTAATATCGAACACAACAGCGAAGCCTGGCAGTCCGGAAGGAGGGCGACGGGAATGTGCTTACCCGGCCAGCCGCCCGCACCGTGCGCGGCGTCCGCGGCGCCCGCACCGTGCGCAACGTGCGCACGGTCCGCGCCGTCCGCGCCGTCCGCGCCGTCCGGGGTGTCCGCGGTGTCGGCTGTGCCGGTGACCGCCGCTGCTGCGGCGGCGATGGCGCTGGCCGGGCTGGCGGCGCTGGCCGGGCTAGACGCCGCGATGCTGACCGTTGCGGAGCAGGCGGATTGCCTGCGGGCGCTGGAGCGCGCGGAGTCGGTGCACGCCGCGGCGCGGGCCCGGGTGCTGGCGGCGTTCCACGCCGGCGGCGGGTACCAAGACGACGGTCAGGGGTCGGCGAAAACGTGGCTGCGGTGGCAGACCCGGATCACCCGCGGCGCCGCGGCCGGCGCGGTGGGCTGGATGCGGCGGCTGGCCGCGCACCCGGCGGTGGCCGCCGCGCTGGCCGCGGGCGAGATCTCGTGCTCGTGGGCGAAGCACGTGTGCGGGTGGAGTGACCTGCTGCCCGCGGACTGCCGCGGCGGCGCGGATGAGATCCTGCTGGCCGCCGCGGCGGGCGGCGCGGACCTGGCGGACCTGGCTCAGCTGGCGGAGGAGATGCGCCGCCGCACAGCCGGTCCCGATACCGGTCCCGGCGGCGGGTTCACCGACCGGGGCGTGAGCCTGGACGTGACGTTCGGCCGGGCCGGCAAGCTGGACGGCGACCTGACCCCGCAGTGCACGGCGGCGCTGTCGGCGGTGCTGGACGCGCTGGGCAAGAAAGCCGGCCCCGAAGACACCCGCACCCAGCGGCAGCGCTACCACGACGCGATCGAGGAGGCGTGCCGGCGGCTGATCGCCGCCGGGTGCCTGCCCGGCCGGGCCGGTCAGCCCACCCAGATCCAGCTGCACCTGACCCTGGACCAGCTCCGCGGCCTCGACGGCGCGCCCGAAGCCGAAGCGGCCTGGGCCGGCTCGTGGCCGGCCGGGCCGGGCGCGGACTGCGACGCCACGATCGTGCCGGTGGTGACCGGCCAGGTGGACCGCGCGGTCCTGGACCAGCTCGCCGCCGCGCTGCTGCGCCGCGGCCAGCCGGCGGGCGCGGCGAGCGGGCTGGGCCGGCCCGGCGGCCCGGTCACCGCGCGGCAGCAGCGCGCCGGGCGGGCCGCCCGCCAGCTCATCATCGCCCGCGCCGCCGACGTGCTGTCCGGCCCGCTGGGGCTGGCCGCCTACCTGCGGACCCGGCTGCCCGACGACCTGGTCGCCTCGGTCAGCCTGCCGCTGGACATCGGCGCCGCCACCGAGACCATCCCGGTGCACCTGCGCCGCGCCGTGACCAT
>JBEKIF010000062.1:0-23806 GCA_050011895.1 Streptosporangiaceae bacterium | reverse complement strand
CCCACCAGGAACCCGGCCCGGTCGGAGTCGATGTCGTCATGCACGAGCTGGATGCCGAGCACGCCGATCCCCACGACCGTCAGCTCGGTCCTGCTGACGAATTTCGGGCCCTCGGCGTTGTCGGGCAGGATCCCGACCGGGATGCGTGACCCCACGTGCAGGCCGAGGACGGAAGCGGCCTCGTTCGTGGCCACGACCTCGTCGGCCCGCGCCGGGTTCGCAGCCCGACCCTCGATGATCTTCAGCCGGTCCTGGTCCGTGAACAGGCCATCTGGACTGGCGATCAGCTCCACCTGGGTTATCAGTACCGTCCCGACGCCTCCACGCGGCGTCAGCGTCGCCGCGGTGAGCTGCTCGCCCGCCTCCGCGCTGCGCACGTGTGGCAGCCGGGCGAGTTCGTGCACCAGGCTAGGGTCCGGACCGTTCAGTGACGGCAGTACCAGGAGGTCGGACGGGTTCGTGCTGGCCAGGAACTTGGGATAAGACGCGTACGTGCGGCGGGCCGCGGTCAGCGACCCCATAGACACGCCGCCGACCAGGCCGATCAGCAGGGCCAGGGTGAGGTAACCGCCCCACCGGCGGCGGAACGTGGCGCGGAAGCGGTAGCCGGCCACCCGCAGCACTGAGCCGCGGGCCACGGGGCCGCGAGCCGCACGCCCGGTCATGCTGGCCACCTCCCTCGCATCGGCATCACTCCGCTCGCAGCAGCAGGGCCGCCGGGGTGCGGGCGGCGGCGCGGCCGGGGAGGGCGGCGATCAGGTTGGCCAGGACCAGCGCGGCCAGGGCGGCCAGGGCGACCGAGGCGGCGGGAATGACCGGGTCCGGGACGGCGGAGAGAGAGTGGGCGAACAGGATCCACAGCCAGCGGCCGGCCGCGACCCCCACCGGCACACCGATGACCACGCCGCCGACGGCGATCACCGTGGACTGCCAGGCGATGGTGGCGGCGAGCTGCCGCCGGGTGAAGCCCAGCGTTTTCAGCAGGGCGAGGTCACGCCTCCGCCGCCTTACCGACGCGATCAGGGCCAGCCCGAGGGCGGCGACCGCCCCCGCCGCCACGCCGCCGGCCAGGATCACCGGCACCGTGCCCATGGACTTGTAGTTCACGATCTCGGCCGGCCGCTGCACCGGCAGCACGTTGGCCACGAGTTCCAGCGCTTCAGGCCCGATCTTGGCCACGATCTGCGGAGAGTGCACGACCTGGTTGTACGCGCTGGTGATCTGCTGCAGCGACCGCAGGCCGGCGGCCTGGCTCACGCCGGGCCGCAGCCGGACCAAGATGGCGTTCGGACCGGAGTCCGGGCCTCCCTCGTGCAGCGCGGCCGTCGACACGACCCCGCTCGGCAGGATCGCGCCAGTGGACAGCGAGGGATGGATCCCCAGCGTGTCGCCCAGGGCCGGCAGTGCGGCGGTGCCGACGATCCGCAGCCTCGCATCGCGGATCACCGGGCCAAGCTGCAGCGTGACCTCGTCGCCGACCTGCTTGTGCAGCTGGGCGAGCGTGCCCGGGCCGAGCACGACCTGCCCGGGACCGTCGAGCCCGTGACCAGTCAGGATGCGGGGACCTATCGCCGGGCGGGTCGGGGAGAGGATGGCCGGCACGGTCTGCTGATCGACCTGGACGGTGAGGAAGTACACGCCGGTACTGGCGGCCACCAGCCGGTCCCGGCGCAGCAGCGGCGTGGTGAAGGATGGCGGGAACGGTCCCCATCCGTCGGTCGAGTACAGCGCGTAGTTGAAGTCCCACCCGTACAGGGCAGGACGGGAAACGAGATAGCTGAGGCTGGCGCCGAACGTCAGCGTCGCAGCCACCACGAGGACGGCCAGCACCGCTCCGGTGAGCACCGACCGGACCGGCACGGCGGTCCGGCCCCGCCCCGGCTCCAGCGCGAACCGCAGGCCCGCCACGCCCGCGGCGCCAAGCCCGGCCCCGAGCCCGGCCCGCACCACGGCCGATCCGCGGCTGGCGGGCCGCTGCCGGGCGGCGGCGCGGTGCGGGGCCTGCCGGTAGCCGATGACGGCTGCCGTGCCGCCCAGGACGAGGACGAGGACGAGCGCGCCCAGCGCGAGCACGGCCGCGTCCAGGTAGATCCCGCGGCCCGGCTCTGCCTGGCGGACCGGCCCGAACAGGGAGAACGGCGACAGGCCGATGGCGATGGCCACGGCGAGAAGTGCCCCGGCCACGACGGCGGCAAGGATCCCGAGCACGCCGTCCGCGGTGGCTGCCGTTGGCCCGGCGCCCAGCGCCCGCAGGATCTCCGCGTCGTCGCCGACGGCGCGGAGCTGCCGGGAGATGGACTGGGCGCCGATGATCAGCGCGGCGAGCCCGGCAATGAGCCCAAACACCCCGAGCGCGATCGCTTCCGGGTGGATCGCGCGTTGCGCCTCGGCCTCGATCGCCGATGTGTCGTAGACCTCCAGGAGCTGCAGCAGCTGAGCGGCGCCGCCTGCGAAATAGGGGCTGGTGCTCGTCAGGTTCACGTATTCCTGGCCGACGGCTGCGTCGTACCCGCCGTTTGCCAGCCGCAGGCCGATGTAGGACGTGGCGACGCAGCAGGGCACGAACTCCCGGTCCAGGGCCGGCGTGCCGATCAGGAACCCGGTCCGCTGCGAGTCGATGTCGTCCTGCACGACCTGGGTGCTCACCACGCCGATGCCGGTTACGGTCAGGTCAAGCTCCCGGTAGAACGGAGGCAGGCCCCGCGAGGGGCTCGGGGCCCAGATGCCGACGGGCAGTCGCGAGCCCACATGCAGGTGCAGAGTGGCAGCGGCCCGGCTCGTCGCCACCACCTCGTCCGGGCGCACGGCCTTGCGCCCCTGGACGATCGTCAGCCGGTCCCGGCTGGCGAACATGCCGTCGCTGCTGGCGACCAGCTGCACCTGGGTGAACAGGACCGTGCCGTACCCGCCGTGCGCCGTGAGCGTGGCGGCGTAGAAAGCGTCGGCCGTCGCCAGCGCCCGCACGTGCGGAAGGTGGCGCAGCTCGGTGAGCAGACCCAGGTAGAGCCGGTACGCCTGGGCGGCGGTCTCCCCCTGGGCGCCGTTCGAGTTCGGCTGGATGATCAGGCCGGATGGGTTGGTGCTGGCCAGGTAGTCGGGGTAGGAGGAGTCGGTGCGCCGGGCGGCAGTCAGCGAGGCCATCGCGATCCCGCCGATCAGGCCGACCAGGACGGCCAGGGCTACATAGCCGCCGAGCCGGTGGCGGAGCGTGGCCCGCAGCCGGTACCAGGCCGTGCGCGCGGCCGACCGGCTCACGGCTAGCGGGCCTCGACCGGGACGCTCGCGTCGCGTTCTGTCTCGTCTCGGACATCCGGTTCGAGGATGCGCCCGTCGAGCATGCGCACGATGCGCTGCGCCGCCGCGGCCACCTGGGCGGCGTGCGTGACCATGACGATGGTCTGGCCGCCTGCGTGCAGTCGGCTCAGCAGCTCGATGACCTCCTGGCCGCCGTCGGAGTCGAGCGCGCCGGTCGGCTCGTCTGCCAGCAGCAGGGTCGGCTCGTTCGCCAGCGCCCTGGCGATCGCCAGCCGTTGCCGCTGGCCGCCGGACAGCACGCCGGGCACGGCAGCCGCCTTGTCGCCGATGCCGAGCAGGTCAAGCAGGTCACGAGCCCGGGTCTCGGCCATCTTGCGCTTGCGGCCGGCGATCACGGCAGGTAGCGCCACGTTCTCCAGCACGGTCATCCCCTCCAGCAGGTTGAAGAACTGGAAGATGATGCCGATGTGCTTGCGGCGCAGCCGGGCCAGGTCGTCCTCGCCGCGCCCGGTCACCTGCTCGTCGGCGACCGTGATGGTTCCCTCGTCGGCCAGCTCGAGCCCGGCCACGAGGTTCAGCAGCGTGGACTTGCCGCAGCCGGACGGCCCCATGAGGGCGACGAACTCGCCCGAGGCCACGGTCAGTTCGACGCCCCGGAGCGCACGTACCGGCGCGTTCTCGGCCTCGAATGTCTTACGCACGCCTCGCATGGTCAGCGTCGGATGCTGGTCGTTCATCGTGTCCCCGCCCGGCTGGTTTGGTTGGTTGCGCTGCTGTCCGGCCCGGCCGGGTCACAGTCGCGTTGCGCGATTTTATACGCGATTACCGGTGTATCCCGGCCTTTGACCTGCTGCGCAGGGAGCGCGGCGGCCGCGACGGGCACCGTCAGCGCTGCGCTGGTGGCCTCGGAGAGCACCGTCTCCCCGGCCGCCGCAAGCTGCTGCAGCCGCTGGGACAGGTTGACCGTGTCACCGACGAGCGTGTACTCCAGCCGTTCCTCCGAGCCGAGGAGGGCCGCCGCGGCCGCCCCGGTCGACAGCCCGATGCCCAGGCCGAACGCGGGCAGCCCGGTGGCCGCCCAGCGGGCGTTGACCTCGGCCTGCCGGGAGTGCATGGCCGCTGCGGCGGCCACCGCGCGGTCCGCGTGGTCGGCCTGCGGGAACGGGGCGCCGAAGACCGCCATCACCGCGTCTCCCACGAACTGCATGACGGTGCCGGCCTCGCCGAGGATGGCCCGGTTCATTGCCGCCCGGTGGGTGTTGAGCTGCCCGGCGAGCTGCGTCGGGTCGGCGTGCTCGGCGATGCTCGAGTAGGACCTGATGTCGCTCATCAGCACGGTCACTACCACCCGCTCGGTCTCGCCGATGGGCCGGCGCTCCTGGCGGAGCTTCTCGGCCAGCCCGCCGGGCAGCAGCCGGGACAGCGTCTCGCCTTGCTCCTCGCGGTTCACGATGGCCTGATGGAGCATCCGGAGGCGGTGCAGCGCCCCCTGGTCGCCGGTGGAGACGCCGGCGGCCAGCTTGACGAAGACGGCTTCCACCTCGGCGTCAACGGCTTCGGGCGGCAGCCCGCGCGATATCGCGATGGCCTTGATCGGCTTGCCTTCGGCCACCATCCCCAGCAGCTCCTCCTCCGCAGGCAGCAGGCCGCCCGGTGCGACGACCGGCCGCACGAGTGCCTCGACGATGGCCGGGTCAAGCGCGGTGCCGCCGGTGGCGACCGAGCGGATGGCGTCGGCCAGCTGATTACCCTCGGCGATCCGGTCCTTCAGCAGGTAGCCGTAGCCGGCCGAGCCCTCGGCGAGCAGCGAGATGGCGTACTCGGGATCGTCGTACTGAGACAGCACCACGACCCCGGTCCCCGGGTGGCGCTTGCGGACCTCCTTGGCCGCGTCGATGCCCTCTCGCTGGTAGGACGGCGGCATCCGGACATCGGTGACGAGCACCTGCGGCTCGGTGGCGGCGCAGCCGGTCACCACCTCGTCGTAGTCGGCTGCTACGCCCACTACCCGTAGATCGGCGCACCGCTCAATGAGCGCGCGCACTCCCTCCCGGACGATCAGGTTGTCGTCCGCGAGGAAGACGTCGATCGCGCCCTGCTGACGCGCTGCAATGTGAACCATCCAGTCAGTTGTCGCACAGGCTGGCCGTTGCGGCTAGTGAGCAGCCCTCCCGGAGCAGGTGGTGCCAGGCACACCCTGCGAATGCCTGGCACCATCCTGGCCAGCGCCCGCCACCAGGCACCGCGATGGGCCAAGCCACGCATGCCATGGCAGAGCCCGCGGGGACAGCGGCAGTCCGAGCCGGGCGCGGTGTCACACATCGCTGGAGACGATATTGAACCGGATCAGTTCCATCACCGGCGTCGCCGCTATGGCGGCGGTAGTGCTAGGCACACTCCCTGACGCCAGGCAGCACCCTGGGCAATGCTCCAGGCGCGGCCGAGGATGAGCGTATGCGCTACGAAAGCTCAATCACCTCGCTGTCATGGATCCCGTCGGAGGCCATCGAGGGCAGCGCCAGGCTGGCCTTCGATGCCGGGTTCACCCACTACGACGATCCTCCTCCCGATGTGCTCGGTGACCTTGAGGCGCTCCGGGCGGCTGACCGGTTCCGTTTCGGCAATGTCCTGCGCGCCTGGATCGACGTCGACGGCTCCGGGGCCATTGCCGACTGCGGCTACTCAGGGGCCGGCCTGATCGGCGCCACGACGGTACGAGTCGGGAGCGCCAGCCACACGTTCCAGGCCGTCCTCCTGCCCGACCTCCGCCATCCCCCTGAGCGGGGCGACGGCTGGGTGCGCTTCGCGCAGACGGTCGGGGGACGGACTGGCCTGCCCGCGCCGCGGCGGGTACGGCGTCGGCCATATGTCCAGTGGCAGGCGCCACTGGTGTGGACGACCCTGTCGCTCACCGTGCGCTCCGACGGCAGCGCCACGGCGGAGATGACCGGGGCGAGCAGCTTCCCCAGGCACTGGGTCTACGACCGGGACGGCCGGCTCTCGCACAAGTCGGGCCTGACCGACTTCCGCGACTGGTACCGCACGTCATTCGGGCGGCACAGCCCATGGGGGGACGCCGACTCGCCGGCGCTGGTGACCGCGGTCGAGACCGCCCTGGAGCGGTCGCTGTCGGTACAGCTGATGCACGGCGGCGCGAAGCCGAGAATCAGGCGGGTGCCTGCCGGGGCGGCACTCGTCCAGCAGGGTGAGCCTGGAACCGACGTCTTCCTGGTCCTGGACGGGGTCGTCCGGGTTGACCGGGACGGCGAGCCGCTCGCCGAGTACGGACCAGGCGCCCTGCTCGGCGAGCGGGCCCACCTGGAGGGCGGGGTCCGCACCTCATCGCTGGTCGCAGTCACGGCCTGCCGGGTGGCGGCCGTCGACGCCGGCCAGCTCGACCGGTCAGCCCTGCAGGAACTGGCCGGCGGCCACCGGCGCGAAGACACCGGCCAGCCCCATACGTCCGCCCTCGAAGAACTGGCCGGCGGTCACCAGCGCGAAGACGCCGGCCAGGTCTGACCGGTGCGCCTGTACTTCTGCGGAACCCGCGGATCGACCCCGGCCCCAGGAGCAGAGTTCCTCCGCTACGGCGGTCACACCTCCTGCGTGGCCGTCGCCCACGACAACGACCCGGAGCCGACGCTCATCCTCGACGCGGGCACCGGCCTGCGGCAGGTCACCCCGCTGCTCGCTGGCCGGCCCTTCGCAGGCACGATCCTGCTCTCGCACCTGCACTGGGACCATGTGCACGGGCTGCCGTTTTTCCGGGCAGGGGACACCGAAGGCGCCCTGGTCACGCTGCTGCTACCCGAGCAGGAGGACGGCGCCTGCGCCGAGGCGGTGCTCGAACGCGGCATGTCGCCGCCGCATTTCCCGATCCGGCCGCGCGACTTGCGCGGCGCCTGGACGTTCGGCGCCCTCGCGCCAGGGCATTACGCGACCGGCGGATTCGACATCGAGGCTCGGGAGATCCCGCACAAGGGCGGCAGGACGTTCGGCTACCGCGTCAGCGACGGCGGTTCGGTCCTCACCTACCTCCCTGACCACTGTCCTACCCTCCTCGGGCCGGGACCCGATGGCTGGGGCGAGTATCACGCCGCCGCCACCACACTGGCGAAGGACGCGGACGTCCTGGTGCACGACGCGTCGCTGCTGCCCGAGGAACTGGCTGCTGAGGCCTCGTTCGGTCATGCGGCGGCGGACTATGCGGTCGGCCTCGCAGCGGCGGCCGGAGCCAGGCACGCGGTGCTGTTCCACCACCGGCCGGACCGGGTTGACGACGAACTCGACAAGCTGGGCCGCCGGCTCGCCGCCGGAGCGGCCGTGCAGGTTACCGTGGCAGCGGAGAAAGGCATACTCGGGCTGTGACTCCGCCAGACGCCATCGTGGTCGGCTCAGGACCGAACGGGCTGGCCGCTGCCTTGACCCTGGCCAGGGCAGGCGTTGCCGTTGAAGTCGTCGAGGGCGCCGGCACACCGGGCGGCGGCTGCCGTACCGAGAATCTCACGCTGCCCGGTTTCCGGCACGACGTCTGCTCAGCCGTGCACCCGCTCGCCGCCGCTTCACCGTTCTTCCGGCAGGCGGACCTCGCTGCGCGGGGCGTCAGCTTCCGGTTTCCCCGGGTGGCGTTCGCGCATCCGCTCGATGGCGGCCGCGCCGCGGCGGTCCAGGGCTCAGTTGCCGAGACGGCGCAGGGCCTAGGCCCGGACGCAGCCGCCTACCGCGGGCTCTTCGGTCCTCTGGTCCGGGACGCCGAGCTGATCGTGCCGACCGTTCTCGCCCCACTGCGTTCCGTCCCTCGGCACCCGTTGGCAATGGCCAGGTTCGGCGTCAGCAGCTTGGCCCCGGCCAGCTGGCTGGCACGGCGATTCTCCACCGACGAGGGCCGAGCGCTACTTGCAGGCGTGGCCGCGCATGCCATCAGGCCGCTAGAGGCCCCGCTCACCGGCGGCTTCGGGCTCCTGCTCACGATGCTGGCCCATTCGGTGGGCTGGCCGGTCGTCGAGGGCGGCAGCGTACGGCTCACCGAGGCGCTCACCGCGGAGCTGGAAGCGCTGGGCGGCAAAATTGTCACCGGCCGCTGGATCTCCTCGCTCGCCGACCTGCCGTCCGCCCGGGCCATCCTGCTGGACGTCACGCCCCGCCAGCTGGTCACGCTGGCGGGTGACCGGCTGCCGGCTGGCTACGCCGCCGCACTCCGCCGGTTCCGGTACGGATCGGGCATCTGCAAGGTCGATTGGGCTCTCGCGGAGCCGGTCCGGTGGACAGCCGAGGTATGCAGGGAAACGGCGACCGTGCATCTCGGCGGCACGCTGGACGAGATCGCGCGCAGTGAGTCGGAGGTGGCCGCGGGCCGCCACCCGGAACGGCCGTACTGCATCGTGGTCCAGGCTGGAGTCGCGGATCCGACCCGGGCGCCCGCCGGGAAGCAAACACTGTGGGCCTACTGTCACGTGCCGCCTGGTTCAGCGGTCGACATGACCGGGCGCATCGAAGCGCAGATCGAGCGGTTCGCGCCCGGCTTCCGCGACCTGATCCTGGCCCGGTTCACCACCACCGCGGCGCTCGCCGAGGAGCACAATCCGAATTACGTGGGCGGTGACATCAACGGCGGCGCGGCCACGCTGCGCCAGACAGTGGTCGGGCCCGCGCCGAGATGGAATCCGTATCGCACCGCCATTCCCGGCGTTTATCTATGCTCGTCGTCCACCCCGCCCGGCGGGGGGGTCCACGGGATGTGCGGCGCGGGCGCCGCCAGCACCGCCCTGGCGGACCTTGGCATCAATTCCGGGCGGGCCCGGCTGGCCGCGCGTGGTTCTGCGCACCTCGACCAGCGAGGATCGTGACAATGCTGATGCGCCTATGCCACCCGCCCGCCGCGCGGCACGAAAGGCGCGGCGGGCCTCGTTCCGATCACGACGGTGGCATTCAGCTCCTCCGAACTCGCCAGCCGCGGGATCAGGCCGCCGCGGGCGACGGTTTCGACCGCCTCGGGGGCCTGGCGCGCACTGGCCTCGACCAGTAGGTGGCCGCCCGGCGCCAGCCACGATGCCGCTGCGGCGGCCACCCGCCGCAGCGGGTCAAGCCCGTCCGCGCCGCCATCGAGTGCCACCCGAGCCTCGTGGACGCGAGCTTCCGCGGGCAGCAGCCTGATCTCTTCGGTGGGTACGTAGGGAACATTGGCGACCAGGATGCCGACGCGGCCCCGCAGCGCGGCGGGCAGCGGATCGTACAGGTCACCTTCGTACACCTGACCGGCGGCGGCGAGGTTCCGCCGGGCGCACCGCACCGCGGCGGGATCAATGTCGGCAGCGTGCAGCTCGACCTCGTCCAGGACCGCGACCAGCGCGGCGCCCAGCGCGCCGGAGCCGCAGCACAGGTCAACGACGACGGTCGACGGCCCGGTGCGCGCCTCGCCGTCGGCCGTGGCGCCCTGGCGGGCGAGGACGACAGCCTGGCGGACGAGGAATTCGGTGCGGCGGCGGGGGATGAATACCCCGGGATCCACGGCGATCCGCAGGCCGCAGAACTCCGCCCAGCCGATGACATGTTCGAGGGGCTGGCCGGCTGCCCGCCGCTCCACCATGGCGGTGAGATCGGCAGCCGTCCGGGCCGCGACGATGAGCACCTGCGCCTCGTCCTCGGCGAAGACACACCCGGCGGCCCGGAGCCTGCTGACGATGACGGACTGCGGAGGGACTGACGGCGAAGCCGGCATGAGAGCGCCTTTCTGGATGCCGATGAGCGCTCTCTTGGTCACCTATGCGAGGGAGACCGCACGGCCGTGACGTGAGAGCACCCTGCGTGAGCTGGCTCTCATGGGTCTCACCTCCCGGGTCCGTGCACTGCTGGATTTCGCAACACTACCCGGGCTAGCCGGCCGCGGAGAACTGCTCGATCGCAGCGGCCAGGAAGGCTGGCATGGCCGCCGGCGAGGCCAGCGAGAAGTCGGCACGGTCGGTAAGCGCGTGACCGACCTCATTGTTCGCCACCGCCACGCATACCCCGAAGAAGCCAGGGTCCCGCTCCTGCTGGCTGCGGAGAGCCTCGAAACCCTCGGCGTCAGCGACGTCGTCGCCGAAATACCAGATAGACCGCAGGGATCCGATCTCGGCACGCAGTACGGTGCCCTTATCGGTCGATATCGGCGGCTTTAGCTCGATGACCATCCGGCCCGGTTGCTCCGCGAGACCGTACTCGCGTGCCTTGGCGTTCGCCCATGCTTCGGCTTCAGCCTGCCGCTCCGGATGCTGGCGGTAGTGAAATGCCACTGCCAGCCGCTTGTCTTCGATATACACATCAGGCGGCAGTTCGTTCGTGGCCAATTCACGGACCTGCTGGATCGTGGCCATCCAGCGTTCCGCCTCCGGATCGGTTGACGTGACGCCATCGCGGATGGCCTCGAGCCCGTAGAGGCCGTACAGCGACAGTCCGCGGGCATCCCCGAATCGGCTGGCCAGGAAGCTCACCGGACGGGCGGAGATGATGCCGACCTTGCCGGCCAGCATGGCGAGCTTCCCGAGCTGGTCAATGACTCCGGGCACCGGCTGAACGGCCTCGGGATCTGGCCCGATCGGCGAGAGGGTGCCATCAAAGTCGAAGAAGAACCCGCAGGCACCGCCCGCCGCCGAGCGGGCTAGCGCTTCGCGGATCGCACGATCTGGCTGCTCAACAGGTCCGGTTCCTGGCATAGCCAGACGATAGCGCTGTTGCAGAACCGCGGCCCGCACCGGCCCGCCGGGTGCCGCCCGGCATTCCGGTCTGGCCCGCGTGGCCCGCTCGGCGTAGTCGTCTGTCAGGTCGCGCAGCTCCATCGCCGTGCTGGCGATATAACTGGGTCTTGAGGCACGCAGGCAGGCTTTATCCGCCAGGATCAGCGCCGCGCGCCGCACCGCGCCGCGCCGCGATCAGGTCCCGGTACCAGCCAAATGACGCCTTCGGTGTGCGCCGCTGGGTCGCGAAGTCGACATGCACGAGCCCGAAGCGCTGGTGATATCCCTGCGCCCACTCGAAGTTGTCCAGCAGCGACCAGACGAAGTACCCGCGTACGTCGACACCCGCGGTCATCGCGTCGCGCAACGCCCTGACATGGCCGTCGAGGTAGCTGATCCGGGGCTGGTCGTCGACGGTGCCGTCGGCTGCCACCTCGTCATGGGCCGAGCAGCCGTTCTCGGTGATGTAGACGGGCGGCAAGGCCCTGCCATAACGGTCCCGCAGCCCGGTCAGCAGCTCGGTCAGGCCGGACGGGACCACCGGCCAGCCGTACGCGGTCACCGGATAGCCGGGGATCTGCGCCTTGCGGAACGGCATCGGCCCGCCGGTCAGCGCGGCGAGCCTGGACGGGCTGTAGTAGTTGACGCCGAGCGCGTCCAGATCGGCGGAGATGATCGCCAGGTCGCCGTCCCGGACGCCGGCCGGGCCGTCGCGGCCCAGGCCGAACGCGGACAGGTCCGGGTAGGCGCCGAGCAGCAGCGGGTCGGTGAACAGCCGGTTCTGCAGGACGTCGAACGCCTGCGCGGCCGCGACGTCGGCCGCGCTGCCGGATGCGGGCCAGCCGGGAGAGTAGTTGTTCGTGGTCGCCACCTGCCGGACGCCGGCCGCTCGCAGCGTCGCTGCCGCCAGGCCATGGCCGAGCAGCTGGTGGTGCGCGGCAGGCAGGGCGCCGAGCAGCAGGGTGCGCCCCGGCGCGTGGCTGCCGTCCGCATAGCCATGGAGAGTTACCACGGACGGCTCGTTAAGCGTTATCCACATCGGGATCCGGTCGGCCAGCCGGCCTGCGGCGAGGCTGGCGTACTCGGCGAACCGGTATGCGGTGTCCCTCGCCAGCCAGCCGCCGTCGTCTTCGAGCAGCTGCGGCAGGTCCCAGTGGAACAGCGTCGGCACCGGCGTGATGCCGCGGGCCAGCAGGGCGTCGGTCAGCTGATCGTAGAAGTCAAGCCCGGCAGCATTCGCCGGGCCCCTGCCATCCGGCTGGACCCGGGGCCACGCGATGGAGAACCGGTAGCTGGTGACGCCGAGCCGCGCCATCAGCTCGACATCGTCCGGCCAGCGGTGGTAGTGATCATCTGCGATCTCGCCTGTGTCGCCGTCACGGATGACGCCGGGCTGGCGGCAGAACACGTCCCAGACCGAGTCCCGGCGGCCGTCCTCCGCCACTGCCCCCTCGATCTGGTAGGCGGAGGTCGCGATGCCCCACGTGAAACCGGGCGGAAAGGTCGGCATGGCGATACCGGTCACCCGCAAATCGTATGCCGGTAACGCCCGAAGGCCGGCCCCGGAGGGCAGGAAGGCCCGCCGGCAACGGCCCGGACCGGCGGTCTAGCCGAGAGCCGCCGCGGCTTCATGATCGTGACGGCTTCCGGGTGACGGCATCGCTCAGATCCCGCCCGATAACGGCTCCGCGTCCCCGCTAGAGCCCGGCGCCCTCGGCCATCGCGGCATCGACCTCGGCTGTCCGTGCGGCGAGCTCGGCCGCGTACTTCTCGGCGTCGACCTTCTCGGCGATATCCTCATCGTCGCGCATCAGCGCCTCAAGGTCGGTCTTGGCGGCGTCGAGCACGCCGAGGTCGGCGTAGGCGTGCTGCACCTTCGGCCCCCACAGCCCGATGTCCTTCACGCACGGCACGATCCTGGAGAACAGCAATGTCCTGAATGCCTGCTGGATCGGCGAGTGCTCGGTGAACTCCAGGCACTCGTCGACGTCAAAGCCCATCCGGTCCCAGACCTCCTGCGCGTTGAACCTGTTGCGCATCAGGTAGCAGCCTTCGACGACGAAGTCCTCGCGGTCCGCCCGCTCGGCCTCGGTGAGCTCGGCGTAGTAGTCGCGCAGGGCCAGGCGGCCGAACGCCACATGCCGCGCCTCGTCCTGCATCACGTACGCGAGCAACTGCTTGACCAGCGCGTTGTTGGCGATGTCCCGGTGCACGCCGAACGCGGCCAGCGCCAGTCCCTCGATCAGCACCTGCATGCCCAGGTAGGGCAGGTCCCAGCGGGAGTCGCTGAGCGAGTCCGCGAGCAGCTTCCCGAGGTCAGAATTGACCGGGTAGTACAGGCCGATCTTCTCCCGCATGAACCTGGCGTACAGCTCGACGTGCCGGGCCTCGTCCATCGCCTGGGTCGCGGCGTAGAACTTCGAGTCCATGTCGGGCACGGATTCCACTATTCGCGCCGCGACCGTAAGCGCGCCCTGCTCGCCGTGTAGGAACTGGCTGAACAGCCACGCCGACAGGTGATGGCCCAGTTCCTTGCGCTCGGCCTCGGACAGCAGGTCCCACTGGCGGGATCCATAGATCGGGCAGAGGTCATCGGGCGTTTCCATCACGTTGGTCGGATCCACCGGGATCTCCCAGTCGATCCGCTTCGCCGCGTCCCACTGCTTGTCCTTGCCCCGCTGGTAGAGGTCGAGCAATCGGCTGCGGCCGTTGTCATATTCCCAGCTGAACCGGGTGGCGCCAGCGGCAGGCACGTCCCAGGTGCCGGGTTCTACGGGAGTGGTGTAGTGATCGTAAGTGCCCACGGCAGTCTCCCCGAAGTGGCGTAACTCGATATTACGCACTGGTAGAGAAAGGCTCTAGAGCTCATTTTGCGGTGTTCAGCCCAAGTTGTCCTACTCGTAACCCCGCCGCATCATGGCCGCTTTCCGCGCCGCTGATCCTTCCCGCCGGACGGGCCTTCGCCGGGCGGAGGTTCTGGCTGGCCCTGGGCCAGCAGCTCATACGCGGGGTTGATCATCACCACGCCGCCCTCGCGAATCCCGACCTGCCCGCGGAGCCTGACCCGCGATCCGCACTCCAGGCCAGGGATGTGCGAACGCCCGTAGAACAGCGCTGTGAGCTGCCCGGTCGAGTCGGCGAGTTCAGCGGCGAGCACGGTATTTTGCTCGACAGGCCTGATTTCGACAGCAATCACGCGGCCTTCGACAGTGGCCCGGCCGGGCTCGCTGAGCGAGCCTAGCGGGCGGACTTCGGCTGACGGGGCTGGCCGCTCATAGCCGCCCGTCTCTGGCCGCACTGTCTCGCCGGCCCGCGCTAGCTCCGCGGTGGTGTCGCCGGCCGGCTCGGCGGTGGTGTCGCCGGCCTGGCCCGCGGCGGCCTGGCCGGCCGGGTCGGTGACCGTGGCCGGTCCGGCCGGCTCCGGAACCGCCGGGCCGCCCGCCGCTCCCGGCTTCCCTGGCTGCTCGCCCGGCACAGCCGTCAGCGGATGATCGCCGGGCCCGGATGGCCTGCCGTGCATGGCCTCCAGCCTGCTGCGGACATCGAAGGGCACGATGGTGGCCGCTGCGTGCGGGATCCGGCTGACCACCCCGGCGATCTTGTCCGCGGTCCGGTCGTGCAGCAGGCGGCCAAGCAGCGCAGAGTAGCCCCGGCGGGGCAGGATCGCGGTCACGCCCACCCCGGGAAGCTCGGCTTCGGCGTTGACCAGTTCCGCGGCCGCCCTGGTTATCCGCCGGTCCGGGCAGTCGATGAAGTCGAGCACCACGCCCGTGTTGGCGCGCAGCCATTCCTGCCGCAGCTTCCCGGCCTCCGAGCTGTCGATGACGAAATGCACGGCACGTAGCGTCGTCGGCCGCAGGCTGCGCGCGTACCGCAGCGCGGCGAGCGTCGCCAGGTCGAAGCTGTCCACGAACAAGAAGACCGTGCGCCGCGGGTAGGTCGGGGGAGCAGGCAGCTTGCGCCTGGTGCCGATGCCCTCCAGCACCTGTGCCTCCATCCGGTACTCCCGGTTGAGCCGGATCAGGATCGGCACCATCACGATGAAGAGGACCACCACGATGCGCGCGCCCTCGGACCACTTCGTGATCACGAAAATGACCACGACGATGGCGGTGACCACCCCGGCGGAGAAGTTGACCACCAATTTCCGCCGCCAGCCAGGCTCCCTCATCCGGTGGTGGTACTTGGCCATCCCGAACCCGGCCATGGTGAACGCGGTGAAGACGCCGATCGCGTAGTACGGCACCAGGTTGTTCACGTTCGAGCCGGCCACGAACAGCAGCAGCGAGGACAGCACGGCCAGCACGATGATCCCGTTGGAGAACACCAGCCGGTGGCCGCGCTTGGTGAGCCAGCGGGGCAGGAACGCGTCCTCGGCCACGAAGCTGGCCAGGAACGGGAACCCGTTGAAGCTCGTGTTGCCGCCGGTATAGAGGATCAGCGCGGTCGCGGCCTGCACGAAGATGTACATGGCCCGGCCGATTATTGAGTGCCCGAAGACCAGCTTGGCTTCCTGGGAGATGACCGTTGGCACGCCCAGCGTGTAAGGCGTCGCGTGGGTGGCATGGGCCAGCCAGGAGATCCCGGCCACCAGGGTCCCGAGGATCAGGCCCTCGGCCACCAGCACCTTGCGGGCGTTGATGCCCTCGGGCGGCCGGAAGGCGCTGACCGCGTTCGAGACCGCCTCGATGCCGGTCAGCGATGAGCCGCCGTTGGCGAACGCCCGCAGCAGCACGAAGACCATCCCGAAGGCGATCAGGCCACTGTCGCTGGGATGGCCTGTGACGATGCCGGCGTGCGGGTGGTAGAGCGGCAGCGTGCCGAAGGCCTCCCTGAGCAGGCCCACGGCGATCATCAGGATCACCACTCCGGAGAACAGGTAGGTGGGAACCGCGAACGCCCGGCCCGCCTCTCGGATGCCCCGCAGGTTGCCGTAGCACATCAGGATCACGATGCTGATGGACATGTACTTCAGCACCTGCGGGTGGTTCAGTGCCGGGACCGCCGAGGCCACCGCGGCCGTCCCGGCAGCGACCTGGACCGCGACCGTCACCACGTAGTCGATGAGCAGCGCCACCGCGGCCACCTGCGCGATCCGTGGCCCGAAGTTCTCCCGCGCCACCACATAGGAGCCGCCGGCCCGGGTGTAGACGGTGACGACCTCGCGGTAGGACAGCACCACCAGTGCCATGACGAACAGCACCACGCCGGTCAGCGGCAGGATGAGCGTGAACGCGGCGACCCCGAGGCCGCCCTTCAGCAGCTCGATCAGGATTTCCTCGGTGCCGTACGCCGAGGAGGAGATCCCGTCCGGAGCGAGCACGCCGAGCGCGATCGGCTTGGATAGCCGCTCCTCGGCCAGCTGCTCGTTCACCATCGGCGGCCCGAGCAGCCGCCGCTTGACCGAGTAGCCAAGCGACTCGCCAAGGTCACTCTGCCCGCCGAGCAGGGTGACAGCCTTCCGCATGGCCACCTGTTGTTTACCTCCCGCTTGATGGCACCCCTGACGTGGCCTTCATACCATCGCAGGGAGAGGATCGGTGAGCCGGGCACCGGCCGGCCGGCCTTGCCGAACCTGCCCGGACCCGGTAACGGGCCGCGGGCCGGGCCTGATCCGGGTAGGAAGGACCGCATCTGATCCTCTCAGGAGAGGCAATCCCCATGACCACGACACCGGCCGCACCTGCACCGAGAGCGCGCAGCGCGCGGACGCTGCACCTGTCGGAGCTGCTGCGGCGCCCGCTGACAGACCGCGGCGGCGAGTCGATCGGGCGGCTGTCTGATGTCATCGTGCGGCTGCGGGGCGCGGAATTGCCGCTGGTGACCGGCCTGGTCGCCGTCGTCGGCAGCCGGGAGGTCTACGTCCCCATCGAGCAGGTGAGCTCGTTCGGCGGGGAGGTGCTCAACCTCACCAGCGCCAAGCTGGACCTGCGCAGGTTCGACCGGCGCGAAGGTGAGGTGCTGCTCCGCGCCGATGTGCTCGGGCACCGGCTGATCGACGTGGAGAACGCTCACCTGATCAAGGCCGCCGACCTCGAGCTCGAGCAGCGCGGCGAGGACTGGGTGCTGACTGGGGTGGACACCCACCGCAGGGGGCGCCGGTTCTTCGGTTTCGGCGGCCATACGCCGGCCAGCCAGGGCGACCATCCGTTCCGCGAGTGGTCGAAGTTCGAGCCCCTGATCGGCCACACCAGTAGCGCGCTGCTGCGCGGCCCGTTCGCGCGGATCCGCAGGCTGAAGCCTGCCCAGATCGCTGACCTGCTGGAGGACGCCTCCAAGGAGGAGGAAACCGAGATCCTCGGACACGTCCACGCCGATCCCGAACTCGAGGCAGATGTCTTCGAGGAGCTCGATGAGGACCTGGCGACCCGGCTGCTCGGCGCTCGCACCGACATCGAGATCGCTGAAGTGCTGGCCCGGATGCGCGCCGACGACGCGGCAGACGCCATCGCCGAGCTGCCGCAGGCCCGCAGGCAGCCGGTGCTTGACCTGCTGCCGCCGGGGCAGCGCACCAAGGTGCTGACCCTGATGGGCTTCAACCCGACCAGCGCGGGCGGGCTGATGGGCGTCGATTTCCTGGCCGTTTCCGCGGACGCAGCGGTCGGTGAGGCGCTCGCGGCGGTCGCCAGCTCGGTGAGCCTGCAGCCCGAGGCACTCACCAGCGTGCACGCGCTTGACGAGCGCGGCCGGCTGTGCGGCGTCGCGCGGCTGGTGGGGCTCGTTCAGTCAGATCCGGCCGCACGGCTGCGTGATCTGTATGACGACGACCCGGTCCGGGTCGGCGCGGACACCGATGTCGTGGATGTCGCGGTCCTGATGAGCGACTACAACCTGATCACCATCCCGGTCGTCGATGACCGCAGGCGGATGATCGGCGTGATCACCGTGGACGATGTGCTCGAGGTCACGCTGCCGGAGGACTGGCGGCGCCGGGAGGCCGCGCAGCCGCCTGATGCCCATCACGGGGAGCCGACGTGAGCGACCCGCCCGAGCCCGCGCCGCGGGCCGCTGGCCCGGACGATCCGGTGCCTCGGGCCGTCGGCCAAGAGGTGCCCGGGCCTGCTCCCGGCGACAGTGCGGACCGTCAGCTACCCGGGAGCCCTCCTGGCGGCAGCCGCAGCGGGCCAGGGCCCGCCCCGGAAGACGAGGGGCCAGCGGCTAGGACGGCACCGGGAAACGGGCAGCCAGCAGCCGGATCCGCGCCGCGCCAGCAGGGGCGTCCGCCCCCGGTCCCCGCTTCAGCCGACAGCCAGCACGGACGGTTGCTGACGCAGCCGACTGCCGTGCTCGACACGGCCCATCTCGGCGACATCGAAGGGGCGCTCGGCCGGATCAGGCTCGACGACGAGCACAGCAGCGACCTGCGGCGCCGGCTGGTGACCTTCCTCGCGATCGTCGGGCCCGGCCTGATCGTGATGGTCGGCGACAACGACGCGGGCGGCATCTCCACCTACGCCCAGGCCGGCCAGGACTACGGCTACAGCCTGCTCTGGGTGCTGCTGCTGCTGATCCCGGTGCTGATCGTGAACCAGGAGATGGTGGTCAGGCTCGGCGCGGTGACCGGCGTCGGGCACGCCCGGCTGATCAACGAGCGGTTCGGCAGGTTCTGGGGCTGGTTCAGTGTCGGCGACCTGTTCCTGCTGAACTTCCTGACCATCGTGACCGAGTTCATCGGGGTGTCGCTGGCGCTGCGGTACTTCGGCGTCAGCCCGTACATCTCGGTGCCGGTCGCCGCGTTGCTCCTGGTCGCCATCACCGCGAGCGGCAGCTTCCAGCGCTGGGAACGGGCCATGTTCGCGTTCATCACGGTGACCCTGCTGCTGGTCCCGCTCGCGCTGCTGTCCGGCCCGCACTACAGTTCCATCGCCTATCACTTCGTCGTCCCGGGCGTGCAGGGCGGCATCAACTCCAACGCCGTGCTGCTCGTGATCGCGATCGTCGGCACCACGGTCGCCCCTTGGCAGCTCTTCTTCCAGCAGTCGAACGTCATCGACAAGCGGATCACGCCCCGGTTTATCCGTTATGAACGTGCCGACACCATGCTCGGCTCGCTTGTCGTGGTCGGCGGCGCCGCGGTGGTCCTGGTGGTCGCCGTCTACGCGGTCCGCGGCACGAACCTGGTCGGGCACTTCACCAGCGCGCTCGGCGTCGCCAACGCGCTCGGCGACAAGAGCGGCGTGCTCGGGGCGCTGTTCGCGATCGTGCTGCTGGACGCCAGCATCATCGGCGCGGCGGCGGTCACCCTGTCCACCAGCTACGCGTTCGGAGACGTCTTCGGCCTCAAGCACTCGCTGCATCGCAGCTTCAAGGATGCGAAGGCGTTCTATGCGAGCTACACGGCCCTGGTCGCGGTCGCGGCGGGCGTGGTGCTGATCCCCGGCGCGCCGCTGGGCCTGCTGACCACGGCCGTGCAGGCGCTGGCCGGGGTGCTGCTCCCCAGCGCGAGCGTCTTCCTGCTGCTGCTCTGCAACGATCCCGAGGTCCTCGGCCCGTGGGTCAACAAGCGCTGGCTGAACATCACCGCGGCGGTGATCATCGGCCTGCTGCTCACGCTCTCCGGCACCCTGGTGATCACGACGCTCTTCAGCCACATCAATGCGGCGCTGACCGCGATCTGGCTGGCGGTGGGGCTCATCGCCCTGGCCGCCGGGGCCGGCTTGTGGCTGCGGCTGACCCGCCGACGCCGCGCCGGGGCCACCGCCGTGCCCGCCTACCTCGGCATGTCGCGCGCCGAACGTCTCAACTGGCGGATGCCGCCGCTCGCCCTGCTCAAGCCCGTGCAATGGTCGGCCGGGACCAAGTTCGGCGTCCTGCTCCTGCGCGGCTACCTGGTGGTGTCGGTTCTGCTGCTGGTCGTCAAGGCCGTGCAGCTCGGCGGCGGCTGAGTAACGGCTGAGTCACGGCTGGGCCCTGGCTGAGCCGCCGCGCAGCCGCCCCGGGGGCCTCAGTGCGCGATGGCCAGCTCGACGATCTTCACGATGACCAGGACCGTCGCCCCGGCCAGGTAGGTCCGCAGGATCGTCATGCCGACCTTGCGCCCGACGGGCACCGGCGGCCGCCGCAGCAGGGCCAGCTGGGGCATCCGCCAGTTCTCCCGGCCGGTTCGGTCGATCGGGACCACGGCCACGGCGCCTGGCCGCGGCCGCTGGACCAGCAGCCAGCCCGCGCCGAGTGCCACGGCTGCGCCGCAGCAGGTCCCGAGGATCGCCAGGATCTGCCCGGCGGTGATGCCGGGGAACAGCACCGACGCGGTCAGGATCACCGACAGGGCAACCAGCAGGGCCACCACTGCGCCGGTGAACAGGTTCGTCTTGCGCCCGTTCACCCAGGGGCCGAGGACCTCGCGGTCGTTGCAGAGCAGCAGCAGGTAAATGGCCGCGCTCGGCAGCAGCACTCCGGCCAGCGCCTGGACTCCCTCGGTCAGCAGCCCGAGCGGTGAGCCGGGGATCAGCACCACCGCCGCGGCGAGCAGGACCAGGCCGCCGTAGATCGCGTAGAAGCCCTTAGCGCCCTTCACGCCGCGGTGCAGCGAATGCTTGATGCCGAACACGTCGCCGATCGCGTACGCGGTGGACAGCGAGACCGCAAATGCCCCGATGATCGAGGCGTCGAGCAGCGCGATCGCGAACAGCACTCCCGCCACCCGGCCCGCGTGCGCCTGCAGGCCCTGGGCGATGCCCGCGGCGTCGGTAAAGTGCCCGGCGCCGGCCTGGCCGGCGAACGCGGCGGCGGTGAAGCCCATGATGGCGCCCGCTCCGAGCACTACGATCACGATGCCGATCCATAGGTCGACCTTCTCGTACCTGATGAACCGCGGCGTGATCCGCTTGTCGATGACGTAGCTCTGCTGGAAGAACAGCTGCCATGGCGCGACGGTCGTGCCGACGATCCCGATGACCAGCAGCATCACCGTGGCCATCTGCCCGGAGCCGCCAGGGATGTCGGGAACCGCGAAGCCGTGCGCCATCTGCGCGGCCGCCGGGTGCGCCAGGAAGTAGATCGGGATCAGCAGCAGGGTGCCGCCGCACAGGGCGACCGCCATCCGCTCGAACCGCCGGAAGCTGCCGGTGAACGCCGCGCCGATGATCACCACGGCCGCCAGCGGCACGGCCGCCAGCCTGGGCAGCCCGAGATAACCCGCCGCCAGCGTGATGCCGATGAACTCGGTGATCAGCGTCAGCGCGTTGAGAAGGAACAGGTCGATGACGCTGAACGCGCCCCAGAACTTGCCGAACCGCTCCAGGATGAGCCTGGCGTGCCCGACGCCGGTCACCGCGCCGAGGCGCAGCACCATCTCCTGGTTCACGTACAGCACGGGCACCAGCAGCAGCAGCGTCCACAGCAGCCGGGTGCCGTAGTTCTGGCCCGCCTGGCCGTAGGTGGCGAAGGCGCCGGCGTCGTTGTCGCCGACCATCACGATCAGCCCGGGACCGATGATCGCCAGCAGCGTCTTGAGCTGCGCTGAACGGCCGTGCCGGGCTGAGGTGTCGTCGAGCCGGATGGTGCCGAGCGCGCCGCGGATGTCGCCGGCATGCTGCGAGTCGAGTACTGCGCTGCGGCGCTCCAGCGTCGAGGTCATGGTGATCCCTCCCTCTCCCCGGTGGGGGTCCTGGGAGGCACGCGGCATCCGCCTGGCCTGCGCTCAGCCTGCGCTCAGGCGCACCGGGCAGGTCGTGAAGCGGGCAGATTGCGGGGAACGGGCGGTTACCGCGTACCGGAAGAAGTCGAGAATGGCCGGATGCAGTGCTGTTGAGTGCGGGGCCGATGATGGCCCGGACTACTGCAGTCCATGTCTCGCCTCCCTCCGGTCGTGACACACGCGGGTGCCAAGCCTCGGGCACCAGGGGAGAACCACGGCATTAAGCCGACGCGCACCCCAACTCGTCAGAGCTTTGGCACGACACGACGTAGCACCGAAGGTGCAGCCACTTCGGGTCACCCCTTAAGCCGGGGAGACCTGTCCTGACCCTGGGCGTCTCTCGACGTCGTCGGATCAGTGGCCTGTGTTCGTGTCGACGCCTCACCGAACGAGGTGCCTAACTAAACCTCGGCCAGTTTACCCGCACCCGGCATTCCGGGCAAACTATCGGTGGCGCGTGTTGAACTTAACGTGATGACCCGGCTGCCTCGCGCCCGGCTGCCTCGCGCTGCCTCGCGCTGCCTCGCGCCCGGCTGCTCAGCCGACGATGCCCATGGCGCGGAGATCGGCGATCTCATCCCGGGTGCGGCCGAGCCCGGCCAGTACCTCGTCGGTGTCCTCGCCAGGCCGGGGCGGCGGCTGCGGCAGCCCGGCGGCGCTGCGCCCGAACCGCGGCGCGGGCGCCGGCTGCACCAGCCCCCCGACGTCGACGAATACCCCCCGGACCGCATTGTAGGGATGCCCGGGCGCTTCGGCTATCCCGAGCACCGGCGCCACGCAGGCGTCCGAGCCCGCGAACGCCGCCGCCCACTCGTCCCTGCTCCGCTGCGCGAACGTTGCGGCGAACCGCTCCCGCAGCACCGGCCAGCCGGACTGGTCATATTGCGCGGGCAGGCTGGCGCCGGACAGCCCGAGGCCGTCCAGCAGCTCGGCGTAGAACTTGGGCTCCAGCGCGCCCACCGCCACGTAGCCGCCATCGGCCGTCTCATATGTGTCGTAGAACGGCGCCCCGCCGTCCAACAGGTTGGTCCCGCGCGCGTCCTGCCACCGCCCCGCGGCCCGCAGCCCGTACAGGAATGAGGTCAGCAGCGCCGATCCGTCCACCATGGCCGCGTCCACGACCTGGCCAAGCCCGGACCGGTCCCGTTCGATCAGCGCGGCGAGCACCCCGAGCGCCAGCAGCATGCCGCCACCGCCGAAATCGCCGATCAGGTTGAGCGGCGGCACCGGGCGCTCCCCGGCCCGGCCGATCGGGTCAAGCGCGCCGGAGACGGCGATGTAGTCGATGTCGTGACCCGCTGTGGCGGCCAGCGAGCCGTCCTGGCCCCAGCCGGTGATCCGCCCGTAGACCAGCCGCGGATTGCGTGCCGCGCACTGGCCGGGCCCGAACCCGAGCCGTTCCGCGACCCCCGGCCGGAATCCTTCCACCAGCACATCGGCCGATTCGGCCAGGCTGAGCAGCAGGCTGATCCCCTCGGCGGCCTTCAGGTTGATGCCGACCGACCGGCGGCCCCGGCTGAGTGCATCGGCGGGTGCCGCCGCGTCCGGCCCGCACAGCTCGGCCCGGTCTACCCGCAGGACATCGGCGCCGAGATCGGAGAGGATCATGCAGCCGAACGGGCCGGGCGCCAGGCTGGCGATCTCGATGACCCGGATGCCGTCCAATGGGCCCATCGGTTCCTCCAGGATCAACGACAAACCATGACTTAACGGGTATCGTCGGCTGCTCGCCCGCACTACCCGGCCTAGCGCGATCGTAATGTCATGCGCCCGGTCGCCAATCAGCGAGACTCGCTTGCGGCCCGCTCCCGGATTACTCCGGTCCTCAGGTCCGGCGCAGGGCCCGGCGTGCGGCACTACCACCAGAAGTCATGACCGAAATAGCTCTGTTGCTGGAATGCAGGGTGGTGCGCGCCTGGATCTGGCTGCAGTTAACGAATGTAGTTTCGATTCAACTCAGTTTTGTCGGTACTGGTCGCTAGCATGGTCGAAGACCAGGCATCCTGAGACAGCCTCACGGAGGAGGTGACCCGGTGCCAGAGCACGACCGGCCAGATGGCAGCCAGCCAGGCAGCGACCGGCCAGACTCCAGCAGGCCAGGACCTGACGGAACCGCCGGGATGGCTGCGGGCGAGGGAGGCTCGCCGGGCCTGTCGTGGTCGTGGGAGCTGGATTTCGAAACGCTGATGTCGGTGCTGAA
>JBEKIF010000061.1:0-24334 GCA_050011895.1 Streptosporangiaceae bacterium | reverse complement strand
ACGCCCACCGCCAGCTGGAGCACGGTTCGCCGCCGGTTCACCGACAACCACAAGCACAGGGCGATCAGTGCGATCGTGACCAGGGGCAGCGCCAGGGCCAGCCCGTCGAAGGCCTTCACCCCGCGCCGTACGGTGGCCAGGTCGCTGGACCGGACCAGGGTGATCTCGCCGAAGTTGGCGGGCAGCGGGACTCCCAGAGCCTTGGACAGCTTGGCCACCTGCTGCTGCGGCACTTCGGCGCTGGTGATGGTAGGCAGGGTCACGTGCTTGCCGGTCAGGTCAGAGGCCAGGCCCGACACCTTCCCCAGGGCCTGGTTGATGAGGGGAATCGTGTGGAGGACGATGTAGCCGCCCGAGGTGGAGACAGCCGCCGTCTGCTGGCCGCGCAACACCGCCACCAGCTGCTGGTGCGTAATGGTCAGCGTCCCGGTCCAGACGGCCTGGAACTGGGGGGACGCCAGCACCTTCGCCAGCTCGCCCGCGACGAAGCCCTTGGTGGCATTGGTGATCGGGGCCGCGGCGAAACTGGCCTTGGGAGGCAGCGCAGCGCGCAGCCGGGCCTGCAGGTCGAGTTCGGTAAAGAGCTCGTCCGTCGCGCGCGCCGCCACGGCCGAGTCCACTGCTGGATTCCTGAAAACGGGCCCGACCGTGCCGACGAACGCGTCGGTGTTGAGCACGGTCCGGTGCGCCCACACCACCGTGGCGGAAAGCAGCACCAGCAGGCACGAAAGCGCGACAAGCACGCCGACGACACTCCTGCGGATGCGCCGGCGCGGCGTCTTGGTTCGCTCTTGCCCGGTCTGGACAGCGTGACGCCCAGCCTGGCTACCGGCGAGATCTCCCGCAGCGGGAACATTTTCGTCGGGAGGCTGGACCGAACCCGATGGCGAGCCGTTCATGTAACCTCCACGACAAACATCTGGAAGCGCGCTGTCAGAGATCCGGCCGGGAAAGCAGGGCCGAGCTGCTTGTCATACTTTGCTAGGCCCGGCTCTAGCGTGCAAGGCCAGCCGAGCCATTGAAGCACTAACCGGACTTATCGGGCGCGATGGACGACTGGGTATGGGCCGGACGGACTCAGGGGCGCCGGGACTTGCGGGCTGCCCGGGCGATGACCATGGCACCGGCTGGCTGCTGCGATGCGTGGTCGCGCTTCATGGGACGCGGGCGGCGGCCGCAGCTAGGTGACGATGTAGTAGATGCTGTTCGCGACCAGCCAGAAGCCGAGTACCAGGGACACGATGATGATGACCTGGTCGGTATGGGTGTCGATCCAGCGCCGCATCCGGGCCAGGAAGTCCTGAGCGGGCTGGGGGCGGAAGCCGGCGTAGATCTCCATGGCGAGGATGGCGGATGTGGCGATGACGCAGAACAGCGCGAGCGCAAGGTAACTCTCCCAGGACGAGAGCTTCGCCTCGACGATGACCGAGACACCCGCGGCGACCAGTCCCCAGGGCTGGGTGAGCGGGCCGAGCCCGATGGCGTACCAAGGCGTCATGTTGTCGATGCTCGCCTGCCATCGGGGGGGCTTTTTCGGCGGTTTTGGCTTGCCCATCTTCCGGTACTGCCGGATCGCGATCACCAGCAGCCCGGCGCCGATGGCGAGCTTCGCCGCGAGTGCGGCCAGCGAGGGAGCCGTGCTGGGCTTGGGGGGCTTGTTCTGGGTGACGAGGACCGTGAACGCGATCACGATCGCGAGCGACAGGAGCCAGCCGAAGATGAACGCGGCGCCCTTGCGCACGCCGCCCTTCGACGCGAGAACCAGGATGAACGCGGTGAGCGGGATCGGTTCGAGCGTGATCACCAAGCCGATGAGAACGAGGCTAAGGACGAGCATGTGCGTCCGATCTGCTGGCCAGGCAGGCACCGCGGAGCGCTTTCACCGCGGGCAAGAGCCCGAGTGGGCAACGCGTAACGCCCTCGCTGGACCTCCACGGCCACTCCCCTCCCTCGCGATTCATGGTGCGATCAGCATGAACCAGGACTGCCGGCTCGCGCCAGAGGCTGCTGCGGATCCTCAGCCAGAATCATTAACAGCCCGCAGGAACTGTGCCGGGAAATCGCCCGGGCGCACCTCGATCTACCGGAAGCCCGGGATCTCCTCGGTCCCGTGAGCTGGGGCTCCTGGAAGGGTGACGACCGGTCTTTCATGCCATCGGGGGGATGCAGCTCACCCCGGCACGAGGTCGAATGGTCCTGGACAGCGGGCGGAGGCGGATGGGCCAGGCGGCGAGATCCCAGGAGACCCTGCGCAGCCTGGCCTTCGACGAAGGCTTCGTCGTGGAAAGGCCGGAAGGCGGCTACACCGGCGGTATCGCGCCGCCACGGCCCGGAGGGAGTGGACATGACCGTGCAGACTGCGGGTGCCGCGGTGCGGAGGTCTGGTGGACGGTCTTCTGGCCGGGGTCCGGAGCGGGCCGGGGCGGCGGAGCAGCTGAGCCGCGCGGACCGGGTAGCCCGGGGCAAGGACGCCCGGGCGGCGGCGCCGCTGGAGTCGCATGGCGAGTTCCGGCCGGGCCGGTCGCGGGATCCGGTCGGGCTGCTGCTGGGCCAGGCGGCGTCGCGGGTGCCGGAGCTGGTGCCAGTCCGGCACGGGCGGATGCTGGTGTCAGCGTTCACTTTCTACCGGGGGGCGGCGCTGCCGATGGCGGCGGACCTGGCTGGCACGCCCGCCTCGGGGCTGCGGGTGCAGCTGTGCGGGGACGCGCACCTGTCCAATTTCGGCGCGTTCGCCTCGCCGGAGCGGCGGCTGGTCTTCGACGTCAACGACTTCGACGAGACCCTGCCCGGCCCGTTCGAGTGGGACGTCAAGCGGCTAGCCGCGAGCCTGGCCGTGGCCGGCCGGGACAACGGCTTCCCCGCCAAGGCCCGCCGCACGATCGCGCTGGCGGCCGCGGCGGGCTACCGCACGGCCATGCGCGGGTTCGCGGAGCAGCCGTTCCTGGAGGTCTGGTATGCGCACCTGGACATCGAGCCGGCCCTCAGCCAGTTCAGGTCACAGGTCAATGCGAAAAAGCTCAAGGCGTTCGAGAAGCTGATGGCCAAGGCGCACACCCGCGACAGCACCCAGGCGCTGGGCAAGCTCACCACCGTGGTCGACGGGCGGCGGCGGATCATCAGCACCCCGCCGACGATCGTCCCGGTCGAGGAGGTTTTCGCCGACGTGCAGGCCGACGCGATCTACGAGCAGATCCGCGGCGTGCTCGGCAAGTACCGGCGCACCTTGCAGTCCGACCGGCGGCACCTGCTGGAGCAGTTCACGCTGGTACAGGTGGCCCGCAAGGTCGTCGGGGTCGGTAGCGTCGGCACCCGCGCCTGGGTCCTGCTGATGGACGCCCTGGACGGCGACGAGCCGTTGTTCCTGCAGGCCAAGGAAGCCCAGACCTCCGTCCTGGCCGAGTACTGCGGGCGCAGCGTCTACAGCAACCAGGGCGAGCGCGTCGTCGCCGGGCAGCACCTGCAGCAGGCCCAGAGCGACATCTTCCTCGGCTGGACCCGCGTCACCGGCCCGGACGGGGTGGACCGCGACTTCTACGTCCGCCAGCTACGGGACTGGAAATTCTCCGTGCCGATCGAGGTGATGCTCCCGCCGGGCATGACGGCCTACGCCCGGCTGTGCGGATGGACCCTCGCCCGGGCGCACGCCCGTTCCGGTGACCGCATCGCCCTGGCCGCCTACCTCGGCGGCTCCGCCAGGTTCGACCAGGCGATCGCCGACTTCGCCGAAGCCTACGCCGACCAGAACGAGCTCGACTACGCCGCGCTCCAGGCCGCCGTCAAAGACGGCAAGGCCCAAGCCACCACCGACATCTAAGCGGGCCGGGTGCCTGGCGCGCATCGATAACCGATGCGGCCTGAGGAGCGATGAACGCCGCATTCTTCACGCTGGCGGCTGCGCGTCCGCACGCCGCTGTACGCCGGTGAACAGGATGGCGACCCTGTCGTGGTCGCCGATGACTCCCGAGCGGCGCAACGCCAGCAGCCCCGCCAGCCCCGAAGAGCCCGTGGGGTCGACCGCGATCCTGGTCGAGGCGACCGCCAGCGAGTGCGCCTCGAGCAGCAGGCTTTCCTCGACCACCACCGGCCGGCCGCCGGTCAGCAGCATGCCCTCGATGACCGCCCGCCAGTCATAGGTCTCGTCGTCGAGAATGCCGGTCGCGACGCTCTTCGGCTCGTGTTCCCACGGCCACATCAGCTCCGACCGCTCCGCAGCAGCCGCGGCCATCGCCGCCCGCACCCCCGCGGGGCCCGGCTCAGCAGGAAGCGTCGCGCAGATGAGCTCATAGGCCCGCTCAAGCGGGTGCGCACCGGTCGTCTGCACCGTGTGCACGCGCGGCAGCCGGTCCAGCGCATGAAGCTCTGCCGCCTCGCGGAGCGCCTGGATGACCGAGCTGGCCAGCGCGCCGCCGCCGACCTGGATGATCAGGTGGTCCAGGCCGCCCGGCACCTCAGCGAGATCCGTCACGAGCTCATAGCCGAGCGTCTCGCCGCTCTCGATCGTGAGCCCGTTCTCGTTGCCCTGCGTCGTGAACGGCAGCGCCCCGTTGTCGAGTTCCGTGCGTAGCCGCAGGTACGCCGGGTCACCGGGCCTGCCTGGCTGACGGGGGCAGACGACAACCTCGGCGTGCAGGTCGGTCAGCCGCGCGAGCACGCCCTTGTCGGCGTCGGGGGGGACGAAGATCGTCAGCCGCCAGCCACCCGCCCGGGCCACCACTGCCGCCGCGAGCGCCGCGTTCCCGCAGCTCGCGATCGCCAGGCCGGGGCGGTGTCCGGGATCGAGAACGCCGATCCGTTCCATGACCGCCAGGTGGACAAGAACGCCGAACAGATGGCGGCCTTTGTGCGACCCGGACACGTTTCCCGTTTCATTCTTTATCCATACTCCGCCGCTAGAGAACGCCAGCGACCCGGCCAGCTCCCGGCTCTGGAAAAACGGGGTGACGGCGAAACCGTGCCCGTCGACGCCCGCGACCGCGCTGTCGAGCCCGGACACCAGATCGCAATAGGCGGCATCGGTAATGCCGTGCGCCATCGCGATGTGGTACGAGTGCATAAGAGGCCGATAACGAAGGTACGGGTTATCCTCGGTGCCGCGCGGGAAGCTCACCCGCGCCAGGTCGAGCACCCGGGCCAGCACGTGGTCGACGTCGTCGGTACCGGCACGGGGGCACCGGAACGGGTACGGGTCGTCCGGACCGGCCAGGTAGCCGCAGCCCGAGCAGCTGATCGAACTGGCCAGCGGAGTCATCGGCGGCCTGCCAGGCCGGTCCGGTCATTGAACTCCCCGATCATCGCGTCCCAGGTGGGCAGCAGGTCGCGCAGCCCGGTCCAGAACCGCTGGTCCCGGCGCGCCTGGAAGTCGGCGAGGCCGACTCCTTGCTGCTCGACCCAGGTGAAGTAACCGAGGTTGAAGATGCGCTCCCGGTCGGCGAGGGTCGTCTCCAGCAAGTTGTCGGTACCGGCGGCCAGCAGCCACCGGCCGAAGACCTCGGCGGCGTCGCGAGCATCGAAGCCGCCGGGGAAGTCACGGGCGGTGATCCGCTGCCGTTCGCTCTCATACATCTCGGCACCGTCGGTGGCGACGGTGATGACCACGTCGCCGGGCCCGAGCCGGAGGTACTTCGCCGTCTTCACAGCGGCGAGCACGTTGCAGATGCTGGACAGGCCGAACGCGGGCAGCGCCTGGATCGTGGCGTCGGGGACGCCCTGCCTGGCCCGCAGATGCTCCAGCCCCGCGCCGGTGGCGAACAGCAGCGACAGCTGGTCGGTGGCCCGGTCGGAGATCCCGGCAACGAAGTCGGTGTTCATCACGTTGTGAATGAGCGGGATGTGCTTGTCGCCGATGCCCTGGATGTTGTGCTCGCCGAAGCCGTTCGCCAGCATCGTCGGGCACTCCAGCGCCTCCACAGCAACGATCTTCGACTCATAACGGTCCTTGAGGTAGTCGCCCGCCCCGAGCGTTCCCGCCGACCCGGACGCGGACACGAAGGCGGCAAGCCGCAGCCCGGGATCGGCCTGGCGCATTGACTGGAAAACGTTCTCAAGCGCGGTCCCCGTGCACAGGTAATGGACCAGGTGGTTACCGAATTCCGCGAACTGGTTGAAGATGACATTGGCCGGGTCAGCCGACAGCTCAGCGCATTTGTCGTAGATCTCCTTGACGTTGCTCTCGGTACCCGGGGTCTTGATGATGTCGCCAGGATCCGCGACCCAGTGCTCGAGCCAGGCGAAGCGCTCCCGGCTCATCTCCTCGGGCAGCACGGCGACGCCCCTGGCTCCCATCAGCCGCGAGATCGCGACGCCGCCCCGGCAGTAGTTGCCTGTGGACGGCCAGATGGCCCGGTGCCTGGTGGGATCGAACTGGCCGGTGATGATGCGGGGCGCGAGGCAGCCGTAGGCGGCCAGCACCTTGTGGGCCCTGATCATCGGGAACAGGTCGCCGAGCGCCACCACGATCTTGGCGTCGACGCCGGTCAGCTCGGCAGGCAGGACCACGTGGACCGGTGTCCCTGCCTGCCCGGTGCGGTCCGCGTCGTTGTACCAGTGCGACCGGAACAGGTTCAGCGGATGCGCCTCGTCCGGCTTGACGCCGGCCAGCGCTGCCCTGATCGTCGCCGGGATGCTGGCCGGGCTGGCGAGCTGGGCGAAGGTGGGCAGCAGGATTTCCGCCGCGCGGAACCGCTCGACAGATCTCTCGTAGACCTCGCGGTCGATAATGTCGCGTTGGAGCCCAAGTGAGGTCACGTCACGCCGCCCTTCGTCGCGCGCGGCACCCGCCACGCTGTGCGCTGTTAACTGGCCGGCCCCGGTCAGTTCATGGTCAGGGCCATCACGGCCTTCTGGCCGTGCAGCCGGTTCTCTGCCTCGTCGTAGACAGCCGACTGGGGGCCGTCGATGACACTGTCCGTCACCTCGACTCCGCGGTCGGCGGGCAGCGGGTGCATGAACACGGCGTCCTGGCCGGCCAGTTCCATCCGCTTGTCGTCAGTGATCCAGGACGAGTACTTGGCGATCAGTCCGGCGCCCTCGGCCTCGTCGGTAGTGGTCGTCACGGCACCCCAGCTCTTGGCGTAGACGACATCCGTGCCGCGGATCCCCTCGTCGAAGTCGTCCATGACCTCGAAGCTAGCCCGGGAGTCGCGGGCGTTCCGCCGCGCCTGCTCCATGATCTCCGGCATCAGCCCGAACTCCGGCGGATGAACGAGCCGCACGTTCATCCCGAACCGCGGCAGCAGCAGCGCGAGGCTCTGCGGCGCGCTGATCGGCTTCTGGTAGCTCGACGAGCACGCCCAGCTCACGGTGGCCGTCCGGCCGTGCAGGTCGCCGAACCGCTCGATCATCGTCATCAGGTCGGCCAGCGCCTGGTGCGGGTGGTAGACGTCGCACTGCATGTTGAGCACCGGCACCCGGCTGGCCTCCGCGACCGCGCGGATGTAGGCGTTGCCCTCGCCCCAGTCACAGTGCCTGATGGCGATCCCGTCGTTGTACCTGCCGAGGATCTCGCCGATCTCCTTGGCCGTGTCACCGTGGGCGATCTGGGTCGACTTGCTCTCGATGAACTGGGCGTGCCCGCCGAGCTGGGCCATCCCGGCCTCGAACGACGCCCGCGTCCTGGTGCTGGAGAAGAAGAACAGCATGGCCAGGACCTTGTCGCGCAGCAACGGGTGCGGCTGGCCGAGGGCGCGGTCCCGCTTGAGCATGAACGCCACGTCGAGCAGGGTGTCGATCTCGTCCTTGGTCCAGTCCTGGAGGGTGATCAGGTCCCGGCCCCGTAGGTTCGTCTGCATCGCCGATCCCCTACTCTGCCGCGCCGAGGACGAGCGCCAGGAGCGCCATCCGCACCGCGACGCCGTTGAACGCCTCGACCCAGTAGCGCGCGTGCCGGGTGCTGTCGACGTCCGGCGGCAGCTCGTCCATCCTCGGCAGCGAGTGCAGGATGATCGAGTCGCTCTTCGCCTTGTCCCGCAGCAGCTGCCTGGTGACCCGGTAGGCCTCCGGCGTGGTGCCGCGGTCCTGCGTCGCCTCGACCCTGGCCTGGGTGTAGTCGGCCTGGACGACCGGCTCCATGTAGATCACGTCGGCCTCGGCGATGCACTTCTCGACGGTTTCGACCTCACGGTATTGCACGTTGCGCTCATCAAGCTCGGCCTTGAACTCCGGCAGCAGCGACATCTGCTCCGGCGAGACCACGAAGGCCTCGATGTCGAACTGCGAGCAGGCGTACAGGATCGAGTGCATGGTCCGCATCCGCATGTCGCCGACGCAGAGCATCTTGAGCCGGTCGAGCGTCCCCTTCGCCTGCCAGATGGTGTAGAGATCGGTGAGAACCTGCGTCGGGTGCTCACCCCAGCCGTCGCCGCAGTTGATTACCGGCACCGACGCCCACCTGGCCGCTTCGGCCGGCGCGCCCTGCTGGTGGTGGCGCATGGCGATGACGTCGCCGTAGTACTCCAGCATGTGGGCGGTGTCCTTCATCGTCTCCTGGTAGAAGTCGCCGGCCCGGGTCATCTTGGCGTCGGCGAAGCCGAGGACGTGGCCGCCGAGCCGGTGCATCGCGGCCTCGGTCGCCATCCGGGTACGGGTGCTTGGCTGATAGAAGGCGGTCAGCAGCGTCTTGCTCTTCAGCAGGTCGGTGTTGCGCCGCTCTTGGGCGTACGGCTTGAGCTTGTCGGTGACACGGAAGATCTCGAAGAACTCCTCGCGCTCCATGTCCTTGAGCGAGAGGATGTCCCGGCCCAGGAAGCTGCGCATGACGTGGGTCTCCTTACTGCAGGGGTGCGAAGGTGTCAATCATCAAAGCGACGTCGTCACCAAGGGGGTAGAGAATCGGGCAGGTCGCGCCGCTGGCGATGTACTCGCTGACCTTGGCGCGGCATTCGGCGGGCGTGCCCGATGCCGAGATCATCTGGACGGCCTCGTCGGGAACCAGGCGCATGGCCTTGCGGATGTCCTCGGGACTCGCGGGCCAGGTGAGGATCTTGCCGATCTCCTCGATCAGCTTCGGGTCGACCCCGCTGGCCTTCATGATGTGCGGCTGCTGCCCCAGGTACTGGGTCAGCAGCTCACGCGACCGGTCCAGGGCCAGGTCCCGGTCCTCGTCGACCGAGCAGACCACCAGCTGGGGCCGGTCGATGTCCTCGACCGAGCGGCCGGCCCGGTCGGCGCCGGCCGCCAGCGCCTCCAGGGCCCGCTTGTTGTACTCGGGCCCGACCATGTAGTTGAGCACGACTCCGTCGCCGATCTCCCCGGCGACCTCCATCATCTTCATGCCGGTCGCCCCGACGTAGATCGGGACCTGCCGCGGCGAGCGGTCGCCGTGCACCACGTCGATCTCGACGTCATCGAGGTGGACGAAGTCACCGTGGTAGGTCACCCGCTCCATGGCGAGCAGCCGGCGGGTGGCGATCACCACTTCGCGCATCGCCTGCAGCGGATGATCCCGGTGCACGCCGACCTTGCTGGCCAGCGGCTCCCACCAGGCGCCGAGGCCGAGGATGACCCGGCCCGGGGCGAGCTCGTCGAGGGTCGAGAACGTCGCGGCGAGCAGCCCCACGTTGCGGGTCCAGATGGGGATGACGCCCGAGCCCACCTTGATGTGCTCGGTCACCGCGGCGAACGCGGCCATCGGGACCGTCGCCTCCCGCACCAGGCGGCTCTCCGCCTGCCAGACCGCCTCGAAGCCGCGCTGCTCGGCGTACCGGACGTAGTCCATGCCGTCCCGGATCGGATGCTTGTCCTGGAGGTAGAGAGCCATCCGCCCAGTGCTGGTGACCGGCATGCCACTCACTATCCCTTCGGGGTGAACGGGTGTGCGGGAATGTCATCGGCTCGCTCCCAGAGCCGGGCCGCCTCGCGCGCCGCGGCCTCGGCGATCTTCGCTTCGTCGACGCGGGTGGACCTGCCGTCGGCGATGACAAGCTGGCCGCCCACGACCACGTCACGGACCCGGCCCGCGGCCAGGCCGAAGACCCAGTGGCCGGGCAGGTTCGCCGCGGACAACGGCGCGGGCGGGTCATAGCTGAGCACGGTCAGGTCAGCAGGCGCGCCAGCCGCGATGCTGCCATGCAACGGCTCGCCGAAGATCCGCCCGGCGAGCCTGGCCCCCTCGGCGAGGCGCTGCAGCGGCCACGCCGGGCCGGCCGCGGCGCCCGCCTCGACGGCGCGGAAGTACGCCAGCTGCGACTCGGAGATCATGTCTCCGCCGATGCCGTCCGTGCCGAGCGCGACCCGCGGGCCCCGGCGGGCGAGCGGTGAGTATCCGACGCGGTTGTTCATGTTGCTGCGCGGGTTGTGCGCGACGTTCGCACCTGACGCCTGGATGTCGGCGATCTCAAAGTCGCTGACGTGGACGCAGTGCGCCAGCAGCGCGTCGGCGGTCAGCACCCCGGCCGCGCCCAGCCGCTCGATCACCCGCGCCCCGCCTCTGGCCACGGCATCGTCCTGGTCCGCCCGGTCCTCAGCGACGTGGATGTGGATGCCGGACCCAGCGGCCGCGGCGGCCTGCACGCACGCGGCCAGCGTGTCGTCGGACAACGTGAACGAGGCGTGCGCGCCCATCATCCCGCGGGTCAGGGGGCGCCGGCCGGCCAGGAAACGGCGGTTCTCGGCGACGCCCGCCGCCGCCCGGGGCAGCCCGTCCCGGTCGCTGACCTCGTAGCAGAGCACCGACCGCAGGCCGATTTCCGCCAGCGCCTCGGCGATGATGTCCAGCGACCCGTCGATGAAGTTCGGCGACGCGTGGTGATCGATCACGGTCGTCGTGCCTGCTCGCAGCGCTTCAAGGCCGCCGACAAGAGCCGACATCCGCACGCTCGGCTCGTCCAGGGCGCGATCGAGCCGCCACCAGACCCGCTGCAGGATCTGCAGGAAGTCGGCGGGCGGTTCCAGCCGGTACGGCATCCCCCGCGACAGCGCCGAGTAGAGATGGTGGTGGGCGCAGACGTTGCCGGGCAGCACCAGCATCCTGGAGCAGTCGCGGCGCGGCGCGCCGTGCGGTGCCTGGCCCACCCCGGCGATCCGGTCGCCGGCGATCACGACATCGGCGGTGACGACCCGCACCGGGTCCAGCGAGGTGATCACCGTGCCCCCGCACAGCGCGAGCTGCGGGCCCGGCGCAGCCTGGCTGCCTGGGCTGCCCAACGGCTGGCTGGCCGGCGCGGCCTGGTCGGCTGGGCCGCTCATCGGATGTGCGCCAGCTTCGGAACGGCCGCCCGGGCGGCCGCTGAGTCCTTCATCGGGAGCCGGGTCCGGTAACTGCCGTCAAAAGCATGCAGCGCCCCGGCGACCGCGGCGGCGGTCGGCACCAGGCCGATCTCGCCGACTCCCTTCGCGCCGTACGGCCCTTCCGGCTGCGCCTCCTCGACGAAGATGCACTCGACGGGCGGCATGCCGGCCGGCGGGATGATGTTCAGCGACTTGAGCGTCGTGGTCACCGGGAAGCCGTCACGGACCACGTACTCCTCGGACAGCGAGTGACCCAGGCCCATGTGCACGGCGCCCTCGATCTGCCCCTCCAGGAGCGTCGGGTTGATCACCTTCCCGACATCGTGCGCCGCGACCACCTTCGCTATCGCGCCGTCGCTGTCCAGGATGACGACCTGCGTCGCCCAGCCGTAGGCGAAGTGCGTCACCGGGTTGTCCACCACCGCCCCGGGCGCCGTTGTCCAGTCGACGCAGACCTCGCCGAAGTACTCCCGCCCGGCCAGGCCGGCCAGCGCTGCCGGGCTAGCAAGGCCGTCCAGGCCGGCCCCGCCGTCCGGTGCCAGAGCGGCCAGATCGGCGTTGAGCTTCGCCGCGGCGGCGATCACTGACCGGCCGCCGAGCACCGTGGCGCGGGATGCGGTCGTCTGCCCGCAGCCGAGCTCGTACCGGGTATCGACCTCGACCGTAACCCGGGCCGGGACGAGGCCGAGCTCCTCGCAGAGCACCTGCGTCAAGATGGTGTGCACGCCCTGGCCCATCTCGGTCCAGGCGTGGAACAGCGTCAGCCGGCCGTCGGCCTCCGGGCGCAGGATGGCCCGGCCGTACTCGGCCAGGCCGTTCCCGATGCCGGTGTTCTTGACCGCGCAGCCGATCCCGGCCAGCGGAGCGGACTTGTAGGCGTCCTTGACCGCGAGCAGCGTCTTGCGCAGGCCGACCCCGGGCCCGAGGCGCTGGCCGGTGCCGAAGATGTCGCCGGTGTCCAGCGCGTTGAGCCAGCGGATGTCCCAGCCGTCCAGCCCCACCCGCTCGGCCAGCCGGTCGAGCATGCCCTCCAGCGCGAAGTTCACCTGGTTCGCGCCGAACCCGCGCATCGCCCCGCATGGCACGTTGTTCGTGTAGACGGCGCGGGCCTCGATGTCGACCGCGGGCAGCAGGTACGGGCCGCAGGCGTGGCCGGCCGCGCGCTCCAGGACCTTGTCCCCCACGCTGGCGTAGGCGCCGGTGTCGCCGATGATCTCGGCCCGCAGCCCGAGCAGCCGTCCTTGCCCGTCGCACCCGATCGTGTACGTCATCGTGAGCGGGTGCCGCTTGACGTGGAAGCGCATGCTCTCCGCGCGGCTGAGGGCGAGCTTGACCGGGCGCCCGGTACGCCAGGCCAGCAGCGCCGCGTGGCCCTGGACGTTCAGGTCCTCCTTCGCGCCGAACGCGCCGCCGTTGGAGACCAGGGTGGCCCGGACCTTGTCGTCGGGCAGCCCGAGCAGGCTGGCGACCTGCCGCCGGTCGCTCCAGATGCCCTGGCCCTGGGTGTAGAAGTGGATGCCGCCGTCGTCGGTCGGGTAAGCCAGGGCGGCCTCGGGCTCCAGGAACGCGTGCTCGATCCGCTGGGTCTGGAAGGTCTCCGTCAGGACGTGCGCCGCGGCCGCCAGGCCGGCGTCGATGTCGCCGCGCTTGACCTCGGACACCGACAGGACGTTGCCTGGCGAGCCCGGATGCAGCTGCGGCGCGCCCGGCGCCATCGCCTCGACCGGGTCGGTCACCGGTTCGAGCACCTCGTACTCGATGTCCACTAGCGCCGCGGCGGCGCGCGCGGCGGCTCTCGTGTCGGCTGCGACCAGGGCCAGCACGTCGCCGACGTACCTGGTCGTCTCCCCGGCCGCATACAGCTGCACCCAGTCCTTGGTGATCTCGCCCTGGGTCCGGTTACCCGGAACGTCGTCGGCGGACAGGACGGTCACCACGCCCGGGCAGGCCCTGGCCCGCGTGGTGTCCACCGAGAGGATCCTGGCCCGGGGATGATCACTGAACCGGATCGCCCCGTGCAGCATGCCGGGCATGCTCATGTCGTTGATATACGGCTTGTCGCCGAGCGCCAGCTCGCGGCCCTGGTAGCGGGCGGTCCGGGAACCCACCCGGCCGGTGCTGTCCGGCTGCGGGAGCGGGACGCCCCGGTTCGCGGCGGCCCGGAGCAGGATCGCGTCAGTAATCTTGACGTAGCCGGTGCACCGGCACAGGTTCCCGGCCAGCGCCGCGACAACGTGCGAACGGTCCGGATCCGGGTTCTTGTGCAGCAGCGACTCCGCCTTCATGACGACACCAGGCGAGCAGAAGCCGCACTGTGAGGCTCCGGCGGCCACGAAGCTGTCCGCCCACAGCGCGCGCTCATCGTCGCTCAGGCCTTCGTGGGTGGTCACGGATCGGCCGGCGAACCTGGCCGCCTTCTGGGCGCACGACACGACGGCCTTGCTCTCAGAAAGCACGGTGCAGGCGCCGCACGAACCCTCCGGCGCACAGCCATCCTTCACCGAGGTGACCCCGCAGCGGTCACGGAGGACCTCGAGCAAGCTCTCGCCGTCGGCCACATCGGCCGACACGGGCTGGCCATTGAGGAAGAAGTCCATTGCAACGCCCCTAAGCGGCGCTCGGCGGATCGGCCGAGGCGCTGGATCAAACGTCCCTTGTGCCGCCGGGGCGGCGTAGGGCCGAAGGTCCCCGTCACCTCTACCCAAAGCCACCGGCGCAGCGTTAACGCCGGCCCGGGCAACGCGAAACCGTCGCGGCAGCGCCCACTTTGGCCACGCCGCCCAGGTTCGCCCTGTCCTCGGTAAGACGCGGGAGCCCGTACGGCCCGGATGGCCCGCCGCGACGGGGCCTTTGGCCCTGTGAGCCAGCTTATCCGCGGGCAAGAGTGATCTCATGGCGATCATTAGCGGCTATCACCGTCCGGCCACCCTGGAAGCGGCGCTGACCTGCCTGGCCAGGCCGGCCACTGTCCCGCTCGGCGGCGGGACCAAGCTGAACGGGACCGCCGCTACCGGGCCGATCGAGGTGGTGGACCTGCAGGCTCTCGGCCTGGACCGGATCGACAGGCTCGACGGCCGGATGGCAGTGATAGGGGCCACCGTCACGCTCAGCCAGCTCGCCGACAGCCCCGTTGTTCCGCACGTCATCCGCGAGGCCGCGCGGCGCGAACAGCCGAGCACGCTCCGGGCTCAGGCTACCGTCGGCGGCTGCGTGGCGAGCCGGGACGCGGAGAGCGAACTGCTGGCCGCGCTGCTGGCCCACGGTGCGGTCGTCCGCATCGTCGCACCCGACCGTGTCTCGGAGCTCACCTTGCAGCAGCTGCTCGGCACGCTCCCGCCGCCCGCTGGCGGGATCATCACCGCCGTCACCGTCAGTACCGCGGGCCGCAGCAGCGCCGCGCGGACCGGCCGCACCCGCGCCGACCGGCCTATCGTCGCGGCGGTGGCCCGCATCACCGCCGACGGCCGCCGGTGCGTGGCGCTCACCGGGGTGGCGGCAGCCCCGGTCCTCATTGGGGGCCGGGACCAGACCGACACCGGGAAAATGGACACCGGCTGGATGGATACCGGCGGGATGGAAACCAGCCGGCTTGATCCGCCCGCTGACTTCCGCGGCTCAGCCGAATACCGGCGCGCTCTCGCGGCCGTCCTGACGGCCCGTGCGCTGACTGCGATCACGTGATGGGCGGCAGTTGAATGGACGTCAATTTCGTTCTTAACGGAGTTCCCCGGCGAATCACCTGTGCCCCCGGCGACTCGCTGCTGGCGGTGCTTCGCCGCGAGGGCTGCTTCAGCGTCCGCTACGGCTCAGACACCGGCGAGACCGGCGCCGCCGCCATCCTCCTCGACGGCCGTCCGGTCTCGTCGGACGTGCTGCTCGCCGCGCAGGCTGGCGGCCATGAGGTCACCACGGTGGAGAGCCTGAACGTGACCACCGGCGAGCTGCACCCCATCCAGGAAGCCTTCGTCGACACCGGTGCGCTGCAGTCCGGCTATTCGGCGGGCGCGATGGTGCTGGCCGCCAAGGCCCTGCTCGAGGAGAATCCCGATCCGTCCGAGGAGCAGATCCGCGACGCGCTGTCGGGGATCCTCGATCGCGAGAGTGGCTACGTGAAGGTGGTCGAGGCGGTCCGGCGGGCCGCGGCGGCGCTCCGCGGCGACAAGCCCGAGCCGATGACGCCGCTGATCGTCGACCGCCTCACCGGCACCGCCCCAGCCGCTGACACCCCAGCCGCTGACATCCGGGGCGCCGGGACTCCGGCCCGCGACGTGCCCGCCGCGGTGCCGCGCATCGTACCGTCAGCCGACGTCCCCGACACCGCCGTCGTCGGCAAGCCAGCGCACAAGGTGGACGCGGTACGGCTGGCGAAGGGTAATCCGGCCTTCACCGACGATGTCGAGCTGCGCGGGATGCTGCACGTCAAGCTGCTGCGCAGCCCGCATGCTCACGCGCGAATCATCGCGATCGACGACTCGGCCGCCCGGGCGCTCGACGGCGTGCACGCCGTGCTGCATTACTGGAACACGCCGCGGGTGAAGTACGCCTCCGGCGGCCAGTCCTGGCCCAACCCCTACCCGTGGGACCAGGTGAGCTTCGACGACAAGGTCCGGCACGTCGGCGACCGGGTGGCGGCGGTCGCCGCTGACAGCCCGGAAATCGCGGCCCGGGCGTGCCAGCTGATCAAGGTGACCTACCAGGTGCTGCCGGCCGTCTTCGACGAGATCGCGGCGATGGCCGACGGAGCACCGGTGATCCACGACGAACCGGACTCGGTCGGCATCGTCAACGCGGCCCGCAATATCAGCTCGCATATCGAGGGGCGGACTGCCCGCGACATGGAAGGGTCCCTGGCCGGTGCCGACCGGGTATTCGAGCAGACCTTCCATGTCCAGCAGGTGCAAGCCTGCCCGATCGAGCCGCACATCGCGATCGGCTGGCTGGATGAGGACGAGCGGCTGGTGATCCGCACCTCGACGCAGGTGCCGTTCCACGTCCGCCGGATGCTGGCGCCGCTGATCGGCCTGCCGGTGAAGCGCATCCATGTGATCAAGCCCCGCATCGGCGGCGGGTTCGGCGTGAAGCAGGAGATGCTCATCGAGGACATCGTCGGCCATCTCGCGCTGGCCACCCGCCGCCCGGTGCGGCTGGAACTCACCCGGGAGGAGGAACTCGCGTTCTCGCGGACCCGGCACGCGCAGACCATCACCTTCCGCACCGGCGTCGACCGCGACGCCCGGCTGGTGGCGCAGGACCTGCGGATTGTCGCCAACACCGGCGCGTACGGGGTGCACGGCTTCACCGTGCAGTCGGTGTCCGGCCTGCGCGGCCTGTCGTCCTACAACTGCCCGGCCAAGCGCTATTCCTGCGACGTGGTGTATACGAACCGGCTGGTGTCCGGCGCGTTCCGCGGTTACGGTGCGCCGCAGGCGCTGTTCGCGCTCGAGTCGCACATGACGGACATCGCGGCCGCGCTCGGCCTGGATCCGATCGAGTTCCGGCGGCGGAACTGGATCGGCGTCGGCGACCCGCTGGACATCGCGCCACGGCTCAGCGAGCGCGGCGGGACCGATGACATCGCACCGGAGGATCTGCCCAAGGTAACCAGCTGCGGTATCCAGGAGTGCGTGGCGCAGGCCAGCCGGGCGATCGGCTGGGGCCGCCGCGCCGATCCGGCCTGGCGGCTGGTGCCGGGGCGGCCGGACATCCGGCGCGGCATCGGCTTCGCGCTGTGCATGCACGGCACCGGTATCCCGTTCACCGACATGGGAGCCTGCTCGATCAAGATGAACGACGACGGGTCGTTCAACATGCTCGTCGGCGCCACGGACCTGGGCACCGGGGCCGACACGGTGCTCGCCCAGATTGCGGCCGAAGTGCTCGGCACCGGCGTCGACGACTTCATCGTGTACGCCGCCGATACCGACGTCACCCCCTTCGACGTGGGCGCGTACGCGTCGAGCACCACGTACATCTCGGGCATGGCCGCCAAGAAGGCCGCCGAAGCGGTGCGGGAGAAGATCGTGGCGCGGGCGGCCCGGATGCTTCAGGACGGGATATCCGGCAGCGCGGATGTTCCCGCCAGTGAGGTGGCGGTCTTCCCCGCCGATGTGGAGCTTCGCGACCGGCGCGCGTGGGCCCCCGGCGGCCGGTCGGTGTTCCTCAGCGACATCGCCCTTGACACCCTGCACACCCGCGACCAGGAACAGATCATGGGCTCCGCCTCGTTCGTCGCGACCGACTCGCCGGCGCCGTTCGCGGCCCAGTTCGCCGAGGTGGCGGTGGACCGCCGGACCGGCGAGGTCACGGTGACCAGGCTGGTCATGGCCGTGGACTGCGGGGTGGCCGTCAACCCGGTGATGGCCAGCGGCCAGGTGGAGGGCGGCATGATCCAGGCGCTCGGCTACGCGCTGACCGAGGAACTCCCGCTCGACGACGCAGGCCGCCCGTTGAACGCCCGGCTGGGGCCCTACTGGATCTTCCGTGCCGACGACGTGCCGGCCACCGAGGTCTTCCTGGTGCAGACAATGGAGCCGTCCGGCCCGTTCGGCGCCAAGGCCGTCGGCGAGATCCCCATGGACGGCGTCGCGCCCGCGGTCCGCAACGCCATCCTGGATGCCACCGGGGTGGCCATCAATACGCTGCCGCTCACCCCGGAACGGGTCTGGCGCGCGCTGCGGGACGGGCCAGGGCGCGATGGCTGACGACGATCCGGCGGCACTGCTGCGCGAGTTGGTGGCAGCGGTCGACAGCGGTGAGCGGGTGGTGCTCGCGACCGTCGTCGACACCTGCCGGTCGGTGCCCAGGCACGCCGGAACGAAAATGCTCGTGCATGAAGACGGCCGCCGGTCCGGGAGCATCGGCGGCGGCGCGATCGAGTCGCGGGTCGCGACGGCGGCGCTGGCAACGCTGGCCGACGGGCGGGCCCGGCTGGTCCGCTATGACCTGCTGGACCCGCGCAACGCCGAGCCGGGGACCTGCGGCGGGGAGATGACCGTGTTCCTGGAGCCACACCTGCCCGCGCCGACGGTGCTCGTCATCGGCTGCGGCACGATCGGCCGGGCCGTCGTGGATCTCGCCCACTGGCTGGGGTTCCGGGTGGCCGCTTCCGACGACCGCCAGGACATGGTCACCGGCGACCTGCTGCCCGGCGCCGACCTGCTGCTGCCAGGCCCGGCGCACGACGCCCTCGCTGCCGTCCCCGCCTCGGCCGACACGCACCTGGTGCTGTCCACCCGGGGGGTGCAGCTGGACGCCGCGGTCCTGCCGCCGCTGCTCACCAGGCAGGACGGCTCGATCAGCGTGCTGGGCAGCAGCAGGCGCTGGGCGGCCACCCGCGCCGAGTTGCTGGCCCGCGGTGTTTCCGAAGATGCCCTCAGCCGGGTCAGGGCGCCGGCCGGGCTCAGCCTGGGCGCCGAGACTCCGCGCGAGATCGCCCTGGCCATCATGGCCGAAATCGTGGCGGTGCGCCGCGCCGGCCAGGTCGTCGCGGCCCAGTCAGCCGTGCGGCCCGGCGGCCCGGTCCGCGCGGCCCAGCCCACCGTGCGAAGCAGCCAGCCCGCCGTGCGAAGCAGCCAGCCCGCCGTGCGAAGCAGCCAGCCCGCCGTGCGAAGCAGCCAGCCCGCCGTGCGAAGCGGCCAGCCCGCCGTGCGAAGCGGCCACTCCGTCCGGCTGGACCGGTCGGCCATGCGCCGCCCCGGCCCGGTTCTGGAGGACCAGTCATGAGCCGCGCCCTCGGGGACGTGCTAGTCGTCCTGCGCGGCGGCGGCGACCTGGCCACCGGCGCCGCCTGGCGGCTCAAGCGGGCCGGGTTCGGCGTCGTGGTCTGCGAGCTGGACGCCCCGCTCACCGTCCGGCGCAGCGTGTCGTTCTCGACCGCGGTCACCGACGGCTCGGTGCTCGTTGAGGGCATCAACGCCGTTCGCGCGACCGTCGCCGAGGCGGCTGACCTGGCTCGGTCAGATCAGGTGCCGGTGGTGATTTCGCCCCGACTTCCGACCCTGCGCGCGGACGTGGTCGTCGACGCCCGGATGGCCAAGCGCCTGCTCGACACGACGATCGGCGACGCGCCGCTGGTGGTGTCGCTCGGTCCCGGCTTCACAGCCGGCCGCGACTGTCATGCCGTCGTCGAGACCATGCGCGGCCCGCAGCTCGGCCGGGTCTTCTGGACCGGCTCGGCCGCGCCCAACACCGGGACCCCCGGCGTGATCGGCGGCCGTGGCGGCGAGCGGGTGCTGCGGGCCCCGGCCGCCGGGACGGTCAGCTGGCGGGCCCGCATCGGCGACGTTGTAGAAGCTGATGAGGTGCTAGGGACCGTGGATGGCGCGCAGGTGCGGGCCCCGTTCGCGGGCCTCGTGCGGGGCCTGGTGGCCGACGCCAGCTCCGTTCCGGCTGGGCTCAAGATTGGCGATGTCGATCCCCGAGCCGACACCGACTGGCAGCAGATCTCGGACAAGGCCCTAGCCATCGGCGGTGGCGTCCTCGAAGCCGTCCTTACCTGGCTACACCGCGCACGTCCATGCCAGCGGATCCCGGCCGTCAGGCCGGTAGCGGCACCGGCTCGAACCTGACCGTGTCCACCAGTCCGCGGTCGGTGATCCGGAGCTCGGGTATCACGGTCAGGGCGAGGAACGACATGGCCATGAACGGTGCCGGATAGGTCGCGCCGAGATCGTCATGCGCGGCGTCATCCAGGTGAGCGGCGGCGGCGGCCACCTCCTCGAACGGCAGTTCCGACAGCAGGCCCGCCACCGGGCAGGGCAGCTCGGCCAGGACCCGCCCGTTCAGCACGGCGACCTGCCCGCCGCCGATTTGCCTGAGCCGGTTCGCGGCGAACGCCATATCGGCGTCGTCCATGCCGACGACCCCGAGGTTGTGCGCGTCGTGGGCGTGCGTGGAGGCAACCGCGCCCCGCTGCAAGCCGAAGCCGGAGACGAACCCGATCCCGATCCGGCCGGTCCCCCGGTGCCGCTCGATCACGGCGGCCTTCGCCAGGTCACGGTCGGGGCGCGCGGTGGCGTACCCGTTCGCGTGTCCTGGCTCGCCGACCAGGGCCCGGGTAGTGAGGCTGTCCGGCTCGACGCCGATCACATGCACCCGGCCGGCGGCCTCGACCCGGAAGTCAGCCGCGGTCAGCTCAGGCACCCTGACGCTGTCGTGCATCCACTGCGGGGCCGCCACCTTCGGCATCGGGACGGCCTGCCCGCCGGCGGCCACCAGCCGCCCCCGCTTCCAGACCATCGAGGGGCGGAACTCCTCGAGGACGGGCACCGCGACGATGTCGGCGAGGTACCCAGGGGCGATCGCGCCGAGGTCGTGGCGGCGGTGCCAGCGTGCCGTGTTGAGGGTGGCCATGACGACCGCATCGGCGGGGTCGCAGCCGAGATCGATCGCCTTGCGTACGACATCGTCGATGTGGCCGTCCCTGACCAGCTGGTCTGGCTCGCGGTCGTCGGTGCAGAGCATGGTGTTGCGTGGACCGTGCGCCAGTACCATCGGCAGCAGCGTCTCGAGATTCCGGGCGGCCGAGCCTTCCCTGATCATGATCCACATGCCCAGGCGGCGCTTCTCCAGGGCCTCGGCTGCCGTCGTGCATTCGTGGTCGCTGCCGATCCCGGCGGCGAGATACGCGTTGAGCCCGGGGCCGGACAGGCCAGGGGCATGACCGTCGAGGTGGCCTCCTGCGTCAAGCACCGCGCTGAGCTTCGCCAGCATGCCAGGCTCGCCGGCGACTACGGCAGGGAAGTCCATCACTTCGGCGAGCCCGATGACGTAAGACCGCTCGGCGACAAACGCGCGGATGTCCGCCGCCGTCACGGTGGCGCCGCTGGACTCGAAGCGGCTGGCCGGCACGCACGAGGGCACCATGACGTAATAGTCGAGGGGCACCTGGCCGGCCGAGTCGAGCAGCGCGCGCACGCCCCGCAGCCCGAAAACGTTCGCCACCTCGTGCGGGTCGATGATGACCGTCGTAGTGCCGTGCGGCAGCACCGCCCTGGCGAACTCGTCCACCATCAGCTTCGTCGATTCGAGGTGCATGTGCCCGTCGAGGAGGCCCGGGACGAGGACCTGCCCGGCGACGTCCACTTCCTCGGCGCCGTGGTAGGAGCCGAGGCCCGCGACGTGCTCGCCGCAGATCGCGACGTCGGCCTGGAGTACCTCGCCGGTGAACACCGACAGGACCCGGCCGCCCTTCAGGACAAGGTCGGCTGGCGCATCGCCACGGGCGACGGCGAGCCGCCGCTGCAGGTGCTCGGCCGACGGTCGCGCTGCTGCCTGGCCGGATGTCATGATTCCTCCCTGACGTAGCGCAGACCCAGGCGGTGCCGTGACGCCATGGCCACCCGCGGGAGCCAACCTGCTCCTGCAGGCCAAAACGGTAGAAGGGTGATCGCGGTGACTGAAGAGTCCTTTGGTCTCCGAAGGGAGGACTTAGGGCCGCCACGCCTTATTACGCTGGCATAACCGAATATCAAGATCGACATCAGGCCAGCGGACCCGGGCGCGGCGCGCCCCTGCAAGCGGCACAGCGCGCCGACCGGAGCGACCGGCGTCCGGTCAGCGCTCGCTGCGGCGGGATGCGCTCAGGGATGCGCCAGCGTCAGCACGGACACGCCGAACCGGAACGCCGCTTCGGCGGCAGTGCTGTCCTCGATGCGCCAGTCCTGATGGAAGATCCCGCCGTGCTGGGCCTTGTCAAACCACACCAGTCCCAGCGTTCCGTACTGCTGCATCCCCTCGAACAAGTTGTGGATCTTGAGGAACTGGCCCGCTTCTGGCCCCACGGCGGTCTCCGACAGCAGCACCGGCTTGTTGGTGAACGCCCGCACCTGTTGAATGGTACGCCCGAAGACGCTGGCGAACGTGTCGGAGGGACGGAAGTAGTAGCCGTCGATCCCGACCCAGGTGACATACGAGCTGCCGGGCCACCATGACTTGACCGGCCCGGTGTCGGAAAGGTCCTGGTTGATCGTCCACAGCCAGGTGACGTTGTCAGCGCCCTCGCTGCGGAACACCGTCACGATGTGCCGCCACGCCGCGATGAACGTTTTCGGCGGCAGGTGCCCGTACCCCCACGGATACCAGGGCCCGTTCATCTCGTGCCCGAAGCCGATGACGACCGCGTGACCGAAGTCTTGGACACTTTCGGCATACGACCGCAGGTAGCCGTCATACTCGCCGGCCGCGATCGCGGGGACGGAGGCGTAAAGCGGATCAAGCTGTACGAATGGGATGATGCCCTGGCCGCGGATCTTCTCCGCGAACGATGTCGCGAAGGGCTCTGCCCAGCCACTGAAATACCCGGCGAGGTTCGGCTGCTTGCCTGCCGCTTGCGCGAAGGCAGCGATCGGAGCAGTATCAGGCGGTGACCCGGCCTCATAGACGCCCAGGTAAGAGGCCGAGCTAGGCGGCAGGGATGCGTGTACGACCGCGGGGCGGGACGCGGACGACGGGACGACGCGGGTGATCGCGAAAATGACCGAGACAGTCGCAATCGCGACGGCCATTATCAGCACCAGGCGGGCTCTCATGCTGTCTTGACTCCGGGAAAGACGACGCGGCTCACCATGGCCAGGTTGAGCAGGGCGAAAAACAACAGGACCGCGAACTGCAGGTAGCCGATCGTCACCATCCGCCAGATGGCCAGTGCCAGCCAGAGCATGGCCATGCCGCCGCTCCACCACGTGACGCCGATCCGGAACCGCCGCAGTGAACTGCCCGGCGTCCGGGATGGATGCCAGCCCATCGTCTTGCCCCGGGCACCATCCCAGATGGCGAAGGCGTGCGCCCAGCCTCGAGCGATCCCCAAGGACCAGACTGACGGCCCGTAGCTGGACCGATGCCACAGGGGATAGAGCACGAATCCGGTGAGCATGGCCGGCAGCAGGACGATGAAGTTCCGCAGCCGGATCTGGCCGGGCAGGAAGGCGAGCATGACGATGGGGAGGATGGGCCCGAAGAAGATAAGCAGCCCAGTGTAGGTGTAGTAGAAGAAGCCGGAGATGTAGGTGAGTCGCGCCGGGATGGCCATCGGTACCGACCAGAGCCGACGTGAGAAGACCACGCCTGCGTTCCCGGTGCACCACCGGTACTGCTGGCGCACGAACGCGTCGAGGTTGTCCGGGCAGATCCCGGTGGAAAGGACGACCGGCACGTAGATCATCCTCCAGCCTTCCCTGCGCACGTCGAGTCCGGTGTGCACGTCCTCCGCGTAGGGGATGAGCGTCGGACCGCCATGCGGCTCGAGTGCGGTCCGCCGGTATACCGCGGAGGTCCCGACGCAGATGGCCGCACCGAACCGGTCACGGGCCACCTGGATCGATCGGTAGAACACCTCCTGGATCGCACCTGCAGCGTTCTCGATCCACGTCTGGGCAGCGCTGCCCCGGAAGAACTGGGGCGTCTGGACGATCGCGATCGCCGGCTCGTCGAGGTACGGGAGTGTCTCGGCGAGGAAGTCGCGGCGCGGGGCGAAGTCGGCATCGAAGATGACCAGGTATTCGCCGCTCGTGCGCGCGAACGCGTGCCGCAGGTTGCCGCTCTTCTTGTAAGCGCGAAGATCAGGCCGGCGGATGTAGCGGAAGCCGAACGACTCGCACATCGAACGGGCTTCATCGGACGGTCCGTCGTCGAGCACGAAGGCCGTCGCCGCCCCCTCGTATTCCGCAACGAGGTCGGATACCGCCTGCCAAGTGTTTCGGAGCACTTCAAGAGGCTCGCCGCAGATCGGCAGGTAGATATCCACGCTTGGGTAGGAGACCGGCCGCCACGTGCGGATGCGCGCCTGGTGAGCGGCCAGATCGAAGCCGCGGCCGGTGAAATTCACCGGCAGGCTGATCGCCTGATAGATGATGTAGGTGGCCGTGAAGATCATGAACGGCCACAGCGCCGGGTTGTGTGTCTCGAACCTGACCTGGCTGATGATCAGGCAGCCCGCACCAATGACCAGGATCGTCGCGAGGTATGCCAGGTTCCGGAAGACGTAGGCGTATTTCTCGCCGTCGTCAGGAGGCAGCGGAAGTACCGGGCCGGGCTGCTGGTGCTGGGTGGTTGTTGCGGTGCTGGTGCTGGCGGGTGGTTCCAGCGATGCTTGCCCGGTGGCGCTCACAGGCGG
>JBEKIF010000060.1:0-48931 GCA_050011895.1 Streptosporangiaceae bacterium | reverse complement strand
CAGACCGCCGCCTTCGGGCTCACCGACTCGCCAGCCGGGCTCGCCGCGTGGATCGTCGAGAAGCTCCGGGCGTGGAGCGACTGCGACGGCGACGTCGAGCGGCGCTTCACGAAGGACGAGATTCTCACGAACGTCACGCTCTACTGGCTCACGGGGACGATCGGCTCGTCGATGCGCATGTACCGCGCGAACGCCGCGATCCCGCCCGCCCAGCACGCCCGCCGGGTCGAGGTGCCGTCCGGCTTCTCGCTCTTCGCCGGCGACATCGTCCGCCCGCCGCGAGCGTGGCTCGAGCGCACGGCGAACGTCGTGCGCGTGACTGAGCCCGCGCGCGGCGGGCACTTCGCGCCGTTCGAGGAGCCCGAGCTCTACGCGGAGGAGCTGCGCGCGTTCTTCCGCCCCTACCGGCCGGCGGCGACCTGCTGAGGGCGCCGTCGCGCGCGGGCGCGGCTGGCAGGCCATCCCCACGGCGGCCAGGCTTCGGCGGGCAGCACACCACACCGCCGGAAGCACGCCGACGCAGCACCGTTCGGTGTGCGCTCGGGTTCAAGCCGCCTGTGCCGACCCGCACGAACAGATCGTTCTGAGTCCATAACGCGATGGAGCACGTGGCCTGGCAGCGCATCGAGTCGACCGGTCATGCGTGTTAAGAGGGAGTCAGTGGCGAAAGGTGCGCATGAGTGGATTCAGCCTGCTGGCGCGATGCTGACCACGGACTGGACGATCGCTCTTTACCTCGTGCCGCGGGGCAGGAGGTACCTGATCACCGCCCCGGCCAGCTACCGCGCCACCCATCTGGACTGCTAGCTGGCCGCGCCAACCAAGCTCTGCTAATGGAACGCCTTGGGATTGGCCGGAATCCAGGCACCGTTTTTGTCATGAGATCCAGGAGCCAGCATGGCGCCTACACCGCCAACATACGCGGCCAGGTACCGGTGGGCCAATCCGGTCGACTCAAACGGCCTTCCATTGTCAGTGATCTCCTCCGTGACCGTACCGCCGGGCGTCACGACAGACATCTGGAAAGTGAAGCGGCAGTAGTAGGACGGAGAGCCCTTAACGATGATGTTGAACGTGTGCGTCTCCCCGTTTGTGAGCGTGACGACGTGATCCTGGAAGAAGTTCCCGGTCTGGAAGTAGCCGTTATCGTTGCGTGCGTAGCCGATCGGGGCGGCCAGGTCAAAGCCGAGCCCGACCGTGCTCTGCAGTCCTTGGGCGTCGCTTGCAAAGAGGGTCCCGTCCAAGGGCGGCTGGCAGCTCTTGACTATCTGCATCCCGTTGACCGTCACGGTTCCGCTCTCATTGCCGACGACGGTCACGTCAATGGAACCGGTCCCGACGGCGACTGCGTTGAATGACGGCAGAAGCCCGTGCTTCCCGCTCAGGGTGAAGTCGTTGAGCTGGGCAAGCTGCGCCCGGGTCAATACGACCTTGCTCGCTAATGCCCAGCTGTTGTCCGGGCCGTTGTTGAGGGGCGTCACTCCTTCGACCCGCACCGGACTGTTCAGGCTGGCAGCGGCCATCGTGCTCCCGGCGGCAGGGACGGCGCGGGACTTCTGCTTCGGCTGCAACGACTGCGAGCCCTGGGGCGCCGCGACGTTCTGAGACGGGGACGATGAACTGCCCAGAAGCTTCTGGATGCTGCCGGTGGCCAGGGCAGTCAGGGTAGCAATCAGCACCGGGGTGACGATTGCGCCGACGTAGACAACCGACCGGCGGTACCACGGCTTGGTCCCGGGACGACCCGCCGTCTCAACTTCCGCACCGGCCGCTTCCCTAACAGTAGCGGGGCCTGGTCCTGACTGCTGATTGCCGGGCGGAAGACCGCCCATCATCGGAGCAGGCGCCCCCATGCTGGAAGTGCTCTGCTGCGCCTGGCCGACGGCGGCGACCGGCCGCTCGCCGATGGCGTGCTCTAGCGCTCGGGCCTGCTCTTGCTGCCGCCAGGAGCCGAATCTCTCACGGAAAGCCGGATTCGCCTCGCCGCGGGCCAGGAGCACCCGGGCTAGGGCCTCCGCCCGGCCGGAGTCGGCGGGCTGTTCGTGCAGGGCGGCGAGCACCGCTGCACTCGCCAAGAGTTCCTCGGTACGTGATCCGTCGTCGGTAGTGACCACGCGGGCCAGGCTCTCCCAAAGCGGACGGCCGTGCCGGCCATGGGCGCCTAATGCCACCGCCTGGAGCAGGGCGGCCAGGTCAGCTACCGAGCCTGCGCCACCTGCCGCGCTGTCGTTCATCGTGGGGCCCCCTACCTCGCTTCCCGCGAAAGCCCCAATCTTATTCACTAAATGGCGGCATAGTAGGGCTATTGCCCGGGCGCTGACACTAGCCGCAAGTATGCCGCCAGCCGCTCAAGGGCACGACGCGGCAGGGGGAGAGCTGATGGCCGCCGATAGGTGGGCTCTTGCGGTTGATATTCGCGATACCTCAGTAGCCGCCGCGGTTAAGGACCGGCACGGGGCGAAGATCGTAGAGTTCGCAGACGCGCAGGAGCTGCCGTCTGTTGTGTTCATCGGCCCTGCTCAGGAGCTACTGGCGGGCCGGGCAGCCGCTCAGCTGGCCGCGCTGGATCCCGGGCACGCCGTGTTCTCGCCTAAGCGTTCTCTTAGCGAGGGGACGACAATCATTGTCGGCGGGACAGAGGTTGCCTTAACGGAGGTTTACCGGGCAATCCTCGCGGCAGTGACCGACGAGGCCGCGCCGGAAAACGCTCCAGCCAAGCCCGCGCATTTAGTCCTGATTCATCCCGCTGATCCCGCTGAGCACGTACTCGCAGTGCTGCGCGCGGCGGCAGCCGCCGCCGGCCTGCCCGAACCGGACTTCCTCGCCAGGCCGGTGGCCGCCGCTGGCGCCCTGGCCGCCGACGCTAGTCCCGGCCAGCGGGTGGCTGTGCTGGACGTGGACGCCGCCAGCATCGAGACTGCCATGCTGCGAAGGACTCACGACGGATTCCAGTCTGCCGGCATGCCCGGCGGCCTGGCCCGGTCCGCGGGTGACGACCCGGAAGTGGCCTTGCGGCAGGGCGGCTACGAGTTGCTCGCTACCGTCACCAGCGCTGGCTGTGCCCCTAGTCAGCTCGGTGCCGTCTGCGTCACGGGCGAGCTCGCCTCACCGCATCGGGCTGCGGCCCTGCTCATCCAGATCCTGGGCGTTGAACCGCAGCTAGCCCCGGGCTCGGGCGCCGTCGTGCTCGGCGCCGTCAATACCGTCGGCGCGCCATCTCGCGAACCTGCCGATGACCTGGCCGGCTCTCAGCCGGAGCCACCGTCCGCCGCAGGCCGCCCGTGGCGGACGATCGCACGCTGGGCCTGGGTCATCGCGGCGTGCGCTTGGGCGGCCGTCGCGTTCCTCGTGGTACGGACCCTGACGCGGCCGGCTGCCACGCCGCCGTACCGCATCACCTTGCACAGGCTGATCATGCCGTCAGATGCGGCCGACCCGTACAAGCTGTCCGAGCAGTACCCGATCATCACACGTATGCCCAGCAGCGCACTCCAGCAGGTGATCAACGCCGAGCTACGCGCGCCCGCCATCGGGGCCGTCAACGCGATGACTAAGACTCACGCCCCGTCTGCCGTGCCCGGCGACGGATTCATCACATTCGAAGACACCGTATACTCCGACGGCGAATTGCTATCCGTCAAGTACATGTACTACGTCCACAATCCCGGCGCGGGAGACGTTTCATACGGTCTGACAGCCGTGACGGTCCGCATGGACACTGGTGCGATAGTCAGCCCGGATCACATTTTAACGGCCGCCGCCTTCAGAGCACCGGGGGTCCGCGCGCTGAGCGCAGAACTCCAGGCGCAGGAAAGTATTCGCACCTGCGACGAAATGCCTGGCTGGGGTGCAGGGAAGCTTCCGCCTGTGCTGGCGCGGATGCTCACGCCCGGCTACGTCGCCATGAACGTCGCTCCTGCCGGGGTCGTATTTAGCTTCGGCGACGACACGATCTCGCCCACCCCGTGCCATCCCGTCGGCGCCGTCTCGTTCGGGCATCTTTCCGGGCTGGTCAATCCTCAGATCGCCACGCTAGCTGAGCGCCCGTCCGGTTAGCTTCCCGCTGCCGGGACCGCCTCTGTCACGCCGGGACCCGCGACAGGCTCAGATTTGGTTCTGCTGATAGGTGGTCAGCCCGTACTGGCGAGCCAGCGGATCCCACAGCCGGAGGAAGGCACGCTTGCCTGCGGTCGCCTGCCGGTTGGGCCCGGTGGCCGCCTGGAAATGGGGATCGGACTGGTTACCGGCCGAGCAGCCGCCCGTGGCCTGATCGTGAGCCCAGGCCGCAAGGTCGGTATCAGCGCTGGCCGACGCCTGCCAGGCGCTGGCCAGGTCCGCCAGCATCGACGGCGACAACGCCGACCGGCCGGGCATGCTGGCCAGCTGTGCGAGCAACTGCCGCCGGGACCCCGCCGCCTGGCTGAACGTCCGAACGTCCTGTGCCTGGCGCGGGCCGCAGGTCTCAACGTCGGTGAACGCGCCATTCACCGACGCGCGATCGGTCACGCTGTGCCCGAGCAGCGCCGCTAGGCCGATCGCCGCCTGCTGCGGCGACAACGACGCCGAAGACGACGGAGCGGCTGTGGCCGGCGACGAGGCCGGGTTGGCCTCGGCGGAGGCAGTCGAGAACGCGAGCGCGGGCCGCCTTGGCGCCTGCTGCCCGAACGAGTGCTCCCAGACCAGCCCGAGCATGGCTAACCCGGCGACTGCCACCGCAGCGCCGGTGATGGCCAGCAGCCGAGACCGTCGCGTGGGATCGGTTGACTTCTCCCCCGGCGGTACTGGCGTGACGGGGGGCGACACGCGGGCAGGCGGCACAGCGACGGGCGCCACGCTCGTCTGCATGCCTGACGACGCCGGTTCACTGTCAGGCAGTCCTGGCCCCCTTCCTGATGACGCCGGGCCGTTGTCCGGCCACGCGATAGCGGCGCCGCAGGATGCGCAGAATTTGGCCTGCGGCCGGGATTCGCTGCCGCATGCACGGCAAGAACGCAATGGTCCCCCCCATACCCCCCTGCACGGCGCTGTTCGCTCTCATTCACGGGCACTCGATCAGAAATGTCAAGCAATGGCGCCGATCGCGTCCGTTATTGTCCGACAGCCCGGCAACAGACCGGCGAGGGTAGCTGGCTCGCCGTCAGCTGCACGCCGGCCGGGCTTGATCTGCTGCTGCACCGGATCGGGTGCTGGCCTGCTAAAACAGTGGGCGCAGGTGGATTCGAACCACCGGCCCTCGCTAGGACGAGGTCGTACCGTCGCTGGACTTGGCTGGGCGTGGCCCGGCCACTCCCCGCTTGCGGCTCAGCCTGACGGCTAACTTACCGATGCCCCGATCCCGGACGCCCAGCAGTTCACCGCCTGACGTGCGCAGCGCCCAGCTTGCGGGTGCCCGTCAGGACGTCTGCTGGTGACGGGGCGGCTGACGGCGGAGGGGCCAGGGCGGGTCCGCTCGGTGTACGCCTGCGTCGACTATGCCGCAGCCCATGCGCGTATTAGTCACGCCCTCCGAATTCCCGCCGCGATAAGCGACTTCCTTCACGCAGAAGGCTACTGGGACGAAGCTGTCGCACTCGGCCAGGCCGCGGTTGCCGCTGCACAGATGGGCAACGACCAGCAGGGCCAAGCCCGGGCCCTCAGCAGCCTGGGCTTCGCGCAAAAGCCTGACCGGCGACAACCCGGCCGCCACCACTAGCCAGACCCAGGCGCTGCAACTGTTCCGCGACATCGGCGACCTCCGCGGCCAAGGCTGGGCCCTCAACAACCTAGGCGCCGTCCCAGGTGCCTCTTCGATGCAGGTGCCGGGACCCCGGGAGTGCGGTACGGCGTAGGCCCAGGGCCGCCTGGTGCCCGCGCTGGTGAACGATGCGCTGGCACTGCTGCGGGCATCAGGAGCTCAGCTGGAGGCACGACGGCCGAGGCGGTGGCGCTGCAGGCGCTGCTCGCCGGGCAGGACGTCGAGCCGACCGAGGACAGCGACGGCACCGATAGGCGTTGGCAGATCGCGCAGAGCCTGGCCGAGGACCAGGTCGCCGCGCTGTCGACCGCGACGCACGGCACGCCCGCTGCCGTAGGGGTTGATGGCGATCAATGCTGCCATCGGCTGCGGCGCATGAGATCTGGATCAGACGACGGACCTGCGGCGTGCCACCCTTATGGCGCCAGCCTGGACGGCGAGCAGTACGCACATGATGATCACAGGGAAGACGTGCGGTAGCGCCTTGGACGAGGCGCCATTTGCCGAGTTGCCGTGGCTCACGAAGGCAGAGAGCAGATAAACCACCGCACCTGCGGCCGGGTGCATGACAAGCCCTACGCGCTTGGACACGAAGTTGTTGTAGGAGACCCCGAAATGGATCGGAACGCGCGCGTCACTCGGCAGGGTGACCGCGCCGTACCAAGAGACGCAAATCATCGCGAGCAGGACCACGCCACCGATGACAAGTGCCGCTGTCACCGCAGCACCTCCCTAGGATGTTTCATCACTATCCTTGCGCATAGCCTGCAGCAGGTCGAAGTCGGCGAGTGCCCGGCCCATCTGCACTGTTGACCGCGTCGCTTCGCCTAGCGCACCGCGGCGGATCGGCTCTGCCGATCCAAGGGGCGGTCGTCGCGATCACCCTGGGGGCCGGCGTGGCCGGGCCTGCCGCTGGTGGCGAGCCCGCCCCGCACGCCACAGACAGCCTTGGCCTATGACGCCACGCACACGCGTGACATCGATGACTTCCGCCTCCTAGCAGACATCGTCGAAATGGCGCCAGGTGAACGGCTCAGGGGTTCAGTGAGGCCAGCGCCTGCCGGGCACGATCCTCGACGCCTCGGCCGAGCGCCGCGGCGTCGCTGCCACCGGTTCCCATGGCGTTGGCCGCGTACCGTACGAAGACTCCTTCGCCGATGCATGCGAGCTTCCACTGGGCGAATGCCACGTAGAACCCCAGGTCGGTAAGATCGTGGCCGGAATGGCCGGCATAGCGCTCCGCCACGTCGACCCGGCTGGGGAAGCCAGGCAGCGCCGTGGCGGCGAGCCGCAGCGGGTCGGAAGCCGCCCCCGGCCCGGGGCCGCTGCCCCAGTACGCCATCATGGTGCCCACATCGGCTAGCGCATCACCCAGCGTGCAAAGCTCCCAGTCCAGCACCGCCTGGACCTGGCCTCCGGCGGAGACAATGGTGTTGTCCAGGCGGTAGTCGCCGTGTACGAGAGCCGTTCCCTGCTGGGCCGGGACCCGGCCGGCGAGCAGGTCGTGCACCTTGTCGACCAGTGGCACCGGGCGGTAGACGCCGACACCGCGGGCCTGCTGCTGCGACTGGCTGAACTGCCTGTGCCACCGGCGCAGCTGCCGCTCGATGTAGCCGTCGTGCCGGGCCAGGTCACCAAGCCCGATGGCATCGACATCCAGCTGGTGGATGGCGGCCAGCACGTCGACGAGGTCGTAGCCTGCTGTCATCCGGCCTGCCTCGTCGAGGGCAGCCGCCGCCTCGGCGGGCTCGCGCAGGACGTAGCCGTCGACGAATTCCATCACGTAGAAAGGCCGGCCGTTGACCGTCTCGTCGGCACAGTAGCCCAGGGCCGCCGGGACCGGCACAGGCGTGTCACGCAGGGCAGAGATGATCCGGTGTTCCCGACCCATGTCATGGGCCGTAGGCAGGATGTGGCTGATCGGCGGACGGCGCAGCACGATCCGGCGGCCCGCGGCATCGGTGACCGCATAAGTCAGGTTGGAGCGGCCGCCGGCGATCAGCGCGAACTCAAACGGCGGCCGCAGGCCCTCAACGTTGGCCAGCAGCCAGCCCGACACCGCTGATGGGCTGATGCCTTCCGTCATCTGGTCAGGGTCTCCCGCTGAGCCGGGCCTGCAGGCGGCGCATGCCGCGCAGCCACCGCTCGCGGTCATCGGCCCGCCGGCGCTCATAGGTGGCCACGTCCGGATGCGGCAGGATCAGGAACTGCTCGGCCGCCACCGCGGCCAGCACCGTCGCGGCCACCTGGCCCGGCTCGAGCACGCCGTCCAGCGCTGCCTGCGCCGAGCCACCGGTCGCGCCGACGTCCTCAAGAAATGTATCCTCGCCTAGCTCGCGGCGGCTGGTCGCGCCCAGGTTGGAGGTCACCGCCTGCGGGCACAGGCACGACACCACCAGGCCCTGCTCGCCGTAAGTTATCGAGAGCCACTCTGCCAGCGCCACGGCGGCGTGCTTGGTCACCGCGTACGGGGCCGAGCCGAGCTGGGTAAGCAGGCCGGCCGCGGACGCCGTGATGATCAGGTAACCCTGGCCGCGGGCCAGCACGCCCGGCAGCAGCGCCCGCGCGGCGTACACGTGACTTTGCACGTTGATGGCCCAGATCCGCGCCCACGCATCGTCAGCCACCTCCAAACCGCCGGCCACAATGATGCCGGCGTTGGAGCAGAACAGGTCCACCGGCCCGAACGCATGCTCTGCCGCGGCCACCAGGGCCCGCACGTCGGACTCGCGCGACACGTCGGCCGGCACGGCCAGCGCCCGGTGGCCGCCGGCCTCGATCTCCGCGGCTACCTTCGCCGCGCCCGCGGCGTCAACGTCGGCTACCACCACGCCGGCCGCGCCCGCGTCGGCGAGCGCCAGGCAGATGGACCGGCCGATGCCGCTGGCGCCGCCGGTGACGATGGCGACCCGGTTCGCGATGTCCATGGCACAACCCCTCCGGGTGGTGGACCGCCCGGCCATGTCGAGTGTCCCGATCCCGGGCATCGGCTGCGGCAGCTGATGCCTGGATCCCATCATGGTACGGCGGCGCGCCGTCGGCCGATGATCATGCCACCAATCAGGCGATCAGTTCCGCGTCCATTCGAGGTCGTCCATGGCCCGGAGTCGCACGATTTCCTCGCAGCTCTAAACGATCTTGTGAATCTTGGCAAGTGCAGTCAGGCCCTGTGGCCTGTGGGTCTGGCGGAACGAGCGCGGCAAGAGGACGATTAGTTGGCTGCTCCCGTTCTGAAAGGACTCCGCTATGCCCGATAGTGACACCCCCGTCATGGACACCCTCACGGTGATGACCGCCGCATCGCTGGAGAGCAGCGACCTGCCCCCACGCGAGTTCATGATTGCCCGGATCGCCGCCCTGGTCGCGGTGGACGCATCAGCTGCGTCTTATGCGCTCAACGTCGAAGCGGCGGCCGACTCCGGCATCACCCTCGATGACGTCGAAGATATTCTCGTCGCGGTGGCACCCATCGTGGGCACGGTCCGCGTGGTTTCGGCGGCGGAGAACATCGCCGAGGGCCTGGGATTCGTGGTCGCCGTAGCCGAAGCTGAGCTAGAGGCCGAATTGGAGGCAGAGGCCGACGACGACGACACCTAAGCCGGCGCCGCGCCGATGGCGTCGCGCACCAGCTGCTTCAGGCCCGTCGGCTCGCACATCACCGGGTAGCCGATCAGGGTCATGGCGTTCCTCCCTGCTGTTCGAGCGCGCGCGTCACGACGGTCAGATCCTGCCCGCCGAGTCCTTGATCAACGGCTTGCTGCCATTCGTCAGCCAGGCAGGCAAGGGCAGCGAACCGGTCGCCGCCAGCCGCTTGCAGGGCGAGGTGCACGTCCTTGAGCGCAAGCGAGAGCGCGAACTGGGCCGAGAACTCGCCGTTGGCGATCCGTTGTAGCTTGGCATTCTGCCAGGCGGACACCAGCGGGCCGCCGCCCAGCGCGTCCACCACCGTCCCGGTGTCAAGACCCAGCAGGTGAGCTAGAGCCACCGACGCAGCGACCGCTTCGGTCGCGAACGCGAGCCAGGTGTTGTTCACCAGCTTCAGCCGCGTTCCGGTCCCGGACTCGCCGACCCAGATCGTGCGCTGGCCGAGCGCGTCGAACAGCGGAGCGACACGCGAACGCGCGTTGGCGGGCCCGGACGCGAAGATCGTCAGCTGGCCGCCTTCTGCCGGATCCTTGCTTCCCGACACCGGCGCGTCGAGGAGCATCACGTCCGGACGCTCACTACCGGCCATGGCCGCGACCCGGTCGATCCCCGCCACGCCGATCGTGCTCATCTGGACCCAGATCGCGCCCGGCGCCAAGGCAGCAAGCATCCCCTGGTCCCGGGCGACCGAAATGACGGCATCAGCGTCGGTCACCATCGTGACCACGATCGCCGCTCGCCGCGCCGCGTCGGCGGCGGTCCCGGCGACCTCCGCGCCGAGCTCAGCCAGGTCCCGGACCGCCTCTATCCTGCGGTTCCAGACGATCGTCGGGATGCCAGCGCGCAAAGCACTGGCCGCCATGCCGTGGCCCATCGCCCCGATGCCGAGCACCGCAACAGGCTCGTGAGTCCCTGCCATCGGTCCCCCTTGCCAGTGATTGCTAGGTGACGGGTCCTGCCAGCATCGTGCCCGCCGGGGCCCCATGCGTACCGTCGGCGGGCAGCCTCCTCGCGGTCCTTCGCCGTTTGACGGCGATCGTGGCGTGAGGGCCCGGCGTAAATGTTGTTCGCGCTGTTACCGTCGACGCAATGCCCGGCTAAACGCCCGGTCATGCGTGAGAAGCGGGCGTCTGAGCGAACGACGCCAGAACTGGAAGTTCGGGACTGTGGGTGGCGGCCAGTGGCTGAACTCGCTATCGGTACACGTAACTTACACGTAAGGTGTATCGTAGGTGTATGAGTCGGGTGCGCACGAACATCGAGATCGAAGACATCTATCTCCGGGCGGTCATGGAGCGCTACGGCCTGCGGACGAAGACCGAAGCGGTCGAGCTCGCCCTGCGCCATCTTGCCGGGCAGCCGATGACGCGCGAGGAGGCCCTGTCGATGCGGGGCGCGCATGCCATCGGGGATCTTCCCGACGATGTCGCGCCCCGGGGAGCAGCGTGATCCTCGCAGACACCTCCGCCTGGGTCGAATACGACCGGGCCACCGGAAGCGCAGTCGATCATCGACTGACCGAGCTCATTGACACCCGGGGCCCGGTCGCCGTCACCGAGCCGGTGATCATGGAAGTCCTGGCTGGCGCGCGCAGCGACGCGAGGGAGGCGGATCTGCGCCGCCTGCTGCTGCGTTTCCACCTCTGCCCGTTCGACGCCGTCGCTGACTTCGATGGGGCGGTACGCATCTACCGTCGTTGCCGGCAGTCCGGGATCACGCCCCGGGGGATGATTGACTGCATGATCGCTGCGGTCGCGCGACGGCACCAAGTCACTTTGCTGGCTTGCGGCAGCGATCTGGACCATGTGGCTAGCGTCATCGGCATCGACCTCGACGAGGCCTCGCGCCGGTAACTATCACCCGCCACCAGCTCAGCGACGCGAAGAGCCGCTCGTTATACGCGGGTGTTGGCCGGCGCGGAAGATCATGCGCGGCCGGCCAGATCAGGTATTTCTGCGTGTTCATGTTTGCCGCCGCGCGGGACAGCACGAACTCAGCGCCCGGACAAAGGCACCGGTGGGTGCGGGCTGTGGATGGTCATCTTGGTCTCCGTTCGCCGGCCCTCCGGCAGCGTGGCCCGCCATCGCCGCTCGCCGATAGCGGCTGCTGCCCTTGCCGCCGATGCTGGCGCGGGCGGGAAGGCCGAACATCGTCCAGCTGCCGGGTCCGGCCGCCTAGTAGGTGTCGTAGGGCGCTCGGCCGGCGCGCGCCTACGGCAGGCACCGCCCGCGGGCTGATGTGGACCGGTGCCAGCGGCATGGGCCGCCGCCGGTCTGGCAGGTGACCATCCGGATGGCGTATGGCTGGTGGAGGCTGCTCCGCCGCCAGCCCGGCCATGATCAGGCACGTGATCGGCGCCCTTGCCGATAGCAGCGCCGAGGGGCTACTCGAACACCTGCGCATACCTACCCTGGTACTGCATTGGGCGCAGGAATTCATTCCGGTCGCCGAGGCGCGGAACCTCGCCGAGCACATCCCTGGTGCGCAACTCGAAATCCTGCCCGGCATCGACCATCAGCCATGGGCCGGGGACGTGGACGCGATCGTCGAGCGGGTAGCTGCGTTCCTCGCGCGACTGTGCGACTGGCCACGACCCGCCCGGCCCGGCGCACCCCGAGTCACCCGCCCGCTGACGGGATGGGCGTCCCTGACCGACGCGGAGGCCCGGGTGGCCATGCTGGCAGCCGACGGGAACAGCAACCCCGCGATCGCGCGCGAACTGTTCCTGTCCCGGGCCACGATTGAGACCCACCTCAAGCGGGTGTACGCCAAGCTGGCGATCGACGGACGGCACCAGTTGCACCTGCTCTGTCCGCTTGCCGCATCGCCGGGGCACTCTGACGCGGCTCGCTCGAGAGACGCGGTGATGCGCCGGGCCGCGGGATCCGCGGCCAGGCTTGGGGCAAACGTGTCGAGCGACCGTCCGGAGCCCCAGCCCCGCAGGACGAGATCCAGTTCCGCGCGAGCTTCGGAGGTCGGCGGGCGAACGGAGGTGCCGTATAGAACAAGACCAGATGCCCGATGACCTTCAGCGAAGCGGATCGCCAGCGGACCTCCCTCGCTGAAGCCGAGCAGGAAGGGTGCTGAAGCCGCGCACGCGGCAGCGACCGCAGCCAGGTCATCGACTCGCTCACCGACAGTCGGGGACGAGATCGTCGGATCGGACAGGCCAGTCCCGAGCTTGTCATAGCGGATGAGCCGGGAGTGCCGGGAGAGCCCGCGCACGAACCGCCGATATCCCGGTAGCTGCCATTGCAGTTCGAGGTGGGAGTGCATGCCGGGAACCATCAGCAGATCCACCGGCCCGGTACCCGTCACCTGATAGGCCAGCGCGCCCCGCGGCCCGGACGCATAGCAGGTCGTTGGTGTGCCGGTCATCCCTCCATGATGCGGCAATACCCGGACCCGGGAACGCCCCACGGGACCGGCGATTCTGATCTTGCCGCAGCAGCAAGGCGCGGCAACGGCGTACACCGGCCGAACATAATTTGATTAGGGCGGAATCGAGCACAGAATCAGCTGTTCTGCGCAGCTCCCGCCTGCTGCGCGCTCTCGCTGTGATCGCACGCCAGATGGGCGTGACGGCGCGACTGCAGCTGTCGAGTGGCGGCGTTGAGTACTGTTCATCACCGGCTCGATTAAGCAGTCAGGTTCCGGCTCATATCAGCGGCCGCCTCGCGGTTCTCGACGCCGAGCTTGGCCAGCACGGCCGAAACGTGGTGATTGACCGTTTGAGAGAAGATCCTGAATATGATGCTGTTGGAACGCGATCCGGTGCTGGCCTCGCTGCGCCAGTACGCGCACGAAGCGGGGCAGGGTGAAGGGCGACTCGCGTCCGGTACCTCCGCTACTGGGTGAGCGAGGCCGAGGGCAAGATCTTCTGCCTGGTCGACGCACCGTCTGCGGAGGCCGCGAACACCGTGCATCGCGAGGCTCACGGACTGGTTGCCGACGACGTTTTCAAAGTGCAGGAAGGGTTGTGATCCGCAGGCGGCTGGTCGCGAACCTGACCGACCCCGCCGTTGCCCGTCGCCCCGACGACACGGCCGCCGCGTTGCCCAGCCCGACGCCGTCCGGGCCCCCAGATACGGCTCGTTGCCCAGATCATGAAATCGCCCGAGAACCTGGGCGGCATCTTCACCGGCACGGGCACTGACCCGAACACCGGACCCCTGCTGATCCTGCTGGCCGCGGCATACTGGCCGCTCGCGCCGCAGCGGCGGGAAACGCCTGAAACCCCGCCAGTGAGCGCGGCCACCGGCCAGCCGGCGACAGCGAGTTCCCCACCAGACGCTCCAAGGCGCGGATCACCACGGCGGCTCACCCTGATGGTCACTAGCGTCGCAAGCGACAGGTCCGCTACGACCATGGAGATGCCCTGTGGGAGCAGAAATGATGTCTGTCTTCGCGCTTGGGCGGATGCGAGTGCGGCGGTCTGGGTACGGCGCGATGCAGCTGGCGGGTCAGTTCGCCGCGGGGACGCCGCCCGACCGTGAGTCGGCCATCGGCGTACTCCGGGCCGCAGTAGCCGCCGGCGTCGATCACATCGACACCGCCCAGTACTACGGCCCCGGCACTGTGAACGCGCTGATCCGCGACGCGCTGTACCCGTATCCCGACGGGCTGGCGATCGTCAGCAAGGTCGCGGCCGGGCGGGACGACAGCGGCGCTGGCTACCTGCGCGCGGGCATCGAGGATAACCTTCGCGCCTTGCGGGTAGCCGAGCTCGCCGCAGTCAACCTCCGCCGCCCCGGCGACGGCCGCGTGGATGCGCGCTTCGACGACCAGCTGGCCGCGATGGTGGCGGCCCGCGACGAGGGTCTGATCGCCGGGATAGGCCTGAGCAATATCAGCCTGGGGCAGCTGCAGCATGCCGTTGCGGGCACCAAGATCGTCTGCGTGCAGAACCTGTTCCACCTAGCCGACCGCACTGCGGCGCCGCTTCTGGATGTGTGCCTCAGCCGGGGCATCGCGTTCGTGCCGTTCTGCCCGCTCGGCTGGCCGCGCGGCCAGGACAACCCCGTACTGGCCAGCCCCGTGGTTGCGCAGACAGCCGCCCGCCTGGGCATCACCCCGGCGCAGGCCGCACTCCAGTGGCTGTTGCAGCTGGCCCCGAACGTGCTGCTCATCCCGGGCACCGGCTCGGTTGCCCACCTGCGGGAGAACCTGGCCGCTGAAGGCATCACACTCGATGACCAGGCACGGCGCGATCTCGATCGCGTCAGCGCCTGACGCCCGGCAAGCCAAGGTACTCGGCCAGCCACGGCCCGGTCACGCTGCCCGCGTCACGCGCGACCTCGCCGGGCGTCCCCGCCGCGATAACGCGGCCGCCTTCCGGGCCGCCGCCGGGGCCCATATCGATGAGGTAGTCGGCTGCCGCCAGCAAGTCGAGGTCATGATCGATGACGATGATCGTCGCTCCGGCGTCAAGCAGCCGGTCGAGCACGCTCACCAGTGTTCCGACGTCGAGCGGGTGCAAGCCGGTGGTCGGCTCGTCGAACACGTACAGCGCGCCCTGCTGGCTGCGGCGCAGCCTGGACGCGATCTTCAGGCGCTGCGACTCGCCGCCAGATAGCGACGGGGTAGGCTCGCCCAGCTTCAGATAGCCGAGGCCGACCTCACTGACGGGCCGTAGCGCCGCCGCGATTGGTGGCCTGTCGGCGAACCGCTCGACGGCGTCGTGCACGCTCAGGGCCAGCACATCGGCTATGGTCAAGCCCTCGACCTGCACCGCGAGGACCGCGTCGTTGAAGCGCGCGCCGTGACAGGCCGGGCACTGGACCGTGATGTCAGGCAGGTACTGAACATCGAGATCCAGGTGCCCCAGACCGCGGCAGGTCGGGCACTGGCCCTCGCGGGTGTTGAACGAGAAGTGGCCGGGCTTCCACAGACGGCGCCGGGCGTACGCAGACGCGGCGAAAAGACGGCGGATGTGATCGAACGCCCCGCAGTAGGTTGCCGGGGTTGACCGCGCGTTCTGCCCGATCGGCGAGGCGTCAATCTGGACAACCTGCCGTATGCCCTGCAGGTTCAGGCGGCGGACGTGGCTCGGCTCCGGAGAGCCGCCCAGGCGCCCCCGTGCGGCGGGGATGAGGCTATCCAGCACGAGTGCGGTCTTGCCCGCCCCGGACGGACCGGCCACTGCGGTGAGGCGGTTCACCGGAAACTCAGCGGTGAGGTCGTGCAGGTTGTAAAGGTCGGCGATCTCGATGGCGATCCGCGCGTCGTCAGTTGCGCGCTCGGGTCGGTCACGGGAAACACCGGGCGCGCCGGCCAGGAAGGGGCCGATGATCGAGTGAGGGTCGGATTCCAGCTGACCGGGGGTGCCCGCGGCGATCACGTGGCCGCCTTGTGCACCGGCTCCGGGGCCGAGTTCGATGACCCATTCGGCGGAGCGGATGAGCTCCCGCTCGTGCTCGACCACGATCACCGAATTGCCGTTCCCGGCCAGAGCGGAGATCATTTTGCGCAGCCCGGTTACGTTGCTGGGGTGCAGTCCGACCGACGGCTCGTCCAGCACGTAGAGCATGCCAGTGGTGCTCGCACGGACGGTTGAGGTGAGCTCGATCCGTTGCCGCTCACCGGTCGACAGCGAGGCGCCGGGACGGTCGAGGGTCAGATAGCTCAGGCCGACGTCGAGCAGCGGCGTGAGCGCGCCGCTCAGCTCGGCGAGCAGCCCGGTGGTCAGCCGGCTGAGCTCGGCGGGAAGCCCGGCAGGAAGGCTGCCCGTGAACCCTTGCAGCCCTTCCAGGCTGAGCCTGCTGATCCCGGCGATGTTCCGCCCGCCGAGCTCCGAAGCCAGTGCCTCCGGCCGCAGCCGGGTGCCGTGACATACCGAGCAGGTGCGGGTGATGACGAATCGCTGCACCAGCCGACGAGTGCGCTCGTTGTCACTGCGCAGCGACCGCTCCACCGCGGCGACGGCATTGTCATAGTTCACCGACAGCCGCACAGTACGCTCGTTCCGGCCCGAGTGCAGCGTCACCTGCCGCTGCACGGGGGCGCCGTGCAGCACGATGTCGCGCTCGCGCTCGGTGAGCGACTTGTACGGGACGTCCAGGCGCACCCCGAGCTCGCCCGCGGCATACATCGACAGCCGCCGCCCGCCGGAGTTCCACGGCAGCACCGCTCCCGCCTCGATCGTCTTGTCCGGGTCCGGCACCAGGGTGGCTTCGTCGACCTCAGACCGCACGCCCAGGCCCTGGCAGGCCGGGCACGCGCCGTAGGAGTTGAAGGCGAAGGATTCGGCACTGGGATGCTCAAAATGCGCACCGCAGACTGGACAGACGATCTCCTCGGCAAAGGTCGCGATCGACGGGCCGACGCGGTGGCCGTTCGGGCACAGGTGCGAGCCCAGCCGCGACATCATCAGCCGCAGGACGTTCAGCGCTTCGGACATGGTCCCGACGGTGCTGCGCGGTCCTGGAACGGGCGGCCGCTGCCGCAGGGCAAGCGCGGGCGGGAGGTGATCGATCCGGTCCACGTCCGGGCGCTGTGCCTGGGTTAGCCGACGGCGGCTGTACGTGCTCAGGCCAGCGAGGTATCGCTGCATGCCTTCGGCGTACAAGGTGCCGATGGCGAGCGACGTCTTGCCCGATCCGGATACGCCGACAACCGCGACCGTGCGCCATAGTGGCACGTCGACGTCGACGTCGCGCAGGTTGTTGTGCCGGGCGCCGCGCACGCCGATGGCATCAGGCAGTGTCACGGGCACGGATCGATCAGCCGCCACGACACCTACCTAAGCAGAGTGCCGCGCCCGCGGACCGGTGCGGGTCAGGGGTGGACAGGACCGCTCGGGCCCTTGTCGAGGCGCAGCGACTGCATGATGGCGAACGTGGTCGTCATCGTGAACGCCTCGATGTCCGCGGCTGCCAGCACGCCGGTGTACCTGGCGATGACGGGCGCGGCCGCACGCTCGGTGACGGTATCGAGGTGGCCCTTCAGGCCAGCCCAGAGGTTCTCCCCGTAGTGCATGTAATAAGGCACCGGGTTGACGCTCGCCAGGGCCCGCCCAGATGAGAGCGCCTGCGGCACATGGTGGACATGGAGGCGATCCACACCTTCGAGGGGAACCGAGACCATCCAGACGCTCATCGTCGGCCGCGCCGTCATCGGCCTCGGGGCCTTCACGTAACGGCGTGTGCGCTGCCAATGGGCACGATGTCGACCCGGTAGACGGCTTCCGACTCACCCTTCATACCCGACTCGATGCCGCGTACCAGCGATTTGACCTGGGCAGCGCGGAGGTCATCGTCAATGTCAAGGCGGGCTATGACCCACGCCCGGCCCGGTCCGATGAAGGTGACCAGGACTTCGTTAATGGCGGTCACCCCGGGGTAGGCGAGGAGGAAGGCTCGTACTCTCTCTTCATCAGCCGGCGTGAGTGGCTGGGTGGTGGAGCCATCAGCATCGCCATCCCCGTGGGCCGCGGGGGTCAGCGGCCAGGCGCCGACCAGGAAGTCGTGGCTGCGTTTGACGAGCCGGAGGCTGGTGCGGATAAGCACCAGCCCGATGAGCACCGCCGCCACCCCCTGCGGTATGGACGATCCAGTGATCTGATTAAGGGCCAGGGCGGCAAGCGTGATCACGTCTCCCGAGACTGATACCGCGTCCTCGACGAACACGGCCCGCAGCGTCGGGTCGGACGTGACCCTGGACTCATCCAGGAGATCTCGGTGGTAACGGTGCGCCTGGCGGATCATCTGGCCCGCTGACTGGCGGAATGACACCAGATCAAGGACGGCAGAGATGGCCAGCACGACATAGGCCACGGTGAACGAAGAAGTGACGCCGGGGTGGATCAGCTCAGCGATGCCCTCACGCAAGGAGAACGCCGCACCGGCGACGAACACGCCGAGGGCCGCGATCACCGCCCAGAAGTAAGCTTCCCGCCCATACCCCAGGGGATGCCGGTCGTCAGGGCGACGGGTGCTGCGACGCTGAGCGACGAAGAGGAAGAAGTCGTTGGCGGTATCGGCAAGTGAATGCGAAGCCTCGGCAGCCATCGCGGACGAACCAGTGAAGACCGCTACGGCGACCTTGGCGAGCGCGACCCCGAGGCCTGACCCAAGGGCTACCAATACGGTCCGCATGCTGCCGTTCGGCATTACGGCCTCCACTCTCCCGGGCCGGGCCGGGCCTGGTCAGGCGTGGCGATCGGCAGGCCGACGCCACGGCTGCCGCCGGAGATGAACAACGTCTTGCCCGCAAGCGTTTATGGATGGCTTCCTTTTGGGCAATCCTGCGCATGCAGCACTACGGCCCGTTCGGATGATCTGATTCCTTTTCCGAACGCACCGTGGTATCACGCCCGCGTCAGCCCGGCTTTGGCTCCTGGATCTCCCGCACGCGGCGCCGGGAAGCTTCCACCGCGGCCTCGGCGGCGGCGCGAATCGGCGCTAACTGCCATTGCACCATCACCCGGACGAACTCGCGCGGCATCACGTACCGGCTCGCGGCGGGTCTGCGACTGCCGTCCCGGTGGCCTGGAGGCGTTCGTACACGAGCCGCACCGCCATAGAGCCTTCCCCGATCGCGGTCGCGGCGCGCTTGACAGATCCGCTGCGAACGTCCCCGACGGCGAAGATTCCCGGCCGGCTGGTTTCGAGGAACAGGGGGATCTGGCCGGACTCGTCGAGCTGGGCCTCGGGGATGCTGGTGCCCGTCAGCAGGAATCCGCGGTTATCTTCGGCGAGCTGCCCCGCGAGCCACTGGGTGCTCGGCCGCGCGCCGATGAAGACGAACAGGCCCCGGACCGCCAGAGCCGCCGCCTGCTTCGGGCCGGCCTCGAGAATCTTCACGCCCTCCAGCTGATCGTTCCCGAGCAGCTTGGTGACCTGCGTGCGAGCCCTGACGGTGATACGGGGATTGCCCTGAATCTGGTCGGTCAGGTAGCGAGACATGGAGTTCGCCAGCGTCTCACCGCGGATAATGATGTGCACCTGAGCACAGGTGCGGCTGAGGAACAGCGCGGCCTGGCCGGCGGAGTTGCCCCCGCCGACGACGGCGACCGGGCCGTCGCTGCACGCCTGGGCTTCCATCTGGGTGGCTGCGTAATAGACACCGACGCCCTCGAATTCGGCCAGCCGGTCGAGGGACAGCCGGTTGTAGCGCGCCCCTGAGGCGATGATGAGTGCCTTCGCGGTGATCGTCTCGCCGTCGTCGAACCGGACCCGGTGCACGCCGGAATCCGATGCCAGCGATACCGCCCTTGACGCAAGCTTGAGGCGCACACCGAACTTCTGCGCCTGCAAGGCCGCCCGCGCGGCCAGCTCCTCGCCCGACAGGCCCGCCGGGAAGCCGAGCAGGTTCTCAATCCGGGACGACGTCCCCGCCTGTCCCCCGAGTGCGGTGTCCTCGGCCAGGGTCGTCGCCATTCCCTCGGATGCGCCGTACACCGCCGCCGCCAGGCCGCCGGGCCCGCCTCCCACGACCAGCAGATCGCACGCGCCGGGCTGATCGGTGTCGCCCGGGCCGGACATGCCCAGGGCCTCCAGCAGCTTGTGGCTGTCGGGATTGCGCAGCAGGGGGGCGCCCGGAACGACGACGATGGGCAGGTCTGTGACGGGCACATCCAGCTCCCGGAGCATGGCCTCGGCCTCGGGTGAGGATTCCAGCTCCAGCCACCTCGACGCGAGCCGGTTGCGCGCCAGTACCTCCAGCAGCCGCCGGGTCGCGGCGTCAAACCGGGATCCGATGAGGGTCAGTCCTGTCCCCCGGCCCGTCAGGATCGTGTGCCGCAGCAGGAATGTCCGAAGGATCAGCTCGCTGAGGCCGAGCTCCTGCGCCATGATCACCCGTACTTGCGGCACGGGAACGCGCAGTATCCGGCCGGCCGTGCTCGCGACCGCGCTCAGGTATGCCCGCTGGCCGGTCAGCAGGCCGATCTCTCCCAGGAACTGCCCGGGACCATAGGCCGCGACGAGCTTCTCGCCCCGCTGGCCGCGGCGCTCGATGATCTGTGCCTCTCCGGCCAGCAGCACGATCAGGTCGTAGCTCTCGTCTCCGTCGGCAAACAGCACTTGACCGGCGGCCGTAGCGTGCTCGCCGCCGTATCTGCCCAACACCTCAAGCTGCGCCGCGTCCAGCACAGGGCTGCGCCCCGCCAGCACCTGCTGCGGGATTCCCGCATCGCGATCGACTGAGGAGGCGGCAGAGGATCCGGCGCCCTCAGCGCCGTCCGGGCCACCGTCGCGTCGCATCATCGGCATCCGGCCGTTCCCGCGAAGAGCCTGTCCGCTGTCATGATCCACCACTAGTGTGCCGGGAGGTCCGGACAGAGTATCCGTAGTGACTGCACTCAAGCGATCCGGCTCGACCACGCGACCGTGTCGCCCCGCTGAGTAACACCAGTCACGGCCGCGCCTGCCCTGCTCGCGTTTCTGTCGAGGGCAGGCTCGGCCGCATGGCTACTCGACCGATCAGCGCCTGAGGCGATCACACTCTGGCGCGCGGCCGCGTGCGCATGCCCGCGCGCTGGGGCGCGACGAGGCGGCCGGTGCTCCGCAGCGCCACTGACCTCCCGGACCGCCAGAGGCGCGGGCCGGTTTACTCGTCGAACGCCGCGGCGGCGATCGGCCGCAGCGGATTGACGATGGCCCGTTTCGGGCAGCACTGGCGTCACGAGAGCACGCAGGACCAAGACGGCGGCAGCGGCGTCAGCGGCCGCCGGGTGGGGGCATGAGATCGTGCCACGACTTCTCGGTCATGCGGACATCGAAGTAGGACGCGGCGAGGCGGATGTTTTCGAAGGCGAGCGCACGGTCAGCGTCGCTCACGTCGGTGACCTGATCGAAGCGGCTAAGGGCGCTCCGCACATGGCTTGCCGAGACCAGCGGTTCCTTGCGCTGCCGCGGGAAGGCGAAGGCCGAGCCGGGCAGGTCGCGCCGCTCAGCAGCGTCCAGGTCACCGACGAACTGCTTGGAGTCAGGTGGCGGCTGCCATGTTGGTGCGGGAGTGGGGGATTCCTCAGGCATCGTGGTTCTCCTTTCCCGGCGCGAGGCGCCGAGCTAGTTGATCGTGGTGCAGGCCGGGTGAGCCGTGGTCTGGCTGGCGGTGACGGGTCATGGGCCCGGCCTCGCGGCTGCGTGCGCCAGGTAGCCGGCCGTGGCCCGCTCGCTGGCCGCTACGTGCCGAGCGGCTGGGCCGAGACGCAGTTCCTGGTAGCGGCGGAGTGCGCCTGGTACCTCGCCTGGGGAGCTAATCGCGGTCGCCGTCCGGGCCAGCGCATCCACGTCATACAGTCCCTGCCGGAATCCGCCGCCGACCATCGGGCTGGCGGCGTGCGCGGCGTCACCGGCCAGTGTGACCCGGCCGCGGGCCAGCCGCTTGGGCTCGTAGTGCACGATCGGGGTGCCGAAGACGGTTCCGCTCTGTAGCGCAAGGGCCAGGGCCTCGCGCCACGGACTCGGCCAGTTCGCGGCGGCGAACTCGGTAAGGCGCTCGCGGACCGGGCCGGGCAGCGCCTCCGGTGCCAGGCTGCCGTGGATGATCTCGCCGTCCAGCAAGCCCGTGTCGCGGAGCAGGTCGCGCTGCTGGGGGTCATACCAGACCATGTTCAGGCGGCGGTGCCCGGCGCTGGTCTCGCCTGCGGCACCGGGAACCAGGTAGGTGACCAGGCGGTAGGGGCCTGCGTAGACTTCCCGGGACGGCTCGCCGGCATCCGGCAAGGCGACTCCGGCGGGCATGGCCTGCTCATCGACCAGGGTGCGCCACAACAGCACCCCCGCGTAGCGGGCGTCGGGGAATTCCGGTTCCACGGTGGCGCGTACCGTGCTCCGCGCACCGTCGGTTCCGATCACCAGGTCGGCGCCGTGCTCACCGCCGTCCTCGGTCACCACGCTCGCAGGCTGCTGGTCACTCCCGGGGTGCACGGCAGCGACCTGCATCCCGCGGTGCACCATCACCCCAGGACACCGCAATGCGTTTTCCTCCAGCCATCCCTGCAGCAGGTGCCAGGCCGTGGTGTCGCGATCGGTGCCGTGCAACACCGGCGGTTCTTCGCGGATGCCGGTCACCTGCCGGAGCAGGGCGACGTCCACGCCCAGGCCCCCGCCGCCATCAACGGCACGAGCCGGGCTGCGCTCGAGCACGGTCACGTCCATCCCGATCCGGGACAGCGCGATCGCCGCGGACAGGCCGACCAGGCTGCCGCCTGCCACCACGCACCGCACGGGACGGCCCGCTGCGCTGCTCACGGCTCACTGCCCGGTTCGGAGCGCGTCGACTTCGGCGAGCAGCGACTGGGTCATCCAGGCGGGCAGCAGGCTGCCGCGGGGATCGGCTCCGGCGGCTGCTTTGCGGATGAGGGCTTCCCGGTCCGGGGTGAGCCGCGGGTGGGTGTAGGTGAATGGCTCGCTGCGCTCGCCGGTCTCCCCGGCCGGAGCGGTGTCCGCCGCGAAGTACTGCTGGACGAAGTGGCGGTAGCGTTCGGCGATGCGGGCTTCGGTGACGTCCCGGTCGGCGTGGCCGGCCAGATAGCCGGCGATCGGCTGGTCCCAGATGCTGCGGCCGATGGCGAAGCCCACGTAGCCCGGCAGCGGCGCTGCGACGGTGAGCCAGTGGTCTACCTGGCGCCGCGGCGCGTTGCGGCCGAGCACGATGCATGAGCTGGCCGGGGCGCCGGAGTCCCGGACGGCGTCCAGGACCAGTTGCGCGCCTGCGGTGGTCTCGTAGCCTTCCAGCTTCCAGATGCCGGGACGGACGCCCGCCGCGGTGAGCGAGCCGATCACCTGGGCAGTGAGCGCCGGCCGCTCGTGCTCGTCGAACAGGGCCTGATCGTCGTGCGCGGCGAGCTGCTTGCGGGTGGGCGGGACGAGGAGCTCGACCAGCCAGCGGCGTCTGCTCCCGGTCGCCCAGTCATGCAGCCGCCGCAGCGTCTCCGTCTGTGCGTCGCGGAGGTCGGCGGGGTCGGCGGGGTTGAACCGGACCAGCACCTTGATCCAGTCCGGATCGAACGCTTCGACATGCTCTGCGAACTCGTCGCCGTATTCGAAGGTGAGCCGGTCCGCGCCACTGGCTTCGACGGGCATGGCCAGAACGAAGCCGGCTTGCCTGGCCTGGCGGGCGACGTCGGCGCCGAGCTGTTCGTCCACCAAGATCCCGAGCCGACCGGGGCCCGTTGTGCTTTCTGTCAGGCGGCGGGCGGCTGCGAAGATGAGTTCCTTGGCGTCGCGCATGCCCGCCAGTTGCCCAGCGGCTGGTGTGCCGTGCACGCCGAACTGGGTCCGGCCGAACGAGTCACGGTGATCCATCGCCAGGATGAAGAGCGGCTGGGCCGCGGATGGCGGCCCGGCGCGGGCCGTGGTGCTGTCGGTCATGATCGCTGCCTTTCTGGTTGGCGTCCCGGTGCCAGCGGGCCAGGCGATCGGGTCAGCCACTGCCATGCCCTTCCCAGGCGGACGTCGGCGGCGGCTCGGCATCCACGGCGCGTACCGTTAGCCGACCGTGACCGGGCTGCCGCTCAGCGCGGCTAGGGTGACCGAAGCCGCGAGGAACAGCGCCTGGATGGCCGCGGCCGAACTGTGCAGCCGGCCGCGAGCCGATCCTGCCACCGATCAGCGCCCCGGCAAAGAACGATCCCGGGGCGCTCGCGGACGAGGTGATCGAGAACCCGGGGGACGCGACCTACCATGCGCTGCCGGTTGAGCAGACCGCAGTGTCCTGGGCCTCCCGCACGCCGCCGGGTTCACCTTCAACAAGCCCTGTCGGCGCACCTATTCTGACATGGTGTTACACCCGTATCTATCGGGTCATCTGGCGAGGTTCTAGCCTTTGCCTCGGGCCCGAACCAGCCGCGTCCGAGTCTGCCGTTGCACTAGTTGCTCCACATGACGGCTCTAAACCCTGGGCGGCCTGAAGACGTCATCGGCCGGACGAGGAGAGTATTAGGTTCATGTCTTCTGCGGCGTCGCCCGTAACCGGAGACCGCGTGGCTGCGCCTGGTGACCGGCGCTGGCTGATCCTGATCGTGGTCGCCATCGCTCAGCTCATGGTGGTCCTGGATTCCACGATCGTGAACATTGCGCTGCCGTCGGCGCAGCGTGCGCTGGGGTTCCCGAACAGCGACCGGCAGTGGGTGGTGACGTCGTATGCGCTGGCCTTCGGCAGCCTGCTGCTGGTGGGCGGCCGCCTCGGGGACATGTTCAGCCGCAAGCGGGTATTTATCATCGGCTTGATCGGATTCGCCGTCGCCTCGGCCGTCGGCGGCGCCTCTGTCTCGTTCACGATGCTGGTAGCGGCACGTGCCCTGCAGGGCGCCTTCGGCGCCGTCCTCGCGCCCTCTGCCCTGGGCACGCTCGTCAGCACGTTCCGTGAACCACGAGAGCGGGGCAGGGCCTTTGGCGTGTTCGGCTCGGTCGCCGCGGGCGGCGGTGCCGTGGGCCTGATCCTCGGCGGGGTGCTCACCCAGTACCTGTCGTGGCGCTGGACGCTGTATGTCAACCTGGTGTTCGCTGCAATCGCGGTGGCCGGCGCGGTGGCCTGGATCCGCCCCAGCCGCCCGGACGTCAGGCCGCGGATGGACTGGCCAGGCGCCGTGCTGGCGTGCGTCGGCCTGTTCTTGATCGTTTTCGGGTTCTCCCGTGCCGAAACCGCCGGGTGGACGGGCCTTCAGACGATCGGCTCCCTGGCGGCGGGCGTGGTGGTACTCGCCGGGTTCGTCGTCGCCGAGCAGCGGTCTAGTCACCCCTTGCTGCCGCTGCGGGTGATCCTGGACCGGACCCGGGGCGGTTCCTACGTCGCGGTCTTCATATCGGGAATCGCTATCTTCGCAACGTTTCTGTTCCTCACGTACTACCTGCAGGTGATCAAAAGAGAAAGCCCGCTGGCCACCGGGTTGCTGTTCCTGCCGATGATCGGCTGCATCCTGATCAGCTCCAACCTCTCCAGCATCGTGGGCCTGGCCCGGCTAGGGCCGCGGGTCCTGATCGCAGGCGGCATGCTGCTGGGCGCTGGCGGGATGGCGTACCTGACCCAGGTGACTGTGACCTCCAGCTACGCCAGCGGCGTGCTGCCCGCCCTGCTGATCCTGGGCCTGGGCTTTGGCATGATCTTCGCGCCGGCCATCAACACCGCTACCTTCGGCGTCGCCCGCCGGGACTCCGGCGTCGCCTCCGCACTGGTCAACACGATGCAGCAGGTCGGCGGCTCGATCGGGACATCGGCGCTCAGCACGATCGCGCTCAGTACGGCGGCCAGCTACCTGATCACCCACCACACCAGCCCGCTTGCACCGGCGATCGCGGCCACCCACGGCTACACCGTCGCCTTCAGCGTGTCAGCAGCGCTGCTCGGGCTCGGCTGCATCCTCGCGATCGTCTTGCTCCCGTCCAAGCGCCGGCTGACCGAGCTCAGGAACGCCGTCGCCAGGCCTGCCGCAGCTGGCGCCGCCCCGGCCACGGTCCCATCGCCTGTCGCCCCCGCCCCGCAGCCGGCGTTCGAGGCGATTCCGGTGGCCTTGTGCAGCTGCTCGCCGGTAGTGACCGCAGTTCCCGGCTCGGCGGCCACGCCGGTCCGCTAGAACCGGCAGCCGGTCAGGCATGAGACGGATGCCCAGCACGTACGCCGGCGCAAGGGCATCGGGGTTATCCTCCGTCGATGAGCACTACCACGCCGCCCGCGACGGATCTGCGTCTTGTCGTCGGCTACGACGGATCACCTCCGGCCAGCCGCGCACTCGAGGCAGCGGTCCGCCTGCTCCAGGGCCGGGCCGGCCGGATTGAGGTGGTGTATGTGGCTCACATGCCAAGCGTGGCCGCGCTGTCGCCCGGCGCCGTGACCGAACTGAAAGCAGGCTTCGATGACATCGAGCAGGAACTCCGGACGATGGCCGCCGAGCAACTGCGCGGCCGCGAGGAGAGCTGGGGCTTCGAGCGGCGCCAGGGCCTGATCGCAGAAGAATTGATCGCGGCCGCCAAAGACCTCGGCGCTGCGCACCCTCACGCAACCGTCGCCATTGTGGTCGGCAGCTCGTCTCTCGTCATGCACCGTGTCGTCGGCTCGGCTGCCGTCAGCCTGGCCCGCCACTCGCCAGTACCCCTGGTAGTCGTGCCCTAGGACGCCTTGCTGGCGGTGGTCAGGCAGGCGGTGGTTGCCGGCGGGCCGCCGCGGATCGCGGCGCTCAGCACTGCGCGCAGGGCGGGCATGTCGTCTTCACCGGCGCGCGGATTGCCGGTTCCCTTCTGCAAAGGGGCTATTCCCCGCTGACACACAGATCAGCGGCCTGGCAGCACCAGATGCCTGTGGGGTGCGCGCCAGACCAGGTGAGCACGGGGAGCCGGCGCTGGCCAGCCGGCTCAGCACTCGCCTGGCCGACCCGGTTCTCACAGGTCGAGCGCGACGTCGCCACGCGGCTGCGAGCAGCAGATCAGCACGTCACCGTCGGCCGGATCGTCGACCGGGTCAGGCGCGTAGCCGACCTCCCCTGATACCAGGCCGGACTCGCAGGTATGGCACACGCCGGTACGGCAGGACCAGCGCACCGGCACGTCGCAGGCTTCCGCAAGCTCCAGCAGGCTCGCGTAGCGCTGGTCCCAGCGGGCGGTCAGGCCGCTGCGCGCGAACGCGACCTCCGGGCCGGTGCCCGGCGACCCGGCCGGCTGATGCGGTGGCGCCGCGGCCGCCGCCGCGATGCCGGGCGTCAGCGCCGGCCGCGCGCCGAAGATCTCGGTCATTATCTGCCCGCCGCCGAGACCGAGCTTGGCCAGCGCGGCCGCCACGTCGGTCATGAATCCGGCCGGCCCGCAGATATAGGCCTGCGCCTCGCGCGGCAGGCCCAGCTCTGCCAGCACTGCCTCCGACAGCCGGCCTGCCGACTGGTAGTCGCGGCCGAGCACGTCGTCAGCGCCCGGCCGGCTGTAGCAGACGTGCAGGTGCGACCGCGGCAGCTTGGCCAGCAGTGACCTCGCCTCGGCCGCGAACGGTTCCTCGGCCCGGCTGCGCGCGCCGTTCAGCCACCACACCTCGCGCCCGGACCCCGCGTCGGCCAGCGCGTGCAGCATCGCCAGTACCGGCGTGGCGCCGACGCCCGCGCTGATCAGCAGCACCGGTGCCGCGCCCGGCTTCAGGATGAAGGTGCCGCGCGGCGCGGCGACCGCGAGCTGGTCACCGGGCCGTACGTGGTCGTGCACGAACTGGCTGGCCGCGCCGTGCTGCTCGCGCTTCACGCTGATCCGGTAGGACCCGGCATCCGGCGGTCCGGACAGCGAGTAGCTGCGCAGCAGTGGCGGCTGGTCTGGCTGCGGCTGCAGCCGGATGGTCAGGAACTGACCGGGACTCGCGGCCGGCAGCGCCGCCCCGGCCGGGTCGGCCAACCGCAGCGAGATCACCGACCGGCTCTCCGGCTCGATCGCCGTCACCGCCAGCGGGCGGAACCCTGGCCAGGCGGGCGGCGGGCTCGCGGTGGCCAGCCCGGCGTTGCCCGCGCCCTGGCCGCCGTCCGGCTGGCTGGCCAGCTCGCGGAACGACGCCTTCCAGCCCTCCGACAGCGCCGGAATCGTCAGCGCCCTGCGCACCTGCTGCGCCGGGTGGCCGGGCAGGTACAGCAGCGCGTCTATCTCGGCCACGGTCATGGCCTGCGGGCCGCGGGCCACCCGGACGATCTCGTCTCCCGCCCGGACCGCGCCCTCGCGCAGCACCCGGAAGTAAAAGCCGGGCCGGTGATGCGAGACCAGCAGCGCAGGGATCCGGGCGTCATTCATCCGGATGCCGACCCGGAAGCAGGTCACCCTCGGCTGCGTCACCTCGAAGAGCGCCTCGCCGATCTGGTACCGGTCGCCGATGCAGACCTCGTCGTCGGCCAGCCCGCGCACGGTGAAGTTCTCGCCGAACTGGCCGAACTCGAAGTCGTCCCGCCCTAGCTGCTGCTGCCAGTACCGGTACGCCTCGATCTGGTACACGAACACGGCCCGCTGCTCGCCGCCGTGGCCGACCAGGTCACCCTGGCCGTCGCCATCGACGTTCAGCCGCCGGGCCAGCCGCGGGCCGTCGGCCGGCCGCTTCCACACCGCAGTGCGCACGGTACGGCCCTGCCAGCTCACATCGCGCGGCAGGCCCACGTTCACCGAGAGCAGGCTGCCCGCCTGCCGATCCATGGTCACCCCCTGTAGCGCCGCCAGGCGATCATTCTCTCAGGCGGCGCGGTAACCGGTTCATAACGGCCGCCCGGCCCGCCGGACCCCGTGAACCCCGGCCTCTTGCCAGGCCAGGCAGATCAGACTGGCACCGCCGGTGGGTGCCACAAAAACCTGGGACCCGGCCGATAGTCCCGAGCCGGTCATACGCACGACCATGCGCCCGGCTGCCAATCCCTCAACAAAACAGCGCAGCGCCGCGACCGCCACCGAGAAGGCGTCGTTCGGGTCGTTCTTTGTTACTGGCCCCGGTGGCTCGGGCCACCACCCTCTCGGCATCCCCGACACCGTCGAGATCTGGAAATGTCGCGGGAGCCACTGGTGTGGCCCAGCAGGCAGGGGAAAGGCTCGCAGACGGCCGATCACAAGCTGGTCACCGACAGCCACGTATGCATCAGTTGGCGCGGAACTCGGGCCAGGGGCTCAGAATCTACCTCCCTGGATGCGGCGGCTGCGCTGGGACTGGCCGGGCTCACCGTAGGGGTAGTCAGGGGTGGGCGGCTCGCATGAACGTGGTCGAGCAACGCTCGCGCCAGCTTCGAAGTGACAGTGGAGGTCACCGACCGCACGTCGCGGGTCGAAGTGACCGATTCCGGCGGCGGACCGCCCAAGCTCAGCCCCTGCCGCCCGCAACCAGCCCGCACGCCCCCGGGTAACCCTGACACGCCTCCGCTGGCGGCCCGCAGATTCCCCGGCATGAGCGCCTGCTGCCGCAATGAGACCCCGACGGACCGCTCTATCGGGTCCTGGCCGTAATGCGTTCGGTGCCCGCACATCGCTTCTAAGCGGCTGATCAATGCACCGGGGTGTGGGCGGGCGCACGCGAGAAGCCGGTTCAGGGTGCCCGCAGTTGCTGGCTGGTCGGCTCAGTGTCCGTGGCCGTTCCCGGCGCAGCGAACTGCTGGACGATCCGGGCGCAGAACGCCGGCCGGTCGTCGGGCCATCGATCAGGGTGCGCGACAGCAGCACCCCTGCGTAGCGGCATCGGGGAAGTCCGGTTCTACGGTGGCGCGCACTGTGCCCCGCGCGCCGTCCGTTCCGATCACCAGGTCGGCGCGGTACTCGCCGCCGTCCGCTGTCACCACGCTCGCTCGCTGCGGATCACTGCCCGGGTGCACGGCAGCGACCTGCGATGCACCGTTCACGCCAGGGCTGGCTCTTTTCCCGCTCCGATCATCGGCCACCGTTCGTCGGCGTCAAGCTCGTTCGTCCGCGCCCGGACGGGCGCTGACGCTGGGGGCGCTCAACCTTGACCCACGGTCGCTCGGCGGCGCGAAACCCCGGGGCCTGCGAGGAAGGCCAGCAGAACAGTCCAACGTCAGCCGACGACCACAGCCGGTCACCGAGCCAAATCATCAGGCCCTCTTGACAGAGGATTCCCCCTTGGTGCGTATCTGCGCCACGAGCCTTGCTCGACACAGGCTGTTGCACCGGGGCCGGCCAGACCCCGCGCACGGGCGGTCCGAAAAGGATCTCCTCGTCGGCCCTTGGACCCTGCCTGCCGGTCGGACCGATAACGCCGGGGTTGGCGCCGTCGACCATCGCAACAGCTTGGAGCGCGATCTCTATGGGCTCGCGCCACCGATCAGCCCCGTGCAGGCGGCTGCCGGCGTCGGGCACGGCCGCGATCTCGATGCGCCCGGTCTGCTGTATGGCTGCGAGCAGCGACTGGCCCAGGCCCAGCCCCAGGACCTGGCCCAAGCCCAGGAATACGTCGAGCGTAGCCAGGCGGCCAGTACTCGCTCCCTCGAGCGCCGGGACGGTCGCTGACCATGACCCATTATGAGGCGCCAGCCAAGATCGAACGAGCCTGAGCGCTGTGGAGCGTCTCGCCGAGATCCACGGCGGCGATGCCGCCAGCACGCTCACGGGGGCGTCGCCGACGACGGCCGATCCTTCCGAACACCGATTGAGCCTGGGCGCACTCCGCAGTGCCACCTACCGCCGGTACTTCGTCGGCCAAACCGTCTGGGTGTCGGGCACCTGGGTACAGCAGACCGCGTTGAGCTGGCTAGTCCTGCGCCTCGGCGGCACGGGGGCCGACGTCGGGCTCGTGGTGGCGCTGCAATTCTTGCCCTTCCTTTTTCTAGGACTGCTCGTGCCGCGCGGGCCGGGACTTCGGGGTGACGTCGCGGATAGCCCGTGGCCGCCGCTGCCGACCGGGGTGCTAGCCCCTCGCGCCGGATGACCATGGTTGGGTCATTGCGCGGTGTCCCGGTCGTTGACGAGAACAGCCGCCCCGTCGAAAAGGCCCGCCTTGAGGTCCTGCAACGCCTGTTGTGCTCGTGACATTGGGTACACATGGGTGGTGGCCCGGACGTGGTAACGGATGGCGAATGCGAGGAACTCCCGGCCATTGTGACGGGTGTTGGAGGTGACGCTGCGTAGTTCCTTCTCATAGAACAGTTCGTGCTCATAGTTCAGCGGCGGTATGTCGGTCAGATGGATCCCAGCAACGGCGAGGACTCCCCCACGGTCGAGTGCCCGCATCGCGACTGGCACGAGATCCCCGACTGGCGCGAATAGGATCGCGCTGTCCAGGGGTTCCGGAGGGGAGTCATACGCGCCCCTCGCCGACGCAGCGCCTAGCTGCAGCGCCAGCCGCTGGGACGTCTCGCCGCGGGTCAGGGCATGGACAGTCGCACCTTGCGCCAGCGCTACCTGGGCGACTAGGTGGGCGCTGTCACCGAATCCGTACAATCCGAGCCTGCCGCGGGTCGGCAGCGATGCGCGCAGCAGCGCCCGATAGCCGATGATCCCGGCGCACAGCAGCGGCGCCAGCTCGACATCAGCGACGTCGGCGGGCAGCCGGTAGGCGAACGCCGCCGGCACGGTCGTGTACTCTGCGTAGCCGCCGTCGGCATCCCAGCCGGTATAGAGCGAGTTAGGGCACAGATTCTCGTTGCCGCGGCGGCAGTAGACGCAGGTCCCGTCGGTGTACCGCAGCCACGCCACGCCGACCCGGTCCCCAAGGACGTAATCGGTAACGCCGTCGCCCAGTGCCGCCACCGGGCCCACGACCATGTGACCGGGCGTGACGTGCTCGCGGTGCACTGGCAGATCGCCCTCGCTGACATGCAGGTCAGTGCGGCAGACGGCGCAGGCTAGGACCTGAACCAGCAATTCGCCGGGAGCTGGGGCCGGCACAGGTTTCTCCACGTACCTCAGCGGGCTGGTCTCGATCGGTCCTGGCTGGCTGACCACCCACGCCTGCATCGTTTTCGAGCTGTCAACAGTCATCCCTTACCCCTATCATGATCGTCCGGGCGGGCATTGAGCAGGCGCCGGAACGAGCGAGCGCGCGGGCCTGGCCTTGCCGGGCGATTCTCTGCTCACAAGCGATACGGGGAGCGATCGTCTGTGCCCCCGATCAGTTCTTCGGCGCAGGCAACCGCGGCGCGCCGGATCGAGCCGGCCATCAACTGGCGGGCCAGCCGTGCGATCCCATCCCTGGCCGTCACGCTCATGCCCGCAGGGACCTTGCGGGCGGTTCCCATGCAGGCTCCTTCGTTCGTCGGCCAGCACTTCGCGAGCACAGAGCTGGCCATTCTGTGGTCCTTCGCCCCGGCGAACCAGCCATTGACCGCGAGCGCACAGGAGCATCGACTGTCGCCGCGCGAGCGAGCGGGAACGGCCGGGGCGCTCACCGTCCGTAGCGGACCTGGTCATGCGCCTATGGGGCCGCAGCCGGTTGTGATGGCGTCGAAACACCATGAAATGCCCGCCAGAGAGGCCTGGCGTTTCTGAGTCACGGCCAGCCTGCGCCGGGGGCGGCCGGACAACCGCTAACGATTCGGCTGGCTGCCCAGCCCAAGCTGAGTCGCCGCGGCCGCGCACATGAGATCGGTGGCTTCGACTTCCGGCGCAACCACCACGCTGCCTCGGCTGCTCCCATCGGCGGCCGGCAGGTAGAACGGCCCGCGGGCCGTGCCAGGCTGCAGCTCCGGCCTGGCGCCAGGTCGCTCTCTGGCGCGGCAGAGGCGCTGCGGTCTAGCTCAGGCCGGCCAGTAAGCCCGCGGCCGGTGCAGGCGGTGAATGACCCGCTCGCCGGGCCCCGCCGGGCGCCCGTCCGCATGTCTGGTTCGAGCGCCACCGGGCACAGCATCGCCACGCGACGGCTGGCAGGCGGTGCCTCGCTACCCGGCGGAGGGTGTCCCTGGCCGGGTCTCCGCAAGGATCGCAAGTCTTTGCAGCGTGGCCGGCGGCGGCTGTCCGGTGGCCTCATGCAGTTCATGAAGCAGCAGCCCGGAGATGGTGTGCAGGCCTGCGATGAGGTCGCCCAGGGCCGCCGGGTCCTCCGGGATCAGGGCCCACACGGCCCACGCCTCCAGCTCTGGCGAGTCGAGGCTCGCGGTGAGAAGCCCGATCGCCATCTGGATGGCGCCGCCGGTCATCGTCTGGCCGCCATCGGTGCCCGCCGATGGCGTGCGACTGGCCCGCCCGCGGTCCCTGCGGCGGCGCGGCCGCCACCAGCGGTAGCGGCGGCCCGGGGTGTCCCTCATATCGTCCTGCCGGGCGCGCCGGGTTTGCCGTTCTGGCTTATGGGTGCGCATATCTGGCAACACGCAGGTGGCCCGGGGATTGTTCATCGTCGGCCGCTGGCCGGGGCCGCGCTGGCAGGGCGCGTTGACCGGGGAACCGGCCCTGGCGCAGAACAGCGCGCGGCCGGAGACGGGCATGCGACCGCGGCCCGGCGCGGGGGCGGACGGTCGTCCCGGGCCTGCTAGGCGCCCCGGACCCGTCCCAGCGCGAGCGCCAGCACGGCCGGGGCCAGCGCCAGCAGCGCCGGGGTCAGCGCAAGCGCGGCGGCCGTGCCGCGCAGCAGCTGCCGGCGTACCCGGCCCAGCGGCTCGGCGGGATCCAGGAGCCGGTGTATCCGCTGGACCGTGTCGGTGACAGCCGCGGCCAGGGCCGGTTCGGCGAGGGCCGGCGCAGGGCTGGCGGTTGTGGCGAGAAGGACCAGGGCGGTGGCCAGCGGCCGGGGATCGCGGGCTCGCGTGGCGGCATCATCGGCGTGCAGCTCAGCCAGCCGGGCTACCTGCGCGTCGGCGTCCCGCATCAGCGGCAGGAACGGAAGTACCTGGCGGCCGATCCTGGCCATGGCCCGTAGCCGGTGGTGGCGGCCGGCCAGGTGAGCTCGCTCGTGCGCCAGGACAGCATCCAGCTGATCGGGATCCAGCGCCTGCAGCGCGCCGGTGGTCAGGACCACCGTCGGGTGCCGGCCGGCCACGCAGTACGCGTGTGGCTGCGGGTGGTCCACCAGCACGGCCCCCAAGGCCGGATCGGGATGCCCGACCAGCCGGGCAGTTTCCGCGTGCCGCAGCGCCTGCCGCCCGGTGGCGCGAAGGTGAGTCACGGCGGTGACCGCGGTGCGGGCCGCGACAGCGCCGGCGAGAATGAGGCCGAGCCCGGCTACCGTAGCGCCCCCCGGGGTGGCGTAAGTGGCGCGCAGCCGCAGCACGCAGGCCCCGATCAGGTGACTCAGCCCTCCGCCGAGCGCGGTCGCATGAACCGCCAGCGTCAGGCCGGCCAGCGCGAGCGCGGCCACAACGGACCATGCGGCGGCCAGGTAGATGACAATGGCCAGCAGCGGCGCCCGGGCCGTCCACCCGGCCCGGCCGAGCATCCGGGAGCCCAGCGTGCCGACGCAGGCCGCGTACGCCAGCAGCACCGCCCCGGGCGTCACCGCGCCCCGCCAGCCTCGGGCTGGCTGCGCGCCTGATCAAGCGCCTCGCGCAGCAGCGCAGCGTCGTGCGGGCTCATCTGGAGCGCGAAATGCGCGAGCGCCGTCCGCCGGTCAGCGCTGGTGCCCAGCGCGTCGTTCATCAGCGCCGCGGTGTACCCCGACCGGGAGCCGGTAGGCTCGTACCGCCAAGCACGGCCGTCCCGTTCCCGCCGCAGCCACCCCTTGCGGTGCAGGTTCTCCATCACCGTCATCACGGTGGTGTAGGCGAGCGGCCGGTCATCATGCAGATCGTCGACCATCTCGCGGACCAGCGCCGGCCTGCCCCATTCCCACAGCCGGTCCATGATCACAGCTTCCAGCTCACCCAGCTGACGCATCTTCGACTCCCGGACATGCCCTCGCCGCGGTACTCCCGCCGCTACCTACTAATACGGACAGAGCAAGCGACTCGTTCAGCCAATTCCCCTCGGCCGCCCCGGCACCCGCCAAGGCGCTGTTGCAGACCGGGCGGGCAATTCGTCGCCTGCCCAAGATTAGGTACCTGGTCAGGGGCCCGGTTGCGCCGGCTGAGGACGCCGCTATGGCGCCACCCGATTGCCGCAGGCCCGGGCCATCGCCGCCGCTGACGGCGGCCGTGGTGAACGGAACCTTTCTACTATCCGTGTTAGTAGTTATGACTGCCATCACGAAAGCTACCCGAAGCGAGCTACCCTGTGACGCCGATGCAGCGGTCCGCCAGCTGTACTCGCTTCATGCCGAGGCCCTGCACGGTTACGTCGAGCGGTTCTGTCCTGACCGGGCGAGCGCGGATGACATCGTGCAGGAAACCTTCATCCGCGCCTGGCGTCACCTGGCGCAGCTGTACACCGATGACCGGCCTATCCGGCCGTGGCTATTCCGGGTCGCGCGCAACCTGCTGACCGACGCTGACCGGGCCGCGCGGGCGCGTCCGGTCACCGTGCAAGCGCAGCCCGCCGAGGACGCCCGCGACGATACCGGGCTAGACCAGATTTTGGACCGGGAACTCGTTGCCGTCGCCCTGCAGCACTTGTCGCCGGCGCACCGGCGAGTGCTGGTGGAAACCTTCTACTGCGGCGGCACGACCGCGACCGTCGCCCGCCAGCTCGGGATCCCGCACGGCACGGCCAGATCACGGCTGCACTACGCGCTGCAGGCACTCCGCCAGCAGCTGCAAGACCGCGACGCGACCGCGGCATAATGACCAGCCGCCCGCCCGGGGACGTCCCGGGATCTGACGCCGATGGCGGGACGACGATACCGGCGGCGGGTCTGCGGCCAGGCCGGCACCTGATAGCCGTGATGCTGATCGCCGCGGCAGCCCTGGACCTGACCCGGTGCGGCATCGTCCTGGCGGCCGCCCGGCACGCAGGGCCGGCTATCGGGCTGGTCGCGGCCGGCCTTGCCGCGGCCGCACTGAGCCTGTGGACCGCGCGCGGATGCCGGGACAGCCGGCGCTGGTCCGGCTGGGCCGCGCTGCTGATCGGTGCCCTATCGGCACCGCAGGCCGCCGCGGCTGGCTTCCGTGCTGCCTACGTGATCCCCGACACGGCCACCGCTGCCCTGGGGGTACTGCTGACCGTGGCTGTCCTGGCTACCGCCAGGACCGGGCAACCGGAACAATTCACCGACAACCCGTGCAGCGTCGACAGCCGAATCACCCGGTGACCTGGGGGCCGTCCGGTTGAAACGACAGCATCCTGCGGCACGCCCACGGCACAACAAAGATCAACTAACTACGCTCGCCCGGTCCGGGCAGAACCGCTCGACATAGCCGTGCAGGGCATCGGCGTAGCGGGAGTAAAGCTGGCGGATCGTGGCATCGGCGTCGCCGGGTAGCTCGCCGTGGGGAGCACTCGTGAGGGCAGTCATATCTACTATCACGGATAGTAGATATGATTCGTTCACCCTGGCCGCTCCGGCGGCCGCAGTCGGCGCCTGCGGCACTCCGGCGGGTTTCCGGCGGCTTCCCGGGCCGACATGCCGCTTCTGAGCAGGGTAGGTCACGGGAGGCTTCGCGAGGTGACCGGTCGGCCCGGCCGCGCAGGCTGCCGGGCGGAGGAACCTGGCCTGCCGCCTGAACCGCTGGCTTACCCTATTCGTGATAGTAGGTAGCGGCAGGCGCCGCCGCCGGGGCTGGCTATGTCCGGGAGTGACGGATGCGACGATTCGGTGAGCTGGAAGCTGTGATCATGGACCGGTTGTGGGATCGGGGCCACCCGGCGCTGGTCCGGGAGATCGTCGAGGATCTGCGCGAGGACCGGGCGCTGGCCTATACCACTGTGATGACGGTGATGGACAATCTGCACGGCAAGGGGTGGCTGCGGCGGGAGCGGGACGGCCGGGCCTGGCGCTATGAGCCCACCGGCTCCCGGTCTGGTTACACCGCGGCGCTGATGAACGACGCGCTGGCGACCAGCGCGGACCGGCGCACGGCGCTCGCGCATTTCGCGCTCCAGATGAGCCCGCACGATGCTGCGCTGCTACGCGAGGCGCTCGACCGGGCGCCCCGCGAGCCTGAAGCCGGCGAGGCCCGGTGACTACCGCGGCGGTGCTGGCGGCGTACGCGGCCTGCGCCGGCACGCTGGGCTCCAGGATGCTGGGGCTGGCCGGGCGGACGGCGCGGGCGCCGCTGCTGGCCATCGTCACCTACCCCAGCTGATAGCCCTGGCTAAGGTCGGCCGCCGGGTGCTTCCGTTCGTGCCGCTGACGCGCGACGCGGACGCGCAGGTAGCCCGGCTGGCCGAGGTACGCGCCGACGAGGCGACGGGAGAGCCGCCGGAAGCCATCCTGCAAAGACTGGCGATCCTGGCCGAGCACTGGCGGGGGACGCCCCCCGCCGGCTAGGGCACTACCGCCTGCCTCGCGCAGCCAGCACCACCGGCCGCCGGGCCCCCGGGCACGACGTGAGTAACCAGCCTCCAGCGCCCCGCATTCGGCCGTCGCACGGCCATGACATGCTCACCCGCCCCGCGCCAGCACCTGATCGTCAGCGGCCCGCGATGAACAGCTACTAACTCCTATCCGTGTTAGTAGACGAGTCGGCTGAGGATCGCCGGGTCCGCTCGGACGGTGCTCAGATCGGACAGTGGCGACGATGACGGACTCGCCACGAAACCCTGAGGAGCTGGTTTGCATGGCCGCAACGGCGTTCAGAACCGCCATCCGCTGCCCTGAGTCTGGGGATTCCGGCCGGGTGTCAGGAGGGTCCCGGTGACAGCGGATCTGTATGCGGCCGCGACCGGTCTTATCGAGCGCTCGGCGGCCGCGTATGTGTCCGGCGCGCCGGAAGACGCCGCCGACGATGGCCTCTTCGGGCCTGCCAGCGTCACCTGGCGGGTGAGCACTGACCTGGCCTCGCCGGTTGCAGGGCTGCGGTCCCTGCTGATGCAGGCGCAGGCCAGGGAGTCAATGGCCTACCTGCTCGATCCGTCGGGCCTGGACGAGGATGTCGCCGGGTTCTGGCACGATGTCCCCGACGCCGCGGTCGCCGTGCTCCCGGACTGGGCGCGGGAGATGTACGGCCGCCGCGCGCCGCAGCCTCTGACGTCCGGCCGCCGGACGGAAATCCGGCAGTCGCTCGGCGTCCTTGATGCCGTATTCCTCGGTGAGCCTGGCGTGCTCGAGGCGCGGCAGCGGATCACCCTGCGGATGCGCATAGCGCGGCCGGCATGAAACCCGGGAGGCTCCTCGCCACGGTGACGGTCGGCGGCACGACCGCGGCTCTGAGCCTGGTCCTGCTGCGCCGCCGGCTTGGACGGCTGCGGTATGACCGCGGGCTTGCCGCGCTCCGGCTCTTCGTGCGCGGCGGGGTCCGATATGCGGGCAGTGCGCCGCGGCTGTTCGCGGCGGCTGGCGAGAACCGGCAGCGGCTTCGCCATGACCTCGCCCTGCAGACCGCCGAGGACGTCGCTACCACCCTGGGAGCGATGAAGGGCGTGCTGATGAAGATCGGGCAGATGGCCAGCTACATCGACGACGGCCTGTCGCCAGAGGTCCGGCGCACCCTGGCCCGGCTGCAGGACAGCGTTCCCCCGATGAGCTCAGAGCTTGCTGCGCGCGTCGTCGAAGAGGAGCTCGGCGTCCCGCCGGAACGGGCGTTCGCCCGCTGGGATCCGCAGCCCATCGCCGCCGCCTCGATCGGGCAGGTGCATCGCGCGGTCACCCTCGACGGCCGCGCGGTCGCCGTCAAGGTCCAGTACCCGGGCATCGCCGAGACCATCGCGGCCGACCTGCGCAACGTCGCGCTGCTGCGCCGGATGCTGCGGATCACCGCGCCGGCCCAGGACGTCGGCGCGCTGCTGACCGAGCTGCGGGACCGGGTCCTGGAGGAACTTGACTACACCCGCGAGGCCGCCAACCAGCGCGTGCTGGCCGCCTACTACGACGGCCATCCCACCATTCACATCCCGGCGGTCGTCAGCGGGCTGTCCACCCGCAGGATGGTGACCAGCGAGCTTTCCGGCGGCGCCCGGTTCGCCGAGCTCGCCAGCTGGCCCCAGCGCGAACGCGACCTGGCCGCCGAGACGATCTACCGTTTCGTCTTCCGCAGCCTGTACGAAGTCCGCGCGTTCAACGGCGACCCGCACCCGGGCAACTACCTGTTCCACGGCGGAGGCCGGGTCACCTTCCTCGACTTCGGGCTGGTCAAGCACTTCACCGCGGCCGAGCTGCGGCCGCTCCTGAATATGGCCCGCACTATATGCGTCGAGCACGACCCCGAGGCCTTCCGCCGCAGCCTGGAGACCACCGGATTCCTGCGCCCGGACGCGCCGCTCAGCACCCAGGCGATCGTCAACCACCTGGCCGTCTTCTACGACACCATCCGCGAACCAGGACCCCTGACCATCACCAGCGACTACGCCTCCTCGGTCGTGCGCCGTTTCTTCGACCTGCGCAGCCCGGTAGCCGGGTACATCGCCGTCCCGCAGTCCTACGTGATCCTTCAGCGCATCAACCTGGGCCTGTTCGCGGTACTGGGCGAGCTGTCCGCCACCGCCGACTGGCGCGCGATCGCCGAGGAAATCTGGCCCTTCGTCCAGGGCCCGGCCTCCACCCCGATGGGAGAAGCCGAGGCCGAATGGCGAAGCCGGTCACGCCACGCGAGCGCGGCGTGACCGGCGAAGACCGGCCCCGCCGGAGCCTGCCGGGCACCCGGGCAGGACACCTAACCCTGAAGCCTTCGGCTGGCTGAGCCGACAAGCGAAGGAGATACGAGATACCCATGATCACGACGCCCGACGTTCAGCTCCTACCAGGAAGGCAGCCGCAGCTCGCCGTTGGCCGCTGGCGGATCGCTCCGGCACATTCATATGCGTCGTTTGCCGTGTGGGTCGCCGGCCAGCCCGTGGGAGGACGCCTGCCCCTTAGTGGCGAGGTCCTGATTACCGAGCCGATCGAGGATTCAACTGCGCGGCTGGCCGCCAGGACGAGCGCGGTCAGCACTGGATCACCGGTCCTGGACCGGCTGCTGGCCGGGCCCGGCTTCCTGGACGCCGGGGCCTTCCCGGAGATCAGCTTCCGTTCCGAGTTGCTGGTCTGGGTCCCGGCCGGATGGCGGGCCGTCGGCCGCCTGCGGGTCAAGAACACCGAGCACGAACTGGCCTGCCAGCTCGACCTGCACCTGGGCGACACGCGGCCGGGCGGCCCGCCGCGCATCATCATCACCAGCCGCTGGGTCCTCGACTCGAAGTGGGTAACCAGCAAGTGGATTCCCGGGCTTAGCCGCCGCATCGTTATGACCTGCTCATTTTGCGTCGAACCGGACATGTGAGCGGCTGGGCGCGTCATCCGTCGTATGCCCGTGCCGGCCGTTGCCCGCGACCGCAGAGCGGCTACGGCCCGACGCGCCGCTGCATCGCGCGCCGTAAGCCCAAATCCGCCCCGCGCCGCCTTGGGCAGTGTGATGCATGTCGCACCCGGTGGGCTCTGTCCTGCTGAACCTCCCATCGCTACTAGACGTGCTAGTAGTTGAGCGCGACACCACCGCATCCCCGGCCGCGGCTACCGGCCCGCGGGACGGTCCCGGCTGCAGGAGGACACCAATGTTCGATCGTATGAGCCAGCCGCCGCCGGCGCGGAGCCGGATGTGATCGCCCGCGCGGGCCAGCTCAGTCTCCTCAGGTCGGCCGCACCTCCGTAAGGAAGTCCATGAGCAGGCGATTGACTTCGCCGGGCTTTTCCTGCTGGACCCAGTGGCCGCAATTCTCGAGGATATGACTGCCCCTGAGAAGGGGCAGCGTCTGGGGGAATCTCGCGATGGCGCTGGCCCCCCAGACCGTCGGGCCGTCCCTATCGCCGCCGATGAACAGCGTAGGAACGCGCAGCGGTTGCCCCCGCATGGCGGCCAGGTCATCGGAATCCCGGTCAAGATTGCGGTAACGGTTGAGGCCTCCACGGACTCCGGTGCGTTCGAACTCGCCTACGTAGACATCGAGGTCGTCCTTGGGGAGCCACGCGAGCTGGGTGCCGAGACGGGGCAGGCGGTCGACCATCCGCTCGCCCTTCGGGATGATCCACATGCCGGCGTCGCTACCGGAAGGCGCATCGGCGGAAGCTCCGTAATAGAAACCCTCCAGCCACCGCCGCACATCTGCCTCTGCCTCCCCCTCCACACGCCCGGGTTCCTGGAAGTAGTTCATATAGAACTCGTTGTCCGGCCCGGCCAGTTCGGCGAGGGCTTGGGTGGGCCGCCGCACACCGGGCGGCCGGTAGGGAACGCTCAGCAGAGCGACCGCATTAAAGAGGTCCGGGCGCAACAGCGCCGAGGTCCACGAGATCGGTGCTCCCCAGTCATGACCGACGATGACCGCTTTGTCGGTGCCGAGATGCCCGGCGACTGCGACGTTGTCGGCCACGTGGCGGAGCAGCCGGTAGTCCTCGATCGCCCACGGCTTGCCCGACCTGCCGTATCCCCGTACGTCGATCGCGACGGCTCGGTAGCCAGCGGCCGCGAGAACCGGCAGCTGGTGGCGCCAGGAGTAGGAAAGCTCTGGGAAGCCGTGCACCATGAGCACGACCGGACCGTTGTCCGGTCCCTGCTCGACATAGTGGATCCGGACGCCGTCGGAGTTGGCATTGCCGTGGCGCTGAGTGCCTGGTGGCATCGGGTTCAGGTCCTTACGACGATTTGCCGGTGTTCCCGCCGGTGAAAAGCAAGTTCAGCGCGTCCGGAGCCTGCTCCAGCCTTCGACGACATGCTGGACGTGCTTGAACTTGCCCTCGGGCACCAGGTGAGGATGTCTGCTTGCGTCTCAGCGAAACGCTGCGCGTAGTCCAGCCGGACCACCCCAGGGGTCGGGCCACCCGGCGCTCGCCGATAATGCCCGAAGATCGAGCGACCGGACAGTTCTCATCGAGCAACTCGACGTGTTTGATGCCGGGAAGGATACCTGGCCTCTGGTTGCAATTCAAACCTTACCCCAGAAGGTCAGGTCGTCCCCTCGGGGCTAACGCGCTTGCGGGCGCCACGATGCTGCAGGCCGAGATTCGTTGCAAAAAGCAACTAACGTGATAGACGGCGAGTTCCTTTATCGCCGCCCACAGGAGCACGAAGCCGATGACGCCCGACCCGTCCCGCAACGTTCAGCTGCGCACGCACGTGTTCGTCTCCCCCCTGCATGCGTTCGGCAGTGAAGGCAAGCACTGGTCCCCGTGCGCCTCGGCGCTCCTGACCGGAGAGACTGAGGCCGTCCTGACCGATACCGGGCACATCAAGTCCGACGTGAGCGCCCTTGGCGACATGATCGAGCAGACAGGCAAGCGGCTGACCACGATCTATGTCACCCACGGCCACCTCGATCACTACCTCGGGACCGGCCAGCTGATGCAGAGATTCCCGGGCGCACGGCCTGTGGCGATCCCCTCCGTGGTCGCCGACATCAAGTCCTCGGTGGCCGAGCAGGAGAAGCAGTGGCAGGCGAGGTTCGGAGACGACGTGGACAAGGCCGCCGTCATCCCGGAGCCGCTGGAGGGCAACGTGATCGACCTTGAGGGTCAGGAGCTGCGGGTGGTCGAGGTCCCCCAGGGCGACGTCTCACCCAGCACGGTCCTCCACATCCCATCGATCTACACCGTGATCGGGGGCGACGTCGTCTACAACCGGATCCACATGATGCTCGCGCTCACCGGACCAGCGGAGTGGCAGAAGTGGATCGACAGCATCGACCTCGTCGAGAGCCTCGGAGCACAGACCATCATCGCCGGGCACAAGCAACCAGACGCCAGCGACCAGGACCTTGAAACGATCCTCGACGGCAGCCGCGGCTACATCCGCGATTTTCGCGACGCCGTAGCCGCGAGCAGCATCGCCAAGGAGGTCATCGAGATCATGACCGCCAAATACCCCGACTACGGAAACCTCACCACGCTCGCGTTCTCAGCCGGCGCAGCGTTCTCCGCCGCATAGGAACGACGCGGGATGTCAAATCACGGCTCTCCGAGGACGTGATCGCTCTCTCTACACCCAGCTAGCAGCGGTATAACCGAAGGCCGGGAGCTTGTCCGGCATCCGGCCGTGCACCGATGCCTCGTAATTGGCCTACGGAGTCATGACGACGCGGCCGAAGGCTTGGCGGCTCTCGATGTAGGCGTGCGCGTCGGCGGCCTTGGCGAGCGGGAAGGTCCGGTCGATCACGACCCTGAGCTCGCCGGTGCCGACGCGCTCGATCAGGTCGGCGATCATCGCGTGGACGCGGGAAGTCAGCTGATTGTTTTGACGAGTTCGATGGCACGGCCGAGGGTGGCGAGGCGGCGGTCGAGTGTGCCGCCTGCCGGGTAGAGCCGGACCGTGTCGACGCCGGCGTCGCGCCACACGCGCAGACGTTCGCGCACCATCTGCTCGGTGCCGATCAGCGTGGTGCCCAGCACCATCTCGTCGGTGACCAGGCCGGCGGCACCATCATGGTCGCCGGCCTGCCAGCGCGCCTGGATTTGTGCCGCGACCTCGGCCCAGCCCTGCCTGCTGTAGGCCTGGTTGTAGAAGTTCGTGCTGGCCGATCCCATCCCGCCGAGGCTGAAGGCCAGCTCTTTCTTGCGCGATGCCACGTGCGCCGCGACCGCGTCCTCGTCATCCAGGAACGCGACCTCAGCGCCCTGGCACACATCCAGATCACTGCGGCTGCGCCCCGACGCGGCCAGGCCGCGGTCGAGATACTCGAAGTAGGCGGCCGAGCCTTCCGGGACGAAACTGGTTCCGAGCCAGCCGTCGGCCACCCGGCCGGTAAGTTCAAGCATCCTGGGTGACATCGAGGCGATGTAGATGGGGATGCCGGGGTTCGCGGGCAGCGACAGCCGCATCGGCCGCGCCTCGCCTCCCGGCCGCGGGACCTGGAACTGGGTCCCGGAGTAGGTAATCTTCTCCCCGGAGAACGCCTGACGGACCACCTCGATGGTCTCCCGCATCCGCGCCAGCGGCCGGGCGAACGACACCCCGTGCAGCCCTTCGATCACTTGCGGCCCAGACGGCCCGAGGCCGAGCAGGAACCGGCCGCCCGACAGCTGGGCCAGGGTCATGGCCGTCATCGCGATCAGCGCGGGGGTCCGGGTGCCGAGCTGGATGATTCCCGAGCCGAGCTGCAGCCGGTCGGTCCGCGCGGCGAGGTATCCCAGCGGTGAAGGCGCGTCCGACCCCCACGCCTCGGCGACCCAGCAGATGTCCAGGCCGAGCTTCTCGGCCTCCAGGACGAAGGCGAGGGTCTCGCTCCAGGTGCCTTGCCGCGTGGCCTCGACCGTGGTTGCGGTGCGCATCAGGCCTGCTCGGCGAGTGTCTTGATCGCGGCGAGCGTGCAGGTCATCGACGCTTCGAACTCCCGCAGCCGGACGAAGACGATCTTCTGCTCCTTGTCCGGCATCTGGTCGATCGCGATGCTGAGGCCGGATCGGCCTGGCCCCAGCCGCACCCACTGGCTCAGCGTCGTTCCGCCCCGATCGGGATTCAGGGTGAACCGCCAGGTCGCGCTCGGCTGCTCCGGATCCCCCACCGCCCACGCGAACACCCGGCACGGGTCGTGCTCGACGACGTAGGACGTGGTGGACCACTCTCCCAGCGCGTCGTGCTTGCTGCGCCCGAGGAACCGCGCGCCCACTGCGGGCTGCGAGGCGCCGTCCAGCCATTCGACGGACTGAAGCTCCGCGCTCAGCCCCGGCATCAGCCCGATATCGGAAACGAGTCGCCAGACACGTTGCGGCGGCGCATCGATCCAGGTTGAAACCTCGACCGTCGGCATGTCAGCGTAACGGGCGCCGGTCCACTCCACGGTCAGAACCAGCTCTCGGACAGTTCGCGCATCGAGAGGTCCGGGCTCGCCAGCAGGTGCTCAAGCCAGATCCAGGCCAGCATCACGTGCCCGACGCTGTCCAGGTAGGCGGTCGAGTTGGCCGGGGCTGTCTCCGGGTCGCCCGTGCTCCAGAGCCGGCGGGTGACCGCGGCGATGCGCCCGGCCGAGTCACGCAGCGCCGATCCCCAGGCGCGCAGGTCCCCGCTGCACCGCTCGGCGCAGGTGATGCTCGCGGTCATGGCGTTGAGCAGGGCGTCGCGCGGGCTCAGCAGCGGGGTGTCCCCAGTCAGGTGCGACTTCATAATGTGCTCCGATCGAGTGGCTGGTTCTCCGCGTTCTTGTCGGCCGCCACGTGACGGTGGGATGAGCCTGACGGTAGTTGTGTTTTGCTACTAGCGCAATATGTCTGACGCTCTATAGAAGAGGCTGGAGAGCTAGCTGGGGATTCTTGGTGTAACAAAGTGAAAACCTGTCGGGATAGGCTTCGGCTATGAAGCACGACGAGCTGCTCGAGGAGAACTGCGCGATCGCGCGTACGTCAGCGGTGGTCGGCGAGCGCTGGGTGTGGATGATCCTCCGCCAGGCGTTCAACGGAGCGCGGCGCTTCGAGGAGTTTCAGCGTGGCATCGGCCTGGCCCGTAACATCCTCGTGGACAAGATGACCATGCTGATCGAGCAAGGAATCCTCGAGCGGCGCGCGGCGCCCGAAGCGGGGGGCCGCAGCGAGTACCGGCTCACCGCGAAGGGGCGGGCACTGTTCCCGGTCTACATCGCGCTGATGCAGTGGGGCAACGAATGGACCGGGCTGCCAGCGCCGCCCGTGGAACTGCTGCACAAGCCGTGCGGTCAACGGACAACACCGCACGTCGTCTGCTCACACTGCGGCGAGCGCATCGTCGCCCGTGACACCGAACCGGTCTTCGGCAAGGGCATGTTCATCAACGCCCACCGCTGAAGGTGCCCAGGACCTGGTCGATGGCTGCGATGATCACCCTGGCTGAACCGTCGACGGCCTGCGCGACCGGGCTCGACGGGTTGCTGAGCTGGCTGGCGATCTGGGCTGCGGACAGGCCGGCGAGCACCTGCGGGTCGTACTGCGCGCCGGCCAGGATTTCGTGATTGGCGATGTCGAGGAACGGGACGGCCCCGGACTGGTCGACGCTGTTGACGTAGGGGGGCACGTCGTAGGTGTCGATGAGCCTGGTGTCCAGCGGGGTCTGGGCCTGCAGGGGCCGCCCGGCGTTGTCCGTCAGCTCGGTCGTCCGCAGCGTTAGCTCCGCGCTGCGGTATTGGGCCGTGCGGAACGAGAGCGTGGCTGTGTTCGGGTAGATGTCGATGGCCGATGATCTGGTGGAGCCGAGGTGGCTCCAGGTGCCGAAGTGGGCTAGTGCGACGGCCACCGGCCAGCGTTCGGCTGCGCAGAACGGGCAGGACTCTTCGCTGACGAAGACGATCGCCGGCTTGCCGCCGATGGTCAGCGGCGGCCCGGCCGCTTGCACTGTCTGCAGCGGGGTGGCGGCCTGGCCGGGGCTCACCCGCGTGAGCACGGCGGCCGGAACGGTGGTGACCTGCCTGACGACGGCGGAGGAGGCCGGCGACTCGCTGGCGGTCGCGGCGGTGGCGGGAGCTGAGCTCAGCTTGACAGCGACCAGCGCCGCGATGATGGCCAGGACGGCGGTGACTGACGCGATCGGCACCAGGAACCGCCGGCGTGCCTCGGCGCGCTTCTGAGCGGCTCGCCCGGCGGCGATCCGGTCGCGGGCCCGCATCGTGGCCTGAGAGCCTCGCGGCGGCCTGGTTGACTTGCCTCCCCTATGGCCCTGACGGGTGTTCGGCACCTGATCTTCCTTCCTCCGGCTGGGCGGCGCTGGGCCAGCCGATATGTCGGCCCCGTTGTACTAACACGGGTAGGACAGGTGAGTTGTTCAAGCAGCCAGCCGGGGGAGGTTGCGGGACAGTGCCTCATCCGGGCCGCCGCGCTCGTCCACGGTGGCCAGGAACGCCACGATCGCATCGGCGACCACATCCGGGGCGCGCCGGGGCAGGTGATGCCCCGCGCCTTGGACTAGTTGCAGGCGAGCGTCCGGCAGGATCTGCGCGAGCCTGCGGGCGGTACCGACGGAAACCAGTGTGTCTTCAGGGTCGGCGAGCAGCAGCACCGGCGCCTGGACCGACGGGATGGCGGACTCCAGCTCGCCCAGCTCGCGCAGCAGGGCGCGTTGCTCGGTCAGGAACGTGCGCCAGAGCGGGCGGTACTCCCGGCCCGTGTGGCCCCAGACTTGCCAGTTGACGTGCTCGTCCGGGCGCAGTGGGCGGCCGCGCCGCCGCCTGATCAGGGCGAGCCGGGCACGGGCGATCCATGGTGTCAGCCGCCACGCCACCAGGGCGCACAGTTGTCCTGCGCCGGGCGCGGCCAGCAGCCTGTCCCAGCCGTTCACGCACCCGGGGCCGACGCTCGCGAGCAGGACCACCGCCTCCACGCGCTCCGGCGCCAGGCTCGCGGCTGACAAGGCCACCCCGCCGCCGTAGGAGTGCCCCACCAGCACCGCGCGCTTGACGCCCCGCGAGTCCAGGTCATCGAGCAGGGCGCGCGCGTTCGCGGCGAACCCGCCGGCGGCAAGCCGGCTGGAACCATATCCCGGCCGGTCCGCCGCGACGGCGCGGAACCGGGCCGGCAGCCGTCCGGCCACCGGCACCCAGTCGGCGGGCGAGCCTGGCTGTCCGTGCAGCAGCACCAGCTCGTGAGTGCCCCGCATGGCTGGCATGTCAATCGTTTCGATGTCAATGGCCATGGCGGTGTCCGGCTTCCGGGGCGATCGCGTGCAGAACGGCGCGGTTTGGCGTGGTGCCGGTGTCACGCCGGCACCGCGGCGGTGGCGCAGCCAGAGGAGGACCAGCCATCCGGCCAATGCCACCAGCCAGAAGCTGGCCAGGCGGTACAGCAGCACCGCGGCTAGCGCCTGGCTGGCGTTCACACCGGTGGCTACCAGGGCCAGGCCGAGCGTTCCCTCGGTGACGCCGAGCCCGCCGGGTGTGATGTTGAGGCTTTGCGCGGCGATTCCCGAGCCGTAGACCAGCAGGAGGGCATGCCAGGGCACGGCCGCGCCGGCGGCGTGGATGCTCACGGCGAGGACCGCTGCGTCGGCGAGCCAGTTGGCCAGGGCCAGGCCGGTCACCGTCAGCCAGCCCGACGGCGGAAGCTGGAGCGAGCCCAGCCGGGTCGCCCAGGCCCGGATGGTCTGGCGGGGATCGTCGGCGGGCCGGCGCAACAACCGGTACCCGTGCCGCAGCGCCCAGGCGGCGGGCCGTTCTAGTGCGCCGCGCAACCGCGGCCGGCGCGTGGCTGCGGCCACCCCGATGAGGGCGGCCACGGCGAGCAAGCTGCCGGGAACACCGGCCGCCGCGGCCAGGATGTTCCCTGACGCCAGGCCGCCGCCGGCCAGGATCAGGACGCCGGCGGCGGTGGAGACCACCCCGCCGGCCAGCAGCGCCCAGCCGGCCAGCGGCGCATCGGCGCCCTGCCGGGTGAAGCGGCGGAAGGTGAAGGCTGTGGCCAGCTCGGGTCCGGCCAGGGGGACTGAGACCGACAGCGCGTTGGCCGCATAGGCGGTGGCCAGCATGGGCCGGATACCTACACTGGGGGCGCCGGCGGCGAGCAGCCGGCGCAGCATGATCGCGAACGCCGCCATGGACGCCGTTTCGAGCACGATGGCGGCGGGGATCCAGAGCCAGTGCAGATGACCCAGCCCCGCGAACGATGCGGCCACCGCGGCCCGCTCGGCCACCCCGCCGGCCGCCAGCGCCATCGCGAAGGCGGCAGCCGCGACGCTAGCCAGCCGCTTGCTGGCCCGATGCCGCGGAGCCGGAGCGGTGTCCGGTCCGGCGGACGGGCCGGCCTGGCGCGGCGCTGGTGGCCGCGGCCGTATCCGGCGCTGGTCGGCCGATGCGGGCCTGGTGAGTGTCATGTCTGCCTGTCTGAGGCCGTACGGCTCCAGTGGGCCGCGCGGCCGTGCTGGAAGCCCGCATGGCGCGGGGTGCCGGGCGATTTACTGCAGCGATGGATATGTCCGGGGGCCCGGGCATGGCCGCGGCGCCCCCTGTCCGCTGGCCTCCGCCCGAAGGTTCGGAGGCCAGCGGATCGGGTCAGCTGGAGGTGTCAGTAACCGATGCCGCCGGAGGGGGCGGCGGGGGCCGTTCCCGAAGTGGAGGACGTGCTTATCGCGGCCAGGCTGGGGGTGGCCACGAAGAAGTCCTCGACGCCCTGGCCGGTCACCTGGCCGACGTGGTCGTCAGCGAAGGTGTACAGCGGGTGGCCGTTGTAGGTGACCTGGTCGCCGTGGGAGTCCATGAGCACGGTGACCTTGCCGCTCAGTCCGGCGGCGGCGGGTGCGGCCGAGGTCAGCGGTGGCCATAGCTGGGCCAGGGCGCCGCTGACGAG
>JBEKIF010000059.1:0-25792 GCA_050011895.1 Streptosporangiaceae bacterium | reverse complement strand
AGCCGCACCGACAACGCCGCCTGCACCACCAGCACCACCACCAGCGGCCAGCCAGCCCACGCCCACAGCCGACCGCCGCGCACCCCCCAGCCCCGCACCCCCGCCCCGGGCACCGCCGGAGCAGCATCCGCTGGCGCGGCCGCATCGACCGCCACAGTCCCCGTCGCGGGTCGGCCGAAATGGGCACCACTTCCCAGCTGCTCAGGTCCGTCGTCCTGAGCAGCACCAACTGTCGGCTGCAGTGCCGGAATAACCTCCCAGCCCATCGTCGTGCCGTGGTCCATAGGTCGCACCTGCCCGCGATCAGGGACACGCCAGGGGTAGCTCGGCAGCTCGGACCCCCCTCGCAGCCCACGTAAAGTAGTGGCGGCGTCACATACCGTCGCGATACCCCACGAACAGGCATACCGCTCATGAAAAACTACTGTCCAGACCCGCCGAAGCGGGGGTGTTTGCCGAATTTCCTGCCGATCGGCTCTTTAGCACAGGTAGCACCGCAGATGCAGGCACTGCCGGCAACAAGATCACTCTGGTAGCGGCCGCTGGCCAGGGAGGGCGAGCGGCTATTCCTGCGCTTGGACACCCTTGCGGAACGCTGCGACAGCCGGTGCACCATCAAGACGACAGTCCATGGTCCCGATCGAGTTGAACCACAAGAACCCCAGCAGCCCATACGCACGGATGCCAGCGAACAGATCAGCGATCTTCGCCGGCTGATCCGCCCAGGGTGCCGCGCCGGTCTCCGCGATGAGTATGGGGTTGCGGGTCAACTCGCGCACGGCTGCGATGGTCGGCCCGAACAATGCCGCGAACTTCCACGATGCCTTGTGGTAGTAACCGTCAATACCTACCCAGGTCACGTACGAGCGGCCGGGCCACCATGGCGCCGGGCCGGGAATTCTGTCGTGCCGCTTATTGATGACGTTGATCGTCCACAGCCATGTCACGTTCTGCGCCCCGATTGCGCGGAACAGCGTTACGATGTGCCGCCATGCGGCCACAAAGACCGCCGGGGAGGTGCGCCGGAAGCCCCAGGAGTACCAGTGCCCGTTCATCTCATGAGCGAAGCTCAGTACCACCGGCCGGCGGTAGGCGCGGACGGCGACTGCGTAGGCAGTCAGGTAGCCGTCATAATGCCCGGATGCGATCGCGGCCAGGTTGACACCGACCGGGTTGATCTGCACGAGGGGTACCGCGCCATGCTTGGCCGTCGTCGTGGCGAACCTGGTCTTAAACGGCTCCAGCCAGGCACTGTAATACGACACGAGGTTCGGTTGCCTGCCGATGGCCTGCGCGAACCTGTCTATGCCCGCGTAGGAGGTCAGCGCTTGCGGCTCGTACAAGCCCAGATAACGCACCGGCTGCGCATGAACGGACGCGGGAGCAGGTCGCTCAGGTGCGCGCAGGAGCGAAGCGAACAGGACCGGGAAGGCGACGACCGCCACAGCGCCGATCACGACCGTTGCATAGGTCACGGGACCGATGCGCGCTGTAAGCCCAGTCCCCCTGCGATCGCTCCCCCACCGCGCCGCGGACCTCGGCTTCGGCCACGTCACGCCAGGCTCCGTTTACCCAGCCGTTGATGCTTGCCGCATCCTGATCTGGTCCGCCGCGAGCCGGCCGCCGACACCGTGGCCACCATAGAAACAGCGCCCTGGCCACGCCTCCGCCGCCGGACCCCAGCGCGCTCGCTCATCGAGGGAACCGGGATGCCGTGAGTCAAAACCCCGCACCTGCCCGTGGATCAGGGGCCTCGCGGGGCGCCATAAGCTCCCATAGGCCCACGTAACATGCTGGCGGCAGCACAGCCATCTGCAACATCCCAGGACCAGAACATCGCACTGGGACGATACCGTTTCGATACCCTCCGATGAGGTATGTTGGCCACTTCAGCCGAGATCAGCTGATAGGCACCGCTTCGTAACATTCAGTCATTTGGCTTGATAACTAGGTCATGTTGTGCTGCGCTATGCTCGGGATCGCGTCACCTGCACGCGCGCCCAGGGGGTTTGGCCGCATGGGAGACGACAAGGGCGTTCCGCCGCTGTCCCGCCGCGTTCCGGGTGCAACAGCGATTCAGCGGCCAGCGCCCCGGGTAACGCCGCCGAAGCTGCCTCAGTCGTTGCTCCAGCGGCTCCGCGAGGAGATTGATACTGCGTCGGGCCAGCAAGCCGGGCATGAGCGCCAAAGTCAGGATCGCCAAACCCAGGAAAACGCAGGTCAGGAGAACTGGGCAGAGCAGGACGCGGCGGAGGACAGCACGCAGCCGATTCCGGCCATCTCGCAGCTAGCGGTGAGCTACCTGCCAGGCCCGGTGGCTCGCGAAGTCCGCACGCCGCCGGATGACGCCACGGCGCCGGCAGCGGCCGGCCGGCCGGCATCCGCAGCGGACCACCGGCCGGCATCTCCGGCCGTCACCGGACGCGCCACTACACCGACGGCGAGCGGTCTAGCCGGGTCCCCGCCAGCGGCTAACGGGCATGCCACCCCGCCAAACGGGCGCAGCGCCACCCCGCCGCCGACCAGCCAGCTGAGCGCTGATGCACCTGCAGCCCGCGAGGCGCCCGTCGGCAGGCCAGCCCCGGCGATGCAGCCGGACCGGCAGACGGTCAGGCCTGGAGCGCCCGCCGGCCGACGCTACCGGCTGATCGGCGCGGCCGCAGTACTGGTTCTCATCGCGGTTGCGTCCGTTACCTTCCTGATCTCCCTGCCGCTTTTCCAAGGGACCTCCACGCCTCCCGACGCGCCTCCCGGGGTCACTGCCGCCGAGCTTTCTGCCGCTGCGGCAGCCCGCGGCCTGGCGGCGGCCTGGGTAGCCGCTCAGGTGAGCCCGCAGGCCGTGGTGTCCTGCGATCCGGTGATGTGCCGGGCGCTCCAGCTCGCCCATTTTCCCGGCGGCCAGCTGCAGGTGCTCGGGCCGGCCGCGGCGTATCCGTCGAATTCTGACGTGGTTGTCGCAACGCCAACCATCCGCAATCAGTACGGCAGCAGCCTCGCGTCCGCCTACGCGCCAGCAGTCCTTGCGGCCTTTGGTTCCGGGAACACCCGGATCGAGATCCGGGCGGTCGCACCACAAGGTGCCGCCGCTTACAACGCCGCGCTTAACGCGGACGTGCTCGCCAGGAAGGCGAATGCCGCCACGCTGTTGGGCAGCAGCCGACTGGTTGTCCCGCCCGGGGCCAGGAAGCAGCTCACTGCCGGACAGGTGGATTCGCGACTCCTGATCGCAATCGCGGGTATCGCGTCACTGCGTCCAGTGACCATCGCGGACTTCGGTGACTCCGGTCCGGCTGCCAGCCCTGGCATCCCCTTCCGTTCCGTCGATCTGGCCATGACCTCCGGCGCGCCCCCAACGCTCGACTCCGCCTACGTGCGATCGGTGCAGGCGCTGCTGAGCGGGCTACCGGATCCGTACCATCCCGCCCAGCTCGCGCTTGTGCCGCTGCCCGGAGGCGAGACGGTCCTGCGTATCGAATACGCAGCGCCTGTCCCGCTCGGCTTGCTCGGCCCGCAGTCCCCCTGATCGGCGGGCAGAGCCGCGCGCGTCCTACAGGCGATGGTGCTGCCGCTGGCCGTGGCGCAGCCAGAGCGCGGCGAGCAGCCAGACCACCAGCCAGGGGATGACCGACTGCACGAGGGCGTGGCCGATTGCCGCAGCGAGCACGACCACGAGCAGAAGGACGAGGAAACGATGCTGCGGCCGGCCGCGCGGAGCCAGCTGCGCCGGTTCAGCGGGTTTCTCGCCCGGCAGATCGGCGAACAACCCGCCGAAATCCGACTGGGTCCTGGCTGTCATCGCCTTGTCCATCCGCTCATCGAACTCGGCCTGGCTGAGCCGCCCGTCGCCATAGTGCTGGGCCAGGCGGTCGGTGACGGCAGCGCGCTCAGCATCAGAGACCCGCATGCCGGGATTGACATCGCTGGCACGGCGGCCGGGTGCGGATCCGCGCGCACCGGACGGGCTGCACGGCGCTTGCATGTCGATGCGACCTCCTCGGTCGTATGGTCGGTGTGACCCTCGGCCCGGCGGTCAATGCGACCTGGCCTGCCGGGACTGGATGAACTGGCCCGCGATGGACTGCTCCGCGCCCTCCTCGGGGATGAGCAGCCAGCCGGCGAGGTAGATGGGCAGGCCGGCGCCGCCTACGACGGTAAGGACGGCGAAGGCGATGCGGACGAGGTTCACGTCGACGCGTAGGTAGCGGGCGATGCCGATGGCGACCCCGGCCAGCATGCGATCCTCGATGGGGCGGCACAGCGGCTGAGCGTGGTTGCCGGGTTCGGCATTCGTGGCTGTCTGGGTGTCAGTTGTCGTGTCCATGTCTCCAGCGTGCCGCCGCCAGGTCCGCCACACCATCGGGAAGACCACCGATCCGACCCTGATACCCCGGCGGCAAGGTCAGGGGTTTGCCGGATAGGCGCGCGGACCGGAATGGCGCGATGATGGAGGAGTGGAAGAGCAAACCCGGTCCCCGTCGCACTGGCGCACCGACCGCCCCGACGGCACTCCCTGGCGGGACTTGCGGCCGGATAGCGACGCAGCGCCGCAGCAGCGCTGGCCCGACCGGCACCTCGGCGGGCGCGGTCCAGGGTGGTGGCGGCGCGGCCCCCGCAGCAGCGGGCCGCTGCGGCGCCGGCCGGATGACCGGCTCGCCGGCGGGGTCGCGGCCGGCCTGGCGGCCCGCACCGGCATCGACGTCACGGCCGTGCGAATCGCGTTCGTGCTCACCGGGCTGGGCGGCGTCGGCGTGGCCGCCTATGTCCTGGCCTGGCTGCTGATACCGGCCGTCGGCAGCGATAACAACATCGCGAGCAAGGCAATGACCGACCGGCGGGGTATCACGCTCGCCGCCGGGGCCAGTTCGGTCCTCGTCATGATGCTGGTCATCGCGTCCGTGCTCGGCGCGAGATGGCTCAACTCGATCGCCTGGCCGCTCGTCATCAGCCTGGCCGGCATCGTGCTGATCTGGAGGAACGCGCCCGCGGACGAGCAGGCGGTGCTCCGCCGCCTCGCCGAGCCGCTGCTGGGCGTGACCGGAGGCAAGCGATCGGCGATCGGGCTGCGCGCAGCGATCGCGAGCCTGCTGCTGGCGGGCGGCCTCATCGTCCTGCTGTCGGGGCACCCGAAGCACCTCTCGCTGCGGCCGCTGGGCGGTGCGGCACTGGTGGTGGCCGCCATCGTGGTAGTGCTCGGCCCGTGGTGGCTGCGCATCGCGCGCGACCTCGTCGTCGAGCGTCAGGCCAGGGTCCGGGCGGAAGAGCGGGCCGACATGGCCGCGCGGGTCCATGACTCGGTCCTGCAGACGCTCGCCCTGATCCAGCTCCGGGCGGACCAGCCGCAGCAGGTCATCCAGCTCGCCCGGGCCCAGGAGCGCGAACTGCGCTCCTGGCTGTTCGACGGGCGGGCGCCCGGCTCGGTGGACGACCAGGACATGACCCTCGCCGCCGGCGTGCGGCTCATCCAGCAGGACGTGGAGGCTCGGCACGGGGTACCTGTCGAGGCCGTCACTGTCGGGGATTGCGCGCTTGACGACAACCTGGCCGCCCTGCTGGCGGCGGCCAGGGAGGCAACGGTCAATGCCGTCAAATGGTCAGGCGCCAGCGTCGTCTCGCTCTTTGCCGAGGTCGAGCCGACGGAGGTGTCCCTGTTCGTGCGGGATCGCGGGCGCGGGTTCGACCCCGCGGACGTGCCCGGCGACCGGAAGGGGCTCGCCGAGTCCGTCCACGCCAGGATGGCCCGCCGCGGCGGTTCCGCGGCGGTCCGTAGCGTCCAGGGCGAGGGCACCGAGGTGTCCCTGCGGATGCCCCGAGCCGCCGGGGAACGCCAGCCGAGCCGGGCATGAACAGCCCGGGCATGAACTACCCGGGCCCGGGCGCCCCGGGCGGCGACCGGCCGCGGGTTTTCATCGTCGACGATCATGCCTTGTTCCGTTCTGGGGTCCGATCCGAACTCGGCGGCCAGGTCGAGGTCGTCGGCGAGGCGGATGACGTCGAGCCGGCGATCGCCCTGATCGCCGCGGCGCGTCCCGACGTCGTGCTCCTCGACGTGCACCTGCCGGGCGGCGGCGGCGACCTGGTGGTGACGGCGATCAAGGCGACCCAGCCGCAAGTGCGCTTTCTCGCCCTATCCGCCTCAGACGCTCCCGAGGACGTGATCGCCGTCATCCGGTCGGGCGCGCGCGGCTACGTAACGAAGACGATCTCCGGCGCCGACCTGGTGGCTGCGGTGCGCCGGGTCGCCGCCGGAGATGCGGTCTTCTCGCCCAGGCTGGCGGGGTTCGTCCTGGACGCCTTCGCCGCTCTTCCCCCGGCCGCGGCTGCCGGCCCGCCGTCCTTCGATCCTGAACTCGACCAGCTGACCCCAAGGGAACGGGAGGTGCTCCGCCTGATTGCCCGTGGCTACACCTACAAGGAGATCGCCCGCGATCTTTACATCTCCGCGAAGACGGTGGAGAGCCACGTTTCGTCGGTGCTGCGGAAGCTCCAGCTCTCGACGCGCCACCAGCTGACCCGGTGGGCGGCCGAGCGGCGCCTGACCTGACCCGCAGCGCGCCGGAGGTGGCTAGGGGCGAGCCCGGAGAGCCGGCCAGGACGGACCCGGCGATATGGTCACGTACGTCATATCCTCGGCGGCGGAAACGCCGCGATCCGTTCGTCTCGCTGCGAGGCCCCTGGAGGCCGCGATGACCGCAGACAGCCGCCCGGCCGTTATCGGTATCTGCACGACCGCCCACGGCATCCTCGGCCAGGTGAAGGTCGCCTCGGACCCGGCCAGCTTGCGGATCGGGCCCGGTTCGGCGTCGCCATCAGGGTCGATGTTCGAACTGCCGCCCGCCGCCGAGGTCAATATGCCGAGAACCAGGTAGCTCGACTCCCCAGAAGGGCAGGTTCCATGCGGTTGCGCGCGGGCGTCGCGATCGACCTAGGCACGGTAAACACTCTGGTCAGCATCGTCGGCCGTGGGCTGGTTGTCGAGGAGCCCTCAGCGATCGCCATCGACAGGGCGACCGGCGTGGTGACCGCCGTTGGCGGCGCCGCGGATGCGCTGGCCGGGAAGGAGCCCCTGGAGCTCGAGGTGATCCACCCGCTCAGGGACGGGGTCATCGCCGACCTGGACGCGGCGACAGCAATGCTGCAGGCGTTCCTGCGCCAGGCTCGCGTCCGTCGCGGCCTGCTGCGGCCATCGGCAGTCATCTGCGTGCCGACTGGCGCGACCGAGGTGGAGCGCCGGTCCCTGGCGGCCGCAGCTGAAGCGACAAGGCCGCACTGCAGGGTCAGGCTCATCGACGAGCCTGTCGCGGCCGCCGCGGGCGCGGGTTTCGACCTCGCTGACGGGACCGGCGCCTTCATCGTGGACATCGGCGGCGGGACCACCGAGGCAGCCGTGGTGGCCGGCGGTCACCTGGTGCGCTCCCAGTCGCTGCGCCTCGGCGGCAACGCCATGGACGAGGCGATCGTGCATGCCGTCAAGAACGAGTTCGGCCTGCTGCTCGGCCGTAATGCCGCCAGGAACCTGAAGATGACCCTCGGGCTCGCCGACAGCGACGGCGCGGCCGGCTGGCTGGAGGTTGTCGGCATCGACGCTGCGCGCCGGATGCCCCGCGTGGAGGACGTGCCGGGGCGGCTGGTGGCCGCGGCGCTCGAGAATCCAGTGGCGACGATTGTCGGCTCGGTGCAGGAGATGCTGTCGGGGATCCCGCCCAACCTCGCCGAGGACGTGGTCCGGGGAAAGATCCGGCTCGCCGGGGGCGGCGCCCTGCTACCGGGCCTGGCGGCCAGGATCGAGGCGACAAGCGGCATCCCTGCTCTCGTCGTCGACGACCCGCTGCGGTGCGTCATCCGTGGCGCAGCCGAGATCCTCGAACATGGCGATCTGCTGGGCAGAGCCCAGGCCGGCTGAGAACGACCGGCCGCCGTGGGCCACAGCTGCGGGCTGTTACCTCAGGTGACCAGACCCGGCTACGCGGCTCGCCCGCGAGCGCGCGCCTTGCGGGCCAGGTCGGGCAGCCGGCCGAAGGCCTCATGTGCCTCGGCGGTGTCACGGTCCTCGAGGTTCGCGGTGACCCGCTTGCCCGCGACGTCGAGCCGCACCGAGGCGAGCCCGAGCCTGCGCTGGATAGGACCCTGCACCCAGCGGACGCTCTGCAGCTTCTCCAGCGGGACCCAGGTCGTCTTGCGGCAGAGGCGGCCGCGCGAGGCCACAACGTAGCGGTCGTCGCCGCCCCACGCCAGGAAGTGGTAGGTAAGCGGCGCTTTCCAGCGGGCAACACGCGGGGGGCGGCGGGTCGGCTCGGGTTGCGAGCTCAGCAGCTCGCTGATCATCTGATCCGCCTCCGCGCGCGAACCGACGGGGACCAGCGCCCGCAGCCGCTGCGACTCCGGCCTGTTCTCCCGCCGCTGGCGCGGCCCGGCGACGTCGACCTCGAGCCTGCACCAGCCGAGCGCCCGCCAGATCAGCGGCTCGACGAGCCGCACGCACTGCACGCGCCCAGGCCGGATGGTCTCCGCGGTGGTCTGCACAAGCCCCGAGCGCAGTCGCAGCCCGTCAGCCGCCGCGGCGACGACGGTGCCGTAGTCACCGTTGAACCGCCGCCAGAGCGCGACCACGACTCCGATCCCGAACGGGACGAATGGCGCGATGACGCCGGATTTGCCGGTCACCGCGACCGCCGCGACCAGCGCCGCGATCACGACAGCCGCGTACGCGCCTGCCCCGCTCAACGCGATAGCCCCGGCCAGCCGGCTGGACTGGACCCGGAACAGCACCCGCTCGGGGCCGCCGGCGCCCCCGCCGGCCCGGCTCACTCCGACAGCCCGGCCGGCGGTGACCGCGGCAGGCAGCGCGGCAGCAGCGCCCGGCGCCCTGGCGATCGCCAGGAGCTGCTGCCGAAGCTGCTCGGCGTCCGCCAGCGGCAAGCTGGCCAGGCGCCCTCCCGACGAGTCGGCACCCGCCATCCGCAGCCGGATCTCGGCGAGCCCGAGCACTCGCGCTAGCCCGGTCTGGACCACGTCGATCGCCTGGACCTGGGAGAGCGGGAAGCGCCGCGACTGGCGGCGCACCAGGCCGGTCTCGATGCGCAACACGCCGTCAGCCAGCTGCCAGCGGGTGACCAGCCAGCTCACCACGCCGCCGGTGAGTGCCACGCCGATAACGGCGAGGTTAGAGACCAGGTCGCTGCCCGACCCGTTGTGATTGGCGAAGAAGAGGACCAGCAAGAGGATCACGATGGTGAACAGATGACGCCCGGCGCGGACGACAGGTGACAGGGGATGCAGGCGGTGCCACCCCCCGCCAGGCGCCACCGGCGAGGCTGGTGAACTGGCTGAGCCGGGTGAGCCTGCTGGCCCGGGCGTACCCGCTGAGCCGCGTGAATCAGGGGGGCTAGGCGAACCGGGAGGGCCAGCCGAGCCCGTCACAGTCCGGCCGCCTGCGACTCGCCGAGCGAGGCGAGCTGGTCGCGCAGCTTCGCCGCTTGCGCGCGGTCAAGCCCGGGGATGCGCGCGTCGCTGGCCGCAGCGGCGGTATGCATCCGCACGGTCGCGAGCCCGAGGCTCCGCTCCACCGGGCCAGCGGTGATGTCGATGAACTGCATGCGCCCGTACGGGATGACCGACTGGCGGCGGATCAGCACCCCGCGCCTGACCATCAGGTCTTCGTTCCGCTCGGCATATCCCCACGCGGCGACGCGGCGGGCCAGGAACCGCTCGCACAGCAGCCCAGCCGCCACCAGCCCGAGCCCGATGCCCAGGCCAAGCGATAGTGATCCGGCGAAACCTGCTATCAGTCCGCCGGCCAGCGCGGCAGGCGCGGTCACCGCAGCGACCTCAATGCGCCTGGCTCGCATCAGCCGCCGCGACGGGCGCTGCCACCGCACGCCTGGGTCCTCGCCGGCCTCCGCAACCGAGCCTGGCTCGGTTAAACCCATCGGGCGCGACCCCGGCGCGAGGTCGCCTGCGTGCTCTACATCAGCCACTGTGACCTCTCAGAAGGCGACGGACTAGCCCAGTCGGCACAGCCATGATCTTCAAAACATATCAAGTCAAACACTGCGAAAAGGTCTGCTGCTGGCCGCGCACCGGTCCCGCGGCCTCCACCAGGGACTTCGGTTCCAGGCTCGGCCTGTCACTACGGCGCCGGACAGCCCGCTGACGCGAGGAACGAGCAGCCGCCCGCGAGCGGGCACCGCTGGCACGGGGAAGCTGCAAGCGCCGAACTGGCGAACGGCACCAGGTAAGGCGGGGCTGGCGTCCCGGTCGTTCCAGAACTCGGGCTGCCGGGGTCTGCGTTCCTTAGCCCGAGAAGCGGGCATGAATCGGTTGATCGGGGTAATTAATAACCTGAATATCTATGGCGGATTCAGCTCGCCTGTGACGACCCGCGAAAGCCTGACCGAATGGCCTTGCCATGGGAATCACGTCGCCCTGACAATGCGGAACCATGCCAGGAAATCAGCTGTCAGCCATCCAGCACATCGTGCACCTCATGCTCGAGAACCGCTCCTTCGACAACCTGCTCGGTTTCCTCTACGCCGACTCGGGCAACGTCGCCACGGCGGGATCCGCTTTCGAGGGGCTGACGGGCCACGAGTCCAACCCGGACACCAGCGGCAGTCCCGTCTCCGTGTTCAAGATCAACGGTACCGATCCCGGCGCGTACTTCATGCCAGGAGCCGACCCTGGCGAAGGGTATGCCAACACCAATTCGCAGCTGTTCGGCAGCGGCAACGCGCCGGTCCCGCCGGTCGCGACCAACCAGGGCTTCGTCACCAACTTCGACGCCACGATCGCCTGGGACCAGCGGGTGGGCCGCGGCGTACTGGCCGGCACGACCGCCGCGAGCATCATGGGGGCATTCACGCCCGAGGCGCTCCCGGTACTTTCGGGCCTGGCCCGCGGCTATGCGGTCTGCGATCACTGGTTCAGTTCGGTGCCCACCCAGACATTTCCCAACCGGGCCTTCGCCTGCGCCGCAACCAGCCAGGGCCACATGAACGACGGCACCGCCTCATACACGGTCCAGAGCATCTTCGGCCTGCTGACGGCGCACAGTCTGAGCTGGAAGATCTACGGTTACAGCGAGGAGCCGCTGACCCGCAAGAATTTCCCTGACACCACAGCTGCCCCAGACTCCAACTTCGGCACCTTCGCCGATTTCACCGCCGACGCGGCCGCCGGCCAGCTGCCGCCATATGCCTTCCTCGAGCCCAGCTGGGGATCAGCTGGGAACAGCCAGCACCCGAACTACGATGTCTCGCTCGGCGAGAAGCTGATCCACGATGTCTACTACGCGCTGCGCGGCGGCCCTGGCTGGGGCGAGACTCTCCTGATCATTACCTATGACGAGCATGGCGGCTGTTACGACCACGTGCCGCCGCCGTCCGGCGCGGTCCCGCCCGACGACTCGCCAGGGGAGTTCGGCTTTGACTTCACGCGATTCGGCGTCCGGGTACCCGCCGTGCTGGTGTCGCCGCTGATCCCGGCGGGAACCGTGTTCAGGGTGGCGGACGGCTCGGTGCCGCTCGACCACACCTCGGTCCTGAAGACGGTCCAGACCAGGTGGGGGCTGCCCGCGCTGACCAGGCGCGACGCGGCCGCGCCTGATGTCGGAGGCGCTCTCACCCTCGGCGCGGCGCGCGCCGACGACCCGCTGGCTGGTGTCGTGGTGCCGGTCTCCAGCGGTGCCAATCCCGCCGCGGGCGAGGTCTCCCACATCCAGCAGGTCGACGCGCAGCTGACGGCCGAGCTGCCAGTTCCGGCCGAGCAGCTACGCTCCGCGCTGGTCTTGCCCGCGATGCGGTCCCCGGCCGACTATGACGAGTACACCAGATCAAGGACAGCCCTCTGGAAGGCCGCCCGGGGGCCAGCACCTGCCGCGCCAAAATGACCGTGCCCGAGATACCGGCGTGAGCTGATGTGACACCAGCGACGCACGGGGCGCCGCCGACGGCGCAGCAGGGCCCGGGAAAGCCCGCAGGTCAGCGGGGCCCGGCTGACTCCTGGTACCTTTGTCCGGGGTATTAATAAGAAGGGCCGGACAGGAGGTCTGCATGAGCTTGCCCGCAAGCCAGCGGAGAATTCTTGAAAAGATCGAGTTTGCCTTGCGGCGTTCGGACCCCCGGCTGGCTGCGCTATTCGCGAACTTCAGCAGGCTCAACCGCGGCGAGGGGATGCCGCATGTCGAGCAGTTGCGCGCCCGGGCGCTGCGGCTGACCGGCCGGCTCCCCGGCGCGGGCCGCTCGCCGGTGTCAGGGCGCCGGGTAAGGCTGCGCGCCGCGTTCCTGTTGCCCGCCGCCCTCGTGGCCGTGATCTCGGCGGCCCTGGTCGGCGCTGGATTCCCGGGTCCTGCCAAGTGCGCAGCTGCGAAGCAGCGGCCGAGCACGGCGGCGGTGTCACAGCCGGGAAGCTGCCCGGGGTTGCTCCCCTATCCCATCTACGGCAGCCGGTAGCGCCGATGGCTGGCGTCAGCGGCTGACCGCGACAAGCTCCGGACGCAGGCACGTCTGCCCCGGCCACCCGGATCCGCCCGACGACGCCCCGAGTTCAGCGCAGGAGGACAGCAGCACCGTGCTGCTGTCCGGGTCGGCGCTGCCGCCAATGCCCGACAGATCCACGAAATAGTGCGGCCACGGCACTGGCGGCGTGGTCCAGGTGACCCGCCGGGCCGCGATGTCATACCCCCAGGCACCACCAGCTGCGCCCAGGTCGAGACCGAGCGCGGTACCGCCCCTTATCCCGTACAGGCCCGGGGAACCCGGCGCGGACATTTTCGCGACGCGCGTCCCGGTCAGCGGATCGACGCCGACAAGCCCGCTGCGGCTCGTGAGATAGAGCGTGCTGCTTTCGGAGTCGACGGTGTCCGGGGTGCCACGCCGATGCCACAGCAGCTGTCCCGTCCCTCCGCTGTACGCGGTAAGGCCATCGGCACCCGAGAAGAGCACCACCCCATCGAACGCCCCGCTGAGCGTTCCGGCAAACAAGCCGGCGGCCGGCCGGATCACCTGCTCGGCCCCTGTCTTCAGGCTGATCCGGCGCAGCGCGGTGACTGGTGCGGTGCCGAGGTAGCCGCCTGCGGCAACGGTGACATACAGCTCGCCCTGGTCGGCCCGCCATGCCTGCGGCACCCGCCCGGTGAGCCTGTTCCACATCACCTTGCCGGTGGCATTGTCATAACTGGTCACTGACGCCGGGCCTACCACCACCGTGCCCGCGGCACCCGCGGCCACCGCGCCACCGTAGGCCGCCGCCGGATACCTGCCGATCCGGCGGCCCGTCCGGGCGCCGAGAACCACCTCGGCGCGGGCGGATACGCCCGCGCCGGTGCCGGGGAAACTCACGCCGACCGTGACCGTGGCGGGCCAGACCCGGACTGACACGATTGACGATCCGGCCGGGAATCCGGTAATGGCCGCCGTCCACAGCGGGTGCCCGGTGCTGACATCGAAGGCGTCAACTGTCATGGCGAAGCCGATGGCAGCCACCTGGCTGCCTGCCGCGGCATAGGCCTCGCCCTGGCTGGGCACCGTTCCGGTAAGGCCGCCCGCCGCGGTCCATGACCCCGGCAGCAGCCGGGCCCAGCGAATTGTCCCGGCGGAACCGCAGCGGCCGGCGCAGGGGTGCGACGCCGATCCGATGGCGTGACCGGGGATGAGCGCGGCTCCCGCGAGCACAGCCGCCAGCACGCTACGCCGCACCCACGTCGGTGAACCGCGCGCCATCCTCACGCCTGCACACGACCCTTTCGCCGACGACCGACCGTCCCGACCTGACGATGCTGCCGATGCTGCGGATCCGCCGCCCCTACTGACACCGCCCGCCCGTCAGTCCGCACCGTCACTGCGCTGGGCAACCACCGTAGCGGTAGTCTGCGGCGCACGGTGGGGACAAAGCCGCCCGGCTATCGCTGCCGCCCGGCATTGTCCGGGGATGCCGGACAATATCCTCGCGCCGCCTGAGTAGCGTGGGCATCGCCACCGGGCCATAACGAGACCGGCCAGAAAAAGACCGGCCAGAACGAGAACAGCAATGGAGGAACCCATGACCGAGCGGGCGCCGCTGCCGTACGAATTCCTGCCGAAGGTGCCATCGTTCACGGTGGAGAGCGAAGACCTCAGCCATGACAAGCCGCTGACCAGCGCTCACGTGTACGACGGGTTCGGCGTGACCGGCGAGAACATCTCGCCGCACCTGCGCTGGCACGGCTTCCCTGACGAGACCAGGGGATTCGCCGTCACCTGCTTCGACCCTGATGCTCCGACCGGATCTGGATTCTGGCACTGGCTGGTCCTCGACATCCCGGCGACCGTGACCGAGCTGCCGCGCGGGGCGGGCAGCAGCGGCGGCCCGGGCCTGCCCGCTGGCGCGTTCTCGGTCCGCAACGACTACGGCACCAAGGACTTCGGCGGTGCCGCGCCGCCCGAGGGCGATCCGCCGCACCGGTACGTCTTCGCGGTGCACGCTCTGGACACCGGCTCGCTCGGGATCGATTCCGACGTGTCCCCCGCCGTGGCCGGCTTCAATTTGAGGTACCACACCATCGCGAGGGCCGTCATCATCCCGGTGTACGGCTACTAGACCGTCCCGCCCGCTAGACCCGCCCGCCCGCACCAGCCAGGCGCTCGCGATCTTCGCGCCCGGCGATGACATGATGACCAGGCACGGCCAGCGACGCAAAGGAGACCAGATGCGGCTCGACGAGGACACCGTCCGTCTCGCGAAGGGCGCCAACCTCGCCACCGTGGTGACCCTGATGCCGGACGGCCAGCCCCAGGCCTTGCTGACCTGGGTCGACACCGACGGCGAGCATCTGCTCGTCAACACCGAGCCGCAGCGTCAGCGGGTGAAGAACGTCAGCAGGGACCCGCGGATCACGGTGCTCATCCATGCCGCGGACAACCCCTGGGACTGGTCGGAGGTCCGGGGCCGGGTGGTCTCCACCACCACCGGCGAACCGGCACGCGATCACATCGACCAGCTGTCCCGCAAGTACCTGGGCAAGGACTACGGCAACCCGATCGGTCCGCAGGGCCGGGTGATCCTGACCATCGCCGCCGACAAGGTCAACACGCCCAGGACCATGGGACGCTGACGCCACCTGGCCCGGCAGGGTGGCCCGCGCCCCGGCCACCTCCCTGGCCGCCTCAAGCAGGCTCTCCATGGTGGCGTGGCCGGCTTTGCCGTGTTCATCGACGGCTGAGTTCACTGACGGCTGAGTTCACTGACGGCTGAGTTCATTAACGGGCTCGCGCCGCCACCCGGGACGCCAGCAGCCGGTGCGAGACTGACGCTGCTGCTTGTTTCACTCGCCATCTCTTCCCTGGCGGGAGGGCGAAAGGACGCGCCATGGCCGGCTCCCCGTTCGACCAGGTCGCCGATGACTACGACGCGGCCCGGCCGTCCTATCCGGGCGCCATCTACGACCAGCTGGAGAAAGCCGCAGGACCGCTGGCTGGCCAGCTGGTGCTTGAGGGTGGCGCCGGAACCGGCATCGCCACGCGACAGCTGGCCGCCCGCGGAGCCCGGATGGTTCCTGTCGATCTGGGCGAACGGATGCTCCGCCGGGCGATGGCCCATAGTCCGGGCCTGTGCTGCCTGCTGGCGGACGGCAACATGCTGCCGCTGCGGGCAGGGTGTATCGATCTCGCCTGCTTCGCCCAATCATGGCACTGGTTCGAACCGGTCCGTGCTTGCGCTGAGGTCGGCCGGGTACTCAAGCCGGGCGGCCACTGGGCGGCATGGTGGAACCGGGCCGCCGCCGATGATGAGGACTGGTTCGCCGACTACCGGGCGGTCATGGCCGCGACCTGTCCCGGCTACCACCGGCGCTGGCATCGCGATGCTGACCGGCCAGCCGAACCCATCGCCGCGACAGGGCTTTTCGAGCCGGGCACCTGCTTCGTCTCGCGGTGGACGAGGACACCGCTGACCAGTGAGTGGCTCACCGAGGAGCGGAGCAAATCCTATGTCGCCGAGCTGGATCCGCCGCAGCGTGACAGGCTGCTGGCACAGATCAACGACATCATCGGCACGCGGTTCCGTGATGGCCAGATGTCGGTCCCGTACCGGACCAAGCTGTGGCTGGCCAGGCGGCGCTGATCCGGCACCCGTGCTGCTGCGCTGACCGCCGCTATTCGACCACGGCCCGGTAGCCGCCGGCGTCGGTGCCGAACGCCATGCCGTGGATGAGGGCATGCAGCCGCCGTTGCTGCTCGAGCAGGCCGGGGAGCTGCTCCGGCAGGATCTCGGCCATCTCCAGCAGGTCGAACCTGATGTCCGCGAGAACTTCGGCCATCCCGGTGACGAGTTCTCCCGCGTTGGTCGTACCCTCAAGATCACGATCGGCACGGCCGATGATCTCAGCTCTGACCAGCAGGTCAGCGATCTCCTGCGAGCAGCCGAGCCCCGCCTCGAGCAGATCGCTCCACCTGCGGCAGATCCTCCGCAGGCCGGTCGCTGACCGGTAGCCGACGAAAATCGACTCCCACTGCCTGGTGACGAATTCGGCCCAGCCCAGCAGGCCCACCTCGTCGGGATCGTGGTCATACACGGCAGGAACCCTACTGCCGCCGGATACCGGATGGCACCAGCGTCGCAACGTGCTCGCCGCATCTGCCCGGGTCGTAGCCAGGCAGGCTGGCGAGCTGATCAAGCAGCCACCTCGACGAGAGCACCTTGAGCAAGGCCTCAACCTCACGGGAACCTGTCTGGTCAGCGGGGATCACCAGGTCGAAGCGCTCAGCAGCCAGCGGAATGAAGGCAAGGCCGTAGGCCAGGGCGGCTGGCTCGCTGGCGACCCCCGCGTCGGCAAGCCCGGCCGCGATGGCCGCGGCCACCTCCAGGTGCCCGGTCGCCTGCGTCGCATAACCAGGCAACTCGTCCGCGTCGATTCCGAGCCGGTCGAGTTCCCTGTCGAGCACGCTGCGCGCCTCAGCGCCCCGTTCCCGGTTGACCAGGCGCAGGCCGCGCCGGGCCAGGTCGCCGACGCCAGAAACGCCGCCCGCCAGCGCCGGGTGCAGCACCAGGCCCTCGCGCCAGGAGCAGAACCCGATGACCTCGCCGCCCTGGCGCAGCGATTCGCTGGCAGGCCCGGTGTTGTAGTCGCCGGCGGATCCGCGCAGGTGCGCTCCTGCGACGTGCACCAGGCCGCCGGCCGCCAGCTCGAGCGCCTCCCGGCTCGGGCACGGCCACCAGGTCAGCGCCACCGGCGGGTCAAGCAGGCCGAGCGGCGTCTCCAGCAACGGCATCGCCGGATCGCAGCCGGCCAGCACCAGAGTCGGTCGGGGCGGCCCGATCGGCAGCACCAGCGGACCGTTGGCGAGCCCGCCCGCAGGCAGGAATCCGGCCCGGCTGGCAGTCGCACCCGATAGCGGCAACGCGACGAAGCCATCGCCCATCGGCGCCAGCGTCACCCGGCAGCCGTCGCCGCCCAGCGGCGCCACCGGGCGGGCCGCGACCGGCGGCGGGCTGCCTGGCCCGAACATCTCCTCGACCGTCATGCCCAGCGCACGCACCAGAGCCAGCGCCACCCGCAGCGATGGGTCCGACAGGCCGGACTCGATCGCCGAGACGGCCTGCCGGGAAACCCCTGCCATGCCAGCCAGTTGCTGCTGCGAGAAACCCCTGGCCAGCCGGGCCAGCCTGAGCCGCATGCCACTGTCACCAGGGCCGCCGCCGAGGTCTGCTTCGGCGCCCGCCCCGCCGCCCGCGCCGCCGACCGGCCCGCCGCCCGCGCCGCCGACGCCGCCAGCCGCGCCGCCCGCGCCGCCCGCGGCGTTCCGCCCGGTCATGCGCGCACCTGGCGGGCGCCGACGGACCCGGCTTGGCCCGTCACTGCGGCGCCGTCCGGCCCGAAGCATGGCGGCCTCAGCGCGGTCACGACCAGCCGGCCGCCGGCTGGCACGGGCCGCTCCGGCAGACGGCAGGTCGCCACCGCCCCTGCCACCTGCAGGTCCGTCTCCCAGCCCGCCCCGGCCGGCCGGCTGGCCGCGACCGTCCCGGCGAGCACCACGCCGCGGCCCGGCTGACTGCCAGGGATCACCCGCTCCGGATGGATTCCTGCCACGATGCCCGAACCAGCCCCGGCGACCATCTCGCCGCCAGCTCCCGGCCGGACGGGCACGAAACCCAGGTACCCGACCAGCTCGGCAATCCGCCTGGTGGCGGGCTGCAGCACCACCTCGTCGGGCGCCCCGGCCTGAAGCAGCCGGCCGACGTCGAGCACGGCAAGCCGGTCGGCGAAGGCCTGCGCCTCGGCGAGTTCGTGCGCCACCAGCACGGTGGGTACCGACCGGGCCGCGACGAGCTCGGCTACCAGCTCGGTCAGCCCGCGCCGCAGGCCGCTGTCGAGCCCGCTGTACGGCTCGTCAAGAAGCAGCGCGTCGCAGTGCGCAAGCAGCAGCCGACCCAGCGCAACCCGGTGCGCCTGCCCGCCGGACAGCCTGGCGGGCATCGCGTCCAGCAGCTCGCCGATGCCCAGCGCCTCGGCAAGGTGCGCCAGCTCACCGCCGGCCCGGTCGGCGCCAGGCGCATAGCCCAGGTTCCGGCGCACCGACAGGTGCGGGAACAACCCGGGGTCCTGGCGGAGCAGCCCGACCCGGCGCTGCCACGGCGGCACCGCGACCGCCGGGGACTCGGTCGAGGTGAGCACGCGGCCCTGCAGCGTCACCAGGCCGCGGCGCGGCCGGACCAGCCCGGCGATGACCTCGAGCATGGTCGTCTTGCCCGCGCCCGACGGCCCGAAGAGGGCAAGCCGCTCCCCCGGCGCCACGACGATCGCAGCGCGCACGGTGAATTCCCGGCGGTCAACCTCGACGTCGGCCTCGAGCACGGGCGCTCCAGGTGTAGGCGGCCAGCGGCAGCGGAAGGGCGACCACGAGCAGGACAAGTGCGAACGGCAATGCTGAGGCCAGGCCGGTCTCCTGCAGTGTCGTATAGATCTGCAACGGTATCCCGAACGGGTGGTAGGCGATGATAATGACGGCCCCGAATGCGCCCATCGCCCGTGCCCACGCCACGGCCAGGGCCATGGCAAGGCCGGGCGCCGCGAGCGGCAGCGTCACCCGGCGGAATACCCGTCTGGGCCGGTCGCCGAGCAGCGCGGCCTGCTGCTCGATCCGCGGGTCGACCTCGCTGAACGCGGCCTGCGCGCCGAGCACGTAGTACGGTGCCGACTCGTAGACCTCGGCGATCACCAGCGCCAGGAACGTGTTGGTCGCGGACAGGTGCAGCACGCCGAGCAGCTCGCCGATCGGCGTGAACGGGCCCACCATGAAGATCAGCAGCAGGCCGATCACCAGCGGCGGGAGCAGCAGGCTGCACAGCACGCCCGCCTCCCAGACCCGCGGGAACGGCAGCGCGCCGCGGGCCAGCATCCACGCGAGCGGCGTGCCGAGCAGCAGCAGGACCCCCAGCGTGACCGCCCCCGACGTAACCGACACGACGAGCGGATCCAGGGCACCAGGCGCTTCGAGCGCGCTGACCACGGCGCTCCAGGACAGGTGCGTGACCAGGGCGATCACCGGACCGAGCAGCGCCAGCCAGATCAGGCCAGCCGCGGCGACGGGCAAAACCCCGGACGTATAACGGATGGCGCGCGGGACTGCCGTCCCGCTGCCCGGTCCCGGCGGGCCGCGGCGTCCGGGAGCGTCGTCCCCCCGGATGCCGCCGCCCGCGGCGGCCGCCGGCCTAGCCGCCCAGCTCACTCTTTACCGATGCGGGGATCGCGCTGGTATCACCGAAGGCCGTGGGCGTTAGCAGCGTGAACCCTCCTTGCTTATACAAGGCCAGGCCGGCCGGGGACAAGGTGTACTTGATGAAGGCTAGCCCGGCGGGTGTCGGCTTGCCGATAGCGGTGATGTCGATCACCTGAGGTGAGCCGGACTTGGTCATGCCGTTATTGAGCGTGATCGTGGCCTTGGCGTACTGCGCGGCGTTCGCGGCGCAGCACAGGTTGATAGCGGCCGGCAACGCGATATAGGGCAGGTGCAGCTCGATCGCCTGGGTGACGAACGCGCTTGAGGCGTCGAGCTGACCGGATTGCAGCGTCGCGTCGAGCGAGGACTCGGCATAGATCTGCGACGACGAGGCGGACGCCGGCGGCCCGCCGAGGATCTTCGTGACAGTGTCCTTCGGCAGGTGGTAGTACGTCTGCGCCAGTTCGAGCATGTAGATGAAGTCCCGGCCCTGCGGGTCGACATTCGGGTCGGTCCGGCCGAGCTTGAAGCCCGGCTGCTGCATCAGGGTGAACAGGTCCTGCACCGGCTCCTTACCGCTGGCGATGGCCTTGAACTGGCTGCCGTACTTGCTCTTGGGGTTGTAGGCGACCACAACCGAGGTGCCCGCGTACTGGACATACCACTTGGTGAACTTGGGCATCAGCGGCGTGATGTTGTCACCGCCGACGCTCTCGAACACGTTCGGGCTGATCTCGGCGGCGGCGATGCTGGACTCCAGGTCGCCGGAGGCGCCGCCGCGGCCGGAGTACTGGTACCCCGTCGCCTTCGTGAAGGCGGGTCCGGCCACCTTCTCGTTGAGGAATTCGAGCGACGAGGCGTAACCAACGTTGGCCGTGCCTGTGGCCGTCGTGCTGGCCGAAGACGGCGATGATGATGACGGCGACGAGCTGCCGCAGCCCGCTGCGCCCAGCACGATGCATGTGATCACGATCAGCCCGCTGATGGGCCCTTTGCGGGCCCCTTTCCTGAGATGCGCCATCCGTCGAATTTAGCTAGTAGAACTTGCGCAGCGCAAGAACACCTGACATCGACAGGCGACGACCCGGCGGCTTGCCACCTGCGCACAGACCGCCCGGCCACCAGACCGCCCGGCCAGTAGACCGCCGGCGACCAGACCGCGCCCCCACGCGCCGACGTCCGGGACCGGCCCTGATGGCCCGGAGCATGGCCTGGGGCATGACCTGGAGCATGGCCTGGAGCAGAGCGAGAGCCGTCATTCAGCCGGTGTTCAGGAAGCTTCGCTTGCATGGGACCGGCAACGCGGCATCCCCACAAGCCGGCGCGCCATAGCATTGCTTCCGGCGGCGCGACCGCCAGACAGCGCACGCCGGGCAAGCCCCGTGGGCGGCGTAGCCCGAACCGGACTGCGGCGCCTCGCGTGGCAAGGCCAGACAGGTCGGGAAGGGTAAGGCAGGCAGCATGGGCAAGGCGGAGCGGAACCGGCGGCAGAGCGCCCAGGAGAAGATTGCGGCCCAGCGGGCCGCCACCCGCCGCGCCGAACGCCGTCGGCAGGGTCTGATCGCTGGCGGCAGCGTCATTGTGGTCATCGTGATAGTTGTCGCGTTTGTCCTGGTCAAGACCCTGGGTAAGTCATCGGGCACGGCCGCCGACCCAGCGGCAGGCACGACGCTGGCCGCCAGTGTCGTGCACAACGTCACCGCGGTGCCGGCTAGCGCCCTGGACGCGGTAGGTACCGGAAGTACCTATAAGGGCGCAGTCCAGAAGATCACCGGCGGCACCCCGCTGACCTCGGGCGGTAAGCCGGAGGTCGTCTACGTAGGCGCCGAGTACTGCCCGTACTGCGCAGCCGAGCGGTGGGCGATTTCGATCGCGCTGAGCAGGTTCGGCACCTTCTCCGGACTGCACGGCATCCACTCGGCCCCGTCGCCGGAGGTCTACCCGAGCACGCCCACGCTGACCTTCTACAAGTCCACTTACAGCAGCAAGTACCTGGTCTTTTCGGCTACTGAGCAGCAAACCGTGAATCACACGGCGTTGCAAAGCCTGACCTCGCTGGACAACCAGCTGATGGGCAAGTACGACGTGCCGCCTTACGTACCGAGCTCGCAGTACGACGGGTCCTTCCCGTTCGTCGATTTCGGCAACAAGTACGTGATCGACGGCGCCAGCTACAGCCCGCAAGTGCTGGCCGGAGCGACCTGGAGCCAGGTGGCGGCGGCGCTCAACAATCCGTCGAGCCCCATCGCTAAGGGCGTCGACGGCGCCGCCAACCTGATCACAGCTGCGATCTGCAAGACCACGAGCAACCAGCCGGCCAATGTCTGCACCTCGGCCGGCGTCACGGCGGCAACCGGGGCACTCTGATGGCCAGCCAGAAGCAGGGCCGCAGCACGACCGGCCAGCAGGGCGCAGGCCGGCAATCCGGATCTGATTCTAAGGCCGGTCGACCCGGAGGCAGCGGCAACTCAGCCAGCCGCGACAGCTCAGGCAGTCGCGGCAACTCAGGCAGCAGCGGCAACTCAGCCAGCCGCGACAGGTCAGGCAGTCGCGGCAACTCAGGCAGCCGCGGCAACTCAGCCAGCCGCGGCAACTCAGCCAGCCGCGGCGGCCGGCCGGACGCTCCCGGCGGCGGCTCAACGAACCGCTCCGGCCGGCCACCCCAGCCCCCGGGCGGCCCAGCAAGCCGCGGCGGCCGGCCGGAGGCGCCGGGCAGCAGCGCCAAGGACCGGGCCCGGCCGCGGCCTGGCCAGGCCGCGGCCGCGACGCTGGCCCAAGACGACAATTGGCTGCCCGGGATCTCCCGGCCAGCCGCATCCCGCTGGCTGCAGCTGACCACGCTGATCCTCTCGCTGGCGGGCCTCGGCGTGTCGATCTACCTGACCGTCGCCCACTACACGAGTCCAACGATCCTCGCCTGCCCCACCAACAGCTTCATCAACTGCGGCGAGGTAACGACCAGCTCGGAGTCGATCGTCTTCGGGATCTTCCCGGTGGCGGTGCTCGGTCTTGCCTTCTATGTGTTCATGGTCGCGATCAACTCGCCCTGGGCCTGGCGATCCGACTTCTCGCCGATCCGCTGGCTCCGGCTGGGCGGCAGAACCGCCACGATCCACTGGATCCGTCTGGGCGCCGTTATAACGGGCATCGGGTTCGTGCTCTACCTCGTCTACGCGGAACTTATCGAAATCGGCAAGATCTGCGAATACTGCACTGTAGTGCATATCATTACATTCGTTCTGTTTGCGCTGATCGTGTTCGACGCGTCGTTCCGGAACGGCGCAACCGCCCGCCGCTAGCCCTGATAATTCACGCGGCCGGAGGGCTGGCGCGGGACGGCGGTTTTGCCGATCTGGGTCGGCGCCGGGCGTGGGATGCCGGCAGTCTGGTCCAGCCCTACTCGGTGTGCAAGCCGTTCGTGGCGGTGTGCGCGCTGCGCTTGGTGGAGGCCGGGCGGCTCGAGCTGGACGCGCCCGTGCAGCGGTACTGGCCTGAGTTTCGTGCCCCGGCGACGGTGCGTCACGTCTTGTCGCATCAGGCGGGGGTGGTGATGCTGGACCGGCCGGTGCCGGCTGGGGCCTTTTACGACTGGGATTACCTGAGCGGTCTGCTGGCGGCACAGGAGCCGTCGTGGGAGCCCGGTGCTGGGCATGGGGAGTCGGCGCTTTTTTACGGGCACCTGGTTGGTGAGCTGGTGCGCCGGGTGGACGGGCGTGGTGTCGGCCGGTTCGTGCGCGAGGAGATCTGCGGGCCGTCCGGGCTGGAGTTTGCTTTCGGGCTCAACCCGGCGCAGCAGGTCCGGGCGGTAGACCTGACCGGCCTGGACGACGCTTTCCGGGCGGCTTTGATGTCGGGCCGGCCTGCACTGTACCGGCGGGCGGTGACCAACCCGCCCGGTGCGCACGACGGTGCCGTGGTCAACAGCGCCGCGTGGCGGGCGGCGGAAATCCCGGCGATCAACGGCCACGGAACTGCCCGGGCGCTGGCGGACTTCTACCACGCCCTGTCCGCAGGCAGGCTGCTGAGTCCTGGGATGCTCGCCGAAGCGGTCATCCCGCTGTGCGCCGGGCCGGACCGGGTGTCCGGTTACGACAACGCCTGGGGACTTGGCTTCGGGATCGACGACGACGGCTACGGGATGGGGGGCCTGGGCGGGAGCTACGGGGGAACCAGCACTGCCGGTGGCTACACGATCGGGTTCGTGACCGGCAGCGTCGGAAACCACGACCGGGCCAACGCACTGGAAAGCGTCCTGCGCAACTGCCTCGGTCTCCCCCCAGGCCCCTGGCCACCACCGATCCCCGTCAGCACTGAGGTAAGGCGCCCGACCCGCTGATCACTAACCGCCGCGATACGCCCGAATATCCGTCAGGGCCTCTGTGCTTCTAACATCCCGCAGGCGGGGACGCCGAGCGGCGGGTTGGAATGGGGTACTGGCACGAAGCGAGCGGGGGGGCCAGGCCCGTGCTGGCCGGGAGCCAGGCTCCCGGCCACCACGCGTCCCCCGGGGTCGCCGGGAGCCGGGTTCCGGTTTTGGACGGCGGTCAGTGACAGCTCGCCCGCATCGCGCACCGTGCGCTGACTCCACACTGTGACGATGCTCGCCTGCCCCTAGAATCCGGGGGTGTGAGTGAGGGCGCCGCGGCCTTGTTGTCTTGGCTGCGGCTCATCGCCCTGGACGGCGACCTGGCCCGCGCCGAACCGAAAACGTTGCGTTACCGGATCCTGCATGCCGCCGCGAAGCTGGTCCGCGGCGGCCGCCGGCGACGGCTGAAAATCCGCCTGGGCCCGGATCACCGACCTGCCACAAGCCCCCTGAGCAGCGCAAAGCCACCCCCGCGAGACGGAAGGAGCACCCCCGGGGCCCGTGGAACCCCCGGCCACCGGCCCGCCAGCCGGGTCACCGTCATACCCCGGCCGTAAAATCACGAACTGTTCAGCGGCTCTGCCGCCGTCTCGGGCCAGCCCTCCGCCCGCGTGAATCATCGCCGCTAGCCTTGCCTTAGCACGATCAGAAGGATCACTAGGCGACCTAGTTAGGCACCAAGATGACCAAGGCGGACCGGAACAGGCAGCAGGCGGCCAGGGAACGGATCGCCGCTCAGCGCGCTGCCGCGCGAAAGGCCGAGATCCGCAAGCGGGCACTGCTGGCCGGCGGCAGCGTCCTAGTCGTGGTGGCCATCGTGGTGGCCTTCGTCGTCATCAAGGCGACTGGCGGATCGCCCACGGCGCCGGCCGGCTCCCCCACCGGTACGCCGCTGCCCGCCAGCGTGAATCGGCAGATCACCGGCGTGCCCGTCAGCACGCTGGCCAAGGTGGGCGCGGGCACCTGGTACCCCGGGACCATCGAGCCGATCACTGGGGCGGCGCTGACCAGCGGGGGCAAACCCGAGGTGCTCTACGTCGGAGCAGAGTACTGCCCGTTCTGTGCTACCGAGCGGTGGGCGATAGTGGTTGCGCTGAGCAGGTTCGGGAGGTTCTCGCCACTGCAAGGCATTCATTCGTCCCCGACTGACACCCCGGCGAGTATTCCTACTCTGACGTTCTATAAGTCCACGTACTCGAGCAAGTACCTGAACTTTACGCCGGTTGAGGTAGAGAAGGTTGACCGCTCGCCGCTTCAGCAGCTCACCGCCGAACAGCAGGCTTTGCAGGCAACCTATGACGTCCCGCCGAGGACCACCCTGTCCGGCTCGATACCCTTCGTGGACTTCGGTAATAAGTACATGATCAGCGGCGCCACCTATAGCTATGCCGTCCTGCAAGGCATGACATGGGCCCAGATCGCGGCCGCCCTGCAGGACCCGTCGACCTCCATCGCCAAGGGCGCAGTCGGCTCGGCCAACATGCTCACCGCGGCCATTTGCAAGATCACCGGAAATCAGCCCTCCAGGGTCTGCACCGCCGCACCAATTCCTGCCCTACAGAGCAAGCTATAGCTGCTGCAACTCAAATGCGGCTGCTCGGCACACATTCCCATTCAGGCGGCGGTGGCTGGGGGGCCGTGGCTGTGCAGGGTGCGCCTGCGGTCGGGGCTGGTGGCGGTGACGGTGCCGTCGGGGTGCAGGGCGATGCCCCAGCCCCACCGGTGGATGGCGATCAGG
>JBEKIF010000058.1:0-54379 GCA_050011895.1 Streptosporangiaceae bacterium | reverse complement strand
CCTCTCGATGAGATCGGGGTCGACGTTCTCCACCAGGAAGTCACGCAAGGTGGCGAGGAACTGCTCGCCCCTGGCGACCTCCTCCGCGGGAAGCTTGGGCTGCGGGTAGATCAGGTCGAGGCTCATGTCGCCGAGGAACAGGCCCTTGCCGAAACTCGGCAGTGTCCAGTCCTGCTCGCGCGCCGCCTCGGCGATAGCACGCGCCTCTTGGGCGCTGGCGTTGGTCGACATTGGCAATTCTCCTCAACGGGGCTTGGCTTCGATCAGCTCAACGGGCTTGGCATCGATCAGCGCGTGCACCTTGCTTCACTGTCGCCGGAATGCCTCCTTGGGCCGGAATGCCTCCCTTGGCATGCTCACCAGCAGCGGGCCACGTTAAGGGGCCCATGTGGCGGCCGAGGCCGGAGGCCGGCCCCGGTCGCGATCCCGGTCATGCTCATTCGCCTCCAGCACAGATCCTAGGCGTCCGCCCTCCGAGTCAGAATAATCGTCGCCCTCCGATTCCTCTGTGCAGAATCTCTGCATATTCGCGATCGACCCGCCCATCACCCCATCAAACTGCAGCCGCTCCTCCATCAAACTGCGGCCACTCCGGTGCCACCGGGGCTGCTCCTGATCTTCCGGACTGCGGATCCTTATAGAAACTCCACCGGAAAGGACGGGATCGAGTGCGACAATAAGGGAGTTTACAAAAAGTGGCCGGCCCAAGACAGCAGGGGATGCACGTGCAGCTCGAGAATAAGAATGCCATTGTTTACGGAGCGGCAGGATCAATGGGCGGTGCGGTAGCCCGTGCGTTCGCCCGGGAAGGCGCATGCGTGTTCCTGGCCGGCCGTACCCTCGCCAAGCTGGACAAAGTGGCCGGCGAGATCCGTTCCAACGGAGGTGTGGCCGAGACGGCGCAGGTCGACGCGATGGATCAGTACGCGGTCGAATCGCACGCAGACCAGGTGGCCGCAGCGGCCGGGAGTATCGACATTTCCTTCAACGCGATCAGCATCAACGTTGTGCAGGATATACCGCTGGTCGACATGTCGCTCGAGGACTTCATGGCCCCGATCACCGACGCATGCCGCACGCACTTCGTGACCGCTACCACGGCGGCACGGCACATGACCGCGCAAGGTTCGGGCGTGATAGTGCTGCTGTCGTCGACGGCTTCGCAGGAGTCCCGTCATCAGATGGGCGGCTTCAACCTGGCGTGCGCGTGCATCGAGGCCCTGACGCGTAGCCTGGCCGGCGAGGTCGGCCGCCAGGGGGCACGGGTCGTGGGGCTCCGGCCGAACTTCACCCCCGAGACCGTTCCCGGCGTCTCCGATGAGGACGTTTCGTCCCTGCTGAAGGACACGTTGCTCGGACGCCTGCCCCGGCTGGCCGAGGTGGCCGACACTGCCGTGTACCTGGCATCGGCTGCGGCTGGTGCCATGACCGGCGCGGTCATCAACCTCAGCTGCGGCGCCATCATCGACTGACGTCTCGGAGCCCTAAGTCCCGCCGGCCTTACCCGGTCGTCGTAGGGCTCCCGCAGGCCCTCTGCGAGGTCTATGCATAGCCGGCCGCCGCGTAGAGGCGGGGCAGACGGCGGACCCCGAACGGGATGGCGGCCCCGGCGAGCAACTGCTGCGCGGCAACCGCGGCTGTCGCCGCGTCGGTGGCCGTGGAGAACAGAGCGGAGAAACAGTCACCGCCCGTGGCGAAGACGTAGCCGCTCTGGCTCTCGATGGCGTCGCGCACCATGGCGGCGTGCACCTGCAGTGCCATGTCCGTGGCAGCGTCTTCAGACCGTCGCGTCGACTCCTCGATCTCGGTGAACAGGAGTGTCACGGTGCCACTCGGCCGCCCCCGCCCCATGGCCGAACTGTACTGCACAGCGGGCGGCGCTCCCAGGGACGCAGGGGTCCCGGAAGGCACACAGGCAGGGTGCTACCGGCGGGTGCTCCGTCCGGCCGTGGCCACCAGGCGCTCGGTGGCCGATGAATCGGCTGGGGGCTTGGTGGGCGGACGAATGAGACCCGCTGCCCTCGCCTCGTCGGTACACGTCGCCGCCACCACGGCAGAGATTGCCGGAATCGCTCCCGGCCTGAACTCGATCGGGTGACCCACACTTGCCGACAGGTCCCAGGCGTGCATGATCGCGTCAACGGTGGGGAAGTTGATGACCACAGAACCGGGCAGCTCCCCGATTGGTGTCCCGTGCGTCGCCTCCAGCACGCCGTCCGTGCCCCACATCGCCAACGCCCGCCCGGTGATTTCGTCGGCGACGGGTATGAGGTTGCCCCCGATGGGGACTGCCCCCATCGTGTCCTCTGCCGACACGAGCTCCTGGCCCGTGACCAAGCCGGCCCACAGCAGCTGGTTGTTCAGCGCATGGCTCGCCAGCCGACGAACCGTCCAAGGCTCGCAGTTCGTGACAATGTCCATCTGCGCGTCGTCGAGCCTGGCCACCACACCTCGGAGCTCGTCCAACGCGTACTCGAGCGTTGCCAACTGATCCATGTCTCGCTCACTCGGTGCCGGACCTACTCGCCTCGAAGCCGTGTGGCCCGCGGGGTTCGAGAGGTTGTTGTCAGCGGAGCGCCCGTCACTTTACCGGGACCGGCTTTCCGGCAGGTCAGCAAGGTGGGATCCGCGTGAGTGCGGTCAACGTGACTCAGCCGCGCGGCACCCGCCCGCTGGCAGCCGTGAATGCAATAGTCTGCGTCCACCACGCCGGATCGGCGCACCGGGCAAGGAACGCGTCGACGGAGCGATCGTCCAGCCTGCCGGAGCTCACCAGGCGGCTGCGCAACTCGGTGACCGTCTCCCGCCAGTACAAAGCCCAGGCAGAGCCACCGTTGTAGAGGGCCGTCTCTGCCGTGGCCCCAACATCCTGCAGCCCCAGCCCGGACAGCATCCCCGGCAGCCTGCGGCCGATGAAGTAGTCGATTCGCTGCTCGCGCGACCAGGCCAGCCACCCCTCCCAGAACACCCGGACCTCAGCAGGCTCGGCGACGCTGACCGGCAGGAAATCCGGCTCTATCAGCAAAATCGCCCCACCCGGCCGGGCGCTCGCAACGAGATTGGCCGCGGCAACCTCAGCATCAGCCACATGATGCAGCACGGCGCGGGCCGTTACCAGATCAAAGCCTCCCGGCCCGACCGGCCCCGCGACGATGTCGGCCTGCCGGAACTCAAGCCCCGGTCCGCCCGCGCGCGTCAGGGAAAGATCGAGATCCACACCGACCGCCTGCCCGCCGGGCGCGACCCGCCCGGCTAGCCAGGCCGACATCGAACCGTTACCACAGCCAGCTTCCAGCGTCCGCGCCCCCGACCCGATGCCCAGCCGCTCAATGTGACGCCGGTGCATCGGATCCAGCAGCCGCGACATCAGCGCCAGCCGCTGCCGCTCGCCTTCCTGATGATGATCAAGAACATATTCCGGCATGCCGCTCCCACCAGGCTCCGGCTCACCACACCGGGTCAGCAAACCGGGTCAGCAAACCACCGGCCCCCGCCCCAGGTTACGCCCCGGCAACGCCATCTGCTGCCCGGGCCAGGCCACCGCCAGCCGGCCCGGCACCCATGACCACGCATGACCGCCCGCTACCGAGAAGTCCTCATTTGCCGTCGAGCGGGTGGTTGACGCAGGGGCGGAGGCGGCGGGCCTCGCGGGCCCGCCGCTCCGCAGGAAGCCCCGCCAAGCGAGACCTGTCGGAGCAAGCACTGTTCTAGCTGCAGGACGGATTCAACGGCACGGTGGCTGCCGACAGCACGTGCAGGTAGGTGTTCAGCGCATGGGCGCAACCTAGGCTCCACTTCGCCTTCCCGAGGGAGCTGATCGCATACCCGGCGGTGACGGGCTGGTAGTTATCGGCGGCATCAACGGGGAAGTACGGGACGACGTCGACTTGGTTGTAGATCCGCCATGACACGGTGCTGAGACCGCCGTAGCGCGCAGCGAAGATGGCGTCTCCCACGCGTGGTGAGGCAAATGTCCATGCCTGTGGCTTCAGCGGCGTGTTCGCGGTCACGTCGGCGACCAGAAGCGTCGCCAGCGCGCCGCCCAGGCTGTGGCCGCACACCACCATTGGCAGCGCAGCAGGATCAAGATCGGCGGCAAGACCGTCGGCGGCCGCTTGCGCGACGTCAGTGGCGAAGGTGCCGGGCGTCGTGCTCTCCTGCTGGCCCGGAGTCATCATGCCGAAGGTGTTGTAGATATCGAAGAAGCCCTGCGCGACCTTCCCGCCGCCCGGAACCTGGGTGAACGGCACCAGATCCCAATGCAGGTCATCCCACCATTCCGTGTTCGTGGCGGTGCCGCGCAAGGCCACCACCGCGGTCTTGGGGTCACCGCCCACAGCTACGAAACCGTAGAAGACACGCGACTGCCCAGGACCCAGGAAGTCGGACATCTGGATCGTGCGCACCAGCGTGTAGCCGACGGGCATGTTCCTGATCGCGGCCGGACTGGCCTGACCGGGGTCGCTGGCATACTGATCGTAGGCGGCCTGGATGAAGGGCCCCCAGGTGACTGCCGTTGCCGGATTCATGGTGTCAGCAGGCATGCCGTGTCCTCTTTCGTTATCACTCGGGCGGGTCGGTGCGCAGGATGCTGTAGAGCACTTCGTCCCGCCACGCCCCATCGCGCCAGCGGATACCTCGCCTGACGCCCTCCCGCCTGAACCCGGTTTTCTCCAGGGCCCGCTGTTCCGCCGTGTTGCCGGCCTCGGTAGCGGCCTCGATCCGGTAGACCGTGGTGTGCGCGAACAGGTAGCGCACCACCAGCCGGTGCGTCTCCGTTCCGTACCCGTGGCCACGGGCTTCCGGAAGCAGCCCGATGCCCAGTTCCCAGCAGTGCGAGGCGGGTGCGGTTACGTGGCGCCGCCAATTCACCGCGCCGATGATCTCGTCGCGACAGATCGCGATCAAGATCCCGCCGTCCGGGCCGATGAGGCCGTTGTCCTCCCAGCCGCGCCGAAACAGCCGGGGGGCATACCATCCGAACCCCTCGAACTCGCCCGTGGCCTCGGGGTCTTGCGTCAGCTTCAGCAGGACCGGCAAGTCTTCCTCGCTCACCGGACGCAGACTCACCCGCTCGGTCATGTCCCGATCATTTCACCCGCCGGGAATCCGCGTCCTCCGCAGAAACCGCGCGGCAAGCTCGCCGGGCCCAGCAGGCGCCCAGTCCAGCGTGGGCGGCAGGGACCCCTCGAAGGTCAGCAGCCAGCGCTTGATCTCGATGCCCGTCCCGCCGCTGTAACCGCCAAGCCCGTCAGCGGCCACCACCCGGTGGCACGGAACGATCAGCGGATACGGATTGAACCCCATCAGCTGGCCGATAGCCCGGGCTGGCAGGGACAAACCGGGCGCGCAGGCCTCGGCAAGCCGGGCCAGTGCCCCGTAGGTGACCGTCTCACCGAACGCCACCGCGTTGAAAAGGGTACCGAGTACCTGAAGCTGCAGGCGCGACGCGCCGGTCCAGTCAAGCGGCACCTCGAAGACCCGGCGCCCCCCGGAAAAGTACTCTCCTAGCTGCCGGCCGGCCTCGACCGCCAGGTCGGCCCTGGTCGCCTGCCCGGTCGGGGACTCCTGCCCGGCCGGACCGTTCACCTGCTGTGGCGTCGGCCCGAACCGGACGCTGGCCACGCCCGATTCGCTACAGGCCACCGAGACCTGCCCGACGGGTGTTTCGAGCGTTGTCCAGGCGAGGGAGGTCATCAGCCCATTCTGGCTCAACCGCCGACCGCAAACTGTCGGCGGCCGGCGGTAGAAATCGGCTAGCGAATTACCGGACCGAAGGAGACGGCTATGGCGGAGAACGTTGCAGACGCAGTCGAGGCCGAGCTCGCCGAGCTGTCTCGGCAGTTAACCCAGCCGGGGGAGTACGAGTGCCTGCGCTGCTTCCTGCTGCGGATGATCAGCGAGTTCGGCTGTGACGGCACGTACCGATGGACGGTCCGCTGGCGCGACGCAAGGGCGCCGCAGGCCCGCGGCCTGGTGACTCGCATGCGGCGGCGGGGTTCCTGCTGCTGTGACTGCGAGGTACTCATGAACGTATTTCCGTCCTACCCGCCCACCAGCGATCTGCTGCCATGTGCCGGAGTACCGCGGGCCGGGTCTGCGATGCCCTGCGATCTCGGGTCGCTGCGCAGGAGCGCTTGAGTCAACCCGGCCCGGTCTCCAGCTTCAGGCATCGCCTTTCTCGATGAGCCGCAGCAGTGCCTTGGCGATCGGCAAGGCGGTGAGCTGCACCTGCCAGGCGCGGGCGCCAAACCCGGCCAGGTCCGCGCTTACCGTCTCTGGGCTGAGCGCTTCGGGCGGCTGCCAGGCGAGCCTGCGCACTGCGTCAGGCGGCAGCAGGTTCTCGGTCGGCAAGTGATGCTCGTCGGCCAGAGCGGCGACGACCGCGCGGGCCGCGGCAAGCCGCCGCGCGGCCGCCGGATCCCGCTCTGGCCAGCGGTGCGCGGGCGGCGGTCCGTCGCTCGGTGCTGCCGACGCTTGCGGCAAGGCTTGCTCCGCCTGGGCCCTGGCGCGGCTGGCGGCCCGCTGCCATTCAACCGCATGGCGCCGCGCACCGCGCCCGGCGAAGCCAGCGACGCCGGTGAGATCGGCGGCACCGCCGGGCAATGCCCTGGCGGCCTCGACAATGGCGGAATCAGGAAGCACGCGCGTCGGCGATAGATCGCGCCGCCGGGCGATCTTGTCCCGCTCCAGCCAGAGCTCGCGGACGATAGCGAGGCCGCGGCGGCTGCGGACCCGGTGAATGCCGGAGGTACGGCGCCACGGTTCGGCTCGCGGGCCAGGCGGTTCGGCGGCCAGCACGGCCGCGAATTCCTGGCGTGCCCACTCGGTCTTGCCCTGCGCCGCAAGCTGCTCGGCCAGGGCATCGCGCAGCTCCACCAGTACCTCGACATCGAGGGCGGCGTAGCGCAGCCACTCGTCAGGTAGCGGCCGCGTGGACCAGTCCGCCGCGGAGTGGCTCTTCTCCAGGGCCAGCCCGAGCACGGCCTCGACAAGGGTTCCAAGGCCGACCCTCGGATATCCAAGCAGCCGCCCGGCCAGTTCAGTGTCGAACAGCAGCCGCGGCCGGTAGCCGATCTCGGCGAGGCAGGGCAGGTCCTGGGAGGCGGCGTGCAGGACCGCCTCCGTACCTGCCAGGGCCGCGTCGACGGCGGAAAGGTCAGGGCACGCGACCGGGTCGATGAGTACGGTTCCGGCGCCGCGGCGACGGAACTGCACGAGGAAGGCCCGGTGCCCGTAGCGGAAACCTGAGGCGCGTTCCGCATCCACGGCCACCGGGCCGTCGCCTGCGGCGAGCGCGCGGACCGCGCTGGCCAGGGCTCGCTCGGTCACGACCAGCGCGGGCATGCCGTCCCTTGGTTCAAGCAGCGGCACCGGGACGCTGTCTTCGGCTGGCCGATCCGGCTCAGTGCCTGCGGGCTCAGTGCCTGCGGGCTCAGTGCCTGCCGGCTCAGTGCCTGCCGGCTCAGTGCCTGCCTGATCGGGGTGTGCCCGATCGGGATGCCGTGGTTTCGCTGGCGCTGGGTCTGGCCCGCGCGGCGTCACTGCGGCCGCCGACGGCGTGGCGGCCGCAGCGCGCTCACCCCAGCGGCCGATGGCGGGAGGCCGGATGCGGTGCACAGGGCGTCGCACCAGGCCGCAACATGCCCGTCTATATCGGGCTTGCCGGAATCGGGACCGCCCGGTGACCACGAAGCCCGGAGCTCGAACTCGGTGGCCACCGGCTCATCCCGCTTGACGCCGAACCCCTCAGTTACCACCCTGGTGACGGTACCGCTGGTCTGCCGATAGCCAGCGGTCCTGGCGTCCAGCGCCTCCGTCAGCCAGCTCCAGCCGACCTGGCCGATCAGCGGATCGGCAGCGATCTCCGGCTCGAGATCGGCGCGGATGTAGGCGATGATCCGCAGCGGGCCCGCCCAGCCGGGCTGGCCAGCCGGATCATACAACAGGACGAACCGGCCCCAGCCGATCTCGGCATCGGACTCCTGCACGGTGGCCGCGACAGCGGCGGCGTAAGGCGCCAGCTTGCGCGGCGGCGGCTCACCGTCGAAAGCGAGCTCGGGGCGAACCAGCCGCTGGGCGGCTATCCCAGCCTCAAGAGCGGCTACCGCGGAGCGGAAGGTAGCCGCGGCGCCGGGATCTTCTCCTTCTACTGGCCCGCTGGCAGGCCTCATGGTCCGAGCATGGCGCACGGGCGTGAGTCTGTCATGCGACCAGGCGGCGCAGCCGCTTCGCCTCGGCCTGCTCCCGCAGGTAGGGAACGAAGCCAATCAGCAAGGCTGCGCCGCAGTCGGCGCAGAAGCGCTCAGGGCAGCGCCCGTCAGGAGAATCCGGGCAGCCGCCATCGCGCGGGTGGTGCCGCTCGAAAGGCTGGTCCTGGCCGCAGTCAGGGCAATGCCGGATCATTTCGATCATCCGCGACCCTCCTCGCCGTTCAAGCCGCCGCCGATGCACCCCAGAGCTGGCGCTCGGGCGCCGGGTACAGCACGATGCTGACATGCCGGGCACGCCACGGCGTGGATCTACTGCGGCGTGTCACGGCGGTGTTTCGGCGCGAGTGCGTACCCGGGGCCGGCGGGGCCTGTGAGACGATCATTGGCGTGAACCCGCAGCCGGAGGAGTCCGCTTTCGTCCGCGCCTGCCGCAGGCAGCCGGTCAGCCACACGCCCGTATGGTTCATGCGGCAGGCAGGCCGTTCGCTGCCCGAGTACCGGGCGGCCAGGGCCGGGATATCGATGCTCGAGGCGTGCCGCACGCCCGGGCTGATCATCGAGTTCACTCTGCAGCCGCTGCGGCGGTATGCGGTGGACGCCGCCATCCTGTTCAGCGACATCGTGGTGCCGCTGCAAGCGGTGGGGGTCGGTGTTGACATCCGCCCTGGGGTGGGGCCGGTGGTCGAGCAGCCGATCCGGACCCGTGAGGATCTGCAGCGGCTGCGCGCCCTGGAGCCGGATGACGTCCCGTTCGTGACCGAGGCAGTGCGGTCGGTGGTGGCCGAGCTTGGTGCCAAGCCGCTGATCGGCTTCGCGGGCGGCCCGTTCACCCTCGCGTCCTACCTGGTCGAGGGCGGCCCCTCGAAGAGCTTCGACACGACGAAGTCGCTGATGTACGGCGACCCGCCGCTGTGGAGCGCCCTGCTCGGCAGGCTGGCCGAGATAACGATCTCGTTCCTGCAGGTGCAGGTCGCGGCCGGGGCGGCCGCTGTCCAGCTGTTCGACTCCTGGGCCGGAGTGGTCAGCCCGGCGGACTACCGTCGGTCAGTTCTGCCGCACTCGGCCCGCATTTTCGGCGCCCTGGCTTCCTCTGGCGTACCCCGGATCCATTTCGGGGTCGGCACCGGCGAGCTGCTTGGGCTGATGGGCGAGGCCGGCGCGGACGTTGTCGGCGTGGACTGGCGGGTGCCGCTTGATGAGGCGGTGCGGCGGGTGGAGCCAGGCAAGGCGCTGCAGGGCAACCTCGATCCGGCGATCCTGCTCGCTCCCTGGGAGGTGATCGAGCAGCGCGCCACCGAAGTCCTTGAAGCTGGCCGCACCGCCGAGGGACACGTGTTCAACCTGGGTCACGGGGTGCTGCCGCAGACCGATCCTGACGTGCTGGCCAGACTCACTGACCTGGTGCACTCCGCCCCTGCCCGGCTCGCGCGCTAGCCGCCGTCCGCCGGATGGCAGGCGCGGGCGCCGTAGCGAGGCGGCGCTCGTGCTCGGCTAACTCCAGAGCCGGCCCCGGGGCGCCGGTCCTTCGCGGTCAGCCGAACCGGGGAGCTGAAGCTATCCGGCAGTGGTCGGCCGGGATCGGCGGCGCAGCAGGCGCCGTCGGCCGACGTAGCCGATGCCGCCCGCCAGCGCGACTATCACAGCGAACGGAAGCGCCGTGCCGACCGCACTGAGCAGCCAGTTTGTCGCGTGCCGCAGCCCGCGCCAGCCAGCGGACAGGCCGCTGACGAAGCCGTGCTCCTGCTTTCTCTTAACGGCAGCCCGGTGCTGACCTACCAGCAGCAGCGAGACAGTCGCGAATGTGGTCTCATGCGCCAGCGCCCGCTGCTGGGCCAGTAGCGCCTCTAGATCTGACTCCTGCGAGTTGATCTGGTCCTGAACGCCAAGCAGGTCGCTGACCGAGCCGGCCCGCCTCAGCAGCGCGCGCAGTTGCACGATCGCGGCCTGAGCGGACGCGACCCGGCTGGTCACGTCGGCGACCTGCTGGGTCACGTCCTGCGCCTGCTGGCTCAGCGACGTCGGGGTACCAAGCTCGGTGCGGAGCCTGCCGAGCACGGCCGGGTACGCCGTCACCGGGATCTTCAGCTGCAGGCTGGCGGATGAGACCTGCCGCTGGCCGGGCTGACCCGACTCCCGCTCGTCGGCCGTGTAGCCGCCAGCTCCGGACACGATGCCGGCCGCCCGCTGCGCCTCGCCGGGTACGTTGCCGGTCCGCACGGTCAGACTGGCGGTGTAGACGATGCTCTGGGCGGACAGCAGGCGGGAAGGCTCGACGGTCGTCTCGCCGAGATTTACGGCTGCCGGGGCGGGTACGGAGCCGGCCGCTCCGACCGACGCTCCGGCCAGCGGGCTGTGAGCGGTCCCTGCGCTGGACCCGGCGAGGCTGCCGGAGCTGGAATCCGGGGCGCTGCCCTGCGAACAGCCGGCCAGCAGCACCGCGGCTGCGAAAATGGCAGCGGCGCAGCAGAGCGTTGCGGTGCGCGGCCGCCGACGGGGTACAGGAACGTTCGTCATGTCGGTCATGCATCTAGGGGTCATGCAGCTCAGGGTCATACAGCTCAGATGCGGGCCGGCCGGTGGCCGGTTCCGCAGCACAGGTAACAATGCGGGCACGGCGATAGTCGGGACCAGGACCAAGCTGTGCAGCTGGTCTGCGGCAGAGTGAGGGGATGACAACTCCGGCCGGGCACCCGGTGATCGCGATCGTGGGCGGCGGCATCGCCGGGCTGGCCGCCGCGTTCTTCCTCTCCGGCAGCGACGCTGAGGTGATCGTGCTCGAGGGCTCGCGGCGGCTCGGCGGCAAGCTGGCCGTATCCGAGATCGCCGGGATCGCCGTCGATGAAGGGGCCGAGGCGCTGCTGGCCAGGCGCCCCGAGGGTACCGGCCTGATCGGCGCCGTCGGCCTCGATCGGCAGCTCGTGCAGCCGGGCACCACGGCGGCCGCCATCTGGACCCGTGGCCAGCTGCGCCCGCTGCCCAGGCGGCAGTTCCTCGGCGTGCCCGCCGACCTGGATGAGCTCGGCCGTTCGGAGATCCTTTCCGCGGCGGGCCTGGCCAGGGCGCGAGCCGAGGCGGATCTTCCGGCCACGGCTAGGACCGGCGACGTCAGCGTGGCTGGTTACGTCGGGGCCAGGTTCGGTCAGGAACTCGTGGACCGCCTGGTGGACCCGCTGCTCGGCGGGATCTATGCCGGCCGTTCCGACCAGCTGTCGTTCGAGGCGACCATGCCCGGCCTGGCGAACGCCTCCCGGTCTCACCGCACGCTGGCCGGGGCGGCGCGCTCGCTGCTGCCAGTTCCAGCGCCGCTACCCGCCCCGGCGAATGGCGCCGGCGCCGGGCCGTCTGCCGCCGCCGGGCCCGCTCCGTCGACCGCCCCGGTCTTCACTACCTTGGCGGGTGGCTTGGGGACGCTGCCCGCGGCAGTGGCGGCCAGGTCCGGCGCCGCGGTGCGAACCGGTGCGATGACCCGTGAGCTGGCCCGCACCCCGGGCGGATGGCGGCTCACGATCGGCGCGGCCAGCGCCCCTGAGCAGCTGGCCGCCGACGCGGTGATCCTGGCGCTGCCCGCCAGTCCGGCCAGCAGGCTGCTGGCCGCCACGAGCCCCGCCACCGCTGCCGCGCTTGGCGAGATCGGCTACGCGAGCATGGCGATCGTCACGCTCGCCTATCCGCGGGCCGCGTTCCCCAGCCTGCCGGAGCGCAGCGGCTACCTGGTGCCCGCGGTCGACAGCCGCGCGGTGAAGGCCGTGACCTTCAGCACCGTCAAGTGGCCGCACCTGCGGGCGGCGGGCCCCCCCGTGGTGGTGGTCAGGTGCTCGGTCGGCAGGGTGGGGGAGGAGGCGCTGCTGCAGCGCGACGACGGTGAGCTTGCCGCGATCGCGGGCGCTGAGCTTGCCGCGGCCACCGGGGTGCGCGGCGCGCCGATCGATACCAGGGTCAGCAGGTGGGGCGGCGGGCTGCCGCAGTACACCGTCTGTCATCTGGAGCGGGTGGCGCGGATCAGGGCGGGCGTCGGCAGGCAACCGGGGCTCGCGGTGTGCGGCGCCGCCTATGACGGCATCGGGATCCCGGCTTGCATCGCGTCGGCGCGGCTGGCGTCCGCACAGATCCTGGCCTACCTTGATTCGCGGCGGGACTCGTGACGTGACGGGATCTTGGCACCCGTCGCTGGAAGGTCTTCAGGTGACAAACCAGCAACCGCACCGGCGCGGGGCCGGGAAGGGAGATGGCCGGTGATCGGGATCGAGCGTGACGGCGACGTCTGGATCCTCCGGATGCGTGGCGGAGAGAACCGGTTCGACGCCGAGTCCGTCGCCGCGATCAACGAGGCACTCGACCGGGCCGGACCCGCCGAGGGACCGTCGGCGCTCGTCACCACGGGGGAAGGCAAGTTTTACTCCAACGGTCTCGATCTCGACTGGCTGGCGGCGGCCGGCCGGGACGCGACCAGCTTCGTGGCCAGCGTGCACCGGCTCCTCGGCCGCGTTATCGGCTTTCCCGCAGTCACTGTCGCGGCGGTCAACGGTCACGCCTTCGCCGCCGGCGCGATGCTCGCTACCGCCCACGACTTCGTGATCATGCGCGAGGACCGGGGCTACTGGTGCCTGCCCGAGGCCGACCTTGGCATGCCGCTGACCCCCGAGATGTTCGCCGTCGTCACGGCCAAGCTGCCGCGCCGCACCGCGCACGAGGCGATCGTCACCGGCCGCAGGTACGACGCCAGGCAAGCGCAGGCGGCAGGCATCGCTCACTGGACGGCCAGCGAGGATGAGGTGCTGACCGCTGCGGTCACGCTGGCCCGCGAGCTGGCCGCCAAGGACCGCCGCGCGCTTGCCGTGCACAAGGAGCTGCTGTACGGCGACGTGATCCGGCTCTGCGGTGCCGGACTGCCTGGTGGACAATGAGGGCATGGCTGGGACCGAGAAGAGTGAGCCGCGAGTGGCCGCAGAGCGGCCGAAGGCAGCGCAGGGGCCGAAGGCGGTGCAGCGGCCGAAGGCGCGGGAGCTGAACGAGGAGATCCGTTACACCATGTGGTCGGTGTTCCGGGTTTCGGATCCCGCCGCGCTAGACACGGCCCCATCGGCCGCGATGAGCGGCGAGGGCGGCCGCGCGGGACTGGCCGCTGAGGTCACTCAGCTATGCGAGCAGGCCGCCGACAAGGGCGTGGTCACCCGAGGCTGCTACGACGTCCAGGGCCTGCGCGCCGACGCGGACTACATGTTCTGGTGGATCGCGCCGTCCTCCGATGAGCTGCAGGACGTGTACTCGAGATTCCGCCGGACCGGCCTGGGCCGGGCCAGCGAGCCGGTGTGGTCGGCGATGGCGCTGCATCGCCCGGCTGAGTTCAACAAGAGCCACATCCCGGCGTTCCTGGCGGGCGAGGAGCCGCGCGGATTCGTCTGCGTCTACCCGTTCGTCCGATCGTATGAGTGGTACCTGCTCGACGACGGCGAGCGCCGGGCCATGCTCGCCGAGCACGGGATGATGGCCCGCGAATACCCTGACGTGCGTGCCAACACGGTGTCCTGCTTCGCCCTGAACGACTACGAGTGGATGCTCGCCTTCGAGGCCGACGAACTGCACCGGATCACCGACCTGATGCGCCACCTGCGCGGCGCTCGCGCCAGGCTGCACACCAGGGTGGAGATCCCGTTCTATACCGGGCGGCGCAAGCCGGTCCGTGAGCTGCTCGCAGCGCTGCCGTGAGGGTGCTGGCCGCCCGGGAGCAGGTCAGCGCGGAGCTGTCCGGGGCGGCCTGGAATCGCGGGCTCCTGAGGATCTCAGCCAGGCGGCGACCCGCGGCCGGGCGGCGGGCGCGTCCCTGCGGTCGCGGGGCGTCCACCTGCCGGTAACGCACAGCGCGAGCAGGGCGACGACAGCCAGGATGAGGGCCCAGGGAACCAGCTCCGTGGACAGCACGCCGCCAGTCCTCGAGAGCCATGAGGGGCGCAGGTAGAGGTAGTAGGTGCTGCCCGGAAGCTCGGCCATGGTGGCGGCGGCCGCGCGGAATAGCACGATCCAGTCCAGCCGGGTGGCCGGCATCATGGCCAGCAGCGGGAAGAGCATCGCGTCGTACCAGGGACGCTGCTGAGGCGAGACGATGAGCCAGGCCAGCGTGAGAGCCAGGGCCGGCCGGGCGGACGGCAGGCCGGGCGGCCCGGCAGGCATCCGCCAGAGGAGAACCGCGGCCAGCACCGCGAACGCGAGGATCCCCGCGGCGTCGATCCGCTGGCTGGCTGCGGACCAGTGCAGCGCCCGGGCCAGCAGCTCCCAGGGCACGTAGAAGACGGGCTGCCCGCTCGCCCGGTTGACCACAGCCGATATCGCGCCCTGGCCGGCCAGCAGATAGCTGGGGACTGCCGCGGCGGCTGTCCCGAGCACCAGCGCCGCTAGCGTGCGGGGCGACCGCCGCGCCGCCCACGCCAGGCCGGCCCCGAACAAGATGAGCGGTGCCTTGACCGCGGCCGCCGCGCCGAGCAGGGCGCCCGCCAGCAGTCCGTGGCGGGCATCGATCCTTCTCAGGGCAATCAGGGCGATGACGCCCAGGCAGGCGGCCAGCCCGTCGATGTGACCGCCGGCCAGCACCGCGAACAGCATGAGCGGGTTCACCGACCACAGCAGGTGCGCCCGCACCCGCTGGGCGCCGTCGCCGCGCAGCAGCCGGTCCAGGGCCAGCACCAGCGCCAGGTAGGCCAGCGCGTTCCACAGCTTCAGCCAGAAGATGGTCTTCGCGGCCGAGTCCCCGGCCAGCTTCGATGCCGCCCATTCGCTCGCCGTGGCAAGCGGGCCGTATACCGACGGATCGTGCTCGAAGATGACCGGCGTGATGGTCCCGATCGGATCGCCCGCGATCTTCAGGCGGAAGGGCGTCATCAGGTACGGGCTGTGTCCTAGCACTGCGATCCGCCCGTATGCCGCGTAGTCCAGCATGTCCCCGGAACCCATCGGCGCGATCACCAGCAACGCGATGACCGCCACCACCGAGCCGATGATCAGGAAGCGCGGCCGCGGCCGCCAGCCCCGCCGCGCGGCCAGCAGCCCGAGAGCCACGCCGGTGCTGCCGAGGACAGCTGCCGCCCACATCGATATGGCGACGAGGATGACCGGCGGATGGGTGTCAACGGACCACGGCGGCCAAGGTGATGCGGCGGGGAAGACCGGCTCCGCCGCCGACGGCCGCTGAGCGCCGACCGTTACGATCAGCGCGAGGCTCGCGCCGATCGCGGCCACCGCCGCGCGCCCCAGCCAGCGGTGCGCCGGCCCCAGCTGGGGCGGATCAGGCTGGGACACGCGATGCGTTGCCGGTGACTCCCTGCCGGGATGATCAATCACAAAAAATCACCATGATCCAGGACAATGACCTGGTTGCCACCCTACGCACGCCCGTGCGTCACCGAGGGGGGGACTCCATGGCGGATGTGGTTATGACCATCTGTGATGGACATAACACGTGCGGCTACCGGCAAACTGGCCGTAGCGTTATCGGATGGCCGCCAGCCGGTTATCGCCAGGATCCGTACCCGCCGCCGGGGGCCTCGAATCGGGCCCAGGACGGGAAGTGGTTCGCCACCGGCTGCTCAGTGAGCTGCTGGCTGGCCCGGTCGGCGTCGTCGAGGCAGGGGCTGGTTACGGTAAGTCGGTGCTCGCCAGGCAGTTCCAGCGGGAGCTTGGCGTCGCCACGGCATTCGTGCCGGCCGGTCCCCAGGACGATGATCCCGCCATCCTGATGGGATCCCTGCGGCGGTCCTTCGTGGCCTCGAAGCTCTCGGACCTGGCCTCAGCTACCGACGTGGGCGATCCCGCCGTCGCGGGCGAGCGGCTGCTTGATGCGTTAGCCCGGCTGCACGTGCCGCTGCTCGTCGTCCTCGACGACGCGCACCACCTCCGCCAGCCGCAGGTGGCGGCCCTCGTGCTACGGCTGGCCCGCGGGCTGCCTGCCCCGCACCGCCTGATCGTCACTGGCCGCAGGCTGGCGGACGGGCTCGAGCCGCTACGGAGGCTGCCGGCGACCGTCCACCTCGACACCAGGGCGCTTGAGTTCACCGAGCTCGAGGCCTCGGCGCTGATCGGCGGCTACCTCAGGCGGCAGCCGTCGAGCTGGGAGCTGAGTGTCCTGCTTGAGTCAACCCAGGGCTGGGCGACGGCGCTGGTCCTGGCCGCCTCATCCCAAGCGACCGTCGAGGGGATCGGTCCTGCCCGCGACCGCGGCGGCCGCCGGGAGGTGACCATCGCGCCGCTGCTTGACCCGGTCATGGCGCTGCTGCGGCCGCCGGAGCGCGCCGCCGTCACCCAGCTGGCCCACCTCCCGCTGCTGTCAGCCGACATCGCCGACGCCGTCAGCGGCGCCGATGGCACGCTGCACCGCATTCTGGCCGTAGGGCTCCCGCTGACCCAGGCGCCGACGGGGCTGACCCAGGCGCCGACCGGATGGTGGGAGATGCCCGGCCCAGTCGCCGCCTACCTGGCGTCAGGAAGTGAGCTAGCGCCCGAGACGGCGCGTGCGGCCGCCGGCGTGTACCAGCGCCACGGTGAGCTGCTGGCTGCGCTGCGGACGCTGCTGGCGGCGCGGCTGCCAGCCGATGCCGCCCGGATGCTGGCGGCGGTCGCCGTCGGTACCGTCGAGGACATCGGCTGGGCAACGCTGCGCGACGTGGTCGCCGACTTGCCGCCGGCCGCCGTGCACCAGCATCCGAGAGTCCTGCTGCACCTGGCCCGGGCCGCCGAGACCGCACATCGGGCCGACGTCAGGGGGCAGGCGCTGGCCCGTGCGGCGCGGATCGTCGACAGCCATCCGGACGGTACCGACCAGGTGTTCCGGCGGGAGGTCGACGCCGAGCGAGCCAGAGACCTCATGTGGGACGAGCGGTGCAGGGAGCAGGCCAGGGCGCTGGCCGCCTCGGTGGTGGCTAGCGCGGGCGCCGACGAGACCGCGGCCAGGGCCAGGGCACTCGACGTGCTCGGGCGCCTGGCATCATGGTTCAGCGATGATGGCGTGGACGCCGAGGCGGAGACGCTGCTGCTGGCCTCGGCCAGGCTGGCCCGCAGGGCCGGGCAGCGGACCTGGGAGGCGCAGGCGCTCGTGGCTGTCGCCATGGGCTTCTACTTCGCGCTCTGCCGTAACGACCGCGCCCTGGCCACTCTCGACGAGGTGCTCGCCCAGCTTCCCTCTTGGAGCGTTTACCGCGCGCTCGTGCAGAGCTTCAGGTCCGATGTCCTCATCGAACTGGGCCGGTTCGCCGAGGCCGAGGCGAGCATTGACGAGATCCGCGAGATCGGCCGGGCGTACCACGAGGAATGGGTGATCGCCTATGCGTCGTGGACCGAGGCGGCGCTGGCCTCCTACTCAGGCGATCGCGCGCGAACCGTCCGATCGGTGCTGGAGGCCGAAGCGCACCGCGACGAAACCCCGGTGATGAGGTCACGCTGGTGTTCTACGGCGTGACCAGCCCGGGCTCGACGGGCACCCAGCACGTGACGATCCGCACGACATCTGACCCGGTGGCCGCCACGCTGACGTACACGCTGCTGGCGCAGCGATCGGTAACTGACCCGTTCCTGCAGCTCAGCTCGTACGCCCCGGCGGCGGCCGGGGTGACCTGGTCGGTCGGCTTCGCCGCCGCTGACCGGCTGGTTTCCAGCGGTGCCGGGGACAGCTCGTCCACTGTGATCATCAAGGCGCCCTCGGGCACCAAGTTCCCGTCCGGCGGCTGTAGCGAGTACTTCTTCATCGACGCAGGCCCGGCCGGCTCGCAGGGTCCGGAGAACGGCTGCGTGAGCGCGACCGTGACCGGCTCGTCGGTCGCGATCACCGCAGGGTTCGACACCAATCCGGGAAACACGATCTTCGTGGTGATCAAGGGGGTGACCAACCCGGCGACGATGAGCTCGGCCAGCGTCTCGACCAGTGCTGACCCAGGGCTCGTGAAGCTCCCCCTGACGGGCCCGACGGCGATGACCGCCACGGACCAGCTGAGCTCGGCATCGGCCTCGGCGGCGAAGGTCCTTTACGCCGAGACCTTCCATTCGACAGGACCGCTCGTCAGCGGAACGTCCACGGTGAAGCTGGCCTCGGCTGGTGCGGTCTTTCCGCTGTGCTCGGCAAGCGGCCAGTACATCCTCGTCGACGACACGACGGGTGCCGAGGGCGTGCCCTGCCCGGTGGGCGGGAGCTCGGCCGGCCCGTCCATCACGCTCGCCGACGGCGGGCTGACCACGAAGAGCGGCGACGAGATCACGGTCCTGGCCTACGGCGTCGCCAACTCCGCCAAGAGCGGCAGCGGGACGTTCTCGGTAACGACGACGCCCTCGGCGGGCCGGGCATCGGAGCCCATCGACCTGACGGCGCAGACGTCTGTCAGCCCGCTGGTCCTCAGCCTCGTCTCATCCTCGGCGTCCGCCGCCGAGGTGGCGTTCTCGGCCACCTTCAAGGTGACGAACGGTTTCACGCCCAGCGGCGCTGGTGACGACTTCTCGACTATCGCCCTCAAGGCGGCGAGCGGGACGAAGTTCCCGGCCAGCGGGTCCGCCACGGTGTTCAACGATGCCACCGGCGCGGCGGCCGGGTCCACCGTCACCAGCTCGGGCACGAGTGCCACGGTGCTGCCCGGATCGGGCGGCAACCTGGGCGCCGGGGCGGGCGACGAGATCAGCGTCATCGTCTTCGGCGCCACCAGCCCGTCGTCGAGCGGGACCGGCACGGCCGCGGTCTCGACGACATCAGACCCGGCGGCGGCCTCCGCCGGCTACCTGGTCACCGCCAAGACCTCCGTGGTCGACGACATCGTGCAGCTGAGCTCGACCAAGGCCGGGGCGTCCGGCGTGACGTACTCGTTCACCTTCCGGACCAGCAACGGGCTCGTGACCGCCACGAACTCGGACTCAGCGATAACGGTGAGCCTGCCGCCTGGTACCGGCATGCCGCCCGGTGCGGCGGTCTCAGTCACTGACGACACGATCGGCCAGGAGTGCGGCGGCGTCTCGTCCATCAAGGGGACGACGGCGACGGTCGCGCTCAGCACCGGCAGTTGTCCGCAGGAACTCGGGGCCAAGGATGTGGTCACGCTGGTTCTCAAGGGCGTCACGAATGCGTCCAGCATGAGCGGTGCCTCGGTAGCACTGTCGACGAGTTCTGACCCGGCGCCGCTCACCACGGCCGTGCGATAGCCGCCGCGACCTGGCCGGTAGCCTGCAGCGGCTACCGGCCGGGTTTGCGGTGGGAAACCTCGTACGGGCGCCGGCTGCGTACCCGCGATCCCGCACGGTCAATGGCGTGCTGTAGCGCCGCCCTTGGCCAGGAACTCGGTAAGGCGGGCCAGGGGCCAGGTGTTGATCACGTCGTCAGGCGTGAGCCAGCCGCGCTGTGCATTGCCGACACCGTAGCGCAGGTGGTCCAGGTGGCCGGTGGAGTGCGCGTCGGTGTCGATGGAGAACTTCACGCCAGCGTCGCGAGCCGCGCGGATGTGCTCCGACGGCAGGTCCAGCCGGGCCGGGTGCGAGTTGATCTCGAGAGCCGTGCCGGTCCTCGCGCACGCGGCGAACAGCTCGGGCAGGTCCGCGTCGACGGGCGGGCGGCGGCCGATCTTGCGGGTCAGCGGGTGGCCGATGATATTCACGTGCGGGTTCTCGCAAGCGGTGATGAACCTGCGGGTCATCGCGTGTCTCGGCTGATCGAAATGAGAATGCACTGAGGCGACGCAGACGTCGAACCCGTCGAGGAACTCGGCGGGCCAGTCGACCGAACCGTCCGGGGCGATGTTGAGCTCGGTGCCGTGCAGCAGGGCCATCGCCGCGCCGCCGTCGCGCCCGGCGTCAAGCAGCGCCGCAAGCGCCTGCACCTGCTCCCGCTGCGCGAGCATCTTCTCGCTGGTCATCCGCTGCATGAACAGGTTCGGCGCGTGATCGGTAATCGCGTAGTACTCATACCCGCGGCCTTGCGCGGCCGCCACCATCTGCTCAAGCGACGCGACGCCGTCGGTGAGGTTGGTGTGCGTGTGCAGGTCACCGCGGATATCCCGGTCGGTAACCAGAACCGGCAGGGCGCCGCGGAGCGCGGCCTGGACCTCGCCGGTGTCCTCGCGCAGCGTGGGCGGCACCCAGGCCATGCCGAGCCTGGAATATACGTCCTCCTCGGTCCTTGACACGATCAGCTCCCCGGTCTCGGTGTCGAATAGGCCGTACTCCGAGAGCTTGAGCTTCTTGCGAACCGCTATCTCGCGGACCCGCACGTTGTGCGCCTGGGACCCGGTGAAGTACTGGAGGGCGGCGCCCCAGCAGTCCGGCGGCACCACCCGCAGGTCCACCTGCAGGCCCCGGGTGGTGCGGATGGATGTCTTGGCAGCACCGCGGGCGATCACCTCGGCGGTCTCAGGCAGCACGGTGAGCGCCGTCATCAGCGGTGCGCTGTCAGTAGCGGCGGCGAGAATGTCGATGTCGCCGATGGTTTCCCGCATCCGCCGCAGCGAGCCGGCATAGGTGCAGCGCGTGCAGCCAGGGACCGCGCCGATGGCGGCGACCAGGCCGGCGGCGGTATCCATGGCAACGTCCAGGTGTACCCGCTGGCCGGCCATCCGCATGACCTCGATGCCGTGCAGGATCCGGTCCTCGCTCCGCCGCCCGAAGCCCTTGAGATCCCGGAGCCTGCCTGCCTTGATCGCGTCCGTGAGCTCGGCCACCGAGCTGATTTGCAGTTCCCGGTAGAGCGCCACCGCGCGGGCGGGCCCGAGGCCGGGAATGCTGGTCAGCTCGCGCACGCCAGGCGGGATCTGCGCGCGAAGTATGTCCAGCGCCTTGATGGTGCCGGTGGCTACCGCTTCGCTGATCTTGTCCGCGATCGACTTGCCTACGCCGGGGATGAGCCGGAGTTCGGCCGCCGACAGCCGTGAGACATCGTCGGAATATCCGTCGACAGCGCGGGCCGCCTTCTCGTAGACGCGGGCCCTGAAGGCGTCACCGCCGGTGATCGCGACAAGGTCGGCGTACTCGCGGAGCAGCGCAGCGACCTGCTCGTTGGCCCTGGGCATGGCAGCATTCTGCCCGGTATCTCGGGCTTCCCGTGTCTCAGCCTCCGATGCCTCAGCCTTCCGAGGTCCTCAGCCTTCCGAGGTCCTCAGCCTTCCGAGGTCCTCAGCCTTCCGAGGTCCTCAGCCCTTCCGGGGTCCTCAGCCCTTCCGGGGTTGCTCTGCCGGCTAGTGCCTCAGCCGGCCGCCGCGAGCGCCGCCTCGATCTCGGCGCGGTGGTCGTCGGCGTGCCTGATGGCGATCTGGGCCAGACGCCGGGTCCGGCCGTCGCCTGCGTCAAGGTCTGCCGGGGCTAGCCCAGCGACAAACTCGATCAGCGCATCCCCGCTACGGTGCAGGTGCGCCACGGCCTCGGCCTGGCTGACCCGGCTTGCCGCCACGGCGTGCTCGGCGTTGTAGCCGTCGACGATGTCCGGCCCCACCGTCACCTGGTGGCCGGCAACGATCTCCCGCATCCAGAAGCCGATGTACTCGTATGAATGCGCCACATGGTCCACGACCACGCCGACCGGCCGGGCATCGCCGTCCAGCGGCGAAGTCTGCCATTCACGGGAGCTGCAGGCGCCGGCGAACCCGATCAGTCGCCGCCGCGCCGCGTCGATGGCTGCGGCGAGTTCTGCCGGGCCCTGCTTGCCGGTCATGAGCGGGTCGGTCATGAGCTGAGCGTAGCCTTATGCCGCCCGGCTGGGGGTGCGCCAGCTTTGGCGGCACCGACCCCGGCAGGATGGCGCCGGCCGCAGCGTGGGCCGCATCAGCAGCCTCGGCCGCAGCAGAGCCGACGTGGCACGGTGAGCAAGAAGCGGCAGGGCCGGTGCGGTGCCGGGCGCGGCTTGCGTTCTGCTGATCTCGCCCTGGGCCAGGTCGGATTACGTCGACAGTACCGTCATCGACCGCGAGAGCCCGGCTAGCTGGCCGCTGGCGTGCCCGGACGCGCGGGCCGGCCTGGCTGTCCGGCGGGCTCCAGCGTCAGCGAGACCGAGTTGATGCACCAGCGCTGGTCGGTGGGGACCTGATAGCCCTCGCCCTCGAACACGTGACCGAGGTGCGAGTCGCAGTTCGCGCACCGGACCTCGGTCCTGACCTGGCCGAGCGAGCGGTCCTTGAGCAGGACCACGGCATCGCTGTCGGAGGGCTGGTAGAAGCTCGGCCACCCGCAGTGCGATTCGAACTTGGCCTGCGACCTGAACAGCTCGGCCCCGCACGCCCGGCACCGGTAGACACCTTCGGTCGTGGTGTCGGTGTACTCGCCGGTAAACGGGGCCTCGGTGCCCGCCTGCCTGAGCACGTGGTACTCCTGCGGGGTGAGCCGCTGCCGCCATTCCTCGTCTGTCAGCTGCGCCTTGTCCATGCTGACGAGACTACCCGGGGCGGCCCGGGTTCCCTTAGCCTGTTGCACCGGCCCGGATCACGGAGCCGGAGCTTTACGCGCTCGCCTGCCTGCCACCGGATCGGGAGACGATGGCAGGCGTCATGTGCGCGGGACCGGACGGCCAGGGCTTCACAGCCTCCTTTCACGATCTTCGCATTGCCCGCCGTGATCAGCCCGCCGTGATCAGCCCCGCTGCGGGTTAGCCGCGGTCACCTGACCGGTCACAACAGCACTTCATGGGCCGGGGCGGCCAGATCCGCCCGACGCAGCTCGATCTCGGCTATCCGGCCCGCAGCCATGATGTCGCGCTGCATGGCGGCGATGGCATCGAGTTCAGCGGCAGGAGCCGACACCAGCAGCTTGTGCACGCTGGCCCGCATCGGCAGCCGCGCCTGCGACTTGGCCTTCCTGACCGCGGCGATCGCGGCTGACGCAGCGTCGAGCGCCGCCTCGCTGGCCGGACAGGAGGCCGCTGCGCGCAACCCGGCGGCATCCGGCCAGCCCGCCCGGTGGACCGAGCCGTCCTGCCACCACGACCACACTTCCTCGGTGACGAACGGCAGGAACGGCGCGAACAGCCGCAGCACCGCCGAGAGCGCCAGCCGGAGCGATCGCCGGGCCGAAGCCGCGGCCGCCGGGCCCTGCTCGCCGTATGCGCGGGGCTTGACGAGTTCCACGTAGTCGTCGCAGAAGAACCAGAAGAACCGCTCCGTCAGCGCCAGGGCGAGGGCGTGATCGAACCCCTCGAACGCGGCCGTGCACTGGTCGATGACGTCAGCGAGCCTGCCAAGCATCGCCCGGTCGAGTGGCTCGGCGGGGCCGGCGGGCGTCCCCGCGGGGCCGGCGGGGCCGGCGCGCGTCCCGGCGGGATCGGCCGGCGGAATCGACGCGAGCACGAACCTGCTCGCGTTAAGGATCTTGATGGCCAGCCGTCTGCCGATCTTGAGCTGGCCAGGGTCGAATGCCGTGTCAACACCGAGCCTGGCGCTGGCGGCCCAGTACCGGATCGCGTCGGTGCCGTATGCACGGTGGATCTCCACGGGCGTCACCACGTTGCCCTTGGATTTGGACATCTTCTTCCGGTCCGGGTCCAGGATCCAGCCGGAGATCGCGGCGTGCCGCCAGGGCAGGACGCCATGCTCGGCATGCGAGCGGAGCACCGTGTAGAACAGCCAGGTCCTGATGATCTCGGGTCCCTGGGGCCGCAGGTCCATCGGGAACACCCGGCGCAGCAGGTCTTCATCCGTGCTCCAGCCGCCGCCGATCTGCGGGGTCAGCGACGAGGTCGCCCAGGTGTCCATGATGTCGGGATCGCCGATGAAACCGCCAGGCACGCCGCGCTGATCCGCGGTGTAGCCGGGCGGCACGTCGGTCGCCGGATCCACCGGCAGCGCGGCATCGGCGGGCAGCACGGGCGCCGCGTAGCGCGGCGCGCCTTCGGCGTCGAGCGGGTACCAGACCGGGATCGGGACGCCGAAGTAGCGCTGTCTGCTGATCAGCCAGTCTCCGGCCAGGCCCTGCACCCAGTCCTCATAGCGGGTTCGCATGTGGTCCGGGTGCCAGGAAAGCTCGCGTCCACGGGCCAGCAGCGCCTGCCGCAGGCTCGCGTCCCGGCCGCCGTTCCTGATGTACCACTGCCGGGTAGTGACGATCTCCAGTGGCGCGTCGCCCTTCTCGTAGAACTTGACGGCGTGCGTGACCGGCTCAGGATCGCCGTGCAGCTCACCCGAGGCGCGGAGCAGATCGGTGATCTGGGACCTGGCCGCTGCCGCCGTCAGCCCGGACAGCTGGGCATAAGCGGCAAGCCCGGCGGCGCTGGTGATGCCAGTGGGCGGCTCGGTGAGCAGCCTGCCGTCCCTGCCGATCACCGGGCGGGTTTCCAGAGCCAGATCCCGCCACCACGTCACGTCGGTCGGGTCGCCGAATGTGCAGACCATGGCCATGCCGGTGCCCTTGGCCGGATCGGCCAGCTGGTGCGCGAGCACCGGCACCCGGGTGTCGAACAGCGGCGTGCGCGCGGTCGTCCCGCGGTGTCGGCTGGCGCGGTGTCGGCGCCCGATGGCCCGCGCTCGACGCCGAACGCGATGCGGTAGTAGGCACCGCTGACTTCCCGCTCCTCGATGTCCGCCAGGGACACGGCCGTCTTGAAGGTCGGGTCCCACAGCGTCGGCCCCTCGGCGAGGTAGGCCTCGCCGCGGGCCAGGTTGCGCAGGAATGCGCGCTGGGAGATCATTCCCGGGCGGTCCTCGACAGTGCGGTAGGCCATGCTCCAGTCAACGGACAGGCCCAGCTGCCGCCAGACCTCCTCATACGCCCGCTCGTCCAGGCCGGTCAGCTGACGGCAGAGCTCGATGAAGTTGCGCCGGGAGACGGGGATCTGCTCACCAGCTGCGGCGGGCCGGCCGCCCGGCCTGCTGGCAGGCCTGAACTCCGGGTCGTAACGGAGCGCAGGGTCGCACCGCACGCCAAAGTAGTTCTGCACCCGGCGCTCGGTGGGCAGCCCGTTGTCGTCCCAGCCGACCGGGTAGAAGACCTCTTTGCCGCGCATCCGCCAGAACCGGGCGACGATGTCGGTATGGGTGTAAGAGAAGACGTGCCCGACGTGCAGCGATCCGCTGGCGGTCAGCGGGGGAGTGTCGATGGCAAAGACGTCGGCACGGCTCTTGGTCCGGTCAAACTTGTACTACACGCTCCTGCGCCCAGCGACGTGCCCAGCTGTCCTCGAGGCCGTCGAGAGCGGGCTTGTCCGGCACGGCGCGGGCAGGATGCCCGTCCGGTGCGCCGTCGGGTCGGGAATCAGGGTTCATGGCATCGATGGTAACGCCAAATCCGGTTCAGCGGTCCTGCGGCGGGTCAGCGTGGCACCCCCGCGCGCATGGTAGCGGGGCGGCATCGACCGGGCAGGGCCGCCTCGTAGGGTGAGAGCCATGGAAATGCGCGTACTTGGCCGCACCGGCGTGCGGGTGAGCCCCCTCTGCCTGGGCGCGATGATGTTCGGAGCCTGGGGAAACCCCGACCACGACGAGTCGGTCCTGATCATCCACAAGGCGCTGGAGGCGGGCATCAACTTCATTGACACCGCCGACGTATATTCGGGCGGCGAGTCTGAGGAGATCGTCGGGAAGGCGCTCGCCGCTAGACGCCGCGACACTGTCGTGCTCGCCACCAAAGCCCACGCCAGGATGGGCGACGACGTAAATGCGCAGGGAAACTCGCGTCGCTGGGTCATCAGCGAGTGCGAGAGCAGCCTGCGCAGGCTCGGCACCGACTACATCGACCTGTACCAGATCCACCGGCCCGACCCGGCGGCCGACATCGACGAAACCCTGGGCGCCCTCACCGACCTGATCAGGGCGGGAAAGGTCCGCTATGCGGGCAGCTCGACCTTCCCGCCAGCGCAGATCGTTGAGGCCCAGTGGACAGCCCAGCGGCGCGGGCGGGAACGGTTTGTCTGTGAGCAGCCGCCTTACTCGATCCTGGTCCGTGGCGTCGAGGCCGAAGTGCTGCCGGTCTGCCAGCAGTACGGAATGGGCGTGATCCCATGGAGCCCGCTGGCGAGCGGCTGGCTATCCGGCCGGTACCGGAAGGACAGCGAGCTGCCGACCAGCGGCAGGGCGGAGCGGATCCCGCAGCGATTCGACATGAACCTGCCAGGAAACCAGGCGAAGCTGGAGGCCGCCGAGCAGCTGGCCAGGCTGGCCGATGAGGCCGACCTGTCGCTGATCCACCTGGCGCTGGCCTTTGTGACCAGCCATCCCGCGGTTACCTCGGCGATCATCGGCCCGCGGACCATGGAGCACCTGGAAAGCCAGCTTGGTGCCGCCGACGTGGTACTTGAGCCCGCGATCCTGGACCGGATCGACGAGATCGTGGCGCCGGGCACCAACCTTAACCCGCCCGACCGCGGCTATGAACCGCCTGCACTCACCGACCCGTCGCTGCGCCGCCGCTGAGCGACTCGGGGCTCGCGGACTCGGGGCTCACCGACTCGGGCTGACCGACTCGCGGCTCACTTGTCGCGCTTCCAGTGCGGGCGCCCGAACATCCGGCCGATCACGTCGTGCAGGGAGCCGCCGCTGTAGTCGAGGGCGTCCACGTGATAAACCGGAGGGCCGTCCGGCGCCTTCAGATTCGCTGCCTCGGCGTCGGTGATACTGCACTTGATGTAGCTGCGAGTGATCTTCTCGACCCGATCGGGGTCAACGAACCGCAGGCCGTCCTGGGTATGGACCACGATGCCATCGAACAGATCGAGCTGCGGCACCTCAAGCACATGCTCCAGCTTGCCGATCTCGCGCCCGCTGGCAGAAAGCACTCGCGATCCGTGGACCGCTGCCTGGTAGGAAACGGCCGTATCGTCGTCCATGTCGGCTCCGCTCCGCGGAAGGTTCAGGTAGTGATGGCTCCGGAGATCAACCTAGTAGACCCCGACACCTACCGCCGCGGTGGCGCCCCGCACGATCAGTTCGCCTGGCTGCGCGAGCACGCTCCGGTCTTCTGGCACGCCGACGGCGGCGGTGCTGGGTGGCCCGGCTTCTGGGCGATCACCAGGCATGCTGACATCGGGCACATCTCCCGGCGCCCGGAGATCTTTTCTTCCGCGCGCCGCCTGGTGACGCTGGAGGAGAGCTCAGACGCGGCGATCGAGGTGCAGCGGCTGCTGATGCTTAACATGGATCCGCCACGGCACACCCGGCAGCGCAGTTTCGTGCGCCACGAGTTCACGCGGCGGCTGATCGGAAGGCTGGAGCGCCGCGTCAGAGATATCTGCGAAGCGCTGATCGACGAGGTAGTGCCCCGCGGCGAGGCGGACTTCGTCACCGACATCGCAGCGCCACTGCCTCTCTATGTGATCTGCGAACTGGTCGGCGCCCCGCCGGAGGATCGGAACCGGATCTTCGAGCTGTCGAACCGGCTGGCGGGCTTCGACGACCCCGAGTACCGGGCCTCACGCGACGACGGGATGCGGGCCGCCGCCGAGATCTACGCCTACGCGGGCGAGCTTGCCGAACGGCGCCGTGCGCAGCCTGCCGACGACATCGTCACCCGGCTGCTGCGGCCCGACGACACTGGTCAGGTGCTGACGGCCCAGGAGTTCGACCTGTTCTTCCTCTTGCTGACCGTGGCAGGCAACGAGACCACCCGCAACGCGGCATCTGGAGGCATGCTCGCGTTCTTCGAGAGCCCCGGGCAATGGCGGCGGCTGCTTGCGGATCCGGCCCTGGTCCCGGCCGCGGCCGAGGAGATCGTCCGCTGGGTGAGCCCGGTGAACCTGTTCAGGCGAACGGCTACATGCGATACCGAGGTGGGCGGCCAGCGAATCGCCGAGGGCGAGAAGATCGTACTTTTCTACTCCTCAGCCAACCGGGACTCCGGCGTTTTCGCCGCCCCGTTCACGTTCGACATCGGCCGCGAGCCCAATCCGCATGTCGGTTACGGTGGCGGCGGCCCGCACTTCTGCCTGGGCCGCCATCTGGCTGCCCTCGAGCTCCGGGTGCTGCTGGAGGCAGTGGCTGAGCGGATGCCGGACATTGAGCCTCGCGGCGAGGTCAGCAGGCTCCGATCCAGCCTCATCAACGGGATTAAGCACATGCCGGTGCGGTTCGCTCCGTCGGTTGCCCGGGCCTGAGCCGTAAGATGCGGTGCGGCTGCAGGTAGCCGCTCGACGATATGCCGGACTCGGCTAAGTCACATAGCATGCCGGATGAGCCGCGCCGGACGCAGTGCGACTGCGGCGCGGGAACCAGTTGATTCCCCGGCACGTCGAACGTCTGCCGGGCACGTCGGGCCGTCGGCAGCCGTTGCACGTGCGTACTGGGTCACGGTCAGTTCGAGATAGCTGCGGAGGTGCGGGGTTGGGACTGACGAGCCCGGCGCTCGTGGGAGTGCTGGCGGTGGCGGTCATCACGGCGCTGGCCGCGACGCTGTGGTGGTGGCCCAAGCTCGCGGTCCCCGGACTGCGTGCCGTGGCGCTGCGGATCGTCGCAATCGCCGCGCTCCAGGCAAGTGTGCTCGGCCTTATCTTCGTCGTTGTCAACCGGTCGGCAGAGTTCTATTCGTCGTGGTCAGATCTGTTCGGGACGGAGAACGCCAGCGCCGCGATCGTCGCCGTAGGTTCCGGGCCGAGCCCGACCGCCGTGCCTCTCAAGGTCATCTCGAGCACGCCGGTCTCGGTCCCGGGCCGGCGCAAGGCCGCTGGCGGCAGGCTCCAGGCCGTCCAGCTCCACGGGCAGCTATCTGGGCTGGCCGCGCCGGGATATGTGTACCTGCCAGCGCAGTACCCCCGGGCGGGCCGGCCGGCGAAGCCGCTGCCAGTCGACGTGGTGATATCCGATCGGATAGGGAGCCAGGGCGCTGTCTACAGCGCGGGGCAGGTGGCCGCCACCGCTGCGGGCCAGATCGCGGCGGGACGGCTCAGGCCGGTCATCATCGTCATGCTGCCAGCGACGGTGGGCGGCCGGGCGGGCGCCGCCGACCTGGGCTGCCTGGACGTGCCTGGCGGCGCGCAGGCGGCCACCTTCTTCTCCCAGGACCTCCCGCAGGCCATGGAGTCGGCCTATCAGGTTGTCAGCGGGCCAGCAGGGTGGGCCCTGCTGGGGGACTCCTCCGGCGGGTATTGCGCGGTGCAGCTCGCTATGTCGAGCTCGCAGGTCTTCTCCGTGGCGGTGGCGCCGCCGGCTGACTACGCCGCACCGCCCGGCCCCGGGGAATTCGGCGGCAGCGCGCAGATCCGGACCCAGGACGATCTGCTCTGGCGGCTGCAGCATCAGCCGATGCAGCCGATCTCGGTGCTCTTCACGGGTCCTGGGCAGGCGCGGTCGTTCCTTTCTCTGGTGCGCCCGCCGATGCACGCGGGCTCGATGACCGTTGCGGCTGGCAAATGGCCGCTCGGTCCGGTCCTTGACTGGATCGGCCGCACGATAGGCCCGCAATCATGACCATGGAGTGCAGCGCATGGGACTGACCAGTGGCTCGTTCATCACGGTGCTGGCGATCGCCGCTCTCGGCATGCTCGCAGCTACCATCTGGCTGTGGCCGCGGGTGGCCGGCCGACGGGTGCGCGACTTCAGTGCCAGGATCGGCCTGCTTCTTGTCTGCCAGGCCCTCGTCATCGCGGCGTTCCTCGCCTTCATCAACAGCTACTTCTCGTTCTTCGGCTCCTGGTCCGAGCTTTTCGGGACTGGCGCGCCGATGGCGGTCCAGTTCATCAGGCCCGGCGTCAGCGCCAAGCCGCTCGTCGTGACCGCTACCGACCTGGGCCCGGTACCTGGCGGCTCCGTGCTGCCCGTGCAGGCAGACGGCGCCATCGCCAGCAAGCCGCCCGGCAAGCCACCGGTGATCGTCTGGCCGGGCCGGTCCAGACAGCATCCGTCCAGCGGCCCGCGTCCCTCGGGCGGCCCGCGCCCGGCCGGTCGCCCCGCCCGCGGGCTGGGTTCCGCCGCCGGGCAGGTGCCAAATAAGGGGCAGGTGCCAAATAAGAAGGGGCGGCCAGGCGTACCGCGGCGGCCGGGCAAACCCCGCGTGACCCGCACCCTCAATAGGCACAACGCCGCAGCGGTCAACGGCGAGGTACTCCAGGTAGCGATCAACGGCCAGCGATCCGGCATCGCGGTGTCCCGGGACTACCTCTACCTGCCACCGCAGTACTTCCAGCGCGCGTACGCAAAGGCCAGGTTCCCCGTTGTGCTGGCGCTGACCGGATACCCCAACGAGCCGTGGAGCATCGTCAAGAGGCTTGCCCTGCCTGCTACGGCCGCGCGCCTGGTCGCCGCGAGGCGGATCAAGCCAGCGATCTACCTCATGATGAACGTGTCGCCAGCATTGCCGCGCGACACCGAGTGCACCAACGTGCCGGCCGGCATGCAGGTGCAGACGTTCTTCGACACCGATGTTCCGCTGGCGATGGAGCACACATTCCGCGTCCAGACCGGCCGGGCCGGCTGGGCCGCCCTCGGCTACTCCACCGGCGGCTACTGCGCGACCAAGCTCGCCATGATGGACCCGGGCCAGTTCTCGGCCGCTGTCTCCATGGCCGGCTATTACAACGCGATCAAGGACCGAACGACAGGCGACCTCTACGGCGGCAGTTCCGGCTACCAGAACGAGAACGACTTGTTCTGGCGGCTGACCCACCTGCCCGCCCCGCCGGTCTCGGTGCTGGTCACCTCGAGCCGGGTCGGCGAACGGACCTATCCGGGTACGCTCGCCTTCCTCCGGCTGATCCACGCGCCGATGAGCGGGTACTCCCTGATCCTGCCGCAGGGCGGTCACAACTACGGCACCTGGGACCGTGAGCTGCCGCAATGCCTGGAGTGGCTGAGCAAGCGGCTGACCCCGGCCGCCCCGCAGCCATCCCTGGCCGTCCAGCGCAGCTGAACCGCCGCACCGTCCAGCGCGGCTGAACCACCCGCGGGGTGTGCGACACGAATGTAGGCGTGCCTGCTGGTGCGCAGGTCACGTGCCTAAGGCTGAGTGCAGCTCACACTCAGATTAAAAGGCCGACCACTTCCGACCACTTCCCCACCTCCGGCTGCGCCAGGTCAGCTGTCCGCGCGGAAGCTCGTCGTCGAGGGCAAGCTCGCCGAGGCGCCTCAGGGCCTGCGCCGGGGTGATCATCGGGTAGTTGGAGCCGAAGAGGACCTTACGCCTGCCGTGCCCGCGCATGTACTCGACGAGCTCGGCCGGGTAGCGGTGCGCCACGTGGGCGGAGGTGTCGATGTAGACGTTGGGGTACTTGGTGGCAAGCGCGATCATCTCGGTGGTCCACGGGTAGCCGATGTGGCCGCCCACGATCACGAGTTCCGGGAAGTCGAGGGCGACGTCGTCGAGGTACGGAATGGGCCGGCCGGTCTCCGACGTGCGCAGCGTGCCGGTATAGCCGACCTGGGTCAGGAACGGGATACCGAGCTCGACGCATTCAGCGAACAGGGGGTAGTACAGGCGGTGGTTGGGCGGCAGTCCCCAGAGCCACGGCAGAATACGCAGCCCGCGGAAGCCGAGTTCGCTGACCGCCCGGCGCAGTTCCATGACGGCCAGCCGCGGGCGGCGGATGTCGACCGAGGCGATGCCGGTCAGCCGGTCCGGGTGCGCAGCGACCCAGCCCGCCACCTCGTCGTTGCTGATGAGCGGGCCGCTTGTGTCGTACCAGGCGCAGATCATCCCGCGTTCCACGCCGGCTTCGTCCATGACGGCGAGGGTGCGCTCGATAGGTATCTCGTCGCTCGACAGCTGCTGCCCGGTCCACCACCGCAGCGACTCGAACATGTCATTCTGCAGAAATCCCGGCGTCGGATGCTGCATCCAGCCGTCGACAATGGCCATGGCAGCATTCTGCCCCTAATGTGCCGACTCGCACGCGATGTGCCCGGGCCCGGGCACGGTACGGGCCCGCTACCCCAGGCCACCCACATCACCGACTACCACGCCCGCGAGCACCGCACCGACCTGGCCGCCCACCTCGCCTCCCAGCCGGGCTGCGCGCGGCCAGCTGACAGACACAGCGACTCAGACCCAACGGTCACCACGCCGAACAAGATCATCCCCAGCAAAGCTGTCGGGCACCCCCACCTGGGGCGGGCTGCCAGGAATGTCCGAACCAGCTGGGATACTTTGAGATGTGCTGGATGTCACCCGAGGCAGGCTGGTCGGCAGGACCGCGGAGCTCAGCCGACTGCAGGGCCTGCTCACCACGGCAGCTGCCGGCCAGCCCGTTGTGGCTCTGGTCAGCGGTGATGCCGGTGTCGGCAAGACGCGACTGGTAGCCGAGCTGGCCGCGGTGGCGCGCGAGGGCGGCTTCGCCGTGCTGGTCGGGCGGTGCGCAGAGCTCGCGGACAGCGTGCCTTACCTCCCGCTCGCTGACGCGCTGCGGGGCGCCACTAGCAGCCCTTCCGCTGGCGGTCCGGTGCTCGATGCGCTGGCCGCCAGGCCCGTCTTGTCCCGCCTGCTCCCTGATGCGGGCGATGGCGACCGGGCCAGCGCCGACCTGCCTGGACTGGCGCAGCAGCAACTGTTCGGCGCGGTGCTCGGCATGCTGGCCGAGCTCGCCGAAGCCAGCCCGGTGCTGCTCGTACTCGAGGACCTGCACTGGGCCGACCGCTCCACGCGTGACCTCGTCACCTTCCTGAGCCGGGTGATGCACCGGGAGCGGCTCGCGCTGGTGGCCACCTACCGCACGGACGATATGCACCGCAGGCATCCGCTCCGGCCGGTCATCGCCGAGCTGCTTCGGCTGCCCGGGGTGACGTCGGTCGGCCTCGGCCCGCTGCCCCCCGCCGCCATGGCCGAGCATCTGACATCGATCTCTGCGGAGCTACTCGACGCCGCGCGGCTCGGCAGCCTGATTACCCGTGCCGAGGGCAACGCCTACTACGCCGAGGAACTGCTTGCGGCCGGCGCAGCGCGCGCGGAAGGCGCCGGGTCCGGCGCCGCCGCCCCGGGAGGTGCCGGCCCGGGAGGTGCCGGCCCGGCGGGCGGCCCGAGCACCGGTGTCGCTGGTGTCAGGAGCGCCGCCGGTGAACTGCCGGCCGGCCTCGCGGACCTGCTGCTGGCCAGGATGGAGCAGCTGACCCCGATCGCGCAGCAGGTGCTGAGAGCCGCCGCGGTCACTGGCCGGCGGGTGGACGACGACCTGGTCAGGCAGGCGTCCGGGCTCGGTGAGCTGGAGTACGAAAACGCGGTCAGGGAAGCGGTCGCGCTTCAGCTGCTGGTACCGGATGGCGGCGGCGGATATTCGTTCAGGCACGCGCTGCTGCGCGAGGCCATCTATGCTGACCTGCTGCCCGGTGAGCGGACCAGGCTGCATGCCAGCCTCGCAGCGCTGCTCCGCGACGAGCAGCGGCTGGCCCAGGTGCCCGGATCCGCCGCCGAGCTCGCCCAGCACAGCCTCGCCAGCCATGACATCCCCGGCGCGTTCACCGCATCGATCCTGGCGGCACGGGAAGCCGAGCGGCTGGCTGCCCCGGCCGAAGCCCATCGCCACTACGATCTGGCGCTCTCGCTGTGGGATCGGGTCAGCGACCCAGAGCAGCTCGCCGGGATCGACCTAGGCAAGCTGGCGTTCCGTTCTGCCGTCAGTGCCGCGGACAGCGGCGACGTGCCGCGGGCGGTGCAGCAGCTCAGGCGGCTGCTCGGCTTCCTGGTCGGGGAGTCGAGCCCGGTGCTGTACAGCAGGGCCAGCGAGCGGCTCGCGTACTTCCTGCTGGAACTGGACGAGCACGACGCTGCTGTCACCGCTGCTGCCGCGGCCGTCGATGCGCTGCCTGCGGACCCGCCCAGCTGGGAACGTGCCCATGCGCTGGCCACGCACGCCCGCACCCTGCTGTGGATGAAAGACCAGCATCCCGCGCAGGCCCGGGCTGAAGAGGCCGCGGCCGCCGCCGAGGCCGCGGAGGCGCCGTGGGTTCAGGCCGACGCGCTGGTGACGCTCGGCCTGCTCAGCGAGCGCGCCGGGCAGCACGATGAGGCGATCAGCAGGCTCACTAAGGCGCATCACCAGGCGGGTGCGGCTGGCGTGCTCGGGGTGCAGCTCAGGGCCGCCTTCCAGCTGGCCAGGGTGCAGCTGGAGTGGGGCAATCTGGACGCTGCGGGCATGACCGCGCATGTCGGCATGCGGCTGGCCGCCGACGCGGGCCTCGGCCTGGCACCGGACGGCCTCGACCTGACCTATCTGCACTACCTGGCGCACTACGCGGACGGCGACTGGGATCACGCGCAGGACCTGGCGGACGGATTCGCGGTCCGGGTCACCAGTATCGCCGAGGCGCGGCTCTCCGCGATGGCGTTGTTTATCGAGGTCGCACGGGGCTGCGGTACCGGCGTGACCGAACGGCGCGCCTGGCTGGAGCCGTTCTTCGCCAAGGACAGGTTCGCTGAGTACATCGCTCGCGGCCTGCTGGCCGAGAACGCGCTCTGGCTGGGCGACGGGGATACCGCGCTAGCCGAGGCCGAGGCGACCATCAAGGCGATCGAGGCGTGGGTTGAGGGCCTCGGGCCGCCCGCCATCCGGGCCGCGGCAGTCGGCCTGGCCGCGCTCGCGGACCGGGCCAGGCAGGCCAGGGCGGCTGGCGAGCCGCACCGCGCGGCGGCCGCCGCGGAAGCAGCCAGCGACCTGGTCGAGATCGCCAGGCAGGGCGCGCTCGGCCGCCGCGGCGTGAAATCAGCGCTTGGCGTCGACGGGCGCGGCTGGCTCGCGCGCGCCGAGGCCGAATGGCGGCGGGCACACGGCGAGAATTCTCCTGAGCAATGGCAGGCCGTGGTCGACGCGTTCGGGCCCGGGTATGTCTATGAGACCGCGCGGTCGCGCTGGCGGCTGACCGAGGCGCTGGTAGAGGCGGGCCGCCGCGAGGACGCCGAGAAGGAGTGGCAGGCCGCAGCGGCGGCAGCGGACCGGCTCGGTGCGGCACCGCTGCGGTCGGCGCTTGCCGACCTGGCCCGCCGGGCCAGGCTGGCGACCGGCGGGCTCGGCCAGGACGGCACATGGACTGGCGCAACGTCGCAGAGCCAGGCCGCTGACCGTCAGCGCAGCCCGCTGGCCGGGCTGACAACCAGGGAACTTGAGGTGCTGCGATTGCTTGCCGCAGGCCAGAGCAACAAGGAGATCGGGGCGGAGCTGTTCATCGCCACCAAGACAGCGAGCGTGCATGTGTCGAACATCCTCGCCAAGCTGGGCGCCGCCAGCCGCACCGAGGCCGCCGCCATCGCGCATGCGCAGGGGGCCGGCCCCTCGGCCCGGCAGCCTCGCCGACTATGAACCGGGTGCCAGCGCGTCAAGGATCTCGGTGGCCCGGGCCGTGGCGGCGGCGAAATCCGCGTCCGGGGCGCCCACCTGCGGATCCCAGTTCAAGTCGTAGAAGAGCTCGGTGACCCCGTGGTCAGCCAGCCAATGTGTGTCGGCCCGGATCTGGTCATAGCCACCGGACAGCAGCAGCCTGCCGCTGCCATCCGGCGCCATGGCGTCAGGGCCGGCCCGGACCACGCCGCGGCACACGATTCGCAGCTCGCCAGGATCGCGGCCGACCGCCGCGGCGGCTGACCTGACCACCTCGATGCCCTCGCCGATCCGCGACAGGTCAGTCCTGCTTGAGGTCAGCCAGCCGTCAGCGATCCGGCCCGCGCGCTCAAGTGCAGGCCGGACCATCCCGCCGAGCAGCACAGGCGGGCCGCCCGGCTGCACCGGCTTAGGCGCCATCCGGCTCCTCGGCACTGTGTAGAACCCGCCGGAGAACTCGCTCACCCCGTCCGCCCAGAGGTTCCGCAGGACCGCGACGTACTCGGCGGCGCGCTCACCGCGCCGGGCCATCGAGGCGCCGGCCGCCGCGAACTCCTCAGGCATCCAGCCGATACCCAGGCCCAGGTCCAAGCGGCCGCCGGACAGGAAATCCACCGAGGCTGCCTGCTTGGCCAGATAGGCGGGGGAGACGAACGGCAGGTTGATCACCGCCACGCCGAGCCTGATCGTCGACGTCGCCGCGGCCGCGTAGGCCAGCGCGGCTATCGGGTCGAGCACGCTGGAGTAGACCGGTTCAAGCGCCGAGCCCTCCGGTACGATCAGCCGCTGAAAGCTCCACAGGGACGCGTAACCGGACTGCTCGGCCCGGACCGCGAAGGCCGCCAGGTTCTCGGCGGTCGCCCAGGCGCCGGATACCGGGGCACCGAACCCGATCCTCATACCGATCACCCTAGACTGCAGGTACCCGGCCATCCGGCAGCCCCGCTGTGGTGCCGCAGCCCGTCCCCTGAAATCACGTCCGCTGAAATGCTGGAATCACTTCCGCTGAAATGGAGTCACCAATGGAGTCAGACCCACACCTCTGGATCGCCGCTCTCCGCGGTTCCCACGAGCGGCTCGAGTCCCTGGTGCGGCCGCTGACTGCCGATCAGGTCCGCGGCCCCTCGTATTGCAGCAACTGGACGATCGCCCAGGTCTTGTCGCATCTGGGCAGCGGCGCTGAGATCGGGCTGATGATGCTTTCCGTAGCGCTAGGCGAGGCGGAGCCGCTCAGCGCTGAGGCATTCGGGCCAGTGTGGGACCGCTGGAATGCCAAAAGCCCCGCCGAACAGGCGGCCGACTCCCTGGTCGCTGACGAGCGGCAGGTCCTTACGCTGGAGCAGCTCAGCGATGCGGACCTGGCCAGGATCCGGTTCCCGTTCATAGGGCTGGAACTTGACGCCGCCGGCCTCATCAGGCTCCGGCTCGGCGAGCACGCGCTGCACACCTGGGACGTGGCGGTCAGTGCCGATCCCGCTGCCACCGTCGCACCGGACGCGGCGGCGCTGCTCGTCGACAGCGTGCCGGAGTTCATCGCCCCGCGGCTCGGCAAACCGCAGGGCGAGGAATTCCGGAACCGGATCACCACCACCGGCCCGGACCGTGACTTCCTGCTGACCGTCACCGACACGGTCAGCATGACCGGCTGGCCCTGGACAGGGCCGGAAGCAGCGATCGAGCTAGGGATACCTGAACTCCGGATGCCGGCCGAGGCGCTGCTGCGGCTTTCCTACGGACGGCTGGACCCCGAGCACACCCCGGCGGACGTGGCGGCCGACCCGGCCGACCTGGACCGGCTGCGCAAGGTGTTTCCCGGCTTCTGACCGCTCTTATCCCGCGACCATGTTCACGACGTCGAGCGCGCAGCCCCAGGACAACGTTATGCCGGCACCGCCGTGGCCGTAATTGTGCAGCAGCCGGCGTCCGTCACCAAGCTCCTCGGCTTCAAGCCGGACGGACGGCCGGACTGGGCGCAGGCCGACCCGGTGCGCGATGACCTCGGTCCCGGCCAGCCTGGGCTCGAGGGCCGTGCAGCTGCGCATGATCCGTTCTGCGGTCGCCGGGTCGGGCTCGACGCTCCAGTTGCCGGGCTGCTCGGTGCCGCCGAGGACGACAGTGTCCCGGTGCGGGAAAAGGTAGATCAGGTCATCGGGATCCTGGCCGGCGCCGACGAAGAAGTCGCTGATCCCCGGATTGGCGACGACCACCACCTGGCCGCGCACTGGCGTCACCGCCGGATCAGGAACGAGCAGGTGCGCGCCGATCCCTGAACAGTTCACGACCATCGGGGCGCCGGCCTGCCCGATCGCCTCGGGCAGCGATCCGAAGGTGCAGTCGTCGTGAATGTCTACGCCAGCCCGCCGCAGCCGGTCGAGCAGGTAGCCGAGGTAGACGGGCATGGCGACCAATGGCGCGGTGACCTCCCACCCGGCTGCGTACCCGGCGGGCAAGAGGCCGGCCGGCCGCGGCGGCTGGCCGTCAGCGGAGGCAAGCCAGGCAGGCGGGTCCTGCTGCGGGGACCTGGATGCCTCGACCCCGGAAACCAGCCGCACTCCGGTCGCCTGATCACCGAGCAGGTCGAGCAGCCTGGCCAGGGTGATCGCGGCCCACCTGGGGACTCGCTCATCCATGCCGACCAGATGCGGACCCCAGAGCGCGCCGGCCGCTGCCGACGTGGTCGCCAGCGGCGGCTTGGCGGCGCGGACGCTTACCGCCAGGCCAGCCTCGGCTAGGCAGATCGCCGTCGTCAGGCCAGATACCCCGGCGCCGATGACTACAACGTCCGGTTCACGGCTGTTCACCCTCCGACCGTAGCGCGGTGCCCGGCCATCCGGGCGGCCTGGTTTCCGGCTTGCCGTGCTGACGCACTCATGGGCCCGCTGGTGAGCCGGCTACCAGGAAGCGTCGCCTGTGCTGCCGCACGGATGGGCGCGCTGGTGAGCGGGATACCAGGCCGCGCCCGCGGGGTGATTGTCGAGATCCTTTAACGGGTTTCGGTGCTGGCTCGGAAGCACGCCTGGAATGTCAGCGGGCGTCGATAACATGTTCGAAGAACTGCTGCAGGAGGCTGACAGTCGCGGTGAGGAGGTCAGATGGGCGATCCGAATCCGCCGCCGGCTGGTGGTGGCCGGCGGCCGGGGGAGCCCGGGCGCCGCGGCGCGGGTTTGGGCGGGGAGCCCTGCTGGCCGCGGTGGCCGGAGTCGTGGCTGGCCGGGCTGAGCACGGGGATCGGCCGTAGGCTGCCGGACGGTCCGGGCGGCGAGGTGGTGGCCGAGGCGCTGGCGGCGGGGTTTACTCACGGTGAGCGTGGCGCGGTGGGGGCGGGGTTCGCGGCGGGCGGGGCGGCTGACCGGCTGGTTCCTGGGCCGGTGCTGGCCGAGTTCGCCGCTCGGGCGTGGGCCGACGGGCTGGGTGCCCTGGACGATGATGAGGTTGTGGGGGTGTTGTGCGGGTGGCGGCGGCTGGCGTCGTGGGCGATGGCGGGTGAGCTGGCTGCGGTCAGTGTCCTGGCGGGCCGCCGGGGGGCCGCGGGGCCGGAGGGACGGGAACCGGGGGATGACGGGCGCTTTGATGAGGAGATCGCTGCGGCGCTGACGCTGACCGGGCGGGCCGCATCCCGGGTGACGGGCCTGGCGGCCGGCCTGGCGCGGCTGCCGGGGACAGCGGCGGCCTTGGCGGCGGGCCGGATCGACGGGCCGCGGGCGGCGGTGATCGCCGATGAGACGTGCGTGCTCGATGATGATGCGGCGGCGGCGGTGGAGGAGCGGGTGCTGCCGGCGGCGCCGGGGCAGACGACCGGGCAGTTGCGGGCGGCGTGCCGCCGGGCGGTGCTGGCGGTTGATCCGCGGGCCGCGATCCGGCGGCGGGAGAAGGCGCAGAAGGACGCGCGGGTGGAGGCGTGGACCGAGTCGTCGGGGACTGGTGCGCTGGCCGGCCGGGATCTGCCGCCGGCTGAGGTGATCGCCGCGGATCAGCGGGTTGATGCGCTGGCCCGGTGGCTGAAGGAGCACGGTGCGGCGGGGACCTTGGAGCGGCTGCGTGCGGGGGTGTTCACCGCGCTGCTGGCCGGCCGGGGCCCGGAGACCCTGCTGCCCGAGTCGGCCGCGCCCGGGCCGGCCGCGTCCGATGATCGGGGTGTTCCAGCCTCCGGCCCCGGCTGCGGTGCCGGAGGCTGGGGCGGGGGCGGTACCGGTCCGGGCCGCGCCGAGGCTGCCAGGCCGGGCGCTGGCGGGCCGGGCGCTGGCGGGCCGGGCGCTAGCGGGCCGGGCGCTGGCGGCGCCGTCCGTGGCGGCGCGGGTCCGGGTGGCGCGGGTCCGGGTGGCGCGGGTCCGGGTGACGGCGGGGCGGGCTGCTGGCCGGCCGGGCTGGGCGGCTCGGTGAACTTGACGATGCCGCTGGCCGCTTGGCTGGGCCAGACCGACCAGCCCGGTGAAGCCGCGGGCCTGGGCCCGCTGGACGCCTGGACCTGCCGTGATCTGGCCCGGCTGCTCGCCGCCCGGCCAGGTGCCCGCTGGTGCGTGACGCTGACCAGCCCGGACGGGCGGGCCATCGGGCACGGCTGCGCCCGGGCCGGCCCCGGTCCGCCGGGCTCCGGCCGGCCGGGCTCTGGCGCGCCGGGCTCTGGCCCGCCGGGTCCCGGGCGGTCGGGGTGGCTGTCGGGGATCACGATCCGCTGGCTGGCGACCGGGACCTGCGCCCACTTGCGGGAAACGCCTGGCTACCGGCCGTCCCGGGCGCTGCGGCACCTGATCAAGATCCGGGACCGAGCGTGTTGCTTCCCTGGCTGCCGGCGGCAAGCCGTCCGCTGTGACGACGACCACACCATCGCCTATGAGAACGACGGCAGGACCTGCGAATGCAACCTTTCGCCGCTGTGCCGCCGCCATCACCAGACCAAACAGGCCCAGGGCTGGCAGCTCGCCCAGACCGCCCCCGGAACCCTCAGCTGGACACTCCCGCACGGCCGCAGCTACATCACAACACCCGGCCACTACCCCGACGAGTAGGCGGTGCAGGTAGTAGGCGGTGCAGGTAGTAGGCGGTGCAGGCCGGTTTCGGCGACCAGACTCACTCACGCGCTGGTTCAGCCGTTACTACGGCATCACGCCAGGCGGCGAGCAGCGCGCGGTCAGCGCCCGGGCGTGAAGATCCTGAACAGGACGCGCAAGATGAGCACGCTGCTGACCACGATCAGGTTGTAGCCAATCACCTGGAACAGGCTGACCGTAGGGGTGATCGTCGGGCCCCCGTGGGTGCCGAGCAGCAGCACGGCGATTATGCCGATGGCCGCGCCGAGGAAGGTCAGGAGGGCCAGGTGCACCAGGCCGGTGACCACCTCGCGGTCGCGCTCGTCGGCGAATAGGCGCACGTTCAGGCTGAGCCTGCCTTGCTCCAGTGCGCTGGTAATGCGCTCGATGCGGCGCGGGAGCCTGCGCACCACCGGCAGCAGCGCGAGCAGTTCGTCGGTGGCTGTCTTGCGGACCGCCTCGGGCGTCCATCGCTCGGCGATGTGAATGCTGGCGAACTCCCGGGCCTCGGTCACGATGTCGAACCCGGGCGCGAGCTGGGTCAGCGTGCCCTCCAGCGTGGCGAGAGCCCGGAACACCGCCGCTATCTCTGGCGGGACGCCGAGCTCGAAGCGGGAGACCAGCCGGAACAGGTCAGCGAACATCTCGTTGCCAGTCGCCGCGCCGCCCGCGAGGTGCAGCGCCAGGAACTGGCCGAGTGCGCGCTCCAGCCGTTGCTCGTCGATGTCGTCGGGCCGGGCCACCAGATCGAGCAGGGCGTCGCAAAGCGCGGCTGGGTCCCCGCGGCCGATTGCGAGCAGCAGGTTCTGCAGCGCGAACTGGAACTGCCCGTCGAGACGGCCGACCGAGCCGAGGTCGAGCAGGGCGAGCCTGCCATCGGCGAGCAACAGGATGTTTCCCGGGTGCGGGTCGGCGTGGAAGATCCCGTCCACGATGATCTGCCGTAGCAGGCAGCGGATCATTGACCGGGCAAGTTCGGCCCGTTCCAGACCTAGCTGCTCCACCACGGGACCGGCGGCACCCAGGTTGACTCCACTCAGCCATTCGGTGACCAGGACCTGGCGAGTGCAGTACTGCTCCCGCACGTTAGGCACCACGATCGGAACGCCGTGCGTGCCGGAGTGCTGGTCGGCTGACCAGGCGGCGGCCACCGCCGCGGTGTTGCGTGCTTCCACGCGGAAATCGAGTTCCTCACGGATGGCGGCCGCGAATCCCTGCGCCAAGGCGACAACACCAAGCGAGCGCGCCCAGCGAGTGCGCTCCTCGAGCGTTGCGGCAAGCCGCAGCACGATGTCCAGGTCGCGCTCCACGGCCGGCTCGATCCCGGGGCGCCGCACCTTGACGGCCACCTCCGAGCTGGCGCCATCACAGCGCAGACGCGCCCGGTAAACCTGGGCAATGGATGCGGCAGCCACCGGCTGACGGGATAGCTCCGTGAAGACCTCGCCGGGCGGCGCGCCGAATGACTCGCTGAGGATCGGCTCGATCTGTTCCCACCTAGCCGGCGGGACGTGGTCTTGCAACCGCGAAAGCTCAGCGATGAATTCGGCCGGAAGCAAGTCACGCCGGGTGGACAACAGCTGGCCGAGCTTGACGAAAGTGACTCCGCCGTCTTCAAGCGCCTGCCTCACCGAGGAGGCCAGCCGCGAGCCCCCGCTAGTGTCGCCGTCGGCCAGCGGTCGGCCGCGGAGATAGGGCCCAAGCCCGTGGCGCACGGCGATGCGGCTGATCTGGGAATACCGTCGGGCCCGGGTCAGCCGGCGCCGGAGCGCCCGGATCATCTCCAAGGGACCGGGTCCGCTGCCCCTCGGGACCAGCGCCTCGGCTATCACGATGAAGATCATGGCGACGATCACCGGTACGCCCAGCGAGACGGTGACGAACACGATCAGGTGCCCGTCCTGGGCCGGATGGAGGGACCTGCCGAATGCCTCTGCAGCGGCGACTCCGAGCAGCCCGGCGATCAGCGCCCGGATCGTGCCGACCGGCAGGCCGAGCAGCCGACTCGAAGCCCAGGCCAGCCCGATCACCAGCGCGATGCCCGTGACCAGTACCGCGGTCGTGAACCCCAGCCCTGACATCGGCAGCGGGTGCGCGGCGAACATCTTCGTTCCTCCAGCCATGTCCGACATAGCCACCGTGTTCAAGAATGGCATGCCCCGGCAGCCGGCTGCCCGGGCCGTCTGGGACGGCTGGCGACGCTATGGCATGAGCAGCTGTTCGGCGATGCGCGGCAGGGCAGTGCCGATGGGGTCGCGGATGACTGCGGTGGCGGTCTCGTCGTAGGGGGTGGGCTCGTGGTTAACAATGACCAGACGCGCGCGGGCCCGGACGGCTATCGCGCAGAGCGAGGCGGCGGGCTCGACCGTGAGCGTGCTGCCGACCACGATCAGCAGGTCGCATCTCGCGGCTGCGATGGCGGCCCGCTGGTAGACGCGGGGCTCCAGCTTCTGGCCGAACATGACCGTCGCCGACTTGAGAATCCCGCCGCACTGCACGCACGGCGGGTCGTCCTCGCCGGACCGCACCCGGGCCAGCGCCTCGGCCATGGCCGTTCGGTCACCGCAGCCGGTACAGATCGCGCCGAACATCGTTCCGTGCAGCTCGACCACGCGCTCGGGCGGAGTGCCTGCGCGCAGGTGGAGGCCGTCGATGTTCTGGGTGACCACGCGGGTGTCGATGCCGGAGCGGGCGAGCGCGGCAAGCGCGAGGTGTGCCGCGTTGGGCTCGGCTGTCCAGGCCGGATGCGCCAGCCTCGCCTGCCAGGAGCGGCGCCGCAGGGCAGGATCAGCCATGTAGGCCTGGTAGCTGGACAGCTTCTCGGCGCCCGGGTTGCGCGTCCACAGGCCCTGCGGTCCACGGAAGTCAGGAATGCCGGAGTCCGTCGACACTCCGGCACCGGTCAGCACCGTGAGACGGCTGACACCGCGTGCCCATGGCGGGGGCCCGGACGGCATGGTTCCCGTTATGTCCTGCTGCATGCCGACGATGCGCTGAGCGTTGCCATGATTGTCGAGGATACCTACGGAGCCGACGGGCCGCCCTGGCTAGCGCGCCGGATCGCGGTTCGGCGGTCAGCAGGCCCGCCGTCAGGGTGCCGGGCCAGCACGCCGACAAGGAGGCGGTTAACCGGCAGTCAGCTTCCTGGCTGGTTACCGCTGGTCTCGGTTTGGCCACGAATGCGGTTGAAGGTTGCCATCAGTATGCGGATGCCCTGAATCTAGCTTCACCACGCGGTAGCTCAGCGTCCCGGAGCAAGGGATCACCCGATGAATGATGGTTCATTGGACGTCCAAGGGATCACTGTCCGTTTCGGCGGCCTCACGGCGCTCGACAACGTTTCGCTCACTGCGGCTCCGCGGCAGGTAACCGGGATCATCGGGCCGAACGGGGCGGGCAAGACCACTCTGCTCAATGTGATGTGCGGTTTCGTCAAGCCCGAAGCCGGCACGATCCACTTTGACGGCCGGGAGCTGGCGGGCCTCCGGCCGCACCGGCTGGCCCATCTCGGTATCGCCCGCACGCTGCAGGGCGTCGGCCTCTTCGGCGGGCTGTCTGTGGTCGAGAATGTGATGATCGGTGCCACCAGCCAGGCGCGCGCCGGATTCTGGTCCGCGCTGTTCGGGCTGCCGTGGTCGGACAAGGACGAGCGGATGCTCCGGGAACGGGCGTTGCAGACACTGGATCAGGTTGGCGCGGCGGACCTCGCCAGCAGCATGCCCGACACGCTGTCCTACGGCTTGCGCAAGCGAGTAGCGCTGGCCCGCGTGCTTGTCGCCCGGCCGCGGGTGCTGCTCCTCGACGAGCCTGCCAGCGGGCTGTCCGAAGCCGAGCTGCCCGAGCTCGGGGACCTGATCGGGAACCTGGCGGCCGAGGCCAGCGTGGTCGTCATCGAGCACCGGATGGACCTGATGATGTCGATCTGCAAGACGATCACGGTGCTGGACTTCGGGAAGGTGATCGCCGTCGGCACCCCCGGGCAGGTCCAGGCTGACCCGGCCGTCACCGCCGCCTACCTCGGCCTGGAACCCGAAGCGCCGCCCGGCCCGTCCGCCGCGCCCGGCCCGTCCGCCGCGCCCGGCCCGTCCGCCGGGCCCGGCCCGGGCTCCGGCCAGGACGCGGCGGACGGCCGGGACGCCATGCCCGCTGAGGCCGGCGATGAGTGAGGCGGCGGCTCTTGCCATCGAGAACATCGTGGCCGGGTACGGCGGGGGGCCGGTACTAGACGACCTGTCCATCTCGGTGCAACCCGCCACCATCACCGCGGTGCTCGGCGCCAACGGAGCCGGCAAGACGACGCTGCTCCGGACGATCAGCGGATTCGTCCGGCCGCGCCGCGGGCGCATCGTGATCGGTAACACCAACCTGGCCAGGCGCCGCCCCGAGGAGATTGCCCGGGCGGGCGTCGCGCATGTGCCCGAGGGCCAGGGCGTGATCACCGAGCTCACCATCGAGGACAACCTGCGCCTCGGCGCCCTCATCCGCCCGGCGGCCGACCGGGCGGCCGCGCTGGACGGCGCCTATGAGCGTTTCCCGGTGCTCGCCGACCGGCGGCGCCGGCTGGCTGGCACGCTGTCCGGCGGCGAACGGCAGATCCTAGTGATCGGCAGGGCGCTGATGGCGGCACCGAAGGTACTGCTGCTCGACGAGCCGTCGCTCGGGCTGGCGCCCCGGATCGTCGCGCAGATCATGGCCGTGGTCAAGCAGCTTCGCGACGACTCCGGCCTGACCGTCCTGCTGGTGGAGCAGAACGCGCGCAGCGCGCTCAGCATCGCCGACCGGGGCATCGTGCTCAACCTCGGCAAGATCGTCGCCGACGCGGACGCCGCCGAGCTCGCGACTGACGTCTCGCTGCGCCGTCACTATCTGGGGTTCTAGGAGTGCGAGAGATGGGCGAGACGCGGTCTCCCCGGGCCCGGGAAAGACAGCCTTTAAGGGAGGTGGCCGATGCAGGAGTTCGTTGAGTTCACGCTCGGCGGGATCAGCGTCGGCATGATCTACGCCGCCATCGCGCTATCCCTCGTGCTGATCTGGCGCGGCACCAGGATCCTCAACTACTCCCAGGGCGGGATGGCGATGTTCACCGCCTATGTCGCGCTGGTCGTTATCAACCATACGGGCAACTACTGGCTCGGCTTCGGCGCAGCCCTCGTGGCCGGCCTGGCGCTCGGTGCAGCCCTCGAGCGGGTAGTCATCCGGCCGGTGGCCAGCAAGCCCCCGCTGAACGCCGTCATTGTGACCATCGGGCTGCTGATTCTGATCGAGGGCGTGGCCGGGATGATCTACGGCGACCAATACCGGTCATTCCCGCCGGCCTTCTCGGTCGTCGGGATCAGAGTCGGCTCTTTCGGGCTCGGTGTCTCGCCCAACGACGTCTTCATCGCGCTGGCGGTCCTCGCGGCTGCCCTGGTGCTCGCCGCGACCTTCAGGTACACCTCGGTGGGCCTGCGGATGCGCGCGACGGCGTTCAGCCCCGGGATAGCGCGGCTGCTCGGCGTCCGGATCGGCCGGGTGCTGACCCTCGGCTGGGCGCTGGCCGGCCTGTTCGGCGCCCTGGCTGGGGTTCTCGTTTCGCCTTCGACCTTCCTCTATCCGAACAGCATGGACTCGATCTTCGTGCTCGGCTTCACCGCGGCGGTGATCGGCGGGCTGGATAGCCCGGCCGGAGCGATAGCGGGCGGCGTGATCCTCGGAGTCCTGCTCAACTACGTCGGTGGCTACCTGGGCAGTGACCTGGTCCAGTTGTTCGGCCTCGTGATCCTCGTGCTGGTCCTGATGGTCCGGCCATCCGGCCTGTTCTCCACTACCGCTGCCCGGCAGGTGTGATCATGACCCTGGCCCGCCACCTCGGCGCGGCGGTACTCGCCGCCCTGCTGATCGTTCTGCTCTCCATCAAGCTCGGCAGCTATCGCGACTATCAGCTGGCCGGAGTGGCCGCCTACCTGGCGGCGGTGGCCGGCCTCACCCTCCTGATCGGGCTGAGCGGCCAGATCTCGCTCGGCCACGGTGCCTTCATGGCGATCGGCGCCTACGCCGCGGCGCTGCTGCTGCTGCACATGCACTGGCCGCTGGAAATCGTGTTCGCGGCCAGCGTCGTGATCACCGCCGCTGGCGGTGCGATCGTCGGCGTCGCGGCAGCGCGGCTGCGCGGTCCCTACCTGGCCGGGCTGACGCTCATGCTCGCGGTGGCGCTGCCATCGGTGGCGGACAAGTACTCGGGCGTCTTCGGCGGAGACCAGGGACTCAACATCTCCATCACGACGCCGGCGTTTCTCGGCGCGACGTTCCCGCCGACCCGGTGGCTGCTCTGGCTCACCAGCGCCGCCACCCTGATCGCCCTGGTCCTGCTGGCCAACCTGGCCCACAGCCGGGTGGGCCGCAGCTGGCGCGCGGTCCGCGACAACGAGGTGGCGGCGGCGCTGGCCGGCCTGAACGTCGCCAGACTGCAGGTCCTGGCTTTCGTGGTGAGCGCTGCCGCGGCCGGTCTCGGCGGTGCGCTGCTCGCGGTGGTCACCACGAGCGTCTCGCCGGGCGGCTTCACGCTCGCGCTGTCCATCGGGCTGCTCACCGCAGCCGTCATCGGGGGCCTCGGCAGCCTGATCGGGGCGCTGTGGGGGAGCCTGCTGTTCGTCTTCGTCCCTACCTATCTCACCGACGTGGCCAGCAGTCACGGCCTGTCCAGCGCGGTGAGCTCCGGCATCCCGATCGCGGCCTACGGTGTCGTGCTCATCGTGGTGATGCTGCTCTTCCCCGGCGGGATCCAGGGTGGCGTCCGCCGCCTGCTCGGACCCGTCACACCGACTGCGGGAACTCCTCTCAGTACATTGCTCCGGCACCGGCCGGAAGCGGAACACCAGGAAGAAGGCACTAGATGAAAAGACCACGTCGAGCAAATGTGGCGGCAGTCGCGGGGCTGGCCGCCCTGGCGATGGCCGCCGCGGCGTGCGGTTCCAGCGGGTCCTCGTCGTCACCTTCGTCGTCAAGCTCGTCCAGTTCATCGAGCAGCGCGCTGACGGCATCCGCCCCCGGGATCACGGCGACCACGATCACGATCGGCAGCCACCAGCCCCTCACCGGCGTCGCGGCGCCCGGCTATGACGAGATCGCCCCCGGCTCCAACGCCTATTTCCAGTACGTCAACGCGCACGGCGGCATCTACGGCCGCAAGATCGTCTACAAGTACCTGAACGACCAGTACAACCCGACCCTCACCTCCACCGTGGTGCACCAGCTCGTGCTGCAGGACAACGTCTATGCGATCTTTGACGGCCTGGGCACGCCCACCCACCTGGCGGTCACCTCGTACCTGAACGCGCAGAAGGTGCCCGACGTGTTCGTCGCCTCCGGGTGCGCCTGCTGGAATGCCCCCTCGACCCTGCCCTACACCTACGGCTGGCAGCCCAACTACATCCGTGAGGGCAAGATCCTCGGTGCCTACATCAAGACGCACTTCCAGGGCAAGAAGATCGGCTACTTCTACCAGAACGACGAGTTCGGCCAGGACGGCGTCAAGGGCCTCGACTACGAGATCCCCCAGGGCCAGGTCGTCGCCAGGGAGAGCTACGTTCCGACGAACACCAACGTCGGCCCGCAGGTGGCCGCGCTGAAGGCGGCGGGAGCCCAGGTCGTGGTCTCGTTCTCGGTCCCGGCGTTCACCGCGCTGCTGCGGCTGTTCGAGCTGAAGCTCAGCTTCAGCCCCCAGCTCGTGGTCACCAACGTCGGCTCCGACCCGATCACGCTGGCCGGCCTGCTCGAGGCGTTCGCCAAGCAGGGCGGCGCGAAGGTCGCCGGGAACTCGCTCACCCAGGGCATCATCACCGACGGCTACCTGCCCTCGCTCGGGGACACCAGCAACAGCTGGATCTCGCTGTTCAGCAAGATCCACAGCCAGTACCTCCCGAAGCTGCCATTTGACGGCAACGTGGGCTACGGCATGGCGGTCGGTTACACGTTCGTCCAGGCCATGTTCAAGGCCGGGCGCAACCCGACCAGGCAGGACCTGATCAACGCGATCAACGGCGGCCTGCCGCAGGGCGTCTCGGTGGCGCCGTACGCCTACTCCGCGACCGACCACGACGGCATCACCGGCGTCTATCTGGGCATCATCAAGAACGGCGTGATCGTCCCGACGGGCCCGGTCCAGGTCACCGACAACAGCGCGACCGGCGCTGTCACGACCTACGCCACGGTGCAGCCGCCGGCGCCTGCCAGCGGGATTCCCTCGCCCTGATCAGCCGCGATTGGGCCGGCCGCCCGCGTTCTCCGGGCGGCCGGCCTGCCGTGGCACACCAGGGCCAGCAGGCTTGCCCGTTCAGAATCCAGAACGGGGGTTACCCACGTGAGCGGCGCACCTGGCCGCAAGCCGGCCGACGACGATGAGCGCCCGCCCGGCGAACGGCTGCTGTCGGCTGCCGAGGAGTTGTTCGGCGAGCGCAGCTACCGACGGACCACGGTGGCCGGGATCTGCGCCAGGGCAGGGATCGCCACCGGCAGCTTCTACGCTCATTTCCATTCCAAGGCTGACATTTTCGCCGCGGTGATCCGCCACATCAACGCGGATCTGCGGACGGCGATGCGGACCGCGCTGGAGCACGCGCATGAGGACCAGCGGTCCAGGGAGCGAGCATCCTTCTGCGCCTACTTCGACCTGATGTCCGAGCGGCCATGGATCTACCGGATCGTCCGTGAGGCCGAGTTCATCGCGCCCGCCGAGTTCAAGGAGTACTACGAGCGGCTGGTCCGCGGTTACGCGCGCGGCGTCCGGCTGGCCCAGCTGGCCGGTGACGTTGACGCCAGGTATGACCCGGAGGTCATCGGATACGTGTATGCCGGGCTCGGCAACTTCGTCGGCATGCGCTGGGCTGAGTGGACAGCGGGCGGCCGGGTCCCCGACGACGTGCTCAACGATCTCATGACAGTACTGGCCCGTGGGCTGGGACCGACGCCCGGGCCCGTGGCCACGGACGTATCCTCGCAGGCATGACAGCCGGGCCCGGGTACTCAGGCACCATCCCGCGGCTGCTCACGTCGGCTGCGCAGCGCGACCCGGACGGAATCTGGCTGCGCACCGACGAGGCGTCGCTGACCTTCTCCGGCGCGCTGGCCGCCGCGGCCGAGGCGGCGCGGTCGCTCGCCGCCGCGGGAGTGCGCCGTGGCGACCTGGTCGTCGTCACTACCCGTAATACGCCCGACTACCTGCTGTGCTGGCTGGGCCTGGCCGCGCTCGGCGCGGTGCTGGTACCGGTCAACCCGCGCAGCTCCGCCGCCGAGCTCGCCGGGCTAGTAGGGCAGACGACGCCGCGCGCGCTCGTCAGCGATTCCGGCCTGGCCGCGCTGCTGCAGGCGGCCGGCATCGGAGGGCTGCCCGAGCTCGGCGTACTTGACGTTACCCAGCTCGGTGCCGGCGACAGTCATGGGACAGCTGGTGGCGGGCTGCCTGATCCGGGCGTGCGACCCGATGACCTGGCGGTCCTGATCCCGACCTCGGGCACGACGGGGCGGTCCAAGCTGGTCATGCAGACGCACCGGGCCTACGCGATGGCGGGGGAGGGCTTCCCCTACTGGATGGAGCTGACCGCCGCGGACCGGCTGATGACCTCGCTGCCGCTGTTCCACATTAACGCGCCCGCGTATTCGGTGCTGGGCTCGCTGGCCTGCGGCGCCGGCCTGGTACTGCTGGAAAGGTTCTCCGCCAGCGGCTTCCTCGACGCCGCGCGCAGGCACGGGGCGACCGAGTTCAACGCGATCGGGGCGATGCTGGAGATCTTGATGCGCCAGCCGCCGCGTGCCGATGACGCCGGCCACCCACTGCGGCTCTGCTACACCGGGCCGGCCCCGGAGCGGAGCCGCCAGGAGGAGATCGAGCGGCGGTTCGGCTTCCGGATCGTCGTCGGCTACGCGATGTCGGAGTCGCCGTACGGGCTGATCTGGCCGCGCGGCACCCGGCCGTTCGGCACCCTCGGCACGGTACGCCAGCATCCGGTCCTCGGCGTGGTCAACGAGGCCAGGGTGATCTCCGCCGACGGCCGGGAGCTCGGTGCCGGGGAGACCGGCGAGCTGCTGCTGCGCAACCCGGTGGTGACGCCCGGCTACTGGGGGATGCCCGAGGAGACGGCCAGGGCCATCATCGATGGCTGGCTGCATACCGGCGACCTGGTCACGGTTGGCCCCGACGGGACCTACACGTTCACTGGGCGGCTGAAGGAAGTGCTGCGCCGGCGCGGCGAGAACCTGTCGCCGCTCGAGGTCGAGGAGGTGCTCGCCAAGCATCCGGCAGTCCTTGAGTGCGTGGTCGTGGGGGTGCCGTCGGAGCTGTCCGAGGACGAGGTGAAGGCGTTCATCGTGCCTGCCGAGGCCGGCGGCTCTCTCGATTTCCGGCAGCTCATCCAGTTCGCGGCGGCCCGGCTTGCCGCGTTCAAGGTACCCAGGTACTGGCAGCTGATCGACGAGCTGCCGCGGACGCCGACGGCCCGGGTGGCCAAGCACCGGCTGCCCGCCGGGCACCAGCCCGGTGAGTACGATGCCGGGGCCAGCCAGCCACAGCCCGGGTCCCAGCCGGGCCGAGAGGACCAGCCATGAACGAATATCCCACCTCGATCGGGACCGCCGACGCGACCTCGATCCGGGTGCTTGGCCACGACCTGGCCGGCGAGCTGATGGGCCGGGTCAGCTTCGGCGAGCTGGCCTTCTGGCTGGTCGCGCTGCGCCGCCCGGCCCCAGGCGAGCTGCGGGTCTTCGAAGCCGTGCTGGTCGCGCTCGCCGATCACGGCTTCACGCCGTCGGCTATCGCGGCCCGGCTCACGCTGACCGGGGCACCCGAGTCGGTGCAGGGCGCGCTCGCGGCCGGGCTGCTGGGCGGCGGCTCCAGGTACCTGGGCGTGACCGAGGACTGCGGCAGGTTCCTGGCCGGTACGCTGGCGCGCTGTGATGGCCCGCTGCCGCTGCCCGGCGACGAGGCGGCCTGGGACGCGCTCGCGGCCGCGGCGGTGCAGGCGCGGCGTGCTGCCGGGCAGCTGGTACCCGGGCTCGGGCATCCGCTGCACAAGGCCGGTGATCCGCGCACACCGGTGATTTTCAGGATCGCCGAAGAGGAAGGCACGCTCGGGCCGCACCTGACGCTGTTCGCGGCGGTCGGCCGGGTACATCCGGCGCTTCTGGGCCGGACGCTGCCGCTCAACGGCGCGGGCGTGTGCGGAGCCGCTCTTGCCGACCTGGGCTTCGACCCGGACACGCTGCGCGGGTTCGCGCTGCTGGCCAGGGCCGCTGGCCTGCTCGGTCACCTGGCCGAGGAGATGCGCCGCCCGGCCGGCCCGGGGATCTACGAGCAGGCCGACAACGCTGTCAGCTACCTCCCGCCAGGCTCCGGCCAGCTTGGCTGAGGTCAGGACTGGACGCGCTCGCGCAGTGGTGCGCTGGCGGTGACGTGCGGCTCGGCGCGAGCGGCTGCGCAGCTGCTCTGCCGACCCGGTGGTGAGCTGGCAGGTCAGCTGGCCCGCGAACCTGCCCGGCCGCGGCGCAGGCACGCCTGGACCGCTGCCTGGACCGCCTGACCAGTCCGGAGCTGAGGCGTGGCAGGCGGGCCGGCTAGATGCTGAAGAACAGGTTCAGGAAGCGGTCGGCGAGGGCCTCGTCGCCGCGCACCGTGCCGCCGTTCATCCGGCCGAAGGTGGTCAGCACCAGGCTCCCGGCGTCGAAGTCAATGACCGTCGGCAGGTCGGCCACGCCGCCCTGCTCGTAGGCCATGCCCTGGTCACTGATCGAGACCCGGTAGTCGCCGGCGTTCCGCCCGGTGACCCGGATGCCGACAGTGAACGGGCTAAGGTCGGCGGTCGGCTTGACGGTCGACTGCCAGATGATGAACATGAACGGCACCAGCAGGTCGGCCGCGTCGCCGGAGATGCCGTGCGCGTTCCCGGTGCCCTCCTTGATGTCCCAGGTGTGCACTCCGTAATCCATCAGCTGGCCGCCCGCATAGACGAACGCGGGCACGTTGCCCATGTAGAAGTGCGGAACCAGCAGTCCTGTCCACTCCTCTTCGGAGAGCGGCTCCAGGATGCCCATCATCTTGGCGAGGTCCGCCCGCGCCCGGGTCAGCATTTCCTGCTGGGAGAGCTCGTGGAACGCCTGCGCGTGCTCGCCGGCCCGCTCATGCATCCCGGCCAGACCGTACGCGTCGGGCACCGGGGCGCCGCTCCTGGCCATCTCGAAGGCCTTGAAGTAGCCCTCGGTGGTGTCCACCAGGTGGCCGATCACATCCTTGACCTTCCAGCTCTCGCACGCCGTCGGCGCTTCCCAGGCGCCCGGCTGCTCGGCCAGGGCGAACATGCGCTCCGCCTCGCCGCGGACGACGCGCAGGATCGTGTCCTTGCCCTCATACGTCATGGCGTTCCACTCGCTCATAGCCGCTGCCTTCTCCCGGAACTTTGCAACCGGCACCCGTCTCCTCAGGTCACGGATGGGCTGGCCGGGGAAGTCGGTGCAGAGGATCATCGTGAGCTGTCAGGTGGCTCACAGTATGAACCCCAGCGCACGGCGGGCCGCCTGTCAATGGCAGGCGGCGGGGAGTAAGCGAGGCTGACGGCAACCGGTCTGGCCGTTGACCGAGATGTGGTTCGTCAGCCCGCCGAGCCTGCGACGCGGAGGTCGGCGAGAGCGGCGCCGTACCGCATTGCCACGAGCTGTCCGATGGCACGATGGGTGGTCAGCGGCCTGGAGCAGGCGGCCCCGGTACGGGCCGACACGGCCGCCAGCTCAGCCGGATCGGTCTCCGGGCCAATGACGCAGGACGCGATCGCCGGCCGGCTGACCCCAGCATCGCGCAGCCGCGCCAGGGCGGAGTCGATGCCCTGCGGATCGCCGAGAGAGGCCGGGACCGCTGGCGCGGCGAGCCGGGCCGCGAGCAGCACCGCCGTGACGCCTGCCGCCTTGATGGCCGCGTCGCCGCGGTCAGCGAGCACCACAATGCCGTTAGCCACGGCGACGATGCTGAGCCCGCGGGCCCGGCTCTCGCGGGCGAGCCCTGCTTCCGCGAGACGCGCGTGCAGGGCCTCGGCGACCAGCGGATGCGGGCCCAGGTGATCGGCCAGGCTGAGTGGCGCAGCGGCCTTGCCTACTAGCTCATTAAGGGCCGCATCGAGCCGCGGATGAGGACCAGCAAGCAACGGGACGACCACCGCCCGCAGCCCCGAGCTTGACGTGGTCGCTGCGCCGAAGACCAGGGCGTCTGCGAGGCTGTACGCGGGCCCGTCCAGGTAGCCGACCCGCACCTCGGCACCGGGGCAGGACATCCCGGCAACGGCCGCGATCTCGGTGGCCACTTCTTCGCTGGCTGCGCTCGCAGCGCCGGGCACGGCAAGCACGAGGGCCGGAGCGTCCGGGGGCAGGGTGAGCCGGTGCGGGCTGCGGTGACGGCCAGGCGGCAGCGAACGGCCGGTGCGCCGCGGCAGGGGGACTGGCGCCGGGCTTGGATGGGTCACGCTGAGGTATGTTAATCGTGATTGACCGGGCATGATCGTCATTTCCCGATGTTGGGCCCGGTCGGCCGCCTTCGGCAGGTACTGCGCTAGTCGGACCTGAGCATGCTGTGGTAGACGCCGATCAGCGCGGCTTTCTGCTGCTCAGTGAGTCGGCCCTCGGCCTCGATGGCATCCTGCACATTGATGTTCTGCGGCTTGTCGGTCGCCTCGTCCCACTCATCGCCCTGCAGCACGCCCGCCTGGGTGAGCAGGGTCTCCGCCGAGACATTGAGCGCGTCGGCGATCAGCCTGATGACCCGGACCGACGGCTGATGCAGGCCGCGCTCGATCTGGCTGAGGTAGGGATTGGACAGCCTCGTTCGCTCGGCCAGTTGGCGCAGGGACAGATTCGCCAGCTTCCGCCTGCTGCGGATGAAGGCGCCGAGCACCTCCATCTGCGAATCCCACTGATCCTTCATGGCTACCCCGATGTGGCTCTGATCCATCATGACCACCCTAACGCCGCTGGCCGTG
>JBEKIF010000057.1:0-26391 GCA_050011895.1 Streptosporangiaceae bacterium | reverse complement strand
TCGCCGAGATCCTCGCCGCGCAGCCGGGCACCGGCGCGGCGTTCGCCGCGTGGTGCGACAGCCGCCTGGTGGTTGACCTGTGGGGCGGTTACGCCGACCTGGGACGGCGCCGGCCATGGGAACCCGACAGCCTGGTCCAGCCGTACTCGGTCAGCAAGCCGTTCGCCGCGGTGTGCGCGCTGCGGCTGGTCCAGACCGGGCAGCTGGACCTGGACGCGCTGGCGCAGCGGTACTGGCCCGAGTTTCGTGCCCCGGCGACGGTGCGTCACTTGCTGTCGCATCAGGCCGGGGTGGTGATGCTGGACCGGCAGGTGCCCACCGGGGCCTTCTATGACTGGGACTACCTATGCACCCTGCTGGCAGCGCAACAGCCATCATGGGAGCCCGGGACCGCACACGGCGAATCGCCGCTGTTCTATGGGCACCTCGTCGGCGAGCTGGTCCGCCGGGTAGACGGGCGCGGCGTCGGCCGGTTCGTGCGCGAGGAGATCTGCGGGCCGGCCGGGCTGGACTTCGCCTTCGGGCTCAGCCCGGCGCAGCAGGCCCGGGCGGTGGACCTGACCGGCCTGGACGACGCGTTCCGCGCGGGCAACGCGGCCGGCCGCCCGGACCTGTACCGGCGGGCCGTGACCAACCCGCCCGGCGCGCAGGACGGCGCCGTGGTCAACAGCGCCGCCTGGCGGTCCGCGGAGATCCCCGCCGTCAACGGCCACGGCACCGCGGCCGCGGTGGCCGGCTTCTACCACGCCCTGGCCACAGGCCAGCTGCTCAGCCCCGGGATGCTCGCCGAGGCGGTCACCCCGCAGTGCGCCGGGCCGGACCGGGTGTTCGGCGACGACAACGCCTGGGGGCTCGGCCTCGGGATCAGCGACGACGGCTACGGGATGGGAGGGCTAGGCGGAAACTACGGCGGCACCAGCACACACGGTGGCTATTCGATCGGGTTCGTGACCGGCAGCGTCGGAAGCTATGACCGGATCGACAAGCTGGAAAACACGCTGCGAAACTGCCTGGGGCTTGCCCCCATCCCGGCCACCAGCGACCTGCCTCCGGGCAGCTAACGTAACGCGGCCAGCGCCAGACTCACCCCGGCAGAATGCCTCGCGCCCCAGGACTGATGGGGTACAGAACGATTCTTATGCCCACCAGCCGCCGCTCAGCTGCGACCCTGTAGGGCTCGATTACTCGATCTGGCCTGGCCAGGCTTGCGGGTTGGGATCATGGCTGAGTGATCTTCTCGGTCGGCTACTTGCTCGCGCGCTGCCTGCTCGACGGCCTGATGGTGCTGGCCCGGCGCGAGGCGTCCAAGGACGCCGAACTCCTGGTGCTCCGGCACGAGAACGCGATCCTGCGCCGCCAGATCAGCCGGGTCCGCTACCAGCCAGCCGACCGGCTGTGGCTCGCAGCACTGTCCCGGCTGATCTCCCGGCACCGGCGGGGCGAGGTCTTCGCGGTCACCCCTGCGACGCTGCTCGCCTGGCACCGGCGACTGGTCACACGCAAAGGGGACTACACCAGCCGGCGCCGTCCCGGCCGGCCATCCACGGCAGCCGCAATCCGCAAGCTCGTGATCCGCATCGCCACGGACAACCCGACGTGGGGGCACCGGCGCGTGCAAGGCGAGCTCGTCAAACTCGGCCACCCGATCGCCGCCTCCACCGTGTGGCAGGTCCTGCATGATGCCGGGATCGGCCCCGCACCCCGCCGCACTGGCCCGACTTGGAAGCAGTTCCTAAATGCACAGGCCCGCGGCATCCTCGCGGTCGATTTCGTCCATGTGGACACTGTGCTCCTGCGGCGCATCTACGCCCTGATCGTCATCGAGCACGGCACCCGCCGCGTTCACTTGGCCGGCCTCACCGCCAACCCCGACGGCGCGTGGACGACCAGGCGTGTGCGTGCCGAGAATCGTATCCATGGTCTGACCAGCAGAGTTGCTCGCCTGGCGCTCTGCCCGTCATGATCACCGATCATGTGCCTGCGGTTCGTTTTCCTCCTGACGCCGCGACTAGCCTGTACCGCTTCAGAACTCGACGCAGCTCCGTGACCTGCGATTGGGCCGGATGAGCGGGCTGCGCCAGGATCGCCGTTCATGGCTCTTCGGCTGCTCTACCTGATCGTGTACCGCTTCAGAACTCGACGCAGCCTCTGTGACCTGCAGTTTGGCCGGATGACCATGTTGGGGCAGGATCGCGGTTCGTGTCTCTTCGCCTCCTCTATCTGATCATGATCCGGGTCTTTGCCTGGCTTCTCCTGCTGGGCCGCAGCCAGGCGTCCAAGGACGCGGACATCATCGTGCTCCGGCACGAGGTCACGATGCTGTGGCGTCAGGTCGCGCAGCCGAAACCGGACTGGGCCGACCGGGCGGTGCTGGCAGCGCTCGCCCGGCTGCTGCCAGCGGTGCTGCGCTGCCATCGGCTCGTCACGCCGGGGACGTTACTGGCCTGGCACCGCCGCCTGATCACACGGAAGTGGTCGCATCCGAACCGGTCAGGCCGGCCGGGGACCAGCCAGCAGATCCGTGACCTGGCGCTGCGGCTGGCGCAGGAGAACCCGGCCTGGGGGTACCGCCGGGTCCACGGCGAGCTGACCCGGCTCGGTCACCAGATCAGCGAGGCGACCGTACGGCGGACCTGCGCTGGACATACTGCAGGCCGAGGCATAAGCCCCGGCCCGCAGCACAGCCATTACTCGTTAGGCATTCTTGAAGTGGCTAGACCAGTAGCCCTAGCTGATCGGCTCGCCCGTGGCCGGGTTAAGGAACAGCTTATTGTTGTACCCTTGCCGGCCACTGAAGTCGAACATGGACAAGATCGAGCCGGCCGCGGTATCGGCCGCCCCGTTGCCGAGCGCCGGCAGGCCCCAGTTGTACTCGATGAACTTCACGACCGAGCTCTGGTCGATGAGGGTGTTATCGACGAGGTTCGACCGCGCCCACGGGGAGATGACCAGGAACGGCAGCCGGGGCCCGAGGCCGCACTTGCCCTGCTCAGGCTCGTTGGCCGAGTTCACCGGCACCAGGCTGAGCTGGCTGCCGCATTCGCCCGTCCCGGTGAGCGCATCCAGCGAGGTCTGCGACTCGGTAATGACCGGGGCGAGCACGTGGTCATACCAGCCGTCAGAGTCGTCCCAGGTGACGATAACGGCGGTCGACTTCCAGGTGGGCAGGGACTCGAGCTGGTTGATGGTGTTGACCAGCCAGGTCTGCTCGTCCAGCGGGTCGGAGTAGCCCGCGTGGCCATCCTGGTACTTCGGCGCCTTAAGGTAGGAGACCGCTGGCAGGTTGCCTGCATCGGCGGCGGCAAAGAAGTCGGCGGTGTCGTACTGGTGGTTAGCCTGGTCGGTTTTGCCGATCATCGACAGCGACTTCGGCGGCAGGTGCATCGGGTTGGCAGTTGAGGCGTAGTACTCGAACGGCTCGTGGTGCGGGCTGTAGTCGTCCACTACGGCGCCGCCCACGTTCTTATGGGTCTCCGAGCAGATCTGGGCGCTGGTGGGGGGCGTTCCGTGACCCGGAACGTAACCGTTGTCAAAGCCGCCCTGGAACCATCCCCAGGTGATCTTCGAGCTGGTCAGCTCGTCACCGATGTTCTTGCCGCCCATAGTCAGGGTTCCGGCCGCGGTGCCGCCGTCGCCGCCGTCCGAGCCTGGCAGGTAGGAGCAGATGTCGTAGGTTGGGTCGGCGTCGGAGTAGGTGGTTCCCGGGCCGGCCGGCTGGGCCGGGCCCGCCGTGATGTTGGAGGACGTCGGGTCGGTCGTGTCGAGCCCCGGCGGGTTCGGGCACGGACTGTCGTTAATCGTCGCGGAGGATGGCCCGCAGATCGCGCCATAGGTCTGCGCGGCGGTCACGTTGAGAGCGCCCGGGGTCGACGGGCCGTAGGTCGTGCCGTAGGCGTTGTCACTCATCGCGAAGTGCTGGGCGTAATTCCACAGCCCGGTGACCGAGTTGCCGTCGTAGTAACTCATGACGGCCTTATTGGAACCGGTTCCCGGCGGCGGCAGCTCTGGCGTGCCGGGGGGGTAGTCGAACCCCGCCAGGCATTGCGTCAGCGTCAGATTGCCGCCCGTGTTCGCTGGATAGGCGTCCTCGGCGCCGTGGTCAGCGGCTAGCTGCTCTGCGGTGTAGTCGTGGTCCTGGTCGCAGGTCAGCGGAGTATCGTGGCCGAGCCGCACCGGATTTGAGAGATTGGGGTTGTTGGTGAGCAGCGGCCCGGTCGGCTGCCCGGACGAGGTTAGGTCGTTGTACAGGCCATTGACCGTCGGCGTGCCCTTCCGAGCGTGGAAGGCTGGCTCGCCAGGCGGGTTCGGAGCGTACGGATAGGTGCCGAAATAGTGATCAAAGGAGACGTTCTCGTCGAAGATCACGACGAGATGCTTGATCGGCGTGGCGGTATTGCCATTGCCACCGCCCTGGTTGTGCCCGCTCGTGCTGGCGGCCTCGCTCGCGATTGCGCCTGGCACGCCGAACGCCATCGCCGCGAAGAGGCCAGCGGCAGCGGTGAGCGCAAAGGCCCTGACTGGTCGTCGCATCCATGCTTCCTCTCGGTCGCAGATCCGGCGCTGCCCCGCCTGGAGTCGGATTGCCGGGCCTTGTGGGCAGGCCGCGCCGCCGACTATAAGGCGTCTGGCAGAGGACGGGATGATGAAATGGAAGCCATTCCCGAAATATTTTCTGGCCTAAAGGTGAATTAGAGATGGCCGGAACGGCGGCGCCGCATTTGGCGCCCTCAGGGGGCACTGTTGCGTTGGTCGATCGCCGATGGCAGGCGACGGCGCTGTTGCGTTGGGCGATTCCTGGGAAGGCTTGGCTGGAGCGCTGGCCTGACGGCCCATCAGATCGTTACGGCGAGCTCGTCGAAGGCAGTGCCGAGCTGGTGACGGGCGGGGACGTGGGTGGCGATGTCGTAGTGGCCGCGGCGCAGGTTCTGGACGACGGCGTGACCGGCGGCGAGAATCCGCGCTGAGCGGTGCCGCTTCAGCCGCGCATCGGCCGGAGCCGAGCTTTGAGCCGCCCGTGATCTGCCTCGACCGGGTTGTTGGCGTATCGCTCCACGGTGTGCAGCGCTGAAGGGATCAGCTCATCCAGGACTCGCGGATAGGCAGGGGCCCGGTCGGTGGTGACCTCGACCGGGATCACGCCAGCCCGGATGGCCCGGTGAAGAAGCGCCGGGCGGCTGCCAGGTCACGCCTCATCAACAGCAGGACGTCGATGACTTGTCCGTGCTGGTCGATTGCCCGGTACAGGTACGTCCAGCGGCCAGATACCTTCACGTACGTCTCATCGACGAACCACCGGTCACCGGGGGGCAAGTCGTCCAGGATCGTCCATTCGTGTCGGCGCTCTGGACTGATGTTCCAGGGTTGACGGCGCGTGACAGACGTCGTCTAACGGCTTGGCAACAGTCCTCCGCCAGTCAGCCTCCTCCTTTGATGCTCCTCGTTTTGTCGGGGGGAGGGCATGGATTCCTGTGGTGACCCGCGTTACGCTTCCCTGCATCACGCTGGTGGGGAGGCGTCGTGATGGCAGGGCCAGGGGATGAGGTAGCAGCCGCAGAAAGCCGAAGCCGTGGCGGACTCCGCGCGTCTGACGCCGATCGCGAGCAGGTGATCGCTGCTCTCAAGGCCGCGTTCGTGCAAGGTCGGCTGACCGGGGATGAACTCGGCGCGCGGGTGGATCGGGTATACGCGTCACAGACATACGCGGAACTGGCCGAGGTCATCGCCGACATCCCCACCGCGCTCACCGGAGCCGGGTCCCCGCGCGCCCCGTGGCGGGCGACAAAGATAGCCTGGTGGTTCGAATACGCTGTGTTCCTGCCGGGCATCGTGGCGGTTCTTCTCCTCCCTGGTGGTCCCCGCACCACCGTATGGACTTTGATCATCTTGGCCGCGGTCATCTATCTGGTTTTCTGGATTCTCGGCGTGGTCATGATGGTCGCCTCAGCGCGCGCGAAGCCGTCCGCCGGGCAACCATTGCCGCCGCTGTCGTGGTACGACCGCGAACAGGTGATCCGCACACTCAAGGCCGCGCTGGCGCAAGGCCGGCTGACCGAGGATGAACACGACGCGCGGTCCGGCCAGGCGTCCGCCACGCGGTCCCGCGCCGAGCTAGCGGCGCTCACCGCCGGCCTCCCCGCCGATCTGACCGCCCGGCTGCCGAAGGCGAGCTACGGCCTGACGGGCGTCTGCGTGGTCATTGCCGCGGCCAGCGTGGCGGCGGCCATAGTGCTGTGGCAACCTGACAACTACCCGGCGTTCGCGCTGGCCCTTCTCACCGGTGCCATCCTGATTCTGGCCCCGCCCATAACTGTGGGCCTGATGGTCGACGCAAGGCATCAGAAGCGGTCTGGCGGGCAGCTACGGCTGGGGCCAACCCCCAGCGCTGGCGGGTGATCGTGTACGCCGGGCTGATCCTGGCACCAGCCTGTACTTGACCTATGCCTGGTCCAGCCACCAGCCGTACGCGGGCGTTTTAGGACCCATCGCCACGTCGTAATCCTCCGGTGGCACCTGGCTGAGTTTGGTATCACCTCGGATGGGCCTATTTCTTCAGGTGAACGGCCGGGTCCTCAGCTTATCGACTTATGGGCAGGTGTCCCGACTTTTATCACGGTTGCGGGTTCTCGGGCTCTGTAGCTTTCTGACCTGCTGGTTTGCTCTGGCTGGGCGCGGAATCTGTGCACTAGCCGGGATGGCTGGCCGTAGGGTTGGCGAGTGCCGTATGTGCGGACGGTGAAGACGTCGTCGGGCGCGATGGCCGTGCAGATTGTGTATTCCTCCCGCCGCGGGTCGCGGCAGATCGAGCATCTGGGGTCGGCGCATACCGCTGCTGAGGTGGAGCTGCTGAAGGCGGCGGCGCGGCAAAAGCTGGCTGCCGGTCAGGGCGTCCTGGACCTGGGGCTGGATGCCGGGGCGCCGGGCGGTCCGCTGCTGATCACCTCGTCGCGGATGGGCTGCCTGCTGGATGCCCTGTCTCAGGCCTATGACCTGCTGGGGTTCGGACAGGCTGCGGCGGGGGACGAGGTGTTTCTTCCAGCTGGTGGCGGCGCGGGTCATCGAGCCGGTCAGCAAGCTGGACTCGCTGCGGGTGCTGGAGGAAGCCGGGGTGGAGCCAGCGTCGTATCCAACGGTGAACCGCCGCCTTCCGGTGTATGCCCGGGATGGGTGGCGGCAGCGGCTGTCGGCGGCGTGCGCCGCGCACGCGGGGCTGGGCCCGGCCAGCCTGGTGCTGTATGACATATCGACCTTGTATTTCGAGACTGATGCTGGTGACGGGTTCCGCGAGAGCGGGTTCTCCAAGGGACGCCGCCTGGAGCCGCAGATCACCATCGGCCTGCTCACCGACGCCACCGGGTTCCCGCTCATGGTGTCCGTCTATGAAGGCAACAAGGCGGAGACGAAGACGATGCTGCCGGTCATCGAATCCTTCATGGCCGCTCACCAGCTCCCGGACGTCACGGTCGTGGCGGACGCGGGGATGGTGTCGGAGGCGAATCAGAAGGCGATCGAGGCGGCGGGCCTGTCGTTCATCCTCGGCGCGAAGATCCCGCAGGTGCCCTATGTGGTGCAGCGGTGGCGGCGTCAGCATCCCGGCCAGGACGTCCCCGGACGGGCAGGTGTTCACCCAGCCATGGCCCGCCGGGCCGAACGGCGGCCGCCGCGACCAGATCATTTACTACCAGTACAAGGCTGACCGGGCCTGCCGGACACGGCGCGGGATCGACGAGCAGGTCGCCAAAGCAGAGAAGGCGGTCGCGGGCCAGGTCCCGGTGAAGCGCAACCGGTTCATCCGCCTGTCGGGCGGAACCCGCACCGTCAACCGCGAGCTCGAGGCGAGGCGCGGGCGCTGGCGGGCCTGGAAGGCTATGTCACGAACCTGCGGGCCTGCCCGGACGGCACGCCCGTGACCGCAGAGTTCGTGATCGGCGCCTACCACCAGCTGTTCCAGATAGAGAAGTCGTTCCGGATGGCCAAAAGCAACCTGCAGGCCCGGCCGGTCTACCACCGGACCAGGGACTCGATCGAAGCCCATCTCACGATCGTGTTCGCCGCCCTGGCGGTCAGCCGCCGGATCGAGCACCAGACGGGCTGGTCGATCCGCAAGTTCGTCAAGACCGCCCGCCGCTACCGCACCATCGAGATCCAGGCCGGCGACCACGTCATCACAGCCGCAGACCCGCTCCCCGACGAACTCCGCGACGCCCTGAACAAGATCAGCAACGCCCGGAGTGGTGCACACTAGTTTGATAAAAGTCGGGTCTCACGAGCCTTTTCCTCATCGCTCACCACGACGGTCTTCAGCCAACGCAGCATGAGGTGGTTTGGAGCCTCCCTCCGCAGAGCGACTCCGAAGGGCCAGGATCCTTCATCTCCCGCGCAGCACCGCATCAAGGACCCGTCCTACATCGGCCCCTCCTTGCGTTCAGGACACACCTCGGCACGCACAAGCCCACCACGGGCCAGCTGACCGCTCTTCGCGCCGACATTGTGCTCGTTCATGGCTGAGCTGCTCTGGCTGGGTGCCGCCGCCGGTACGTTGCCGTCGCTGCTTGCATGCCCGGTCGCCAGATCAACGGTGATCATGCCGACAGGTTGCAGGCAGGCTCCTGGCGATGGGCTGGAGCAGTTCCTATGCGCGCGCTTCGGTCTCGACCGCACAACCTTGCGGGTCGACTAGGCGCTCGAGGACCTGCTGACCATAGGCGATGGCGCACGCTGATGGTCACGCTGACCTTGACGCGCCCGCCTTTATCAGCCTGCTCAGCAGCAGTCCGCACCCCGCCACGATTCGGTTCCTTCCCAGATTGACCAGGCGGCGATGCCGAGGGCGATGATGGGGTCGACCGGCCAGCCGCCTGGCCAGGTGGCCACGACGGCCAGGCCGATGAGCACTGCGGCGGCTTGTGCAGCGCACATCAGGTTCTGGGTGCCCTCACCGGCGGTTGCGCCGGACTGCAGCCGCCCGCCGAGGCGGCGTTTGGCAATACCGAGCACCGGCATAACGGCCACGCTCGATGCGGTGAGCGCGATCCCGAGCGCTGAGGCCGTGGCGGGATGGTGACCGGCCAGGTCCCGGACGGCTTCGATCACGATGTAGGGGGCCAGCAGCCAGAAGCTGACAGCTACAGCCGTCTGGGCTCGCCGCTCTGCGGTCTCTGACAGCGTCCGGGATCCGGTAAAGCGCCAGACTACGATCACGCTGGCTAGTCCCTCGATCATGCTGCCCAACGCCCAGCCCACGAGAGCGATCGAGCCCGCCGCGAAACCAGCGATCAGGCCAACGACGCCCTCGGCGGTCATCCAGACAAGCGACGCCCAGGCCAGCCAGCGTACGTAGCGCGCGGCTCGTAGCCATTGCTGCTCGTGGCTGACTGCTGTGGTGAACGTGCAGTCTTCGCAGCAGGCCCCGGAGTCCGCGACCGCCTGCCCAGGATCGTGCCGACCTGCTGGCTCATGAGTCATGGCCACAAGCTGATGGTAGGCGGCGACCGCTAGACCCCGTGACCACGGGAGTACTTGGCGTCTGGCCGGTAGGCGGCTCGTGTAGTACGGGCCGCTCTCTCGCGTTTGCGGAGCGGGCGCGATCTGGTTGCAGGTGCGTCCGGGGTGTTGTGGTGGAGATGCTGCAACAAGATTCTCCCGCCATGGTGGGGTCTATGAGCCACTCGGACGCTGGCAGTCATGACGCCGGGCACGAGCACCAGCACGAGCATTCTGAGTCGGGGCTGATGGCCCGGCTGCGGCATGTTCTGCGCCCGCATTCGCATGAGGCGGCCGACCAGGTGGACGCGGCGATGGAAGCCAGCGCGGAGGGCATGCGGGTGCTGTGGATCACCCTGGCCGTGCTGGGCGTGACCGCGCTCCTTCAGGCGGCTGTCACCGTGCTGTCCGGATCGGTAGCGCTGCTGGGGGACACACTGCATAACGCCGCTGACGCGCTGACCGCGCTGCCGCTGGGAGTCGCGTTCATTGTGGGCCGCCGGCCGCCGACGCGCCGATACACCTACGGGTACGGGCGGGCGGAGGACCTGGCCGGGATCGTGATCGTGGTGACTATCGCCGCGTCCTCGGCGCTGGCGGCCTACGAGGCGATCACCCGGCTGCTGCACCCGCGCCACGTGTCGGACCTGATCGCGGTGGCCACGGCGGCGCTGGTCGGGTTTGCCGGGAACGAGCTGGCGGCTGTGTACCGGATCCGCACCGGCCGGAAGATCGGCTCAGCGGCACTGGTCGCCGACGGGCTGCACGCACGCACTGACGGACTGACTTCCCTGGCTGTGCTGCTGGGAGCCGGCGGGGTGGCGCTGGGCTGGGACTGGGCCGATCCGGTCGTCGGGCTGCTGATCGCGGTGGCGATCCTGGCTGTTCTGCGGCAGGCTGCCCGGGAGATCTACCGGCGTCTGATGGACGCCGTGGACCCCGCGCTCGTCGACCAGGCCGAAAACACCCTGCGCGGCACTGCAGGGGTGCTCGATGTCGGGCAGGCACGCCTGCGCTGGATCGGCCACCAGATCCGTGCCGAATGCGAAGTGGTCGTCAACCGCGACATCACCGCCGTGCAGGCCCACCAGGTCACAGTCACCGCCGAGCACGACCTCCTGCACGCCATCCCGCGCCTGGCCGCCGCGCTCGTCCACGCCGACCCCGCGCCCTATGACGGCACCGACCTCCACCACGTCCTCGCCGGTCACCACACGCCAGCCTGAAAAGCGGCCCGCCCCGGTCTCCCGCGCCCTCCGCGCACCTGCCACCAGCCAAATCCGGCAGCAGCACCAGGCGGCAGCAACCCCAGCCCGGCACCTCGCCGCACCAGCCCCGATTTTCGCGCTCGCGCGACGCTGTGTGTGCCGAGAATCGCATCCACGGCTCTGACCAGCAGAGTTGCTCGCCCGGCGCTCTGCCCGTGATGATCACCGATCATGTGCCTGCGGTGACGGCCACGTCCATACCCCTATTGCCGGCTCAGTTGAGGTGGGGTTGTAGGCGGGCACGTCGCTGTTCCTTTCGTGCAAACTTGCCCCACGGGATACCGGTGATAGCCGCCGCGCAGCAGCCGGGTGATCACGCCCGCCATGGCCACCAGATGACCAGCCTGATACAGGTCGCCGACGGTGCCCCCGCTCGCAGCGCCCGCTTACCCACCAGCCCGTCGTACTCCCGTGTGCGCGGCGTCTGAGTCAGCATTTTCACATCGACCGAGCAGCCGTATCCATCGGCGCGCAGACCACTCATATCTTCGCACATCGGGCAACGCCGTCACCCGCTAGTCGGTCATGCCAGATCGGCAGATATCGCTCGTCAAAGTGGTAAGCAGCCCAGACTACGGCGCGTGATCCGGCGGGCAGGAGTGGTCGAACTGGAGAGATTATTGACCGAGCCTGGCTGCACTCTCCGGGGGCTTGTCTGTCTACGTACCGCGAGCCGAGTGTCCGTCGCGCTCCAGGAGCTGCCCACGACGGCAAGACCGGGCTGGGTCGTGGCGGATACGCTGGTCACGCCGGTTGCTTGGAGCGTTCCTGGCGGGTGACGTTCGGGTCGCTGCGTAGCCGCGTTGAGCATCAGCGCCGGGCCTGGGCGGGAACGCGATCATCGGGTGCGGCTTGCCGCTGGGGAGGCAGCGTGAGCGGTGGGGGGCCTGGGAGGTTTGGTGGTGTGCCGGCAGAGGCCGCCGGGTTGGTCGCCGGCTCGCGGGTGGCGGGGTATCTGCTGGAGGAGCAGGTCGGCGCGGGCGGGATGGCGGTGGTATTCCGGGCGCGTGATGAGCGGCTGGGCCGGCTGGTAGCGTTGAAGGTGCTGGCTCCGGCGCTGGCGCAGGATGCGGTGTTCCGGCAGCGGTTCATCCGGGAGTCGCGGGCGGCAGCAGCGGTGGACGACCCGCACATCATCCCGGTGTTCGAGGCCGGCGAGGCGGGCGGGGTGCTGTTCATCGCGATGCGGTACGTCCCCGGCGGCGATGTGCGCACCCTGCTGCAGCGTGAGGGCCCGCTGCCGGCGGGGCGCGCTGCTGCGATCATTTCTGCGGTGGCGTCGGCGCTGGATGCCGCGCACGTGGCCGGGCTGGTGCACCGCGATGTCAAGCCGGCGAACATGCTGGTCGATACCCGAGTCGGGCGGCCCGATCACGTGTACCTGTCGGACTTCGGGCTGAGCAAGACGGCGCTGGCGGCCACCACCGGGCTGACCGGCGCCGGCCTCTTTCTGGGCACCTTGGACTACATCTCCCCCGAGCAGCTGCAGGCCCGGCCGGTGGACGGGCGGACCGATCAGTACGGACTGGCGTGCGCGGCGTTCGAGCTGCTGGCGGGCTCGCCGCCGTTCCAGCGCGATCAGGCTGCGGCGGTAATGTACGCGCACCTGTCGGAGCCGCCGCCGCCGCTGGCGTCCCGGCGGCCAGACATTCCGCCTGCCGTGGACCAGGTGCTCGCCCGGGCAATGGCCAAGGCGCCGGCGGAGCGGTATGCCTGCTGCCGGGAGTTCGCCGAGGCGCTGCGTGCGGCGCTCGGACTGGCGCCTTATGCGCAGGTCCCCGGTGACGGCGGCGGCCACGCCGACGGCCCGGGTCGCCTGCAGGGCATCGAGACTGTCAACCGGCCAGGCCCGGACGCCGACGCCGTGGGCCTGCTGGATCCGGGCTCCGGGCGCGCTGGGCCTGGCCTGACCGAGCTCGCAGAAACCATCCTGACGGTGACGGGCCCGGCGGGAGGGGTGCACGGTTTCGCGCCCGGGCTGTCCAGCTTTGTCGGCCGGGCCGATGCGGTGACGGAGGTCGCTGGGCTGCTGGGCGGGTGCCGGCTGGTGACGGTGACCGGGCCGGGCGGGGTGGGGAAGACCCGGCTGGCTGGCGAGGTGGCCCGGCGGGTGGCCGACAGGTTCGCCGACGGGGTGTGGCTGGCCGAGCTGGCTGCCGTGCGGGAGCCTGATCAAGTTCCGGCGGCGGTGGCCGCGGCGGTGCGGGCACGTCAGGCGCCCGGCCTGTCCGTCACGGCCTCGCTCGCCGGGGCGCTGGCCCGCCGGCAGCTGCTGCTGGTACTGGATAACTGCGAGCACGTGGCCGCGGCGGCGGCGGAGCTGTGCGCGGCGCTGCTGCCGGCCGCCGATGATCTAAAGGTCCTGGCGACCAGCCAGGAGCCGCTGAGGATCGCCGGGGAGGCCCGCTACCGGCTGCCGCCACTGACCCTGCCCGATCCGGATGGCCTTGCCGAGGCGGGCGGGTCGGAGGCGGTGGCCCTGTTCGCGAACCGGGCCCGCCTGGCCGATCCGCATTTCACGCTCGATGGCGAGGCCGGGCCGGTGGTGGCCGAGATCGTGGCGCGGCTGGACGGGATGCCGCTGGCGATCGAGCTGGCGGCCGCACGGGTGGAGGCGCTGGGGGGGACGCAGTTGCTGCAACGGCTGGATGACCGGTTCGCCGTGCTGGCCGGCGGTGACCGGCTGGCGCAATCGCGGCACCGGTCGCTGGGCGCCACGGTGGACTGGAGTTACCAGCTGCTCGGCGAGCAAGAGCGGAACGTTTTCCGCCAGATCTCGGTGTTCCCGGCCCCGTTCACGCTGCAGGGCGCGGAGGCGGTCGCCGGAGCAGATGCCGAGCCGATGGTGCTGCATCTGGTGGACTGTTCGCTGCTTACCCCGCCCCGGGCCGGCCCCGATGGCCGGGTCCGCTACCTGATGCTCGAGACCCTGCGCGCTTACGGGACCGACAGGCTGGCCGAGGCCGGGGAGCCGGGGGCCGCGGCCGCGCTGGCCCGGTATGCGCTGCAGGTAGCAGAGCAGGCCGCGGCCGGCATGCAGGCCAGCGGCGGGGAGCTGGAGGCCGCGCGATGGCTGGACGCCGAAGACCCCTTGGTGAATCAGGGCCTGACCTGGGCGCTGGACCATGACCCGCCCGCAGCGCTGCGGCTGGCGACCGCCCTTGCGCCCTGGTGGCGGCTGCGCGGGCGTCTGGTCGCTGGATACGCGACGCTGGGTCGCACGGTCAGGCACGCCGCACCGGGCGGGGATGCGTGGTGCGCCGGCCAGTTCTGGCTCGGCGATCTGGCGCACCGCACTGCGGACCTCGCCGCCGCGCTCGGCCATTTCACCGCCGCCCGTGACGCCCTGGCCGCCGGTGGCCCGTCGCCTTTGCTGATTGACGTCCTGACAGGCAGGGCGGATGTCCTGCTGAATCATGACCGGGTGCCCGAAGCCGCCGAAGAAGCCCGCCGCGCCCTGGCCATGGCCCGCGAATACGGCTACCCGCCCGGGGAGGTTATGGCGCTGACGGCACTCGCCTGGTGTTCGAACTACTCCGGCGATGCCGAGAATTCACTGAAGTGGGCATTGCAGGCACGGCGGGTCGATACCGCCGGAATTTCTGACTGGACCGCCCGAGAGGCTGGCGTCATCTTGACTGCTGCCCTGACCGAGGCTGGCCAGGCAGCTCCCGCGACGCAGACCTGCACCGAATTGCTGGCCCGGGCCCGGGACGCGGGCGACCTGCAGGACCTCGCAGACGGCCTGTGGCTCATGGCGGAGATCGGCCGGCAGACCGGCCGCATCTCCGACGCCGGGGCGCACCTTCGCGAATCGCTCGAGATCGCCGCGCGGATTGGTGACCGCCTCCGCATGATCGACTGCCTGGATACCTGCGGGCATCTGTGCGCGGCGACGGGGCGCTGGGCCGAAGCGATCACGCTGTGGGCCGCCCAGGCCACGCACAAGGTCCAGACCGGCATGCCGGATCTGCCGCAGTTCGCCGACCGCCGCCAGGCATCCATCCGGAAAGCCAGGCAGGCGCTGGGATCCGCCGCCACGGCGGCGGCCGAGGAACGCGGCACGGCGATGACGCTGGCCACCGCCGCCGACTACGCAGCCCTGCTGGCCGCCCCCGGCCCACAGCAACCCCAGCCGCCGCCCGGCCTGGGACAGCTCAGCCCACGGGAACAGGAACTGGTCATCTTGGTCGCCCAGGGCGCCACCGACGCCCAGATCGCCGAGCGGCTGTACATCAGCGTCCGCACCGTCCGCTCCCACCTGGACCGGATCCGCGACAAGACCGGGTGCCGCCGCCGCGCCGACCTGACCCGGCTCGCCTTGCGGGACGGCCTGGTCTAGCCGGCCGCCGGGGCGGCCGGTGCGACGGGGCTGGTGCGGGCGGCCTGGGCGGCTGGCTTGTCATCGTCGGTGAACAGGATCGGCGCGAGGCGGGCCTGCATGTGCCAGGTGATGTAGTACGACAGCATCCGCAAGAACACGTGCACGCCGACCCGGGTCTCGGTGCGGTGGCGGATGGGCCGGATGTCCAGGTCGGTATTGAAGGCCCGGAACGCCCGCTCGACCTGGGCGAGGGCCTTGTAGGAGGAGACCACCTCGCCGCTTGCGAGGCCGCTGGCTTCGACGCTGGTGCGCAGCACGTAGATGCCGTCGAGGGCGGCTTCGGCGGTGATGGAGCCGGTGTTGCGGGCGTAGCTGAACCTATCGTCGGTGATCTCGGTCCGGAAGTGCTTGGCGACCTTGCGGCGGCGCAGCACCCGGTCGGCGCGCAGCGCGATCTTGCCGGTGCCGCGCAGCGGCCGCCGGGGCCGCTGCACAGCCGCGGCGATCTTGGCCAGGTCGGTCTCGGTGGCGGTGAGCAGTGATTCGCGCTTGCGGGCCCGTTCGGCTTCCAGGAACGGGTTCTTGCAGGCGACCAGCCGCTCACCGGGGTAGTCCGGGGAGCTGATCTCGGCCAGGTTCAGATCCCGGGCGGCGGCAGCCGAGTGGCCCGCTGCGGACACCAGCTGCGCCTGGACCTGCCCGACCAGGGCCCGCAATTCGGCCCTCGCGCCCGGGTCTTCCTCCAGCAAGTCCTCGAGCCGGTCCGCCCACCGCCGTGCCTGGGCAGCCCGCGCCGACCCAGCCCCGCTCCGGTTGCCGCCGCGAGCTGGCTGCGGGTCTCCTCCAGGCGCCGCCCGGCCAGCTCAGCCCGTCCCGGGGCGCCACGGCCGAACAACCGCCCCACCCCGTGACGGACACTCTCCCAAGCATCAGTAGCGGCAGCCGCCACCACCGTGTTGCCAGCCAATGCCGCCAGCGCAACAAGGTCTCCGCTAACGGCATCAGCGCCCCCTCCAGCGCGCGACCCAACGATCGCACGCGCCAGCACCCGATGCCAGGCAGATCGCCAGTGTGACCATGGCTTAGCTACTTCACTCTGGCCCCACGGCTGCCTTCCTGCCCCAGTGGGCGAGGTGGCTCCAGGTGGTCAGGGTGTCCGGGTGCTCAGCGCCCTGGACCCCTCGCGGACTGGCAGTCGGTCGCGGGCCACATGGGACGGGGACCAGCAGGGTCCCGGGCCGCGATCGCAACGCACCCCGCACGGCGTTCATGAGGCACTCGTGCGGCTGTGGCCAGCGATGCCAGAGCCGGTGCCCCGGCACCTGCGACCTGCTGCACGTGCGGGCCACGCCCAGGCCCCTGCCTCGCCGACGCGGCCTGCGGCCGCTACCGGGACGGCAGGTCCAGGCCGGCCGTCTTGGCGCCAGCCTCGGCCAGCGCCGCCGCCATCATGTCCCGCGGCCCGCCCGGCCGCGGACAGCGCCTCGGACACCTCAACCAGCACGCCATCGGGGTCGCCGCCAGTGCCGCCCGGGATCTGGCCGTCCTCACGCTGCGCGACCAGGAACCGGGCGAGCTGCTCGCACAGCTCGGGCAGCTGGTGGCCCATCAGCGCCAGCCGGCCGACGACCTCGCGGGCCTCGCCCGGACCGGCCAGTTCCCCGGCATCGGCCATCAGCTGGTTCAGCGCCCGGACAGCCTCCACCGGCTGCGCGGCGACCTCCCCGATCGTCATCGTGGCGGCCAGCTCGTTCACATACCCCGCTGCAGGGTCCGGCCGGGACCGGGCCAGCGCGGCAGCCTCGGTGTCATCGCCGGAACCGTACGGCTGAACTTTCCTGGGCAGCTTTCTCCATGGTCAAAGGTGGGGGCCCACGACAACCGGCCGCCTGCACGATGCGCACCCCTGCACATGCTGCCGCGGCGCGGACACGCTCGTCACGGCGGGCCGGAACCCACGCTGCCCGGCGGTATTGCTCGGTCAGGACTTCGCTGAGCTTGCCGGGCCGGTAGGCGACGGTGCGCTGGCAGAGCCGTCAGTGCGTGACCGGAAGATGGGTAACGGTCACAGGGAACAGCGAGACGGTGCGCTGCTCATCAGATCTATGATGCCAGCCCCCCGGCAGTGATCTTGCCACATGCCAGACGCACCTCATCGCGGCATGTGCGGACGTTCATCCCGAGGCGGGGCTGCATAAGTCAGCATGAAACGGCCGACTCCGGTCAATGCCGCCCGGAGGCCGGACTGTGCGTGTCCGCCGGGACCGACGCGAGTGTGTCTTCGGACGCTGTACTGGCCGAGGTCGGCCGGTTCGGGTAGCGGTTTCAGTGCCGGCAACCGCCTCCTCGCGGTAGGCCACCGCGACCGATCGCGTGAAGCCCTCTCATCAGCCAGGCGATGCAAGCCTGCCTGCAGTGCCGAAAAGCGACAGCCCGCGAGACCGGTAAAACCCCGGTCACGGGCCGTTCCAGCATCCGCCAGGAGCCGGAGGCCCGCTCCTTCATCGCAGATGGGCCTGGTTCCAGATGAGGGTGCGGCGGGCTGATGCCGGATGCGGCAACGGTGCCTACAGCACCGAGCCGAAAGTCAGGCCTGCGGCCTGAGATCCTTACCACGCACAGGATCTTACCCTCATGCGATGAGCGTGCGCCTCATCTGGGTTATACCGGAGATGCTAATGAGCGGACGACAAGCGGTGCCCGGACAAAGCGGCGGCTACCGGTAGCCGTGACCGTTAGCCGGGAGGTTCTTGTCCTGGAGCGCATGCGTAATTGTGCTTAGCAGCGTCCGCGAGATCACCCTCGACGGCCACCCCGCACCCGGAGCCACGGCATCCGAAGACATCACTGCGCTTGCCTTGCTGCAGTCGAGAGATGGCCGAAATATTCCCGTTACCTCCAGTAGTGACAAACGTCATATCAGGCATAAACGGGATGTATGCCGCGTCTGCGAGACGTTATACATAGTGATCCTCGGCCGGAATCACTTACGTTTTGGCCCTCTAGCTCCCGACCGGTGCCTGATTAATCGTGCCGACTTGAATTGGCGAATTGACCCCTTTACCAGGCGGGCATCAGCCATTTCAGTATCAACTATTCCTGGGGAAAAGTTATGCCCAAAATCAGGGACATCATCACAGCCGTTCTCGTTTTCGTCCTTGTCCTTGCTGGCCTTGCGGGGACAGTGGCAGCCAATGCCAGTACCACGCATTACGCCAGTACCACGCATTACAACTGTGCGCAGCTCGGTCGCTTGTGGCTACATGTCGGTGGTGCCAGGTCGTCGGAGCGCATCGCCGAAGGTGTAGCAATAGCCGAGTCTAGTGGTTACCAGTACGCCACAGACCACGATTCTAATGGATCAGTCGACAGAGGCCTCTGGCAAATCAACTCCGTGCACGGGCATTGGTCAAGCTACAACGCCAATACCAATGCTCGTGGCGCCAAAGCCATCTCAGATGATGGGCACAACTGGCGCCCGTGGGTAACCTACAGATCCGGAGCCTACCGGCTTCACTGCGGCGCATAGCTAGTTGTGGGGTGCCGGAAGTCCGCCTGGCCTGTGGGCTGCAGCGATGCACCCAGGGTCAACAGTGCGCCATGATGATCAGCCGTGTCCCTCGGTCTGCCCTATCTGACCCGATTCCGCGATTAGTGCGCTGGGTTGATCTTCGGGTCGGAAGTTGATCTTTGCGGGCGGGATTCGGCGGGGTGCGGGCAGGCGTGAGGGCCCGGCGTGGTGCCCGGTTCGCGTTTTCCGGGTTTCCGGTGCAGCGACTTCCAGGATGGGATCGCCCTGATGCGAGATCGGCGATGACCGGACCCGGTTCCCTCAGGCGGCTTTCCTGCGCTTGCTGGCGGGGTGGCTCCGGTGCCGTGCAACCTGTGGATCAAGATCTTTAGCTGGCTTCGGCGATCGGCGCAGACCACGTGCGCCAGGATGATCAGGGCCCGGATCAGCTTGTTCGCGTCGGCAACCTGGCCGGCGGCCCGCGCGAGCATGGCGTGCACGAACCCGGCTGAGGGCCTCGCGCCGGTCAGCGACTCGATCAGGGCGCTACGGCATATCCAGCGCAGGCGCGCGTTCGAGCTCGTTTGCGCACAGCAGCATCACTCCGAGGTCCTGACACAACTCGCGCCAGGAGGGGTCGCGCGGCTGACGCTAAGGGACAAGAACAGCTACAACGCGATCATGCCCGAGTGCCGACAGGCGTTGCCGGTAGCGGAGTACCTGACCGAGACCGACCCGGAGCTGATGTTCCTCGTTGTCGGCGGTGATGCTCTTGACTTCCGCCACGAAGACGGTCCCGTCCTTCTGCCAGACCAGATCAAAGTTCGGTCCTGGCGGCAGACCACGGCGTGGTTGGATTCCGGAGTTGCTCAGGACGCTAGCCAGCTCGTCTGAGTGTCGGTGTGTCCTCGAAGGCCCCGTTCGACAAGCGCCGGATCAGCGCTGAACGGATCCCGGCTTCCGGACAGTTCGGTTGCCGGTACTTGGCGGTATGGCGCGCCGAGGCCAGGGCTTGCGTTCCTCTCAACTGAACTCAACGCCGGCTCATCCGCAACAGCGAACACGGCATCGAACTCGCTGCGGATCGTTTCAGCGAGCGCGGAGCCCAGCTGGGCCGCTTCGGTGGGAGCCCAGACGCGGCGGAGCCGAAGGCCCGGGCGCATCTGCGCGGGCAGATGGAGATACTCGTCGAGAAAACGACGTAGCACGGTGTCGTCGCTGTCGTCAGTAAGTCCTCTCTGCTTCAGCCACGGCCACAGCTCACGCTCGACGTACTCCCGGGTGTAGTTGCCGCCGATCCGACGGAACCCGTCCTCGTCCTCCCAGCACGCTGCATAGTCAAGCGGTGCGACCGACGGACGCATGTACAACCGCCTGCCTGGCGACGCTGAGTAGTACGCGATGTGGGGCGACGGCTCGACTGTCCATCCGCGCTCGATCGCAGCAGCCACGAGAGCCGAGCCGAGTCCGCCGCCGTAGAGATAACGCGCCTGCACCGCAAGCTCAGCCGGCCACGTCGCCACCACTACGCTGCCGGCGACGTCGCTGATCACCAGCCGCTGAATTGAGCGAAAGCCCAGCTTCTCTTTAGACGGACCCACTCGCCCGCCGGCTGCGGCTGGACCCCCGCAACATCGGTCAGCAGCTCCGGGAGCGGATCACCCGAGAGATCGAGTCCGTCAGCCCCGAGCTGCGCTGTCATGCCGCTCAGCCTACTGCGGCTCGTGCGCAAGTTATTTAACCCGCTGTTACTCGCGCATCGCACACTGTGTAGGACGTCAGACGCCATCCCGGTGTTCCTCAGTCTGCCAGCCGCCGCGACCGGCGCCAGCTGGCGCTTGTTCCGGATCGGTCAGCGCGGCTGGGGCTCTACTGCGCTGGCACCGCAATCACCATGCCGACGGCCATGGCGCTGGCCACTGCAGGCTTTGGCCAATCATCCCGCCTTGTTGCATCTCGGCGGACTGTTCCAGCGCGCCAGCACCGTGACCGGCTTCGCCTGGCTCACCACCCCCTCCGCACGAGCCCTCAGCGCGCGCCGCCACCTGCACTGCCAGACCACAGACCACCAGTAACCTGGCCCAGCCCCTCACGTCTGTCAGGTCTCCGCGCACGTAACGCGGCATGCGCGGATGTCGAGCGACGGCTGTCCGGTCAACGACCGGTCGAGCGGTGCCAGCCGTTCGGCGTCATCATGGAGTGCATGGCCTACTGTGAACGCCGCGAGATGGACCGGACCTACTGTGAGCACGGGCTGGCCGAGAGGCGTCATGCGGCGAGCACCTCGGCCGTCCGCTTGCTGATCTCCCCCCGAGGCTCACGTGCGTAACGGCAGGCTGACCCGCTGCGCAAACCGACTTTCTAAGCAGTAGGTCGCGCAGACTAGTGCCATAGCAGGCAACGTCTGCCCGGCCGACCGGGCTGAGCACCTTGGAGCAGCAACGTCCCGAATCGTGTGGCCTGACCCACGTGGCCAAGGACATCCAGTGCCCGCCAGCCCTGGCACGGCGAAGCCCGCTGCCAATCCTCCGCGCTCAGCTGACGTGCCGCGTTGCTGAAGAAGTCCAACCCCCGAAGGAAAGCTACATCCGGTTGCAGCGTCACCTGGGTAAGTCTTCCGCAGGGCCCTCGCAGCGTTCATGGCTGAACTAGATGCTGCTCTTGGAAACGGAAGCCAAATCGCTCCACTGTCGCGCGAGACCCGACACTTAGGCTCCCCGCACCGGACCAAAGGTCACTAGGTTGATGACGGTCATGCCGAGCCGGCCAGGTGCATTACGACTGCTGTATTTCCGTGCTGTACGGGGGGACAGCGACAGACCGGTCGACCGGCTGATACCAGCCTTGGGCCGCTGTTCGTCTATCACGGCTGGCGTCTGGTCTGGCTCGCGCCTGCCGTTGATGCTGGCGAGCATCTGCAACTTGTCAACTCAATAGCGCGTATCCAGCCGGGCCAGTACCTTGGTGACGGCGACCCTGCCGCTGTACCTGGATCCCGGATCGCTGACACTGAGGCTCGGCAAGGGCCTGATCAAGAACGCCCCGGGGGACACGACGCTCCAGAATGGGAGTTCCAGCGCTACTGGTGTGCGGTCCGTGTCAGCCGTTAGATGACGTCGAACTACCCGAAGCCTTCGCGCCGAAGTAAAAGCCGACAACGGATCCAACGAGGCCTATGATAGGGGAAAGGATTACCTTCAAAAGCGCTTCGATAGCTGCCTCGTTCTTGCTGTTAGTCCAAACCGCCACCATGGAAACGACAACGACGAATGCCAAGATCCCCACGAGAAGAAGGCTTAAACCTATCCTGGCCATGTCAGTAGTGGTGGTCTTTTGCACTACCGATGTATCCAGCTTGAGGTTCTGAGTAATTATATTTGGCTCGCCTGTCAAGTCAATTTCTGCAGCTGCCGGTGTGCGCGGAGAATCGGATGGGGCAACGTTGTGAGTCATGTTGCACGGTTGTTAGTCATGTTGCACGCCGTTCGTCGCCGTCATTGGGTTCTGGCTTCGGTTGAGTCTGAGCTTCCTCGAGTTGTCTTCCGGCATCCGTGTCTTCGCTCATCCCCCTTGGGAGGGTGCCGGATTCCTCAGCAATCTTTACCGGGACTTTTGGCAGGGAGATGACCTTCTCGATGCCTCCCTGCTTCACCACAACCTTGCCGGACTTGGCGGCCTCGGAGTACAGGAGATTCGAGAGCACGATAGCCTCATGCAAAGCGGTATTTTGATTCGCATTCATTAGGATTGCCAGCTCCTGCAGCTGACCCGCGACGTCCGCCCTTAGGAAGGCAGAAAGCCTTAGGACCGGCGGGTCTAAAGAGGGTGGACTACCTCTAAGAACTAGCCCCTTTAGTATATCTAAAGCTATTCGAATTGCATTCATCGCGTTCGTGGCGAGATTGGTGCGCCTCCGGAGGGTTTTATATTGTCTGGCAACCTCAGGCGGGACAGTTGGCAGCGCGATGATCTTTTGAATGTTTCCTTGCTTTACCACAACTTTGCCGGACTTTGCGGCCTCGGAGTACAGGAGATTCGAGAGCACGATAGCCTCATGCAAAGCGGTATTTCGATTCGCGAGCATTCGGATCGCCAGCTCCTGCAGCTGGCTCGCTACATCCGCCTGCAGGTCCGCAATTAGCCTCACTACGGGTCCCTCGTCCAAATTGGTTTGGTTTGCCAATGGTGTACTCCTGTCTATAGACATGTCTTTTTACGGCTACTATTATGCATTGGGAGAGCAGGTACTCCACCGATCATGACATATACCGTAGCGCCCCGGTCGACATAAAGGTAGATGGCGGCGTAGGCTGGTGGCGTCAGTCTGCCAGCTATGCGATTCACCGTTGCTGGCGGTGGCCGCACGCTCTGATTGCCTTGATTGGAGTGAACATAGATGTTCCAATCATGGTATTATGCGCTATAGCCCGCTGACGCGCAAGCACGACGCCTTGGCCCGCCGCCTGCTCCAGCGCGAGGACGATTACCTTCGCTACACCCATGACTCGCAGGTTCCGTTCGACAATCAGAGCTGTTCGGTGTGCCGGTCTCGCCGGGCGCGGTCACGGGGATGCTCAGACGGGTCGCCGGGGACCAGACAAATCTCGCCGCCGCCCGGTACGAATACCACTCCGCGCTGCTGATCGGCGAACGGAAACGTAGCTCGCGCGTCGCTCGTCAGCCCACGTCGCCAGGTGTCGCTTGCGGGCGGCCCGCGCAGTTACTCAGTCGGCTACCCTGTACCGCTCGAATACTCGATTGAGTGGCTGACCTGCACTTTCGCCAGCAGGCTTGACGTGGAGCTGGTTAGCTTGCCGGGTGCTGCTCAAGATCGTCTACTTGCTTGCGTGCCGGGTATTCGGCCTGGCGCTCCTGGTGTTCCGCGGCGACCTGGCGAAGGATGCTGAGCTGCTGGTACTACGGCACGAGAACGCGGTACTGCGCCGGTACGTCGGCCGGGTGCGGTATGAGCCGGCCGACCGGGCCTGGCTCGCCGCGCTGGCGCGGCTTATACCGCGCAGGCGCTGGGCCGAAGTCTTCCCCGTGACGCCAGCGACGCTACTGGCCTGGCACCGCAGGCTGGCGGCGAGGAAGTACGACACGAGCAAGCGGCGCAAGCCAGGGCGCCCGCCGACAGTCCCGGGCATCGCCCGCCTTGTCGTCCGCCTGGCGAAGGAGAATCCGCTGTGGGGACACCGCCGGATCCACGGCGAACTCACAAAGCTCGGCGTGACAGTCGCGCCGTCCACCGTGTGGGAGATCCTGCGTGCGGCCGGCATCATTCCAGCACCGCGATGCTCAGGCCCCGAGCTGGCGGCAGTTCCTGCACGCCCAGGCTGCCGGGATCGTCGCAGTCGATTTCCTGCACGTGGACACCGTGCTGCTGAGGAGACTGTATGTGTTCATCGAACATGGCACCCGCCGGATGCATCTTGGCGGCGTCACCGCGAACCCCACCGGCGAGTGGACTGTGCAGCAAGCCCGCAACCTCGCCCTCAGCCTCGGCGAGCGGTTCGAGGACATTAAGTTCCTGATCCGCGACCGCGGATCGAACTTCACCTCATCGTTCGACGCCGTCTTCCAGGCCACCGGCACCAGGATCCTGCGCACCGCTGTCCAGGCGCCGCGCATGAACGCGATCTGCGAGCGGCTCGTCGGCACCCTGCGCCGAGAGCTCCTCGACCGCGTGCTCATTCTCGGTGAGGCGCATCTGCGCACCGTCCTGGCCGAGTACCAAACGCACTACAACACGGCTCGGCCGCACCAGGGCATCGCGCAACGTGTCCCCGACAGCGGATGCCGTGCTCCCCTCGTCACCGCAACCGACTCTGGCGTCGAACGGATCCGCCGAAAACCCGTCCTCAACGGCCTGATCAACGAATACATGCACGCCGCCTGACACTCGAAGAACCACAGGTCTCCAGCCGATTCCTATTTTCGAGCGGGACAGGCACGCCGGGCCAAGCGCAGACTTCACCACTTATCAACAGGCACTACGGCATCCGCATCCGGGCTGGCGGTCCGTCTTCCTCAGCTCCGATTGTCCAGCTCGCGGTGCAAATTCGATTCTCGTCACCCGCTCCACAGGTCAAAGATCGTCGAGGCGTTCGCGTATAGCTTGGTTGACTTCTCTGGCCCACTCCGGTTCATGTCCAGTCTCTGCGTAGGCCAGCGCGTTCCACCGAGACTGGAGTTCATCAGAGCCGACCAGATCGGGATGGTTGCTCGCGAATTCTGAGGTGATGCCGCTGAGCCGGTCACTAGCGCCTGCCGGCTCGCGAACGTGCACGAAGGCGCGCATCAAGGGAAGATCGGTGCCCGGTAGCGCCGAGAGGATGCCGATGACCTGGCGGCGCAGGACATCGGAGCGATCCTCAGCCGGAATGATCTCTGACAGCTTCTGGAGCAAAGCTAGCTCGTAGTAGAGGCCGCGTTCGCGGCGCAGCCCCCTGTCTGAGCGTCTCGCTTCGGCGACCGCGTACAGGATCGCCGAGAGGGCGAGGAGCGCGGCGGCTACCGTTGACCAGGCCGTGAGGTAGTCGATCCAGCTATGGGCGACTTCTATCGGTGAGCTTCGAAGGCTGACCACAAGGGGAATCTACTTCGAACGATCCCCGGATAGGGGATGGAACCGGACCGCTGCCGCGCGCTGTAACCCTCGCGCCCGGTGCACGGATTTGCCGTCAACCACCGCGAGCACTACAACGAAAGGGGTCCGTGCTGCGTGCCCGCAACGGTCAGTCACGGTCACTCACGGCAGATCAACCAGTCGGCCCAGGTCGCAGTATCCGCAGGTCAAGGAGCACCAGCACCACCGACTTCCCAAGGTGACAGTGTGGATCAGACGGTTTCCGCGCGCGGGATATACGTGGGATGAGACTCGGCCGTCCAATCGGAGTGCCGCCGTAATGGCAGGTCGCAGCCTACGACGGCCAGGAGTTAGTCACGGTCTGACTCGAAAATCGTGAGTAGCGGGGCGCGGCAGCGAACAGGACTGGCGGCGGCCGGTCCCGTTGGTAGCTGGGGGTAGTGGGTCAGGCAGCTGGCTGGAGGGTGACTGTCTGGCCGGTGAGTTGTTCGAGCTGGCGGATAAGGGTGCGCTGGCTGCGCTGGGCGTTGATGCGGGATTCGTAATAGCCGGGGCCGAGGTCGTGGTAGCTGGCGGCTGGATCGTTGAGCTACAGCGCCGTCAGCCGTCCGGCAGGCGGAATCCGAGACCTGCCTGTGCCCCGGTCGCGTGTTACCGCGAGGCCCACAATTCCCCCGGCCCGGGCCGCCCAGCCGGGGCGACAGGTTGTTCAGCGACGTGGCCAGGTTGGGCCGGAAGCTCGGCATGGGCGAGCTTCCGGCCGGGCGCAAGCCGATCGCACGGGGCGCCTGCCTGGACGATACGACCGCCTGTGGCCATTTTACTCGTGGGCGCAGGGAATCACGAGAAGGGCGGGGAATCGGGTTTCTGGCTGACCGGCGAATACGGGGCTGACGCGTTACGCGGGGCCTGGAACTACGTCGGCATTTACTCCCCAGCTGGGGCAATCCCCGCCGTTGCTTCCCCCCTTGCGCTGTTACGGCATATTGGCTGATTATGCCGGTAACCAGGAAGGATATGATCCGGATCTGCGCGACACACGGCCGCCACGGGCGCCATATTCGGTAGCCTGGGCCTATGGCAGATGAACAATTCCAGGCCCGTTACCGGACGCTCGGGGAAATCAGGTCCAGCGGGGCTATCGGTAATCTTCAGGACGGGCCAGAGATTACCGCTAACGGGGTGCGGACCCGGCTGATCGCCTGGCCAGGGAACGGGT
>JBEKIF010000056.1:0-52628 GCA_050011895.1 Streptosporangiaceae bacterium | reverse complement strand
GTGTTGGTCACCAGGAAGCTGTAATGAATCGTCTCCCCCGCCGCCGCGAACGACGACGGCTCCGCCGACTTCACCACCGAGATCGACGGATGGCGCTCCGCCGGCACCGTCGCGGTCGACGGCTCGGAAACCACCGGCGTCTCCGACCCCGGCGGGTCACCCTGCGCCGTGGCGGTATTGGTCACCGACCCCGCGTCCACATCCGCCGCCGTCGTCACATACGTGGCGTGGCAGGTCTCCGACGCGCCCGCCGCCAGCGTCAGGTCCGGGCAGCTGATCGCCGACAAGCCCGGCAGGTCCGCGTCATTCACCTGCACGTGCGACAACGTCACGTTGCCGGTGTTGGTCACCAGGAAGCTGTAATGAATCGTCTCCCCCGCCACCGCGAACGACGACGGCTCCGCCGACTTCACGACGCTGATCGACGGACGGTGCTCCGCGCGCACCGTCGCCGTCGACGGCGGCGACACCACCGGCATGTCCGACCCCGGCGGGTCACCCTGCGCCGTCGCGGTATTCGTCACCGACCCCGCGTCCACATCCGCCGCCGTCGTCACATACGTGGCGTGGCAGATCTCCGATGCCCCGGGTGCCAGCGACGAGTCCGGGCAGGAAATCGCCGACAGGCCCGGCAGGTCGGCGTCGTTCACCTGCACGTGCGACAACGTCATGTTCCCCGTGTTGGTCACCAGGAAGCTGTAATGAATCGTCTCCCCCGCCGCCGCGAACGACGACGGCTCCGCCGACTTCACCACCGAGATCGACGGTTTCCGCTCTCCAGAGACGCTAGCCGAGGACGGGGCAGATGTGATCGGCTCGTGGGCCGGCGTGATGCCCGTCGCGGTCGCCGTGTTGCTGACTGTCCCGTGGTCCACATCCGCCTGGGTAACGGTATAGGTCGCGGTGCAGGTGACTGAATCGCCGGGTGCGAGTGAGGCAGCACCGGCCGGGCAGCTGACGGTGGGCGGGGTGCCGTGGCCGGTGAACTCGGTCTCGGCGATGGTGACCGGCGCCAGCGTCACGTCGCCGGTGTTGGTGACCAGGAAGCTGTAGTGCAGCGTCTCGCCCGCGGTCAGCGTCGTCTCGGCGACCGACTTCCTGAGCGTGATGCCTGGGGCGCGCGGCGTGTTCTTGAACGTGCAGACAACGTTCGGCGAGATGTCGGTCGTCGGGGGGAAACGCAGGTCGAAAGAGTGTCCGGTGCCCGAGGCCACGGGTGCGTTGCCGTTGGCGGTGTCGACGCAGGAGTAAGTGGTCGTGTAGTTCAGCAGGCTGCCGCTCGCCGCGGTCTCAGTCAGCGTGTAGGTCGTGCCCGAGCGGGCGATGATCGGGCCGGCCACCGCGTCTGACTGAATGCCGGTCGTGTTGCCGGTCGTGGTCGTGGTGTTGCCTTCGCGGAGCCCGCCGCCGCTGATGCTCAGGGTGAACTGGTTGCCAGGTGCATACCGGCCGACGATGTCCTTCTGCAGCGACAGCGTCGGGTTCAGCGAGCAGGCGGCCAGGTCCACATTGGGGAAAGCCTGGGCATTCGAGCTGAGCGGGGTCGGGCCGGCGATGATCGCACCGGTATTCGGGTTGAGTTTCGTCAGGACAGAACTGCTGCCCGACGTGCCGCCCACATAGAGATCTCCTGCGTTGTCGAAGGCGATTCCGTTGTAGATGTTCCGGTCGCCGAACCTGTTCAGCAGGGTATCGGTCAGCGGGACACCGGACGGTGAGCCGGTTGTCGGGATCGGGCCCTTCACGACGCCGATACCGACGTTGGTGCCGTTGGATGCCAGGACGAACATATTGCCCGCCGAGTCGAATGCGATGTCACCGTTGTTGCTTTTGGTGCTGTTCCCTGTGGGCAGACCGAAGGTGGCGATTGTGCCGCTGATCGGGGTGTTCGTGCTGGTGTTGAAGCCATATACGGTGGCGATGCCAGGAGAGGTCGCCGTTCCGGTGCCGTAGCTCACGTAGTAGTAGACGCCATTGGCCGGGTTGACCGCACCGGCGACGAAGCTGCTGGAGGCGCCCGAAGCGTTGCCCTTGTACGTCGTCCACGTCTGAGTTCCGGTGTTATAACCGTGGATAATCGCCGAGTTCGCCCTCGATGTGGTCTGGTCGACGGCGTACATCGCGGTACCGCCCTTGGTGATGCCCAGGGCATTCGCGAAACCTCCGGCAGGCACCTTCGTGACCAGGGTGGCGGCCACGGTGGACCCGCCGACGGTGGCGGTAGCCAGCGCGTAGACACTGCCGGACGTACTGGGGCTCGAGCTGTCGGTGCCGCGCTGGTAGGAATAGATCGTGTTTCCGGTGCAGGAAAGCGGCGCGCCTGCCGCGCTGGCCGGGCCCGGCGCTCCGATGGCAACGAGCGAGAGTGACGCAGCGACCAAGGCGGCGCTCAGGGTCATCCGCGCTGGACCGGTGCGGACTCCCCACAGCCGGCCTGACTTCAGTCGACGGGCACCGCTCGTGCTCCTCATAACGCCCCCGAGATCCGGCTCGCGTCCCCCCGGACGTGAACGACCTGGTGACGACAGGTAGTCAGATCGTCACGGGGAGCAATGTAGTTGCGCCGGATCGTCGTGTCGAGCGGCGTTTACGGAACGGTCTGGGATTCTCCGCGCCGACACGGCGCAGGGCTCAGGTGCCGCCCGGATTGCGGCATTGGCCAGCCCGGACCGCGCTCGCCCCGGCCCGTTCCCTGCACTTGATGTTGCCGATCTGACCTGGGAAATCATGCGGCCGGAGGCCGGGAGGACCGCGGCCTGACAGTGCTGTCGCGCCGGCGAACGCTAACGCGCTCATACCCGCCATTAAGCTCGGTGCCGGCGATTTTCGCGGGCTGCGGCCAAGGCGGCCGGATACAGGTAAATGTCCCCCGTCTGCCACCGCACGTGCGCCGCGCTCCCGTCCGCCGGGACACCGATGGTGAGGCCGCCCCGGTCCAGGTGAATCACGCGGTATCTGGCCGTCCCAGGCCCCTGGATGCAAGCAGTGCTGTTGCCCACGATCTGAACCACGGCTACGCCGCGCAGTGACACTGGCAGTGAGCCGGTGCGGGCGATGGTGTGGCGCCAGCCCGCCCGATCGCCGCCCTGGCAAGATAGCGGCATGGAACGCGTGGCTGGAATCGGTGGATACTTCATGCGGGCCGCCGACCCGGCGGCGCTGGGCACGTGGTATCGCGATTGCCTAGGCCTGGACGCCGATGAGAACGGCCTGTGGCGTCAGGAAGCCGGGCTGACGGTGTTCGCGACGTTCGAGTCCGAGACCGACTACTTCGGGTCCCGCGCCCAGCAGACCATGCTCAACTTCCGGGTCCGCGACCTGGATGCGATGCTCGCGCAATTGCGCGCCAAGGGAGCGGACGTGGCTAAAGACACGCAGGACATGGAGGGTGTCGGCCGGTTCGGCTGGGTCACCGATCCCGAGGGCAATCGGGTCGAGCTGTGGCAGCCCGCCTGACCGTGTCTTCACGCAGGCGGTGACGTCCTGGTGGCCCACTAGGTTGCCCTGCCGGGTCAGGGGGCACCCGGCGATGCTGATGACCTTAGTCACTGCCGCGGCCTGCCAGCGAGTGCCACGATGGCCTCATGACCACCGAATCGCCTGCCACCGCAGCGTTCCGCGCCGTCCGGGACCTGCTGCAGGCCACCCGCGAGGACTATCAGGCGGCGCGGATCCAGTTCAGCTGGCCTGAGCTGGCCGAGTTCAACTTCGCGCTCGACTGGTTCGATGTGCTCGCCGCCGAGCAGCCAGACACCCTCGCGCTGCGCGTCATCGCCGAGGACAGCGACGAGCAGCTTAGCTACGCGGAGCTCGCTGCCAGGTCGGACCAGGTCGCCAGCTGGCTGCGCGGCCTCGGCGTCGCTCGCGGTGACCGGCTGCTGGTCATGCTCGGTAATATCGTCCCGCTCTGGGAGGTGATCCTTGCTGCGATAAAACTCGGCGCGGTCATCATCCCGGCATCGACGCTGCTCCGCCCCGATGATCTGAGTGACCGGGTGGCCAGGGGCGATGTACGGCACATCATCACCGAAACGGTTCACACCGATAAGTTCGCGCAGGTGGATGGCGGCCTGACCCGGATCGCGGTGACCACCGCCGCCGACCAGGCACCCGGCTGGCACCACTACAGCGAGGCCGACACTGTCGAGGCGCGGTTCATCCCGGACGGCGTGACCAAGGGCAGCGACACGCTGCTGCTCTACTTCACCTCGGGCACGACGGCCCAGCCCAAGCTGGTCGAGCACACGAACGTCTCCTACCCGGCCGGGCACCTGTCGACCATGTACTGGCTCGGCCTGCTCCCTGGCGACGTGCACCTGAACATCTCCTCTCCCGGCTGGGCCAAGCACGCCTGGAGTAACGTTTTCTCGCCGTGGATCGCGGGCGCCGGCGCGCTAGTCCTCGGCCACGACCGGTTCTCCCCTGAGGCGCTCTTCGAGGCGGTCGGCCGCTGCGGCGCCACCTCGCTGTGCGCACCGCCCACCGTCTGGCGGATGATCGTCCAGGCCGACCTGGCCAGCTGCGATATCAGCAGCCTGCGCGAGTGCGTCGCCGCCGGCGAGCCGCTCAACCCGGAGGTGATCGAGCAGGTACGGCGGGCCTGGAACATCACCGTGCGGGATGGCTACGGCCAGACAGAGACGACCTTGCAGATCGGCAACTCGCCGGGCCAGCCGGTCCTGCTCGGGTCGATGGGCCGGGAAATGCCCGGCTACGACGCGGTCCTGATCGATCCGATCACCGGCCGGGCCGGCGGCGAGGGCGAGATCTGCCTCGACCTGTCCAGGCCCCCGCTCGGGCTGATGGCCGGGTACCGGGACGACCCGGAGCGGGCCGCCGAGGCGATGCGGGACGGCTACTACCACACCGGCGATGTGGCGAGCAGAGGGGCCGACGGCTACATCACCTATATCGGGCGGACCGACGACGTGTTCAAGGCGTCCGACTACCGGATCTCCCCGTTCGAGCTGGAGAGCGTCCTGATCGAGCACGAGGCGGTGGCCGAGGCGGCAGTGGTGCCCTCGCCCGACCCGGTCCGGCTATCCGTGCCCAAGGCTTACGTGCTGCTGGCCGCCGGCTACGAGCCGTCCGCCGATACCGCGTTCGCCATCCTCGCCTACACCAGGGAACGGCTGGCCCCCTACCAGCGGATCCGCAGGCTGGAGTTCGCCGATCTGCCGAAGACGATCTCCGGCAAGATCCGCCGGGTCCAGCTCCGCGCGCAGGAGACCGAGCGGTCCGGCTCAGCCGCAGCCGGCGGCTCAGGCCCAGCCGCCGGCTCAGGCCCAGCCGCCAGCACCCGTCAGGCAGCGCCGCGTGGCCCCGCCGAGTTCTGGGAAGAGGACTTCCCCGACCTCAGGAAGTGACGGCCACCGGACACCGCGCCGCGCTGGCTCAGCGGCAGGGGCCGGACCGCCTAACGGTCCCTGGCCGCTAGCGGTCCGGCACCTCAGCTGTCACAGCCGCGGCCGGCCCGCTGTCCAAAGCGGATCATGTATCGGCAGGTTACAGCTGGCGAACGCGGGCAGCTAACGGGAGGGTGGCCAATCACAAGGCGGGGCAGCGCCATTCCGGGGCGGTTTCGCCTGCCAGGGTTACGGTCCTGTTGTCTTCGATGAGCGGATATGCCATCGGCACATGGGATATTTTGGTCGGCCAGGCGGTGCACTAAAGGAGCCAAAATGATCAAGTTCTATGACTCAGCGAGCCGGAAGTTCCCGCAGGGCGCCACCCATGTGGCGCTCTACTATGACGGGCTATACGCCGCCCCGATGGATGAGCCTTTCCCGTACCGCCGGTGGATCACCATAGAGGGCGGCGCAGCGACCGCCCGGTATGCCGGGATCGCCGACTTCGAGCACCTCAACCCCGTCTACGACGACTCCGGCCGGCTGCGGGACTGGACCGCGGAGCGGAAGGCGATAGGTAAACGAGCACGGATCTACTGCAATCGCTCGGACGCTCATCTGGCGCTCGAGCAGACCAGCGGCCTTCCCCGGCTCTTCTGGATCGCCACGCTCGACAATCACCAGTGGACCCCGGCCGAGCTGATCGCCGATCTGAAGAATAACTTCGGGGCGGACATCTCCGAGTCGGAGCTGTGGGCCAACCAGTACGCAGGCGGCACCAACGCTGACTACGACACCTCGAACCTGTTCGGTGACTGGTAATGGCGTCGGTCAGCTCGTCACGTCCGCGGTAGTGAACCGGGCCCAGGCGATCAGACCGAAGATGATCACATAGACGCCGAACGACACCAGCCCGTGAACCGCGCTCGGCCAGTCGATCGGCATCCGCAGCAGCGAATCGAACGACAGCCAGAAGTGAGTCGGCAGGAACGGGTGGACCACCGCGAACTGCGAAACGCTATCGGCCACCTCACTACCGACCACGATGACCAGGATCGCGGCCATCGCGGCGATCGCATGCTCGGTCAGCGTCGAGATGGCCAGCCCGATCGCCCCGAGCGCCGCCATCGCCGCAGCGACATACAGGGTCACCAGCAGCAGCCGGAGCAGGCCGGCGGCGAGCGGGACCGTCGTCCCCGACAGCAGCGTCACCGGGCCGACCGGGAACAGCGCCGCCCCGACGACCAGCGACACCACCGTCACCAGCAGGCACGCGGCCAGGCCGAAGATGACCACGGCGGCGTACTTGATGAACAGCAGCCTGGTCCGGCCGACCGGGACCGCCAGCAGGTAGCGCAGCGTCCCGAGCCCGGCCTCGCCGGCGATCAGGTCCCCGGCCACCACCGCCACGGCCAGCGGCAGCACCAGGATCAGCAGCACCGTGAGCGCGGCCAGCGCCAGGAAAACGCCATTGCCCGTCACCTGGGACAAGAACGCCGGGCCGCCTCCCCCGCCGCCGCCTGGCGACCCCTGCAGCCGCAGCGCGATGCCGATCAGGATAGGGATCGCGGCGAGCACGGCGAGCAGCGCGAGACTCCGGCGGCGGCCGAAGACAAGGCGCAGCTCGGAGCCAAGTAGCCGTAGCCAGGAATTAACGGGAGCCACGGGCTGGGCCGCCAGCTCAGGGCGGAACTCGGGCCCGGGGTGACCCGCCTGCCGGACCGCGCCAGCGCCCGGCCCAGCGCCCGGCCCGCCGGCCTCAGCCGTTGACATCGAAGCCCTCGCCGGTCAGCTCGACAAATCTGTCCTCCAGGCTCGGCCGTGGCGTGGCCAGGCCCGCGACCGGCACGCCCGCGTGCACGAGCTCAGCGCAGACGGCCTCGGGGAGCTCGGCCCCGAGCTCGGCGCTGACCTCGGACCCGGTGGCCTGCACATCGGCGAGCCCGAGCTTGGCCAGCACGCCGGCGGCGGCGCTGCCATCGGGCGTGCGCACCACGATCCGCTGCGTGCCGCCGCCCCGCAGGTCCGCGAGCGTGCCCTCGAAGACCAGCTGGCCCGCCCGCATGACGCCGACGTGCGAGCAGATCTGCTCCACCTCGGCCAGCAGGTGCGATGAGACGAAAATGGTGGTGCCCTCGGCGGCGATCTCCCTGATCAGGGCGCGGACCTCGCGGGTCCCCTGCGGATCAAGGCCATTGGTCGGCTCGTCGAGGATCATCAGCTCGCGCGGCTGCAGCAGCCCGGCCGCGATCGCGAGCCGCTGCTTCATGCCGAGGGAGTAGGCACGGAAGCGCTTGCCAGCGGCGGCCAGCAGGCCGACCCGCTCAAGCGCCTGGTCGATCCGGGCACCCGCGGTCCGCCGGCTGGCGGTCCGGTCCGCCGCGTCCAGCCTGGCCAGGTTGGCCCGGCCGGACAGCTGCGGGTAGAACGCCGGGCCTTCCACCAGCGACCCCACCCTGGGCAGCACGGCATTGACGCCGCCCGGCATCGGCACGCCGAGCATTTCGTGGCTCCCGCTGGTCGGCTGGATCAGGCCGAGCAGCATCCGGATGGTCGTGGTCTTGCCTGAGCCGTTCGGGCCGAGAAACCCGTACACCGAGCCGCTCGGCACCGCGAGATCGATGCCGGCGACGGCCAGCTGGCTGCGGAAGCGCTTGGCCAGCCCGCTGGTCGCGATGGCCAGCCCCGGCCCGGCCGCGCCCTCACCAGGCGAACCCCGAGCTGCCGAACCCCGAGCTGCCGAACCCGGACCTGCCGAACCCCGAGCTGCCGCTCCGGGGCCGCGCGCGCCAGGGTCATCGTCGGCGTCGGCGTTCCGGCCGAAGCTGACCCGGTCTGCCTGGGCGTCCTGGCCCGGGCCTGGGCTCACCTGAGATGCGCGGCGTCGGCGTAGAGCACCGCCGGGGTGACCGCGCCGACCAGGATCTTGCCGTTGTCGGTGACCAGCACCGAGACCAGGCCGGTGGTGAGCAGCCTGCCGCTTCCCCAGGATCCGTGCACCGGCGTCGCCGCCCGCAGCAGCACCCCGAGGAACGCGAGGTCCTGGCCGACCGGGCCGGGCGCTACGATCCGCACCTGGGCCGGCGCCTGCCCAGGGACCGAGGCGCGCAGGGCACTGCCCGCCGGGATGCGCGCGACCTTCCCCGGGCCGATGTGCACGATCTTCCCCGGGATGAGCAGCCGCTGGCCTTGACTCAGGGCGGGGCTATCGGCCGAGAACGCCAGCACCGTCAGCCACGCCTTGCCGAGCACGGTCGGCGCCCCGGCCAGTGGCAGGCCGAGGCCCGGCACTGGGCCGAGCCCCAGCGGGGCGCTGCTCAGCGGCCCGAGGGCGGCGGCCGAGCCGGACGCCAGGGCACCGTTCGCCGCGCCGACGCGGACCTGGGCGCGCATCCTCGTGATGGCCGTGTCGAATTGCCGGAGCGCGGCCTGGCGCTGCGCGGCGGTCAGTCCCGTGGGCAGGTGCGCGGCGAAGCTGAGGCGCATGATGCGCAGTGCCGCGCCGCGGACGGGCGGTATCACGGGAGCGCCCTTGGGCAGGCTCTTCAGCGAGATGGCCTTGCCGATCTGCACGGCCCTGATGCGCTCCTGGGCGGCCGGCGCGGTGGAAATGAAGCCGCCGCCGTTGCTGCTGACCGCGGCCTGGGAAAGGCGGCTCAGTGCCCCCGGGCCGGCCCCGGCTGGCACCGTGACCGTCTTGACCTTGGCGCCAGGCGGCGGGCTGAAGGCGAAGTTGGCGGCGGCCGGCGTGCCGAACTGCAGCGAGGTAAAGCCGACCTGGAAGGCGGGGCTGCTCGCGCCGCGGGCGAAGATCTGCACCCGCAGCGGCAGCGCCTGCCGCGCGTCGATAGCGATCCGGATCTGGCCGATCAGCGACCCGCTGGCCTTGGGTGCCAGCGAGATCTGGTAGGCCGCCTGGCCGGCAATCATGACATTCTGCTGGAGGCCGACCTGGGTCGTGGGCCCGACCGCCGTGAGCAGCTGGCTGGCCACCTGCTGCGGGGTGGGCGGTACGCCCACGGAGCTGGAAGCCGAGTTGCCCCCCTGCGGCGAAGCGGCCGCCTGGGCGGGCAGCACGAGATGGGTGACCTGGCTGGTCTGGCTGTTCCAGTACCAGACGTTACGCCCGTCACGGCGGACGTCGGACTCACCGAGCTGCACCGGGACCGCGATCCTGACGTGCGCCTGGTCCGCGTACCAGATCTTGAACGTGTGCGTGCCGGACAGCCAGGAGAGCCCGGACAGCGGGTCGCCCGAGCTGGGCAGGTCGGGGATGCCGAGCGAGGCGGACTCCTGGACCACCGCGGTCATCGGCGGGGGCACCCGCGCTGAGCTGACCGCGGCGAGCAGCTGGACCGGGGTGCGGGACGGCAGTGCCGGTACCGCCTGGGCACCGGCGGCCACGTAGCCGGCGGCGACTATCCCGGTGAGGGCTATCGCCCCAGCAGGGACTCCCCATCGTGCCAGGCGCGGGATCCTGCGCTCGCGAATCATGCCGCCTCCGGAGTGAATGGTCGGTCCTGCGGGCCGGACGTACTCCCCCGCGGCCCCGCCACCGCTGTCGTTCTCGGCTACCTGTCTCACAATACGGCGCGCGGCCGACAATGGCGGAATCCAGGCCGGATCACAGCTGGACCGGCGGCCACAGGTTGTGCTTCGCCGCGATCGGGTCACCTGGCCACTCATCCATGGCGTCCAGGTTGTCGTGCGCGGGATACGAGTGCGCGGCCGGCCCGTCAGCGAACGCCCGCAGCACGTTGGCGGTCACTTTGCGGGTGAAATTCCCGCACGCCCTGGTGATTCCCCAGCCGTAGAGGGGCTCGGCGAACGATTCCACCCAGCGCATCGTGCCCGCGTTGAAGACGCCCGCCCCGCTGCGGTGGGTGTAATAGGCCGAGTCCGCGTAGCTGTTGACGCCGTTGCAGGTCACCGGCGAGTGGGAGAGGACCTGGATCGGCCGCTGGACCGGGTAGCCCGGGTTGACCCGGTCGTACTCGATGCCGACCATGGCGGCGAACCTGGTGCCCTTGCGCGCGCCGGTTCCGGCGAACATCCAGGCGTCCGGCGTGGCCACCACGTAGTCCGCGACGGTCGGGAAGCCCTCATACAGGGTGCCGATCACGGAGGATTCCGGGTCCGGGTGCGGCTCCTCCCGCCAGTCGGTGGTGACCAGGGCGTTGTCCTTGCCGTACATGGGGTCCTGCTGGTAGCTGGTCCGGTAGCAGACCACCAGCCGGTTAGCGCCCAGCTTGGTCGGCTCGAGGCGGGTGCGCCGGAACATGGCGTTGGCGCCGAGGAACGCGAGGTTGACCCCGGCATCCCTGGCCGCCGTGACGTTCGCGCGCTCGGGCGGAGACCAGTACTCGTCATGCCCGAGCGAGATCAGCGCGCTCGCGCCGTCCAGGGCATGGGCATCACTGGCGATGTCCATGCTGGTCAGGTACGCCAGCGGCAGGCCGAGCCGCTCGGCCAGGTTGATGAATTTCCGTTCGTAGACCATGAACAGGTAGGCGCCCTCCTGGTCATACGGCCGGTCCAGGCTGACCGCCAGCGCGCGGTCGCTGTACTGCCCGGTCGGTCCGAGGTAGAGGTCGTAACCGCCCCAGGTGTTGTACGCCTGCCAGGTCGCCACCCCGTTCTTGATCACGACCTTGCCCGCCGTGCTCTCCGACCGCACGGTGAGCGGCACATAGCGCTGCCCCGCGTCCGCGTCCAGCCGGAGCAGGTAAGACCCCGGGGGCCAGCCGTCGGTCGGGATGGTCAGCGACGGGCCCCAGTCGGTGTAAACCGTGTTGGTCTCCGCGATCATCGAGGACGGCTTCTGCCGGTGGCCGCGCACCGGGCCCGATTCCCACACCTTGCGGGCCAGGTCGCCGCGGTACCAGCCGACGCGGAAGGCGCGCACCCGGAACTCGCGGGATGTCGTCGAGACAAGGAGCTGGACCTGGTCCCCCGGCAGCACGCTGGCCTGCGCCGCGTAGCCCATGATCGCGTCGGGCGCGCCCAGCTTGGCGATCCACCAGTCCCGGTCGCCGGGCAGGTCATTCTCCGCTACCGGCCGGGACCGCCCGGTGGCCGCCTTCGCGGCTGCCTGCGCGGGCCCGCCCGGGCCGCCTGAGCATGCCGTCACCGCCGCGCCAGGAACCGCGGCCGCGGCAACCGCGCCGCCAATGAATGCTCTCCGTGAAAAGGGACGACGCGGCCTCATGTGTCCAAGCATTACCCATCCAGCCTCATCGGCCGGTCAACCCGCGGGAAAAAGAGCCCCCGGCTGCCAGCGGTGCATATCCCCGCGGCTACCAGCGGCCCAGCGGGACCAGGGCGGCGACGGCCACGGCGGCGAACAGCAGGGTGAGGTAGGCGATCGACTGATGGAACAGCCGCATCGGGGCGGGCGCGTCGCCTGCCGCCACGCGCGCCCTGAGCCGGTGCGCCTCGGCGAGGAACCATACGCCGAGCCCGGCCGCGAAGCAGCCGTACAGCCAGCCGGCGTACGGGACCAGCGCGAGCGTCGCCGCGACCATCGCGTAGGAATAGGCGAGGATCTTACGGGTCACCGTCGCCGGCGACGCCACGACCGGCAGCATCGGCACGCTCGCCGCCGCGTAGTCGTCGCGGAACTTCATCGCGAGCGCCCAGAAATGCGGCGGCGTCCAGAAGAAGATGACGGCGAACAGCACGACGGCGGGCAGGCTGACGCTGCCGGTGACCGCGGCCCAGCCGACCAGCACGGGGAAGCAGCCGGCCGCGCCGCCGATGACGATGTTCGAGGCGGTCCTGCGCTTCAGCCCGAGCGTGTACACGAAGACGTAGAACAGGATCGCTCCGTCGGCGAGAGCCGCGGCGAGCCAGTTGACCAGCAGCCCGAACAGCAGGGTGGCGGCCGCGCCGAGCAGGATGCCGGACGCCAGCGCCTCGCCGGGCTTGATGACCGCCTTGGCCCCCTTGGCGACGAGCGGGCGGCGCGAGGTGCGCCGCATCACCGCGTCGATGTCCCTGTCGAGGTAGCAGTTGATCGTGTTCGCGCTCGCCGCGGCGAGCGCGCCGCCGAGCAGGGTGAGCCCGACCAGCCGGGCAGACGGCAGCCCCCGCTGCGCGAGGAACATCGTCGGCACCGTGGTGACCAGCAGCAGCTCGATGATCCGCGGCTTGGTCAGCAGGAACAGCGACCTGGCGACCAGCCGGACCGGGCGCCGCCCGCTGACAGGGACGCCGACCTGCCCGGGCAGGGTGCTGGTCACCTGTGTCACTCGCTGGCCTCCGTGCCATCGGTCGGGCCTGACGCTGACTCCCCGGCGTCGGCCGGGGCGCCCTCCTCGCCAGATACGTTACTCGGCCCCGCGTCAGCCGCTGACCCGCCCGGGCCGGCGGGCGTAGTCCCAGTGCCAGCCGCGGGGCCAGCCTCGGGCTCGACGGCGGTTGCGCCGGCGCCAGGAGCCCCGAGGGCCTCCGGCCGCTCAAGGCCACCCTCGGTGCCGCCGCCGCCGGCCGCCGTCGGCATGCCAGCCGCTACGGCCGCCGCGCGCGCGGTGCCGGGATCATCTGGAGTAGCGGCCTGCACCGGAGCAAGCCGACGGGCCGGGACCCGATCGTGCGGCAGGGCGAACAGCACCATAAAAAGGACTCCGGCGACGACACAGAACAGGCCAAGCGGAAACGCCCACGTAAGGTACGACCCGGCTTGGGCATTGACCGTGACCGCCAGCACTGATCCAGTCACGCCATCCTCCTTAGTGTGCTCACGCCGTCATGCTCCTTAGTGTGCTCACGCTTGGCATCTTCACGCGGCGGGCGGTCGGTAGCGGGTCCGGGACGGCCAGCCGGCCACCCCGGACCCGCCGCTGGACGGCCACCCGGCCGGCCGCGGCGTGGTCAGCCGTTCCAGGTCGCGCGAGGGATCATCGCGCTCTTCGTTGTCCAGCCACGTCATCAGTATCGCCACCGCGGCAATGATCAAGCTCGGCAGGATTCCCATCCACAGCACCGCCCCGGCCAGCTGCTGATCAGCGATCACGAGGGAGAGGCCGCGCGCCGGGCCGGCATAGGCGGGGTACAACAGCGCGGATCCGAAGACCAGGACCATGCCGAGCACGGTGTCGGCGGCGGCCGTGCCGATGAGCAACGCCAGCCTGCGCGGCGGTGGCGCGGCCGGGCTTGACGGACGCGAGCCGATCAGCTGCAGCCAGAACCAGATCCCGGCCGCCAGGAAGGTCGCGTACTCGGCGTACCGCGCGGCCTGGCTCGTCACGGCCGCGTCATAGAGCACCGGAAGGTGCCACCCGAGCCAGACGATGTTGAAGACGACCGTGGCACCGACCGGCCAGGCTAGCCGCCACGCTGCCCCGAGCCTGGCGGGGCGCCTCCGGCTCGCTCGCCCGGGCCGCCGGTGTGCCGCCGCGGTCAGGCCGGCCGCCAGCGCCAGCCACGGCGCGCCCAGGACGATCAGCGACGGAGCCACCACCGCGAGCAGGAGGTCCTGCAGCGCCCGGACCCAGAGATAGCTGCCTGACCAGTAGGCAACCGGCGGAAGGACCGCGATGGCCGCCGCGAGCAGGCCGCCATAGAACGCGGCGGCTTCGCGCGCCGGATTCGCGCCGCCCTGGGAACCGTCCGCAGCGCCCCCGGTGCACCTGAGCCGGCGCAGCCCGGTCAGGTGCAGCGCCATGACCAGCCCGCACAGAACCAGGACCACCAGGCTGGCCGGCCAGTGGGAGACGAGGTGGGTCATAGGGGTCCCGGACCAGAGCGAAGGCCGATCTGCGCCCCCGCCATGAGCCGCTCCTTTCCGCTCAGGCCGTCAGGTAGAAGAGCACCCAGAACACGATCGCCACCGCCGCGAGGAAGTTCCACACCAGGGTGAACGCGCTCAGCGACGACTGGAAGCGCTGCACGGCGAACGCTTCCGCAAAGGTCGGCGGCTGCTCGACGAACGAGATCGGCGGGATCGGCCGGGCCCGCATGATCAGGATCTCCAGCCAGATCATCGCGCCGAACACCACCACCAGGAAGACCGGCGTGGTGCCGACGAAGACACTGGCAAAGCCCGCGCTGCCCGGGTAGAAGGGCAGGTTAAGCAGTTGCCAGACCTGCAGCCCGACAGCGGCCAGGCCAAGTAGCAGTGCGGCCGCCGCGGCAGCCTGCCAGGGCGCTTTCTTCCCGGCCTTGATCCGCTGCAATCCGGCGGACTGCACCAGCGCGCTGACCACCACCAGCGCCATGATCACCGCGCCGGCCCAGGGCTGCGGGCCCTTGAATCCCGCCGGATGCCACATCCCGTGTGAGTTCAGCGACCGCAGGTAGAAGTAGGCGAACGCGAACGCCCCGAAGGCGAAGCACATGGCGCCGATGACCAGCCGCGAGCCCGTCCACGCGGCATTGAGCGCGGCCTCGTGGTAAAAGCCGGCCTCTTCGGCTTCCCGGTCCACGCCGGCCGGGACAGATTCGGATGTCTGCGCCATCGCTATTCCTCCACTCCGGCGCCGGCATAGGCGGCCGACAGCACACCGGCAGGCGGATCCAGGTCCGCAACCGGCTGCGCGCCCGGATCGCCGTAGTCATAGGGCGCCGACAGCACCACGGGGACGCGGGCGAAGTTGCCCGCAGGCGGCGGCGAGGGCACCTGCCACTCCAGCCCGCGGGACTGCCACGGGTTGCTCACTTCGCGTACCCGCCAGAACACCGTCGACATCACGAAGTTGAACAGGAAGATCAGGATCGAGACGCCGAGGAGGAAGGACGAGATCGACACCCAGTCGTTGAGCGTCTCCAGGTTGCGCGCGTAGGTGTATACCCGGCGCGGCTGGCCGGCCAGCCCGACCGCGAACAGCGGCAGGAAGGTCGAGTTGAAGAAGATGAACATCGTCCAGAAGTGGATCTTCCCCAGGGTCTGGTTCAGCCTGATCCCCATCATCTTCGGCAGCCAGTAGTACAGGCCAGCCATGAACGCGAAGATCAGCCCGCCCATGATCGTGTAGTGGAAGTGCGCCATCACGAAGAAGCTGCCGTGCTCGGTGGTGTCGGCGGGCGCATCGGACACGAACACCCCGGTGATCCCGCCGATCAGGAAGTTGAAGTACATGCCGAGCGCAAACAGCATCGGCACCGTGAAGCGGATCTTCGCCTTCCAGAACGTGCCCATCGCCACCAGGTAGATGAACCCGGTCGGGACCGAGATCAGCTCGGTGGTCAGCATGAACAGCGGCCGCATGTCCGGGTTGATCCCGCTGACGAACAGGTGATGCTGCCAGACGAAGAAGCTGAGCAGCGTCACCCCGATCATCCCGGCGGCCGCCACCCGGTAGCCGAACAGGGGCTTCCTGCAGAACACCGGGAGGATCTCCGAGACGATGCCGAATCCGGGCAGCGCCAGGATGTACACCTCCGGGTGACCGAAGAACCAGAACAGGTTCTGGTACAGGTAGCTGCTGCCGCCGAGGTCGTCGGTGAAGAACGCGGTCTGCACCGTCCGGTCGGTGATCATCATGTACATCCCGCCGACCAGGACCGGCCCGGCGAGCACCATGATGAGCCCGGTCGTGAGATTGGCCCACACGAAGATCGGCACCCTGCTCCACCGCATCCCTGGCGCCCGGTAGCAGATGATCGTGACGACCAGGTTGAAGCCGAGCAGGATCAGCGAGAGGCCCATCAGGCCGAACGCGACCGCGTAGGAGTCGGCGCCCTGGGTGGCCTGAACCGACAGCGGCGCGTACCCGGTCCAGCCGAACGGGTAGCCGCCCCACAGCAGCCCGGAGAGCAGCACCAGGTACGCGGCGGGGGTCAGCCAGAAGGAGAGCGCCTCGAGCCGCGGGAACGCCATCCGCTTCGAGCCGATCATCAGCGGCACCAGGTAGTTGCCGAGCGGGCCGAGCACGACCGACGACATCATCATCATCATCATCGTGCCGTGCTCGCCGACGATCGCGGTGTAGGTGGCCGAGCTGAAGACGTGATACGAGGGCGACAGCAGCTCGGTCCTGATCGCCATCGCTAGCAGTCCGCCGGTCAGGAAGTAGGCGATCATCCCGACCAGGTACTGGATGCCGACCACCTTGTGGTCCAGGGAATACCTGAAGTACCTCGCCATGCCTGCGGCAGCCGCGTGCTCTTCCTCCAGGACCGGCACGGGCTTCCCGGCCATCTGGCGCAGCAGGTCGTTGAAGACCCCGAGCCCGGCCAGCCAGCCGACCGTCCCGACCACGTAGCCGAGGACGATCGCCAGGTCGTTCTGGCCGGAGTTCTGGACCTGCGAGTAGCCGCTGGCGAGGAAGTTGCCCAGCCAGTGCCCGACCAGGTAGCCGATGACCCCGCCGACGATCCCGGTGTGGAATGCCGGGCGCATCCACCAGGGACGGCGCCGCGCCTCGCCGCCCGGCCCGCGCCCGCCGGGGTGCTGGGCCTTCTCCGGCTGTATCTCGATGGCCATCCGGTCACCCCTTCTTCACGGACGGAACGGCAGTATGCGTGCGAGCTGTCCGCGGCCCGGTCATGGCTGCACCGGATACTGGCCGCCGTAGTAGCCGCCGCCCGCTCCGGACAGCCCGGCACCGGCGGGCGGCGGCGCCGTGAACGCCTTGCCGAGCTGCGGGATCTGGTTGGCGTCATAAGTGAGCGCGTACGGCGGAAGGTTCCTGGTCAGCGCGGCCAGCTGGGTCTCGGTCGCCGACGCCCAGGCCCGGAAGACAGCGACGGACACCACCACTCCTGACGTGGTCATGTCCGCGTGCCACAGCCCGCACAGCTCGGCGCAGCGCACCTGGACGGCACCGGTGTGCAGCGGCTTGGTGTAGGCCACGTTGTTGATACCAGGGTTCGCATCGGCCTTGACGGCGAGCTGGTAGGCCCAGAAGCTGTGGATCACATCCAGCGAGGTCACGTTGAACTGGATGTTCTCGCCGACCGGCAGCACCAGGGCCGTGGTCTCGAACCCGCCGAACTGCGGGTAGCGGTAGGTCCAGCGCCACTGCTGGCCGATCACCTGCACCTGCAGCGCGGCCCCGCCGCTCGGCCGCCAGATCGGCGTGTTGCCCTCCCCCGCTCCGGCCCCGGCGGGCAGCCACAGCTCGATCGTGCCGTACACGGCCAGCGCCAGGACGATCACCGAGCTGGTAACTATCCAGGTCGCGGCGATCCGGGTGTTCCCGTGGATCGGCGGCCCGTCGGTGTCGTCACCCTCCCGGTGCCGCCAGACGATCAGCGCGTACCCGAAGTAGGTGAGGACGAACAGCATGACCGGCGCGGCCATCGCCCCCAGCACGATGAAGTCGACCTGCTGGCTGCGCGCCGAGGTAGACATAGCTCCCGGCGGCAGGTGCGGCCCCCACACGAACACGATGAGCAGATCCGCGATCAGCGCCAGCGGCAGCCAGATCAGGAAGATCCGCAGGCCGTGGCGGGGCTCGCCAGGGCCGGCCGACGGCGCGGCAGGCGCCTCCGATGCCGTGGCCATCAGGACTCCACCGTCATGTTGCCGGCCATGTAGCCGATTGTCTGCATGGGACCGCCATTGCCGTAGAGAAACGAGAGCCCGCACGGGATGAAGCACTGCCAGCGGTAGACGCCCCCCTGGGAGGGGGTGATGAAGCTGAACGTGGTGGTCGAGTGCTGGTTGTTCGTGCACGGAGCGGTCATGCAGGTCCCCGGGCCCGCCTCGACGGGAACGTTGAGGCCGATGCCCGGGATCGTGAAGGTGTGCTGGATGAGATAAGGGCCGTTCCACCCGTTCACGGTCCGGACCGGCTTGCCGCTGTAGAACGCGACCCGGCCGATCGTGCCGGTGACCTGGCCCCAGACCTGGTTGCGGATCGGCGTGGAGCCGTCATAGCCGAGAATCGTCACGTTCACCCGGGTATCAGCGGGGACCTTGAACAAGGTGGTGTGAATCCAGGCGCCCGTTTGCGGGCTCTTGATGAAGTAGCTGACCCAGGTGGGATGGTCGCCCACTGAGGCCACCGTGGTCACCGCGTCGGTCTGCATCGTGATGTTCACCGGCAGGCCTGCCGAGTGGCCTGCCGTGAAGTCTTCCACGGGAGGGCCGGCGAGCAGGTAGTGAGCGACGACGAATACCCCGCCCGCGACCACGGCGAGGAACGCCACGATGAGGGTAACGATCCGGGCCGGCAACGACACCAGCCACCACCTCGCTTCTGCGCGGCACGCAACACCGGTCGCCGGCCCGCGTTTCGCGCCGGGGACCGGAGGCCATTTATGGTCCCGATCTTGCGATCGGCGTGCAGAGCACGGCAAGGATGCGCGTCCTGAATGACGAAATTGTCATCATCAGGGTCATCGCGCCCACCTGCCCTGGCCCTGCCCGTCAGTCACTCAGCGGATCATTTCCATTACAGACAGTTATCACACCCGTCATTGCATCCTTGTTCCCGCGTTCCATCGCCAGCTGCCTTCGCAGGTAACGGGATAGTTTCGCTTCCCGTGCGGGGCCTTGACCTGGGCCGCCCGAAGGAGTAGATCCTCTGCTGTGCACCAACCGGGTGCTGGGCCTGGGCCCGATCGCCACACCCGCTGATGTGGCCTACCCGAAGCGAAGTACCCGCGATGACGACAGATCAGCCGGCCGGCCGGCCGGCCGGGTCCCGGATCCTGCTGGTCGAGGACGAGCCGAGGATCAGTGATTTCATCTGCCGCGCCCTGTCCAGTGCCGGATACGACGCCGACACCGCCCCGGACGGCTCAGGCGGCCTGAGCCGCGCCCTGGCCGACGGCTACGACCTGGTCATCCTTGACCTGATCATGCCGGATATGGACGGGCGGACAGTGCTGGCGCAGCTGCTGCGCAGCCGCCCGGACCAGGCGATCATGGTGCTGTCCTGCCTCGACGAGGTGACAGCGAAGGTGTTCTGCCTGGAACTCGGGGCGAAGGATTACCTGACCAAGCCGTTCTCCCTGGCTGAGCTGCTGGCCCGGGTACGGGTCCAGCTGCGGGCCGGGGGTCCGCTGCGGACCGAGACGATCAGGACCGGCGAGCTCATTCTCGACGTGGGCAGGCTGGAGGCGAACCGGGGCAACGGCCCGATAGCGCTCACCAGGCTGGAGTTCCTGCTGCTCAAGGAGCTCATGGAGCACGCGGGCCAGTCGGTCGGCAAGGATCAGCTGCTGGCGTCGATCTGGGGGTACGACTTCGATCCAGGCTCCAATGTGGTCGACGTCTGCGTGCGGCGGCTGCGGTCGAAGCTGGGCTTCGAGCTGATCAAGACGGTGCGCGGCGCGGGATATCAACTTGCTTCCTAGAGAGCTGGTCACCAGCAGGCTGCGGCACTGGCCCTGGTGGCTTGATTCCTGCTGGGTGGCATCCTGGCTGCTCGGCCTCGCCGGGATCGTGATCTTCGCGCACTGGGAAGCGATCCCGTTTCATCTCATCTGGATCGGCTTCGCTCTGCTATACGGTTTCCGCGTCCGCCGGACGACTTCGACAGCCTGGGTGCTGGCCGCGATGATCGCGACTACTTCTGCCGCGGTCGGCCTCGACGTGTGGCGTCATACCCAGACGGCCGACGAGCTGGCCGAGGTCCCGCTGATGGCGGCGATGTTCTGGGTGATGATGTGGCACGCGCACCGCACGATGGCCGCGGACACCGAGCGGGCCAGGGTCAGCGAGGAGAACGCGCGGCTGCTGTCAACCCAGCGCAGGTTCCTCCAGGACGCTTCTCATCAGCTCCGGACCCCCATCACCATCGCGCTCGGCCATGCCGAGCTGCTGGCCCGCGATCTAGCCGACCAGCAGGGACAACGTGACATTCACGTGGTGGTCGGCGAGCTGACCAGGCTCAAGAGCCTCAGCGAGCGGCTGCTCCTGATCGCGGCGTCCGAGAACCCGGACTTCCTCCGCCCTGAGCCGGTCGCGCTGGACGGCTTCATCATGGAGGAGCTGCGGCGCTGGCGGCCCGCGGCACAACGCCTCTGGCGACTCGGGCGCCTGGACGAGGTCACCGTCAACGCGGACCGCGAGCGCCTTGGCCTGGCGATCGACGCGCTGCTGGAGAACGCGGTCCAGCACACCGGTCCCGATGACACCATCAGGCTGTCGGTCGTGCACCATGACCGGGGCGCGCACCTGATCGTCGAAGACACCGGGGGCGGCATCCAGCGGACTGAGCTGGCGCGCGTTTTCGAGCGGTTCACCACCAGCGCGGGCCCGAGCGGGCACCGCGGCACCGGGCTCGGGCTTCCGCTAGTCCGCGCGATAGCGCGCGGACATGGCGGGGAGGTGCGGGTGCGCAGCGCACCAGGCGCGGGCAGTAGGTTCGATTTCATGCTTCCAGTGCTAGCTCCGCCTGCGGGCGACCTGGCGCAACTCCCTGTACCCGTGCAGGCAGGCGATCCGCGCCGGATCAGGCGGCCGTGATGGACGATGAGGAAGCCCGTACGCAGGGCGTGCCGGGTCCCGCCCAGGAGCCGGCCGCCGGGCAGCGAGATCTGCCGGCGGCTGACGGCCCGGCTGCCAGGCACCGGAGCTGGGCGGAGCTGCTCGGCGGCGGCAGCCGGACCGGGAAGATCGCCTGGGGCGCCGCGGCTGTGGTGGTGGCCGTGATCGCGGTGCTCTCCGTGACCGGTGGTGCCGGCTCACAGCCGCGGACCCTGCCACTTTTCAAGAACTTCACCCTGAAGGCACTCGGCCATCCCGGCAGCCAGGTCAGCCTGGCCGCGCTGGCCGGACGGCCGGTGATCGTCAATTTCTTCGCGTCCTGGTGCCCGCCCTGCAAGCGCGAGACCCCGCTGATCGCCCGGTACTACCGGGCCACCCATGGCACCGTCGTGATCATCGGCGTGGATTCCAATGACGAGACTGCGCCTGCCGAGCAGTTCCTGCGGCGGTCCGGCGTGACCTACCCGGTCGGCTTCGATCCGTTCCCGGCCTCGACGACCGTCTCGCATGGCGTGTTCCTGCTCCCGCAGACGTTCTTCCTCAATGCCAGGCACGACATCGTCAAGCATGTCTTCGGTGCGCTGAGCTTGACGGAAATCGCCACCGACGTCGCCCTCATGGAAGGCCGGGGCGCCGCGCTGGCCATCCCGCAGGCGCAGCACTCAGGACAGAGCCAGGACCGAGGCTGATCCATGACCGCGCCGCCCCGTACTGATCCGCCGTACGTCCCGATCCGGCATACCCGCTGGCCGACCCGTCGCACCCCGCGGCCGGTGCTGCTGCTCGGGATCGTGCTGCTGGCCGGGGCGGTGCTCGTCGCGCTCGTGCACCGGCCGTCACAGGCGCAGCGCGCCGCCGACCTGCGCGGGTTCCTGGCCGACATGAACACCGGCATCGAGTCGTGCGCGGGCGGCGTCGGCGAGTCGCTTGGCGTCCTGCATCAGGTCGAGTCGGGCGACCGCCGCGACCTGACGACCGCGATCTATATCGCCCAGTACGGCGCGTCGAACTGTTCCCTGGCCAACAGTGAGCCGCTCGACGACCTTTCCGGGTACCAGGTGACCGAGTCCCTGGCCAGTTTCAGACTCGGTACGGTGGTCACCGGGCTCACTAACTGGGCGACTCCCGACGCCCAGGATGTACAGACCGATGTCGCGCAGGTGCTGGCGGCCAGGAACCAGCGGGCCAAGAGCCAGGCCATGGCTGCCCTTAGCCAGGCCCTGGGAAGACTGGACGCGCAGCGCTCGGCAGTGGACTCGGTGATCGAGGCCGCGAACCGGGCGCTGTCCGCCCACGCCTCGCCGCCCGTGCTGCCCGGCTGACCGGCAGGCGTTCATTGAACGGCCGTGCACCTAGTTAGGGAGAGTGGACCTCGATGCCCGGGATGAACTCCGGACTGGACGTCACCAACCCGATCCTGGTGGCGGCCTTCCGGTCGGCGCTGCTGCATCAGGGGATCATCGTGCTGCTCATCCTCGGCGTGCTCGCGGCGGCGTGGGCCAGCGCCAGGGAGCTGTTCGGGGTCACGGCCAAGGCCGACGGCCTCGGTGCTGCTGAGCCTGCCGCGCGCCGCCTGCTGCGGATCAGCTTCGGGATCATCTGGATCTTCGACGGGCTCCTGCAGGCCCAGCCGGCCATGGCGGCCGGCCTGCCGTCCAACGTGATCGAGCCGACCGCCAGCGCTTCGCCGGACTGGGTGCAGCACGTCGTGAACTGGGCGGGAACGACCTGGTCGTACCACCCGGTCCAGGCGGGCGCGGCCGCCGTCTGGATCCAGGTCGGGATCGGCGCCTGGCTGCTCGCGGCGCCGCGCGGACAGTGGTCCAGGCTCGCCGGGCTGGCCAGCGCCGGCTGGGGCCTGATCGTCTGGGTCTTCGGCGAGGCCTTCGGCGGAATCTTCGCCCCTGGACTGACCTGGCTGTTCGGCGCGCCAGGCGCGGCGGCGTTCTACTGCGTGGCGGGCGGGCTGGTGGCACTGCCCGAGCGTTACTGGCGGACGCCGCAGCTCGGCAGGCGGATCCTGGCGGCCATGGGCCTGTTCTTCGTCGGCATGGCCGTGCTGCAGGCCTGGCCGGGACGCGGTTTCTGGCAAGGTACCCGATACGGCGCTCCCGGCACCCTCACCAGCATGATCCAGTCCATGGCGAGCACGCGTCAGCCTGCCATCCTGGCCCGCTGGGTCAGCGGTTTCGGCAGTTTCACCGCGGCGCACGGTTTCGCGGTCAACCTGTTCGCCGTGGTCGCGCTGGCGCTGATCGGCACCGGGCTGCTGAGCGGGCAGCCGCGGCTGCTGCGGCCCACGATCATCGCCATGGCCGCGGTGTGCCTCGCCGACTGGGTGCTGATCGAGGATTTCGGGTTCTTCGGCGGCCTCGGCACCGACCCGAACAGCATGATCCCGATGGCGCTTATCGTTATAGCCGGGTTTGTGGCACTGACCCGCGTCCCGGCCACCGTCACTGCGGCGCAGTCCGTGCCCGGCGCCGCGACAGCGGGCACCGCGGCCAGCGCCGCGCCCGCAGCTAGCCCGGTAGCCCCGGCCGGCGCGTCACCGGCAACCGCCAGCGGCCCGGCGGCTAGCGCGTCACCTGCAGCCCCGAGCGATCCAGCACCCGCCGGGCTGACCTGGCGTGACCGGCTCAAGCCGGCCCCGATGGCGCGGGCATTCGGCGCGGCAGGCACCCGCGCCATCCTGGCCGCGTGGGCGGCCGTGATCATCGTAGTCGGCGCGGTGCCCATGGCGCTGGCGCAAGCCAGCCCCAGCGCGGACACCATCATCGCGCAGGCCATCGACGGCAGCAGCGCCCCGCTGGACTTCACGGCCCCGGCCTTCCGGCTGACCGATCAGTCCGGCAGGCAGGTCAGCCTGGCGAACCTGCGCGGCAAGGTCGTGCTGCTCACCTTCCTTGACCCGGTGTGCACCAGCGACTGCCCGCTGATCGCGCAAGAGTTCCGCGCTGCCGACCAGATGCTCGGCGCGAAATCCCGCAACGTCGTGCTCGTCGCCATCGTGGCCAATCCCGTGTATTACGCGGTCTCCTACACCCGGGCGTTCGACCAGCAGGAACGTCTCACCACCCTGCCGAACTGGCTGTTCCTGACCGGACCCGTCGCTCAGCTCAAGAAGGTGTGGGCCGACTACTCGATCGCGGCGCAGATCCTGCCATCAGGCGGGATGATCGCGCACAGCGACGTCGCCTATGTCATCGACGCGACCGGGCGCACCCGCACCGAGCTTGACTTCGATCCAGGACCGGGTACCGCGAGCTCGGAATCGTCATTCGCCGGCGAGCTGTCCAGCGCCGCTCAGCAAGTTATGAAGCCGTCGTGACCGGCCGGTGCCCCTGGGCCGCCGCGGGATCACTCCGGGGCAGCGCAGTCCGGGGCAGCGCAGTCCGGGGCAGCGCAGTCCGGGGCAGCGCAGTCCGGGGCAGCGCAGTCCGGGGCAGCGCAGTCCGGGGCAGCGCACTGCGGGCACTGCGGGCTGCCACGGTGCCGGCTGTCGCTGCGCTCCTCATCGCGGGCTGCGGCAGCGTGGCGGCGGGCAAGCCGCCGTCGGTGCCGGCCGCTGCCCCGCTGCCCCAGCTGGCCACCGCGGTCACCGCCGCTGCCGGAGCCAGCTGGGCGATCGTGGTGATGGGCGGTGCAAGCGCACAGGAGAACGACTTCTGGGAGCTGTTCAGCCGCCCGGCGGGCACGCCCAAATGGCGCCTGGCCACCCCGGTGGGCGTGGCCGACAACGGGGGCATCGTGGCGGCGGTCACCGGCCTGAACTCGCTGGTGACCGGCTTCCGCCCCAGCCAGGACCTGTTGTTCTCGCCGCTGGCCTCGACCGCCGACGGCGGCGCCAGCTGGTCGACGGGCACGCTCGCTGATCCCGGCCTCGCCGACGTCCCCGATGCGCTCGCGGCGGGGCAGGGCGGCCAGCTCATCGCCTTGGGCCAGGGCGGCGGCGCGCAGCTCGGCTCCCGTCTCGGAACGGCGTGGACCAAGCTGGCCAGCGTGCAGTCGCTGGCCAGCACCCCGGCGGGCCGGGCCTGCGGGCTAACCGGCCTCACCGCTGCCGCGTTCGGCGGCCCGGGCGGCCCGCTGCTCGCGGGCCGCTGCGGCCATCCGGGGATCGCGGGCATCTTCGCGCTGCGCAGCCGCACCTGGACGCCGGCCGGTCCGGCCATCCCGGCGCCGCTGGCGCGCGGCGACGTCGAGGTGCTCCGGATGGGCACGACCGGCCCCCGCACCCAGGTACTGCTCGAATCCGGCGCGGGCGCCACTGCGAGCCTGCTGGCCGCCTGGTCGACCGACGGCGGCGCCCGCTGGCGACTTTCCGCGCCGCTGCGCCCCGGGAGCGCCACGGTGCGGTCGGCTTCGTTCGGGCCGGGCGGCGCGGTCGGCCTGGTGCTAGGCGACGGCCTGGGCGAGGCGCTGGCCGGGCCGGGGGCGTCCTGGCGGGCGCTGCCGGGGCTGCCCAGATGGACGGCGACGCTCGCCGTCGGGCCCGCTGGTCACCTCGACGCCCTGACCGCCCACGGCAGCTCGTTCGCCGACTGGCGGCTGGCGGGCGGCGCAGCAAGCTGGAGCCTGGCGCAGACGCTGCGCGTCGAGATCCCCTATGGCTCTTCGAGCTGAGGGGGACCGCGATGAGCTACCTGACCCAGCACTGGTCCTATGACCCGTTCATGATCATCGTGATCGTCCTGGTCTGCTGGCATGAGATCGGCCTGGCCCGGCTCGCCCGCCGGTCCAGGCCCGACCGCGCCAGGCAGCGGCGGAAACGGTCGCTGCTGTTCTACGGCGGGCTAGCCGTCCTGCTGATCGCTGTCCAGTCGCCGATCGACTACTGGTCGGACGACTACTTCTTCGTGCACATGGTCCAGCACCTGCTGCTCATGTTCGCCGCGCCGACGCTCATCGTGGCCGGCGCTCCCTGGCAGCCGCTGCTTGACGCGCTGCCCGGGCGGCTGGGCCGCAGCGCAACCAGGGAGGTCATGCGGGCCGGCTGGGCGCGCCCGGTCCGCGCGGCCGGCGGCGCGCTGCTGCGGCCCTGGGTGGCCATCGCGTTGTTCAACGTGGCGATGGTGGCCTGGCACATCCCGGCGCTGTTCGATCTCGCGGAGAACAACCAGGCCGTGCACATCTGGCTGATGCACGCCAGCTTCTTTATCACGGGGATCCTCTTCTGGCTGCAGTTCATCCCGTCGCCTCCGCTGCGGCCGCGGATGTCGGCGGCCGCCCAGGCGGATATCGATGAGCCTGTTCAGCCAGAGTTCCTGGTATGCGGTCTACAACCACATCCCTGGAGTGACCCTGCCGCCGTTCGCCGATCAGCAGATCGGTGCCGCGCTCTTGTGGGTCTGCGGCGACTTCTGGGCCATCCCCTGCCTGATCGTGGTGATCCGCCGGCTGATCGCCGAGGACGGCAGCGTGGGCTCAGCGGTCGACAGGATCCTTGGCCGCGGCGCCCCCGGTTACCGCTGGGCCAGCCGGTCCGCCGGGCCCTGGCAGCGGTGACGGCTCAGCTCGCCCGGGCAGTCTGCGTCCCGGCATCCGACGGCGGCCGGTCATCACGCCATCCTGGCCGCCACCAGGTCCAGAGCGGGCACCGGCCTGCCGTCATCGGGGTGCGGCGCCCGCGACCCGGCCCGCGAGTGACAAACTGTACTGATCTGTCGGTGCCATGACTGGCCGGCGGAGACGACACCTCAGGTGCGGGGGGCCTCCGGGATGCCTCAAGGCGGCTCCTTGCACCGCCCCAAGCCAGTGCGGCTATGCCGGTCCGGTAGGCACGAGCCGCTAATGACTAGCCGAGGGAATGACAGGCCGTTGGACGGGCCCCGTGACGGATCGATGAGAACCAGCACGGCAGTGCAGGCCAGCACGATCCCGCTCGACCCGGCACGGACGCGTCCGGCTGCGCCCGGGCCCGGCTCGGGGCGGCTGGCTATCTGGTATGTGGTCTTCGCCGGATATGCCGGACTGGTTGCGATTTTCAGCGGGCCGGGCGACGACCGCTCCTGGGGTATCTGGGCGGCCGCAGCGTACGCCGCCGCCGCCCTCGCCGCCGCCCGGTGGCGCTCGTACGGAAGAGACGCCGCGCTCGTCGCGAGCCTGGCCGGCGCCCTGGTGATCCCGCTGGCCTGGCTTGCCGCCCACGCGCCCGCGACACCCGATGTCCTGGTCGTCTCCCGGTCCGCGGCGTTGCTGCTGGCGCACGGAACCCCTTACCTGTCCGGCTCGCAGCTCGGGCCCCTGGCCGGGCCGATCGCTTACAACCCGTACCTGCCGGCCATGGCGGTGTTCGGCCTGCCCAGGGCCTTGGGCGTACAAGGCCTGGCAGGCGACCCGAGGCTGTGGCTCGGCGCCACCTCAGTGGTGCTGCTCACCCTGGCGTTCCGCGTCGCCGGACGGCGCGAGGCGCTGCGCTGCAGCCTCTTCGCCGTCGCCTCCCCGGCGGTGGCGTTCCCGCTGGCACTCGGCATCACCGACCCGCCGGTGCTGGCGCTGATGTGCCTGGCGCTGGCCTTGCTCAGCCAACGGTCACGCACGCTGGCGCTATGGCCCGCGGCGATCGCGCTTGGCGCCGCATGCGCGATGAAGGCCACCGCGTGGCCCGCGCTGGCGGTGCTCGCCGCTATGCTTGCGGCCCGGGATGGCGCTCGCGAGGCAGCCCGGTTCATCATCGCCGCGGTCGCCACGACCGCGGTGGTCGTCGTGGCGCTTGCCCCGGCGATCCTCGCCGGGCCGGCCGTGATGATCCAGAACACCGTGCTCTTCCCGCTCGGCCTGACCCACATCAAGACTCCGGCGGAGAGCCCGCTGCCCGGGCACCTGCTCGCGATGATCGGACCGGATGGCCGGCTGGCTGCTATCGGCCTGCTGATCGCGGCCGGTCTCGCGATTGCGGTCTCGCTCGTCGTCCGGCCACCCGCGGACGGCGCGGCGGCAGCCCGCCGGCTGGCCCTCGGGCTCACCCTGATGTTCGCGCTCTCCCCCGCTACCCGGCTGGGGTACTTCGCCTATCCCATCGGGCTGTACGGCTGGCTCGCCCTCCGCGGCAGGGGAGCACGAGCAGCCCGGGAGCTGAGGCCGGCGGCCGATCTGCGGGAATCTGGCACTGCTCGCACGGGCAGCGGGAACGGGGCCTCCGCAGAACCTGCCCGGCACCGGCCAGCCAGCCGGGCCGGACGATCAGCCCGATTCGGCGGTCTCCTTGATCGCGGCGAGAGTCACCGGGATGCCTTTATGCGCAGCCTCCGTGCGATTGGCAATCTGGGCATCAGCGTCGTCACCGAACCTTTCGTGGAACATGGCGATACCGTCGGGGAGGAACTCCCATGACTCCGTCACCCGTGTCCCGCCGTCAACCGGGGTGAAGAAATAGCCCCAGCGGGCGTAACTGCCGCCCACCAGGAACGCGAATTCGCGGCCACGCTCTGCCGCTACAACCTTGGAGCGCGTCTCCCAGACCCGGTCGGGCAGTTCGTTCCGCCCGGTGAACCAGGCACCCGGCCGGGGGCTGTCGCCATCGTCCCACCAGCATGCCTTGCAGACCGGGCTCCACTCGCCCATCCGGGTCACATCGGAGATCATCTCGTAAAGAGATTCCGGCGACCGGGCGACGACGATCGACTCTGAGTAGCGCAGATTGGTCATGTCTCAGTATGAACCGTCCCGGTTTGCGGAGGCAGTCTGAGGCTCGCGTCGACTCAATGCGGCTGACGGCGCGGCCCGCGTCGGCCAGCACCCGGGGTGGCTGCGTACCGCGGGAACCGAGACCACGCACAACGGCGGCGAGGGCTGTTCGCGCTAAAGCCTGAGCAAACGTCAAAAATACTCGCACCGCGCAGGGCCGGGGCATTCAACATGGCAAATCACGTGAGGCGATACGGCAGGATTCACCGCGACGAAACAAGCCAGGTATAGCGGCGAAACAAGACCGGTATACGTTGGCGCTAAGCATTGCAGATGCTAGACGATGCCCTGTCCGCTGGCGATCGGGCTGAAAGAGGCAGCCAATGAAGGTCAACATCGTCAAGACATTCGACGCCATGAATGAAGCGCAGCGACACACCGTTCAGGCACTCGTTAGCGCGCTGGAGCCCGCCGAGATACATTACGGGCGGAGCGCGGCAGGAATTGAGCATGAATCAGACGCACTCATTGCCTGCCCGGCAGGGCGGACCGGGGCGACGATCCGGGCGGCGCGTGCCAGTGGCAAGTTCGTATATCTCTGCTTTCCAGACGGAAGCCTGATAATCGAGTATCCGGAACATAATCCCGGGGTAACTGGTCAGGTCGGGCGTAATGCTTAAGTAGGGCTGCTTGTCCTGGCGAGGTAATTCGGGTGACCTGTGGTCGCTGGCGGCACACAATGGGCCGGTGGGCCTTGACGTAGATGGCTTCGTTCGTGATGGTTACGTGGCCGTCCGGGGTGCTTTCGATGCGGCAGCTGCCGGGGCGTGCCGGGAGATGATCTGGGAGGCACTGCGCGAGCGGGGCGTCCGCGAGGATGATCCCGCTACCTGGCCGCCGGTTGCCGAGGTCAGCTGCCTGGACGGCGAGCCGTTCGCCGCTGCGGCTACCTCCCCTGCCCTGGCCGCTGCCTATGACGAGCTGATCGGCCCGGGCCGGTGGACGCCGCCGGTGAATGCGGGTGGCGCGGTGGTGGTGAGATTCCCGTCGGAGGACCGGGCGAATGCCGGGTATCACATCGAGGGCAGCTACGACGGGCCCGGCGGGTACTGGGTCAACGTGCGCTCCCGGGCGCGTGGGCTGCTGGCGCTGCTCCTGTTCACCGACGTCGGCCTGGATGAGGCGCCGACGCGGCTGGTCTGCGGCTCGCATCTGTATGTCCCGGAGTTCCTGGCGCCATACGGTGAGGCAGGCACCGGCGCTGATGCTGACTTCTGGCGGCCCTCGGTGCTGTGCAGGCCGGTCGCGCACGCGGCCGGCCGGGCGGGGGATGTCTTCTTGTGCCATCCGTTCCTGGTGCATACCGCGACCTGGCCGCATCGGGGCAGCACGCCGCGGATGATCGCGCAGCCCGCCGTCCATGTCCGCGGCGGGTTCGCGCTGGATGGCTCCGATCCTTCGCCGGTGGCCCGGGCCATCGTGGCCGGGCTGGCGATGACTGACCGGAGCTGATCTTGCTATCTGTGGATCTGGGTCGGCCGGATGGCGGCGGGCCGGGTATGGTGCGCTGCTGGCCATGCCGTACGGCAGGGCCATCCCGGCTCGGTGCAGCGGTGCCGGGTTGAGGCGGCACGCCGATGCGCCCGGAAATGCGGGCGGCAGCCGATCTTGGCCCGTAGTGTCCGGGTGTGCCCGCTGATCAAGGGCCACCTCCGTATGACGTGCTCGCCGGGCTGGTGGCATCGATGCGCCAGGAACTGGCGCAGGCACGGGCGGAACTTGAGCGGGCACGAGAGCGGATCGCTGAGGTTGAGGCGCGGCTGAAGCAGAACTCCCGGAACTCCTCCAGGCCGCCGTCCAGCGGTGCAGTACGGGCGCGGATCGCCGCAATCATCGTCTACCTCTACATCGGGCAGTTCCTGTCCAAGAACCGGACCGCGCAGACGCTGGCCGAGTTGTTCGGCATTCCGCTGTCGTCCGGGACGGTCGCGGCGCTGACCGCACGCGCCGCCGGGAAGCTCGATGGGTTCCTGCAGCAAGTCCGGGAGCACATCACCGCCAGCCCGGTTGCCGGGTTCGACGAGACCGGGTTCCGGGCCAGTGGCTTCACTGGCTGTGGTACTCGTCGTGGCGGCGCCACCAGAAGCCGGTCTCGTTGCGGCCGAGTGGCGCGCGGTCGAGCCACTGGTACATGCTCCACAGGCCGTCCAGCCCGCGCTCGTACGCCGAGTAAGTGTGATAGACGACGCCATCCTCGAGCGCAAACGCGCTCACGCCGGCCCTTCTCGCCGGTACGTCTCCCAGTCCGTTCCGACGATGCTCGATGCGAACTCGTCTAGCCCGGAACTGTCCTGACCGGCCGGCGGCCGGAAGTCCGCCCTCCGGAAGCCTCGGACCGTGACGTGCCCATGGTCACCCCAGGATCCTGCCGCCTGCCGCCAGGTCATGTCGAGGTGTTCATGGGGTTGTCTTCTTGCGCCGCCGGCGGCCAACCGATCTTGGAATGCCGGTCACTGGGAGTCGAAGCGGAAGAAGTAGATGCCGAGAGTGGTGAGGACGACCACGTAACCGCCGCAGGCGAGCAGCGACAGCCAGTCCCGTGAATCGAAGGTTCCGACACCGACCACGCCGGCGAACACGTTCATCAGTACTCCGACGGGGGTCCATTTCGACACCGTGTCCCAGAAGCCGCCCAGTCCGCCGGAGGCCCCGAAGAGACCGACGATGACGAGCCCGATGTAGAGGAGGCGGCCAAACGCCTGGACGGTGTCGGCCGACTTCACCAGACCCACGAGGGCCTGGGCCACGGAGAGAAAGACGGCCGAGGCCAGGATGGAGACCAAGAGCACCAGCACGTAAGACTCGATTGAGAGCGAAAGGTGGTGGATGTTGTCGCCTAGGACGAGCACGGCAAGGGCGATGACGAAGTTGGACACCATCTGGACGGACAGCCGGCTGCCCATCACGGCCCAGGTCGGCGCTGGTGAGACCCGCAGGCGTTGGAAGACGCCGCTCTCGCGGTCACGGGCCACCATGGGGGCATAGCCCATGATCGAGGTGCCGGCGATGCCCGCGGTGATGGCCAGCCCGAGGATGAATTCGGCGCCTCCGAAACTCCGGGTCGCCTTGGACGAGCTGGTTGACGTCAGGATGATGAGTGGCAACATCAGGCTCAGGAGCATGCGCATCCTGTTCTTGGTCAGCACGACCAGATCCGCCCGCAACAGGGCGCCCAGCATGGTCTCGAGGCTCGGGGCCTCCACGGTCGTCGCCGCGGTGGTGCTAGTCACGGATCTCGCTCCCGGTCAGTCCGATGAACACGTCTTCGAGGGTTATCTCACCGCGGGCTGCGGCCCGGACGAGGGGATCGTCTCGGTGCTGGTCGACGAGGTTGCGGGGGGTGTCGATCGCCAGCACCCGTCCATGGTCGATGATGGCCACCCGGTCGCAGACCGACTGGGCCTCCTCCATGGAGTGGGTCGTGAGCAGGATGCTCCCGCCGTCGGCGCGGACTCGCTCGATGCGGGTCCACAGGTATCGGCGCGACTGGGGGTCGAGTCCGGTCGTGGGCTCGTCGAGCAGCAGGATGGTGGGATGGTGGATCAGCGCCACGAAGAGCGAGAGCCGCTGCTGCTGGCCGCCCGAGATCTGCCTGGTAGTCCGGTCCAGCTCACGCCCGAGCCCGATATCGGCCAGGGCGCCGTCCAGGTCCTGGTCACTCAGGGCCACGCCGTAGAGGCCAGCGTAGAGACGGGCCACCTGGCGCACGGTCAGCTCGGACTGGAAGCCGGTGGACTGCAGCTGGACCCCCATCTGGGCCTTGGCCAGGGCGGGCTGGCGGACGATGTCGACCCCATTGAGAAGGACGGCGCCAGCGCGCGGCCGGCGCAGTCCCTCGATGGCGCTGAGCGTGGTGGTCTTGCCGGCGCCATTGGGGCCGAGCAGTCCGAAGATCTCGCTGCGGCGGATCTCGAAGCTCACCCCGTCGACGGCCACCTTCGGCCCGTAGGCGACGGTGAGGTCGCGCACCTCGAGGAGCGTGGTGCCGTCCGTGGCGGACCGTGCGGGCACCGGCTCGATGGCATTGCGCGCGGGCCTCGGTGAAGAGCTCATGACGCCTCCTCGGCGACTTGCGGCCCGGCCAGTCGACCGAGCCGTTCGGCGACCATCTCCAGGGCGCGCCCGAAGGCTCTGGTCTGGTGCTCGGCTCTGACCGCGTTCATCGCCCAGCACCGAAGCGGTCTCGGCTGCCTTGGCCGCTGCCCCGCGCGGTGTTCGAGGCCCTGCCGGGCCGGCGGCTGATACCTTCGGCGATGCCCCACACGGCGAGGACTCCCCCGAGAATGATCGCGAGCCTCGCCGGGTAGACGATGCCGAATGCGACGAGGGCGACGCCCCCTGCGACTCGAAGGAGCGGTCCGTAACGGCCGCGCAAGAAAATGAACATCATGGTTGGACTCCTTTGTTGGGTTGGTTCAGGTGGTTCATAGTTACGACTCTGAAGAGTGGGCCTAGTCAGTCGGCTGCGATGTGCCCGTGCCGTCGGCGAACACCTCCGGTGTCAGGAGGCGAGCGAGCAAGTCGAGCGCGGCGAGGGCAGCAGGCACCTGCTCCTGATCTTCGGGAGCCAACTCGTTCGCGAGGAGGTCCGCGACCGACAGTGGGGCGAGACGCTCTACCACGGCGTCCAGCGCCGGGGTCGGGCGTACCAGGGTCCGGCGACGGTCGAGCGGATCGGGCTCGGTCTCCAGCACGCCGTGTTCTCGCAGCTTTGTCACCGCGGTCGACACGAGGCTCTGCGGAAAACCGGTCCGCTCGGTGATCTCGGTGATGGAGCTGTTCGGGTGGTAGGCGACATCGGCGAAGACCAGCCGCACGCTCGTCGCTGTCCCCTTGGGCAGAGCCATTTCGGCTATCTGCATGAGCCTGCGGCCGAGGAGGAAGAGGACCATCGAATCCATATCAGAAAACGATACATCACTATCAGATATAAATCTACCCGGTGCCGCTGGCCTTGCCAGCCCTCGGCTGTGGGTGGTGTCCGAAACGTCGTCTCAGGGGCATGAACCCGCAGCTCAGAGAGCTGAACGGGGAGATCTGCCCTGGTCCACCGGTTCGGTCAATCACCGGTTGGGTGAAGCCGAACAGGGGCGCTCACGAAACTAGCGCCTCGGCAAATTGATGCCCAAGGGTGTCTTTTACCCGGCTTTCCTGAGCGGTCCGGGACCAACGAGAGGTCGGCCCGGCTGGAGTTGCTCGAGGCCGAGAAGGAGCTGACCCGGCGCAGCGACGAACTGGCGCGGCGGCGGCAGGAACTGCTGGCACGCCGCCGACGTGGGCGTTCAAGTGGCCTCGCCGTCCTTCGGGGGGCCGGTGTGACGCGGCCGGGGGGCGGCTGGGTCGAGGTCGTCTTTGCCGGGGTCGCTCCACCACTGGGACGGCTTGGCGTCGCCGTAGTCGTCGTGCCATTTCCACCACGCGTACGGTGCGGTTTGGGGGTAGCCCTCGGGCGAGTTCTCCCAGTCCTCCTGGCGTCCGAGCGCGGTCAGGTCGAGGTAGCTCCAGGTGCTCCCCATTGCTTCGTCGCCACGGTTGTTGATGAAGTAGGTGCGGAACACGCTGTCGGCGTCCCGGATGAACGCGTTCGTGCCGTGCCAGTCGTCCACGCCGAAGTCGGCGTCGAAGCCGTCGGTCATGGTGTACCAGGGCATCTTCCAGCCCATCCGCGCCTTCACGCGCTCGATAGCTGGCTGCGGCGCGCGCGAGGCGAAGGCGAGCGTGGTGTCGCGGGCGTTCAGATGGGCGATGTGGGCGACCTGGTCGGCTACCAGGGAGCAGCCGGGGCAGGCATGGTCGGGCCAGCCGAACACGCCAGGTTCGAAGAAGGCGCGGTAGAGGATCAGCTGACCGCGGCCCTCGAACAGGTCGAGCAGGCTCGCTTTGCCCTTGGGTCCGTCGAACTCGTACTGCTTCTCCACGGCCAGCCACGGCATCCGCCGGCGCTCGGCGGCCAGCGCGTCACGGGCGCGGGTCAGGTCCTTCTCCTTCACGAGCAGCTGCTGGCGCGCAGCCTCCCACTCCTGCGGTGACACGATCGGGGGTGTCTTCATCGCGAGGTGTCCGCCTTTCGGTTCAGGTCCAAGCTCATGCGCTCTCTGCTGCTGCGGGCGCCGGGAGCCGGCGCTCGAGCTCCTGCTGCCCCTCACGAACCCAGATGCCGTCTGAGGGCGTCGAGGCTCGAGTCCCAGTCACGGGCCAACGCGGCGAGAAACTGCTGCGCGACCTGGATGGGGGCCGGCTGGAGCCGGTAGCGGACGCGACGCCGCTCGCCAGGCTCGGCGCTGACCAGCCCGGCCTCGGTGAGCAAGCCGAGGTGCTTGGCGATCGCCTGCCGGGTGATCGGCAGGCTCGCCGCCAGGTCCGTCGCCGTGGCCGGCCCGCGGGACGCGAGCACGGCCAGGATGCTCCGCCGGCTGGGATCGGCCAGTGCGGCGAAGACCTCTTCGGCGACCGCCTCCGGCTCACGCGCGGGCATCGAGGTATTCGACGAGCTCACCCAGCTCGCTCTGCCACCCCTTGACGTTGCCGCCGTACGCGCCGGAGTGAAGGCCGTCGTTCAGTTGCGCGAAGCCGGATTCGACCACCGTGAGCCGGGTCCCTTCGGCCACCGGCTCAAGGGTGAACTCGACATAGGTACGGCGCGGATCGCCGGCCGGCAGGCCGCTGATGCCCCAGGTGTAGCCGAACACGTGCGGCGGCTCGAGGCGCTCGATGCGCAGGTCGGCAGTGTGGCCGCCCGCAAAGGTCAGCTGGGCGAGGCCGCCGACGCGCAGGTCGACAGTCGCCTTGTTACCGAACCATGTGCCCAGTCCCTCAGCCGTCGTGATCGCTTCCCACACCCTCGCCGGCGGATGGGCGACGCTGATGCTGCGCTCGATCCGATCGGGAAAGCCCATGACGCACCTCCACTTATGGCAACCATCTGGTTGCTATAACTTTATGGCAACCAGATGGTTGCGTCAAGGCCGTCAGCGTGAGCGGTTCCTGGCGGCCCGGACGCCGCCAGGAACCGGCCGGGGAACGTGTCCATCGTCCCCGCCGGGGCCCACTGGCCAGGCCGGCCGGTGGCCGATGCCGGGAGCGAGCATCAGTGCCAACCGGGCACGACGAGCCCGGTTGGGCCGAGCTCAGCGTCCTCCTGGGCCAGCTGCTCATCGCCGGGCTGCTCCTTGCCCCGGTCCGGTACCCCGCCGCGCGTCGGGAGGAACCAGGCCAGCGCTGCGGCAGCGGCACCGACAGCTACTCCGGCCCAGAACACCAGCAAGTAACCGCTCTGGGCCGGCAGGGGCTGTCCCGGTTTCGTGTGGCCGGCCAGTATCGAGGCGGTCAGCGCACTTCCCAGCGAGAAGCCCAGGTAGCGGACCACCTGGTAGAAGCCCGTCGCGCTGCCCGTTTCGCGCCCGGGGACGGCGCGGACGATGAGGCCGGGAATGGCGGCGGAGGTCGAGCCGATGCCGACGCCGAGGATGGCCATCATCACGAAGGCCTGCCACAGCGACGCATGGAAGAGGGCGAAGAAGGTGCCTGCTGCGGCGACGGCGAGCGAGCCGAGCGGGAGCAGCGCCCGGGGGGGGACGTGGGCGTTGAGCCACGGCAGCGCGCGGCTGACGGCGAAGCTCGTGACCGAGAGCGGGACCAGGCTCAGCCCGGCGACGACGACTGAGGCCGACAGGCCGTATCCGGTCGCCCGCGGGGTCTGGATGTACTCGGTGACCCCCGACAGGTACAGGTACATGGCCACGCCGAGGACCATGGCGCAGACGTCGCCGGTCAGCACCGCCGGGTGACGCAGCAACCGCAGCTCGACGAGCGGCGCGCGCGCGTGCAACTGCTGGAACACCCACGCCGTGAGCGCGGCCGCCGCGGCGGCGAGCAGGCCGATGACGGCGGGCGAGCTCCAGCCCCAGCCCTGGCCGTCGGCGATGGCCAGCAGCAAGGCGACCAGCCCGGCGCTGAAGAGCAGTACGCCGGGGACGTCGAGTTTCACGGCCGGCCGGCCGCCGCTGGAGGGCACGACGGCCACGGCGCACAGCAACGTCAGCCCGCTGACCACGACGCCGAACCAGAAGGCCGCCGACAGGCCGAGGACGTCCGCGATCAGCCCGCTGACCGGGTAGCCGATGCCGACCCCGGCGGCGACGGCGACCGACAGCAGCGCGATCGTCGGGTGGACACGCTCTTTCGGCAGGTGGTCGCGGGCCGCGGCCATGGTCAGCGGGACGAGGCCCAGGCCGACGCCCTGCAGCCCCCGGCCGGCCACCAGGAGCGCCATGCTGGGCGCCAGCGCGGCGATGATCCCGCCGAGCGTGACCGCGGCGAGGCCCGCGATGATCGCCTCGCGCCGCCGCGGCCCGTCGCCGAGCCGGCCCATGACCGGCGTGCTGACCGCGCCGACCAGCAGGGTGACGGTCAGCGACCACTGGGCGGTGCTGAGCGGCACGTGCAGGTGAGCGGAGATGCTGGGGATGAGCGGCGCGCCGAGTGAGCTGATGAGGGCGACGACCGTCGTGGTCAGGACAAGGACCGGGGCGAGCGCGGCCTGGCGGCGAGCGGGGCTCATGACCTGGACGTCCGCTGCTGGAGCATTTCGATCATCCGGCCCATCGTCTCGCTGGCCGCGACGAGACCGGCCAGCTCGCCGTCGCTGAGCCGCGCTACCGTGCCGCGCAGCAGCGCCTGGACCTGGATGCGGGACGCCCCGACCTGCTCGCGGGCCCTCGGGCGAGATGGAGACGAGCACCACGCGGCCGTCGTCGGCGGAGCGCTCACGCACCACGAACGCGCTATAACTATATAGCTTTTCGATGGATTCGGTGCGTGCGGCCAGGACCGGGATTGAGCTGGCCGTACCGGGGGAAGCCCGATCCGGGCGCGCAGCCTTCCGGGCCCGGGCGGGCTGCATCGCTCAGCGACGGGGCGGGCTGGGGCCGCGTTATATGCCTATGGTCTCCAGCGCCGAATTGAACGCCGTCTCCCAGTCGGCCCGCGTCCTGGTCGGCCCGGGCTGAGCCGGCTTGACTCGTTCCAGGGCGGCCAGCGCGCCGCGGACCACGTCGGCCGCGCGCGGCGAGGTCACCGCGGCATCGCCGAGCTCGAGCTCGTGCTGGAGGTTGTCCCGGCCGTGGCCGGGGACCACGTCGAGCAGCAGCAGCGACCGCCCGACGGTCCTGGCCTCCGTGCAGGTGTCGCCTGAGCTGGTGATGACCAGGTCGCAGGCGGCCATCAGGGCGGGGATGTCCGGCGTGTACCCGAACGCGCGGACCCGGGGCTGGCGGGCCGCCACGGCCCGCAGCCTGCGCTCCAGCCTGGCGTTGCGCCCGGCCACCGCCAGCACGTGCACGCCCGCGTTGCCCAGGGCCTCAGCGACCGCGGCCACCGGGCCGAGTCCCCACGCGCCCGACATCAGCAGCACGCAGCGTTCGGCCACCGGGATGCCCAGGCCGGCCCGCACCTGGTCCTGCGCGGGCGGCTGGTAGAAGGCCGGGCGGACCGCCGCGGGGATGACCAGGACCCGCGACTCGGGCTGGAACCGCTGCACGGCGGGCACCGCGACGCCCGCGCTGACCAGGTAGAGGTCGACATTCGGGTGCACCCAGAGCCGGTGCGGGGTCACGTCCGTGCAGAACACCACGTGGTTCATGGCCGGATACCGGTCGGCGAGCCTGCTGACCGCCGAGGCGCCGGTCGCGAACACCGAGATGACCAGGTCCGGCGGGTCCTGATCGAGGTACTCGCGCAGCCGCGGCACGACCCGGCGCCGGGCAGCGGCATCAGCGAGCAGCGCCAGCCGGCTCCCGGTGCGCAGCGCGGCGAAATGGAGCGCGTCGTACAGGCCGGGCACGGCCAGCATCGCGCGGAACACTGCCTCGCCCGCCGATCCGCCGCCGCGGCCGAGCAGCCGCATCGCATCGAGGGTCCGCGTCGACCAGCCCTGCGCCTCCAGCGAGGCCGCGCACGCCTCCGCCAGCTGGTCGTGTCCCATGCCGATCGACCCCGACACCAGCAGCGCTTTCCTAGCCACCGTCGTCACCGGCTTCCCGCCGTGGCCGCTGCCGTGTTCACGGCCGCGGCGTTAGCTCGCTGAGCCAGCCAAGGTACCTGCGGACGCCCTCCGCGAACGGGGTGACGGGCGACCAGTCCAGCAGTTCCTTGGCCAGCTTGTTGGAGATGGCCAGGCCGTCGAAGTCCGCCGCGCGGGCGTCGGTATGCCGGACCGGCACCGGGCGGACCAGGCTGCACACCACGTCGGCGATCTCGCGGACCGAGACCGGCGTGCCGCCCTCGAGGGCCAGCGTCTGGTTGGCGGCGGCCGGCGCCAGGGCCCGGACGTGCGCGTCGGCGAGGTCCTCGACGTAGACGTAGCTGCGCTGCTGCTCGCCGGTCCCGGCGATGGTGATCGGGCTGCCGTCCAGCGCCGCCCGGACGAACCTGGCGACGACCAGCGCGTCGCGCATTCTCGGCCCGTAGGGAATGCCGTACCGCAGGATGGTGAACTCCTGCCCGTACATCTCCCGGTAGCTGTGCACGAGCAGCTCGGCGGCCAGCTTGGTCGACACGTAGACGTGCCCGGCGCGGTCCAGGCTGACCAGCGCATCCTCGGACCGCTCGCCCCGCCCGGCGGTCGCCCCGTACACCCAGACCGTGCTCGCGAGCACCACCCGGCGGCAGCCGGTCCGGCGGGCCGCGTCGAGCAGCCTCGCGACTCCCTCGACGTTGAGCCGGACCGCGGCCGCGGGCCCGGCGGCGATCTCGTTGACGTCGGCCGCCCCGGCCAGGTGGAAGACGGCCTCGGTGCCGGCCAGGGCGGCGTCGAGCGAAGCGGCGTCGAAGAGGTCGGCGGGGCGGTAATCGGCCGCCGGGTTGCGCCACCGGTCGCCGATATCGACCGCGCGCACCTCATGGCCGGCCCGCAGCAGGTGATCCACCACGTGCGAGCCGATGAAACCGCACCCGCCGGTGACGGCTACCCGCATGACGCCGCCCCGGACCCGGCGAGCTCGGCGCCGACCTCGGCGATCGCGGCCAGCACCTCGTCCACCTCGCCGTCGGTCATGTCCGAGTGGACCGGCAGGCAGACGTGCCGCGCGCACATGTCATCGGCGACCGGCAGCGGCGGGCCGGCGTACTGCGCGAGCACCGGCTGCCGGTGCAGCGGCAGGTCGTAGACCTCGCCGGCCAGCCGCACCTCGAACCTGGCCGCCAGCTGCTGCTTGAACCAGGCTCGATCGGCCCCGCGGGGCAGCACCGCGAGGTACTTGTAGATGTTCCCGCGGCAGCCGGGCGGCTCGGCGACCGGCGCCAGGCTGTCCAGCTCCGCCAGCCCCTTGTCGTAACGGGCGGCCACCTCGCGCCGGCGCGTGATGAACTCGCCCATCCGGCGCAGGTGCACCAGCCCGGTGGCGGCGTTCTGCTCGCTCATCCGCCACGCATAGCCCTCGCGGACGTGATGGTTGGCGCCGAACGAGCCCTTGCCCTGGTCACGGTAGATCCGCGCCTCGGCCGCCAGCTGGTCCGACGCAGTGAGGATCATCCCGCCCTCACCGCTGGTGACGACTTTAGTGGGATAGAACGAGAACCCCCCGATGGTGCCGAACGAGCCAGCGAATCTGCCGTCGTAGGAAGAACCGTGCGCGTGCGCGGCGTCCTCGACAAGGTCGATGCCCGCCTCGTCGCAGACCATGCGCAGCTGGTCCGCCTGCGGCGTGATCAGCCCGCCGACATGGACGAGCACCGCTGCCGCGGTGTCCGGGGTGAGCGCCGCCGCCAGGGTGCGGGGGCTGAGCGCGAAGGTTCCGGCGTCAATGTCGGCGAAGACGGGCCTGGCGCCGGCCCGCAGTACCGCGGCGGCCGTGGCGTAGAAGGTGTTCGCCGGCACGATCACGTCCCGGCCCGCGACCCCGACGCCGCGCAGCGAGATCTCCAGCGCGGCGGTGCCGCTAGCGGTCGCGACGGCGTGCGACGCGCCATGCGCGGCGGCGAAGGCCGCCTCGAACCGCTGCGTGTACGGCCCGAGGGTGAGCATGCCGCTGCTCAGGATGTCCGTGATGGACGCTGCGATCTCCGCCCGGTCCGCAGCGGGAAAGACTACGCGCGCTGCTTGCACTCCCAAACTGGCACCCCTATGTGATAGGACCGGTGTCCTTGGCCCTGCTCTTCCCCGGCCCGGCCGTCGCGAGACAGGCCGGGTTACTGCAGAGCAGGCCCAGCCTCGACATGATCCCAGGCAATGGCGGGCCGCGTCTTCCAAATTTTACGCTGGCGGCCCGCGGGCATCCTGGTGACATGGCGCTGCATAATAACCGGGCGAACTAGGCGGACGATACGTGACGGGTGATATCAGCGGCGCCGGGGCACCGGGCGGTGCTGCGCCGGAGCCGCGGCGTCCCGGCGCGCCCCGGCCACGGCGCCCGGGCGCGGCCGGGCTGCGGCGCCCCGGCGCGGCCCAGGCGCGGCGCCGTGCCGCAACGCGGGCGGGCCTCGGCGCGGCGCTGGCGGCGGCCGGGCTGGCTGTCGCGCAGGCAGGACCGGGCGTCACCGCGCTCCGCCCGGTCAGGCTGGCGCTGTTCCCGCGGCTGGCCGGCCGCGGTGCAGCCGATCATGTGGCCCTGACCTTCGACGATGGCCCGGACCCGGCTGCGACGCCGCACTTCATCAAGGCGCTGGCCGACCGGCGGCTGCGGGCCACCTTCTTCATGCTCGGCTCGATGGCGGACCGGTCCGTATCGCTCGCGGCCGAGGTAGCGGCCGCCGGGCACGAGATCGGAGTGCACGGCTACGACCATCGTTACCTGCCGCTGCGCGGCCCGAGGTCGACGTACGACGACCTGGCCAGGGCACGCGACGCCATCGCGGCCGCGACCGGCTCGGAGCCCGGGCTGTTCCGGCCGCCCTACGGCGTGCTGAGCACGTCGGCCCTTATCAGCGCCCGACGGCTGGGCCTGACGCCGGTGCTCTGGACAGCCTGGGGCCGGGAATGGACCGCCGGGGCCACGGCTGGGTCGGTCTACGCCACCCTGGCGGCCGATCTCGCGGGCGGCGGCACCGTGCTGCTGCACGACTCCGACTGCACCTCGCCCGCCGGATCGTGGCGGGCGGGCCTCGGCGCGCTGCCGATGCTGCTGGACGACTGCGCGGAGAGCGGACTGCAGGTGGGCCCGGTTGGCGAGCACCATGCCTAGCTGCGGCGGTCCTTGCGGCCGCCGGCCACCGTGCCGGCCAGCCCGGTCAGGCCGTAGGTGATAGCGCCGTGCCACAGCGCGTCGAACGCGCCGCCGATTATCCCGCTGCTGCCGAGCATGACCGCCAGGACGAAGACGACAATCGCCGCAGCGGCTCCGGGAAGCACCGCGAACCGCCACGGATTGCGGCGCGCCCAGCGCATCGCCTTGCCCGACTTCGAGCGGAGCACGGCGCCGCCCCCGGCGACAGCGAAGAAGACCACCGCCCCGGCCGCCAGCGACGGGGTGACGGCGAGGTGGCCGCCGAGGACATGCAGCATCAGGTCGCCGCCGGCGACAACCGCGCCCGCGGCGCCTGCCGCGGCCCAGGGCGCGTCCGACATCGCGGCGCCGGAGACAGCTAGCTCATCGCGCCGGGTCAGGCCCGGCTCATCCTTGCGAGGTGGTGCCGACATCTCATCTCTCCCTGAATTGCGGACGAGCCCATAGTCAAGATATATCGCTTCTGTGCCGGAAGCTACTCTGGCCTGTAACGGTTATCCGCGGTGATGCTGCTCACAGCAGGAGATCCGCAACGGGCGTTCAGGAAACTCCCAGGTCCGTCGGGCTTACTAGGGATTGCAGGGGCCCGGCTGACAGCGCCGCGGATCAGCCGGACGGAAGTGGGCAGTGCAGCAGAAGGTAAGTACGCTGGCTCCGGGCAGAGGGGATTCAGATGCAGGAAGATCAGACCGGCAGCGATAGCCAGCGGCCCGAATATATCGGTCCCTGGTCGCCGACTGACTCGCCGGCTTCCCAGCAGCCGGAGGAACCAGCGGGCCGCGATGCCGCGGCGGGCAGCGAGGGCCCGGCAGCCGGGGCGGCCGGCCCGGGCGGCGGCCCGGATCAGCCTGGCCCGACCGCGCCGCTGAGCAGGCCGGCGGGCGGGTTTGCCCAGCCGGAAGCCCACGGCCAGGGGCCGGCCGGTTACCCCGGTGAATACGGCCAGCCCCAGCCGGGCGGCGGGTACGCCCGGCCCCCGGCCGGCGGTGCCTATGCCCAGCCTCCGGCGGGCGGATACCCGCAGGGCAGCGGCTACGGCCAGGGATCCTATGGTCAGCCGGGCGGCTACGGCGAGGCCCAGCCCGGCGGCTATGGCGAGCCCCAGCCCGGCGGGTACGGCCAGCCCCAGCCCGGCGGCTACGGCGAGCCCCAGACCGGCGGGTACGGCCAGCCCCAGACCGGCGGCTACGACCAGGCCCCGGCAGGCGGGTACGGCCAGCCCCCGGCAGGCGGCTACCCGCAGGCCGGCGGCTACGGCCAGGGACCCTATGCGCACCCCGGCGGGTACGGTCCGCCCGGCGGCGGGTACGGCCCGCCGGGCGACTATATCCAGCAGGGACCGTCCGGGGAGCGGCGCCGGTTCCGTGGCCTCGTCACGTACGTGGCGGTCGCCGCGCTCGCCGCGGGCATCGGCGCGGGCACGGTGTTCGCCCTCAAGGACGGCGGCTCCCCCGCCGCCCAGCAGTCCAGCGGTTCCGGCCTTGGCGGCAGCCTGGGCCTGGGCAACGGCTCGGGCACCGGCAACGGCTCGGGCCTGGGCAACGGGTCAGGCTTCGGCAACGGGACCGGCAACGGGACCGGCAACGCGTCGGGCACCGCGGTCAGCAATGCGACGTTGCGGTCCGTCAAGGCCGCTGTCCAGCCCGGCCTGGTCGATATCACCAGCAACCTGCACTACGAGAACGGAACGGCCGCGGCCACCGGCATGGTGGTCAGCAGCAACGGCATCGTGCTGACCAACAATCACGTCATCGACGACAGCACCGGGCTGACCGCCACGGTGGTCGACACCGGCAGGCGCTACTCGGCCACGGTGCGCGGCTACGACAAGTCCGACGACGTCGCGGTCATCCAGCTGGCGGGCGCATCGGGCCTGCAGACGGTGCCGCTCGGCGACTCAGGGACGGTCAAGCTCGGCGACCAGGTCGTCGCCATCGGCAACGCCGACGGGACAGGCGGCGCAGCGGTGGTCGGCGGCTCGATCACCGCGCTCAACCAGACCATCACCGCCAGCGATCAGGGCAGCACCTCCGGCAGCGAGACGCTGCACGGCATGCTGCAGACCAACGCCGACATCATCCCCGGCGACTCAGGCGGGCCGCTCGCCAGTGCCGCGGGCAAGGTGATCGGGATGGACACCGCGGCCGCCTCCGGCAGCTTCGGCGACACCGAGCCCAACGTCGGTTTCGCGATCCCGATCAACCGGGCGCTGTCGATCGAGAAGCAGATCGTCGCGGGCCACGGCAGCTCGAGCGTTCAGATCGGCCTCACCGGCTTCATCGGCGTGCTGGTGTGGCCGACCACCCAGTCCAGCCCGCGCGCCCAGCAGCAGCTGCAGGCCGAGGCGGGCGGCGCCCTCGGCGGCGGCCAGGCCTGCCTGAGCAGTGACGTGAACGCCCCGGTCCCGCAGACCGTCGCGCCGGTCAGCAAGGGGGCGCTGGTTGATGGCGTGCTGTGCGGCACGCCGGCCGCGCAGAAGGGCCTCGCGGGCGGTGATGTGATCACTGCGGTCAACGGCCAGGCGATCAGCTCCCCGACCTCGCTGACGGGCGTGATGCAGCAATACCGGCCCGGCGCTACGGTCTCGATCAGCTGGGCCGATACCTCAGGCGGCCAGCACACGAGCAGCGTGCAGCTGCTGCAGGCGCCGCCGCGCTGAGCTCCGGTTACCCGGTCCCCGGTCCCCGGTCCGACGGTCACCCGGTCCCCGGTCCGATCCGCCGGCCGGGGGCCGTCGGCCTGGCGGGCCCGGCTGCCCTCAGGCGGTCAGCCAGCGGCGCGTCCTGGCCTCGCACTCGGCGATGGCGGCGATCTCGATGTGCTCGTCCCTGGTGTGCGCTAGCTGCGGGTCACCGGGACCGAAGTTGACGGCCGGGATGCCCAGCGCCTCGAACCGGGCCACATCGGTCCAGCCCAGCTTGGCCCTGGGCGTCCCGCCGACCGCGGCCACGAAGGACGCCGCGGCGGGTGCCGTCAGCCCGGGCCGCGCCCCGCCCGCGGCGTCAGTGACGCGGACGTCCCAGCCCGAGAACATGTCCCTTATGTACGCCTGCGCGTCGGCGGCCGAGCGGTCAGGCGCGAACCTGAAGTTGACCGTCACCACGCACTCATCGGGGATCACGTTCATGGCGACCCCGCCGCTGATCGCGACCGCGTTCAGGCCCTCATGGTAGGCCAGGCCATCGATCTCGGGCTGGCGCGCCTGGTAGCCGCGCAGCACGTCGAGGATGCCGGCCGCCTCGTGGATCGCGTTGCGGCCGCGCCAGGAGCGGGCGCTGTGCGCGCGCTGGCCGGCGGCCCGGATCTCGGCCCGCATGGTGCCCTGGCAGCCGCCCTCGACCACCTCCCCGGTCGGCTCCATCAGCACCGCGAAGTCACCGGCGAGCAGCTCAGGACGGCGGCGGCTCAGCCGGAGCAGGCCGTTGCGCTCCGCCTCGACCTCCTCGCAGTCGTAGAACACGTAGGTCACGTCCCTGGCCGGCTCGGGCACCGTGGCCGCCAGCCTGAGCGCGACGGCGACGCCGGCCTTCATGTCGGTGGTGCCGCAGCCGTGCAGCACTCCCCGCTCGGCGCGGGACGGGAGATTCCCGGCGACCGGCACGGTGTCGATATGGCCGGCCAGAATAACCCGCTCCGCGAGGCCGCGGCTGGTCCGCGCGACCACCGCGTGGCCGTCCCTGTCCACGGCCAGCTGAGGCAGCGCGCGCAACGCGGCCTCGATCGCGTCGGCGATCGGGCCCTCCGCGCCGCTGACCGACTCGATGTCCACCAGCTGCGCCGTGAGCTCAGCCGCATCGGCGAAAAGATCAAGCTGCACGGCGGCAGCTTACCCCGGCATGAAATAACTGACCTGAAGGATCCAGCGCGCACGGCCACCACCAGCCACCGCCGCCCGCACCGGCCCGGACAGGAGCGCCATGTTCCACGTTGACTCAGAGGTCGGCCGCCTCCGCCAGGTCATCCTGCACCGGCCCGGCCTCGAGCTGAAGCGGCTCACCCCGGACAACGCCGCCGACCTGCTCTTCGATGACGTGCTCTGGGTGGCCGAGGCGCAGGCCGAGCACGACGCGTTCGCGCAGACGCTGCGCTCGCACGGCGTGGCCGTGCACTACTACGGCGAGCTGCTGGCCCAGACCATGGAGATCCCCGATGCGCGGGACTACGTGCTCGAGCGGGTCTTCGACCCGCGGCTGCACGGCCCGCTGGCGACCGACGCGCTCCGCACCGCCTTCGGCGCCCTTGACGCGGCGGCCCTGGCCCAGTTCCTGATCGGCGGGATCACCAAGCGCGAGTTCCTTGAGCTGGCTTGCGAGCCGAGGAGCATCGCCTTTCGCTCGCTGAAGCCGGACGGCTTCGTGCTCGCGCCGCTGCCGAACCTGCTCTACCAGCGGGATACCTCCTGCTGGATCTACGACGGCGTCTCGATCAACGTGATGCGCCACCAGGCCAGGATCAGGGAGACCATCAGCGACGAGGCGATGTACCGGTGGCATCCGATGTTCGCCGCGGGCGGGTTCGAGGTCTGGTACCACGGCGCCGACAGCGCCCCGGCCACCATCGAGGGCGGCGACGTGCTGGTGCTCGGCGACGGCGCGGTCCTGGTCGGGATGAGCGAGCGAACCCAGCCGCAGGCGGTCGAGGTCCTCGCGAGCCGGCTGTTCGCCTCCGGCGCGGCGCAGCGCCTGGTGGCGGTCGACATGCCGAAGACGCGGGCGTTCATGCACCTGGACACGGTCCTGACCATGGCGGACTACGGGGTGTTCGTGAAATACGCGGCGATGGGGATGCTGCCGTCCTACACGGTCGAGCCGGGCGACGGCCCGAAGGAGCTCAAGGTCACCGATCACCCGCCGGAGGAGATGCACGCCGCGATTGCCGCCGCGACCGGCCGCGGTGAGATCCGGGTGCTGACGGCGACCCAGGACGTGCATTCCGCGCAGCGGGAGCAATGGGACGACGGCTGCAACGTGCTGGCCGTCGCGCCCGGCGTCGTGGTGGCCTACGAGCGGAACGTCACCACCAACAGCTATCTCCGGAGCAACGGGATCGAGGTGATCACGGTCCGGGGCAGCGAGCTTGGCCGCGGCAGGGGCGGCCCGCGGTGCATGACCTGCCCGATCGAGCGAGACGCATGATCCGCGCTACCGGCTGTCCCGGGCCGCCGCGCCGCTGCCAGCGGCGCCCGGCAGGCCGCCGGCCGCGGCGCCCAGCGCGGCCAGGATCACTGACACCGACGACCGGTTGACGCTGGACGCCCTGGCCACCGCGTAAACGCCGCGGGCCGGGAAACCCGCCGGCAGCTCCCTGACCGCGACCCGGCGCTCCCCGGCGGCCAGCACCAGCCTCGGCAGCGCCGCGATCCCGATGCCGCGGGCTACTAGGCTGAGGATCGTGGCCAGGCCCTCGAATTCCCACGGGACCGGCGGGGCACCGCCCGCGCCGGCCAGCAGCCGGTCCACCGCCTGGCGGGATGGCTCTCCGGCGGGCGCGGCCATCCACGGCTCGCCGAGCAGCTGCCGCAGGTCGACCGGGTCGCCCGGGCTGGCGGCCGGGTGCCCGCGCGGCACCACGAGGACGAGCGGGTCATCGAGCAGGTGGCGGAACCGCAGCGTGCCCCGCTCGGTGCCGGGCAGCCGTCCTGTCCAGTCGTCGATCAGGGCGATGTCCGCCTCACCGGTGCGGACCTGCCGCAGGCCCTCGCCCGGCGCCGCCTGCCTCAGCAGGAGGGTCAGCCCGGCATGGGCCCGGACGCAGCGGGCCAGGGCGGGGGCGAAGGCGATCGCGGCGGTCGCGAAGGCGGTGACGGCGACGCGGCCGGACGGCTCCCGCCCGGACATGTCTGCCTCGGCCTCCTCGATCAGGGCCAGGATGCGGCCGGCGTGCGCCGCAAGCCGCCGTCCCGCGTCGGTCAGCTCGGCGGTCCTCGCCGTCCGGTCGAGCAGCGCGACTCCCGCCTCGCGTTCCAGCGTGGCCAGCTGCTGAGAAACCGCCGACGGCGTGTAACCGAGCGCGCCGGCGGCGGCCACGATGCTCCCCCGCTCCGCGAATTCCCTGAGCAGCCGGAGCCGGTGCGTGTCTAGCATCAGATAAGCTTACCCAATACCACGCATATCAGCGCTTGCGCTTATCCTTATTGACAGACATGCTGGTAGAAGTGGCTGATACGAGAGTTGCGACGTCGTAGTCGCGACATTCCGCGCAGAGCACCCGGGCAGCCACTCAGTCACCCCGGGATAAGCCCCGCCCTGATGGCCCAGGAGCCATGTCATGCCCCATGCCGGCCAGGCGCTGCCCAAAGCGCCGACCGCAGCACCTGCCTGCCCGCCCGAACCGGTTCTCCATCCCGCTCCCGGCGCAGCGCCCCGCGGCAGCGCAGCGACCCGCCACGGCGCAGCGACCCGCCACGGTGCAGCGCCCCGCCACCCTGCAGCGCCCCGCCACGGCATCCCGGTGTCCGCGACGCTCGCGGCCAACGAGGCGATGGCGGCCCGCCGCAGCCGCGGGCAGGACCTGCTGCCGCTCGCGTTCGGCGAAGCGGGCCTGCCGGTAGCCGCCAGCCTGCGCACGGCGCTGGCGGCGGCGTCCGGCCGCAACGGGTACGGCCCGGTGGCCGGCCTGCCCGCGCTGCGCAGCGCTGCCGCGGGCTACTGGCAGCGGCGCGCCCTGCCGACCGAGCCTGATGCCGTCATCTGCGGCCCGGGCAGCAAGCCGCTGATCTTCGCGCTGCTGCTGGCGATCGGCGAAGATGTCGCCGTACCGTGCCCCAGCTGGGTGAGCTACGCCGCGCAGGCCGGCCTGGTCGGCGCCCGCTGCCATTTCGTGCCCATCCCGGCGGGCGAGGGCGGGATCTGCGATCCGGCCAGGCTCGCGGCGGCGGTCCGGGACGCGCGGCTGGCGGGACGCCGGATCGGCGCCGTCATCGTCACCCTGCCCGACAACCCGACCGGCAGGCTGGCCAGGCCGGATACGGTCCGCGCCCTGTGCGAGGTGGCCGAAGAGCACGATCTGGTCATCATCTCCGATGAGATCTACCGCGACCTGATCCACGATCCTGCGGCGGCGGTGCTGTCCCCCGCGGCGGTCACGCCGCACCGCACCGTGGTGACGACCTCGCTCAGCAAGAACCTCGCCCTCGGCGGCTGGCGGTGCGGGGTGGCCAGGATGGCGGACGGCCCGCTCGGGGAGTCGCTGGCCGGGGCGCTGCTCGGCGTCGGCAGCGAGATCTGGTCGTCGCCCTCGGCGCCGGTCCAGCATGCTGCGGCTGTCGCGTTCGGTGAGCCCGAGGACATTGTGAAACGGATAACAAGGAGCCGGTCGCTGCACGCCAGCGTGGTCCGCGCCGTGGCCGGCCGGTGCGCGGCCGCCGGGCTGCTGGTGCCGCCGCCGCAGGCCGCGTTCTACCTCTACCCCGATTTCGAGCCGTGGCGCGGGCATCTGCGCGATGCCCACGGCGTGACCACCGGCGACGGCCTGGCCAGGCACCTGCTGGAGCGTTATGGCGCCGCCGTGCTGCCCGCGAGCGCGTTCGGCGAAAGCTCGCGGGCGCTGCGGGTCCGCATCGCGACCGGGCTGCTCTACGGCGACACCGACGCCCAGCGGGAGGCAGCCCTGCAGTCTGCCGAGCCGCTGCGGCTGCCGTGGATCGCCGCGGCGCTGGGCAGGTTCGGGGAGATCCTGGCCGACCTGGCCCCCTGACCCCCGCCCGGCGGCGGCTCGCCCCTTCGTCGCCGCCCGGCTGCGGGCAATCTACGCGTCAACGCCGGTTTCCGGTGGCGGGCCGGCCCCGGGATCGGCAGGATCGGGGGCATGACCTCCGAACCGCGCCGGCAGGCGATCGGCTCACTGCGGGCCGTGGCGCTGGACGCCCCGGACATCGACCTCCTGGCCACGTTCTACGAGCAGCTCGCCGGCTGGCGACGCGTCCCCGACGACGACGAGGACGATGACGAGGACGAGTGGATCACGATCGACTCCGGTGACGGCTGGCGGATCGGCCTGCAACGGGCCACCGGCCACGTGCCGCCCCGCTGGCCGGACCAGGACCGCCCGCAGCAGGCCCACCTCGACTTCCGGGTACCGGACATCGACGCGGCGGCCGAACGCGCCCAGCAGCTCGGCGCCAGCCTGCTGCGCCGCAACGAGCGGTGGCACACACTGGCCGACCCGGCCGGCCACCCGTTCGACCTGTGCGTCAGCACCGGCGATCCGCGGACCACCCTGATGGGCGTCATGCTCGACTGCCCCGACGCGAAGGCGCTGAGCCACTTCTACGCGGGCCTGCTCGGCAAGCCGGTGACGTACCAGGCGGACGGGGTCGCCATGATCGGCGAGGACGGCGCGCAGCCGGTGATGTTCCAGCAGGTGGAGCAGTACACCGCGCCGCGCTGGCCGGATCCGGCGTACCCGCAGCAGATCCACCTCGACGTGACCGTCCAGGACGTGGACGCGGCGGAACGGGCCGCCCTCGACATCGGTGCCACCCGGCTGGACGGCGCCGGCCCGAACTGGCGGGTCTACGCCGATCCGGCCGGCAAGCCATTCTGTCTGGTGTGGACGGTCTAATGAGGTGCCAATGGCCGGATGACACGGGTGGCAAGCCCTGAGGAGAGAACCCGGTAATGGCGGTGCCTGGCGACGTCTCATGGAGCGGGCCGGACGGGACCTTTAACCTGCGGGTAGCGGCCATCCGGACGGGTTCTTGACCCGGATCGTGACTCGACGCTACGGCCAGGCCCTGGCCGTTCACTTCGGTACTCGAGGAAGCACTCGGCGCCCTGAGAGTCGAAGATGGCGCTCTCGGACCTTAGAGATAGGGCCCGGCGGGGGTTCCTTGAGTTCGCTTGGCGCCAGTGGGCGCAGGTGGGGCTCTCGGCAAACGTCACGGGTGCCGACCGTTGGGCGATCGACCCAGAGGCCCTTATTCTCTTCACGATTGAGGTTGCGCGGCGCGATCCCCGGCTGTTCGACGAGATGCTCGACTGGCTCACGGGTAACCGCCGGCTGCTGAGCATGCAGCGCCTCCGGAACCTGACCGCCCGGTTCCCGGTCGATCCAGGCCTAGTCGGCGCCGCGCTCGCATGTGCGGGAGAATCGGTACCCTCGTTGCAGGGGCCGACAAGCCAGCGGAAGCACCGGCAGTACCCCGAGGATGCACCCGTGTTCAGCCCGGACATCGTGAGTTTTATCGGTGAGCCAGACCCTGCCTTTGCGGAGCACGGATACCTCCGCCCCCGCGCTTTCCGGAGCGGCAAATCGAGTGAGCCAGACGCACGGCAGCCCGTAAACCTTGCGTTTCAGCTCCGCCATCTCTTCGGTCCGGGAAGTCGGTCGGAAGTGATGAGAATACTGCTTACCTTCGCCGACGGCCCACTGGATGCGGCAAGAATCTCAGACGAAGCCGGATTCGCCAAAAGGAACGTCAACGATACCCTCGCCGGCCTTTCCGCATCGAGGGTCGTGAAAGCACGATGGTCCGGGAACGAACGGATCTTCCTTGCCTACCGAGACAAGTGGGCCATGCTCCTCGAAGTCGGCCCCTCCGCCAAGTACATGCCCACATTCGTGTCCTGGGTTCACCTGTTCCCGGCATCCCTGGAGATCCTAGCCTGGCTTGAAAAGGAGGCCGAGACCACGGACTCCGAGTACCTCATCTCCAGCCGGGCCCGCGATCTCATGGAGCGCGTAACCCCCAACCTGGAGATGGCTGGCCTCGCCCCCATACCGAACCGGCCACTCCCCAGCGCGGCATACCTGCCAGCCTTTGCCGACACCGTCGAATCTCTCCTCACCAGAATGGGTGTCGAGTAATAGGGCCACGATCGATACCGCCCCCGTGCAGATGATTGATGCTCCTTGAGTGGATGCGCCGACCGTCAACTGCCGCTGGGTTATGAGTCAGCCGAGCTTCGTGCCGGCGAGCTTGGCAGCACAGCTTGCTAGACTTACTTCGTGGCGCACCCGGAGACCGACCGCAATGCGGCTGCGGCGCAGCCGGGCGGCCAGGTGCTGCCCGGGGAGATCCTTCTGCGAGACGGCACGCCTGCGCTGATCTGGCCGCTGCTGTCGACTGATGCCCGGATGCTGCGCGAGGGGTTCCGCCGCTTGTCCAGCGAATCACGCCAGCACCGGTTCCTCGGGGTGCTCGGCGAACTCAATGACTCGATGATCCGGCGGCTTGTCGGCAGCGCTGACGGGGTGCATCACATTGCGCTCGTGCTTATCGTGCTGCCGCCAGAGGGTGAGGAGAGGCCGGTCGGGGTCGCCCATCTTTTGCAGAACCCCGGCGACCCGAGCGCCGCCGACGTCGCCGTCGCCGTCGCCGACGACTGGCAAGGACGCGGCGTCGGCACCGCGCTCGTGTCGGCGTTGAGGGAGCGACGCCCAGGGGCGGTCAAGCGGCTGCGCACTAACGTCAGTTCCGGCAACCGCGCGTCGCTAGCGCTGCTCGCCGGGGCCGGGCGCGTGTCGTCGCACCCGGATTCCCGGGGCGTCCTCGAGGTCACGGTCGAACTCAGGCCGCGGCCTAGCGCCTCCGCCGCTGCGGCGTGCTAGCGCGGCCCTCAGGCACGATCTGACTTCGAGATCGAGCCTGCGGTCCGTGACTGGCTGGATAGCCTCAGCGACGGCGACTTCAAGCGGGTCGACGAGGTCTGCGGGATGCTCGCGGAGAAGGGAACCGAACTCGGCGGACCCTGGTCAGACCACCTTGAGGGGACGGTCTGGGAGCTGCGGATCCGGCTTCGCGATATTGCGGCCCGGGTAACGTACTGGTGTACTCCTGATGGGAAGATCGTGCTCCTCACCGTGTTCCGCAAGACCAGGCAGCATGACCAGAGGCAGATCGACCGGGCGGCACCGAGCCCACCGTCGCCTTGCTGCGGCGCCTGGCCGCCGCACTGGACGCCGACGTGCGCCTCACCGCCGGCCACGACCTCGGCTCCGTCTGGTTCGAGACCCACGCGGCCTGATCCGGCTGGCCGAATTGAACGG
>JBEKIF010000055.1:0-29101 GCA_050011895.1 Streptosporangiaceae bacterium | reverse complement strand
CATCACCGCGAGAGCGAATGGTTCTATGTCCTCGACGGCGAGCTGACCGTCTGGGTCGGCGGCCAGGTGGTCCGGGCACCAGCCGGATCGTTCGTGTTCGGCCCGCAGGGCACGCCGCACACTTTCACCGTCAGTTCAGCAGGCGGTGCCCGGTTCTTGCTGGTGACCGAGCCAGCCGGCTTTGAGGGCTTCATGCGCTCCTGCGCCGAGCCAGCCCAATCCCGCACGCTGCCGCCGCGACCGAGTGTCCCACCCGACCCGGGCCGAATGACCGCCATCGCTGCGGAGTACGGCCTCGACATCCTGGGGCCGCCCGGCATCCCGTCGTGAGCCATGGCACCGCGCTCAGGACTCCGATGCTGCGGCCTGACCCGGATCCGTGGCCCCCTGGCCGGCAGGCGAGAGCCGGAAGCAGGATTTGCCGCTGGCTCTGGGGTGTCCCGCGTCTCTCCGGGTGAGCGTGTGAGAGCTGGCTGGCGGCCAGGTCCAGCCCGCGGCGGCGGCACCTACGCCTTCCACGCCGGGCCTCCTTACCGGCGAAGCTGACCGATCAGCTCGCGCAGCGATCCGGCGACCCGGCCCGGCTCTGTCAGCACCGCGAGGTGGTGGCTCATCTGCTCTATCACGGGCCAGCCACGTTCCCGCGCCTTGGCCGCCTGGTCCTCATATGCCTCGCTCAGCTGCAGGTAAGCAGCGGGGGCATCGGGCCACTGCGGCGCTGGCGGCTGGATTTCCTCAAACATGGCCAGCGGCAGCCGAGGGCAGCCGGCAGCGAAGTGCCGCCGGACAGCTGGATCCGGGACGAGCTCGGCCAGAGCCTCATCCCCCCACCATTGCGACCACGGCGGCAGCCAGCCCCCGGCATCAGCCATCTCCCTCAGCTGGGCCGCCAGATCGGCCGGCACGGTTTCCATCCAGGCCTGCCCCGGCGTCGGCAGGCCAGCGTCGACGAAGATGTAACCCCGGACCTGACCGATGATCGCCCCCGCCGCGGCCAGCAGCGGCCCCGCACCGCTATGACCGATGAGGATCGCGGGCTGGCCGGATGCGCTGCGGGCTATCACCTGGGCCTGGCGCAAGCAATACGGCGGCCCTGCCATGACAGTGCCACTAAGGTCGGGAACGCCCAGTTCGTAGCCACCCCCGGCCAGGTCGGCCGCGACCAGATCCCACGTCGCGCAACCGACCAGCGGGCTGTGGACGAGCAGCAGCCGAGCAGCCATGCCCCATTCGTATCAGCCACGCCGGAGACGCTGACGCCCGCGCCGAGCGGTCCTTCCGGCGGCCATCCGGCAGGCGGAGCACCCCGTATCGCAATTCGGCGGCGGTGATGGCCGTGATCGCGGTGTCCTCGGCCGGCAGCCAGCGTCACCATCTGGGACAGGTCCACCCAGAGGGCTTATGGGCATGGAGGCTAAGGCAGGATCTCGACGTATCCGTCCGTTCCATGCACGCGGATCCGCTGCCCATTCCGGATCAGCCGGCTGGCTTGCTGCACGCCCACGACGGCCGGCAAGCCGTACTCCCGCGCGATCACTGCGCCATGGGTCATCAGGCCCCCCACCTCCGTCACCAGGCCCGTGATCGCGACGAACAGGGGCGACCAGCTGGGGTCCGTGTAGGCCGTGACCAGGATGTCGCCCGCTTCGAGGTCGGCCTCCGCCATGTCATGAATGACGCGAGCCCGGCCCTCGATGATCCCTGCGGAAACCGGCAGGCCGACTAGCGCACCAGCCGGCACGTCATCGCGCCGGTACGCCCCGGCGATAACCTCGCCATCCGACGTGAGCACCCGGGGCGGGGTAAGCGCCTGATACGACCTGAACGCGTCCTTGCGCTCGTGGATGAGCTGGTCGTCCACCTGGTTCGCGCGCACGACGTTGTGGAGCTCGGCGAACGTGAGGTAGAAGATATCCTCCTTCTCGCGAAGCACGTGGGCCTGCACGAGGCGCTCGGCCTCTTCCAGCAAGGCCTGCTTGTAAACGAAGTAGCGACTGACCATGCCGTACTTCGGATACTCCCGGTACCCGATGAAGGTCCGGACCCGGTCGATCATCCGCCTAGCCTCTTCGGCCTTCTGCTCCCCGTCCGGCAGCGCCGCCAATCGCTCCAGCACTTCCCGTTCCTTGTTCCGCGCCTCCTGCCGCCCCTGCTCGAAGCGCCGCTCGCCGGCGCCCGGCTCGAGGTTCTTGATGTTGCCGAGGATCACGGGCACGAGCGTGGTGGGGCGTTCGCTCCAACGCGGCCTCGTGATGTCGATCTCACCGACGCAGCGCATGCCGTACTTGTCAAGGAAGGCCCCGATGGCGTCCCGCGCTTCCCGCCCGCCCTCAAGCTTGGCCAGCTCGTCCAGGAAGCCCTCGTCCAGGAAGCCCTCGTCCTCGACGTGTCGCAGAAAGGCCACCGCCTCCGGATGCGGGCGGATCACGTCCGCGACGTCGAGGAGCGCCAGACCCATCTCCGACGTGACGTTGCGGGGGACGGACTGCGTGAGCGTGTCGGCCGCGTTCTTCTCGCCCAGCCACCCCTGTAGCTGCTCGTTTAGCCACCGCGTGGCCTCCATCGCCGACATGAACACCTGATGGCTCTGCGGATCGAAAAGGATCCGCTTCAGTTCCTGGATGTCCGCCAGGATGAAGTCGAGCAGCGCCGATCCGGACTTCGTCCGGATGTTGCGTTTCAAAGCTGCGATGGAAGCCTGGTTGCGCCCGATGAGCTCGGCGACGATGGCCGGATCGGTATCGATCGGGGCTGGCACGTCGCCAGGGGGCGCCCCGCCCGGACCCTCGTCCGGGAGCGACCGGACGAAGTCGCCGCGGCCGAGGATGGTCTGCAGCGCGTCCCTGATCAGCGGATCGGATCTCCCCAGGACCTCCAGGAGGCCTGCACGGCTCGCTGGGGAGGCCAGGCGCTGGGTGACGTCGACGAACAGCCTCCCGCCGGCCTCGTACATCGGCGGGAGGGCCGTCAGCTGGAACAGGGAGAGCCCCAGGGGCTTCATGGGGTCGGTCATCATCTGCTGATGACCGACGGAGACGTAGACGTGGTTCTCTCGGTCGCCGGCTGCGGGGATGGGGAACAGCGTGGTGATCGGGCGGCTCTGGACGACCTGGAATTCATCATCGACCAGGCACCATTCGATGTCCTGGGGGCGGCCGAAGTGCGCTTCGATCCGCCGGCCCAGCTGCGCGAGGCGCACGGCCTGCGCATCCGTCAGCGCCGGCTGCTCCTGGCGCGCCGGGTCGATCGCCTGTTCCTGCGTCCCGCCGGCCGGCCGGGCGCGGATGGCAAGCTGCTTGGTGGCGATCGCTTTGGCGACGACCTCGCCCTCCCGCACCTTGTAGGCGTCCGCGTTCACCAGGCCTGAGACCAGGGCCTCGCCGAGGCCGAAACTGGCCTCCACGGAGGCGACCCTCCGGTTTGACGTGACGGGGTCGGCCGTGAACAGGATGCCGGCAGCCTCCGGCAAGACCATCTGCTGCACGACCACCGCCATGTGGACCGTCCTGTGGTCGAAGCCGTTCCGCAGGCGGTAGGTCACGGCCCGCTCGGTGAAGAGCGAGGCCCAGCACCGGCCGATGTGCTGGAGGATCGCCGCCGGCCCCACGATGTTCAGGTAGGTGTCCTGCTGGCCTGCGAAGGAGGCCGTCGGCATGTCCTCTGCCGTCGCGCTCGAGCGGACCGCGTAGGCGGCTTGCTCGCCGAGCCGGGCGAGCGCAAGGGTGATCGCCGCCGCCAGATCGTCGGGGATGGCGATCCCTTCGAGGGTCCGGCGGAGCTGCGCGCTGAGCGCGCGGATCGCCTCCCGGTCGCCGGGGTTCAGGTGCGACAGCCGATCGAGCCGTTCGTCGATGGACGGCGCTTCCGCCATGATCAGCCGGAAGGCGTCCGTCGTCACGCAGAAGCCAGCTGGCACGCGAACGCCTTCGATCCGCGAAAGCTCCCCCAGATGCGCGCCCTTGCCGCCAACGATCGCGATCTGCGTCTGGTCGATCTCCTGGAAACCCAGCACGTAGCTGCCCATCTGTCCACCTTCCCTTCAGTAGCAGAAGGCACGCGACTAGGTCCCGGCTGACGAGCAAACGTGGAGCAAAGATGAACACAAACCGGCCCAGGGAGATCACGCAGAATGCGAATTACCCCAGGTCAGGGCGGGTGCGCCGCCAGGGACTTGAACCCCGAACCCGCGGATTAAGAGTCCGCTGCTCTGCCAATTGAGCTAGCGGCGCAAGACTCAGTGAGCTTAGCAGGAACGCTCAGGATGGTGCGAATCATGGCAGGTCCAGCGGGTCGCGCGGTGCCTGGTGCGGGCCCGCGGCTAGCCGCCGAGGAAACGGCCGACGACGACGGCGGCGCGGGACGGCCGGCCGGTCCTGGCCTCCTGCCGGTCGGCCCAGCTCATCACCTGCAGGCCGGCGTTGACGCCCAGCCAGCGCAGCGGCTCAGGCTCCCAGCTGGGGGAGCGGTGATCCACCCAGGGCAGCCGGGTGATGTCGGTGTCGGCACCGGTGATCAGGTCGGCCAGGGTGCGCCCGGCCAGGTTGGTGGTGGACACCCCGTCGCCGACATAACCGCCCGCCCAGCCGAGCCCGGTGGCGCGATCCAGGCCGACCGACGCGCACCAGTCCCGTGGAACCCCGATCGGGCCGCCCCACGCGTGCGTGAACCGGGCGGTGGCCAGGGCCGGGAAGAGCTCAGCCAGGGTGCGCCTGAGTGCTGCGAAGACGGCAGGAACGCGGTCGAACGCCGGCCGGACGGCGGAGCCGAGATGGTAGGGGGCGCCCCGGCCGCCGAACGCCAGCCGGCCATCGGCGGTCCGCTGCCCGTAGATGATCAAGTGCCGCAGGTCGCCGAAGGTCGGCCGCCCGGCCAGGCCGATCTCGTCCCAGGCGGCATCGGGCAGCGGCGCGGTCGCGATCATCAGCGAATACACCGGGGCGATCGCGCGCCGCAGCCCGGGCAGCCGCGGGGTGTACCCCTCGGTCGCCCTGATGACGTACGGTGCCCGGACCGTCCCGGTGGCGGTGACCAGCCGGCCGGGGCGGATGTCGAGTACCGGGGTGCGCTCGAACAGCGCGACGCCACGCCGCCGCAGCGTCTCCGCCAGGCCGCGGGCCAGCCTGGCCGGGTGGATGGCGGCGCAGTGCGGGGTGAACGTGCCGCCGAGCACGCCGGAGGCGCCGGCCACACGGCGGGCCTCGCCTGCGGTCAGCAGCCGCAGGTCGTCCTCGCCGAAGCCGAATGCCCGCGCCTCGCGCACTTCCGCCGCAGCCCGGTCCAGCTGGGCCGGTGACCGGGCGAGCCCGACGGTCCCGCCCTTCGCGAAATGGCAGTCGATGGACTCAGCGGCCGCCGCCAGGCCGACCTCGTCCACGGTCTGCTCCATGGCCCGGTACATCGCGATCGCCCGGGGCCGGCCTGCCATCCGGTCCAGCTTGGCCAGCGACGCGGGGAACAGGGCCGAGCACCAGCCGCCGTTCCGGCCGGACGCGCCGAAGCCGGCTATCTCCTTCTCGCAGATGGCGATCCGCAGTCCAGGGTCGGCGCGGGACAAGTAGTAGGCGGTCCACAAGCCGGTGAATCCCGCGCCGGCGATAGCCACGTCCACGTCACGGTCGCCGGGCAGCGGAGCGCCGGGCTCGAGCGTGCCAGGCACGGTGTCGAGCCAGAGCGACAGCCCCCGGTAGCCGCTGGCCGCTGGCATGCGGTCCATGCTGCCAGGCAGCCGAATCCGCGCTTCGGCCGGCCTGCGCGGCCGCCAGCCGGGAAGATACCCATCAAGAAATCTGCTGGCGCCTATTGCGTTCCGGAAAAAAGGCGAGATCGTATTACGTGTCCGCTGGCTCGACCTCGTCACGATGCTGTGAGCACAGAGTAGGAGCGCCATTCCCATGCCCACGTCCAGATTCGCGCGCGGCACCGGTGCCGTCACCGGCATCAAGCCGCCGGGAGCGAAGTCCCGTGTCCGCCGCATCGCGCGGCTTGCTGTCCCGGTCGCCGCGGTGACCGGGCTGCTGGCCTTCCAGTCCGCAGCCGTGACGGTCGCCGCGGCCGGCCGGCCCGCGGCCCGTGCCGGGGCGCGCCCCGCCGTGGCGGTTCCCGACCTCAGCCGCCCGATCAGCATCGCGAAGCAGTTCCCCGCGCCGATCTCCACGACGGACTGCCTGGCCAACCCCCAATTGCTCATCAGGTGCTATACGCCGCTGCAGTACTACCGGGCCTATGACCTGAAGCCGCTGTACCGCCGGGGGATCACCGGGCGGGGCCGGACGATCGTGATCGTCGACTCATACGGCTCGCCGACGATCGCCAGCGACATCAAGACCTTCGACGCGCAGTTCGGCTTGCCCAAGCTGCGCCTGAAGATCGTGCAGTTCGGCACCATCCCGCCGTTCGACCCGACCAACTCGACAATGGTCGGCTGGGCGTACGAGACCACGCTGGACGTCGAGTACGCCCATTCGATCGCGCCGGGCGCCAAGATCGTGCTGGCCGAGACCCCGGTCGCCGAGACCGAGGGAACCGTCGGCTTCCCCGAGATGATGAACGCCGAGCAGTCGCTGATCAACCGTGGCATCGGTGACGTGATCACGCAGAGCTTCGGCGCGACCGAGAACACCTTCCCCGGGTTCGACGGGCCCAACACCCCCAGCCTGCTGAACCTGCGGTACGCATTCAAGGACGCGCTGCGGCACCACGTGACCGTCCTCGCCGCCTCCGGCGACGACGGCGTGACCAACGCCGAGACCGACGGGAGCACGCTCTACTCGTATCCGGTGAACTCCTGGCCGTCGTCGGACCCGCTGGTCACCTCGGTCGGCGGCTCGCAGCTCTACCTTCGCAACAACGGCAGCCGGCTGCGGCCGGACAGCGTCTGGAACGACGGCTTCGGCGCGGGCGGCGGCGGCTTCTCGCAGGTCTTCAGCCGGCCGTTCTTCCAGGCCGGCGTCCGGCACGTGGTCGGTGACCACCGCGGCACGCCGGACATCTCGATGAGCGCCGCGGTCAACGGCGCGGCCTGGGTCTACGGGACCTTCCTTGGCTCCGGCGAGCCTGACTGGACACTCGTCGGCGGTACCTCCGAGGCGTCGCCGATCTTCTCCGGCATCGTGGCGCTGGCCGATCAGGTGGCCGGTCACCGGCTTGGCCTGATCAACCCGGCGCTGTACCTGCTGGGCGCGCTGAGCCAGCGCACGAAGCTCCCGACCGGCCTGGTAGACATCACCACAGGCAACAACTCATTCGGCGGCGTGACCGGCTACAGCGCGACCACTGGCTATGACCTGGCCAGCGGCTGGGGCACGGTCGACGCCTACAAGTTCGTGCACGCGCTGGCCCGGCTCGGCTGACCCCGGGCCGCGGCTTGCGAGCCCGCGGCGCCCGGCCTGATCCTGGGCCGGGCGCCGCGGTCGCCGGTAGTCCGCGGACGGCTCGCCGACCGGGGCCGGCGCCGTGGTCGCTCGCGGTCCCCGCGGACGGCTCGCTGACCGGGGCCGGCACCGGGTCCGGCATGCTTGTGCCATGCCAGCCGACAGCCGCGCCCTGATCACGGCACCAGCGCCGCGTCATCCGTTGCAGAAGTATCGTGTCTGCCTCGTATGCCTGGGCAATATCTGCAGGTCGCCGATGGCCGAGGTGGTCCTGCGCAGCGAGCTTGACGGAGCCGGCCTGGCCGGCCTGGCCGAGGTGGACAGCGCCGGTACCGGGGACTGGCATATCGGCTCGCCGATGGATTCCCGGGCCCGGGCCGAGCTGGCCGTCCGCGGCTACGACGGCTCCGCTCACCGGGCGCGGCAGTTCGGGCCGTCCTGGTTCGGCCGCTACGATCTGGTGGCCGCGATGGACCTGGCCAACTTCGAGGATCTGCGGGCGATGGCACCGGACGCGGATGCCCGTGGCCGGATTCGCCTGTTCAGGTTGTTCGACCCGGCGCTGGCCGGCTGGCCAGACGGAGGCAGCCAGGCAGATCCCGAGGTTCCTGATCCCTACAACGGCACGGCGGCCGACTACGCACTGGCCTTCGACCTCGTGCGGCCTGCCGCCCGGGGCCTCGCGGCCCGGCTGGCCGAGCTGCTGCTGGCAGGCCCAGCCGACCCGGGGACACCGGCCGGGCCGGGGACACCGGCCGGGCCGGCCGGTGCCGGGTGAGCACCCCGGCCGACGGCGTGACCAGGCACCTTGAGCGGCTGCTCGGCACCGGGCTGCGGGATTGCCGGAACCTTGGCGGTCAGCATGGCGCCCGTCACTACCGGTGTGAGCTCGCCGACGGCCGGATCGCGTTCGCCAAGGTCGCCGGTGAGCACCTGAGCGCTGCGCAAGCAGGATTCGGCGCGGAGGCGCGCGGGCTTTCCTGGCTGGGCCAGGCGGGCGCGGCGGAGGTCCCTGAGGTTCTCGGCTTTGACGACGGCGCGCTGGTCATCTCCTGGGTGCAGGCTGACCGGGCGGACCGGCCGGCGGCCGAGGGGTTCGGCAGGGACCTGGCGCAGCTGCATGCCTCCGGAGCGGCCAGCTTCGGCGCCCCGTGGCCTGGAACCATCGCCGGGCTGCCGCTGCCGAACGAGCCGGGGGACAGCTGGCCCGGCTGGTACGCCAGCCAGCGGCTGCTGCCGTACCTGCGGCGCGCGATGGACGCGGGATGGTTCACTGCCGCGGACGCCCGGCTGATCGAGACCGTAGCCGGGCGGGCGGCCGAGCTGGCCGGCCCGGCGGAGCCGCCCAGCCGGATCCACGGCGACTGCTGGTCCGGGAACCTGCTCTGGTCGGCGGGCCGCGGCGTGCTGGTCGATCCGGCCGCCCACGGCGGGCACCGGGAGACCGATCTGGCCATGCTGGCGCTGTTCGGCGCGCCGTACCTGGACCGGATCGTCGCGTCCTACCAGGAGACGGCCCCGCTGGCGGCAGGCTGGCAGGCCAGGATCCCGCTGCACCAGCTCCATCCGCTGCTGGTGCACGTCTGCCTGTTCGGCGCCGCCTACCGTGACGCCGCGGTTGACGCCGCCCGCCGCGCCCTGACTCCATGATCGTGACGGCTGCCCGGCAGTTATCGCCGGGCAGCCGTCACGATCAGGCGGCTAGCTCGTCGGGCTCTTGCTCGCTGTGCCTGGCCTCGGGAGCCAGCGGCAGTGCGAGCCGGAAGGTGGCGCCCCCGCCCGGCGGCGATTCGACCCAGACCGCGCCGCCGTGCGCGGTGACCAGCGCGGCCACGATGGCGAGGCCGAGCCCCGTGCCGCCCGCTTTCCTGGTCCTGGCCTGGTCGGACCTGTAGAACCGCTCGAAGGCATGGTCTGCCTGGTAGGGAGTCAGGCCAGCGCCGTGGTCCGCGACCTCAAGGAGCACCGCCGGCACCGGCGCGAGTCCGGGTGCTGGCGGTACGCCGCGGCCGGGCGCCGACGCGGGACGTTCGAGCATCGTGCCGGGTCGCACCCGGACTTCGATGGGGGTCCCGTCCGGAGTGTGCGTGAGCGCATTGCTCATCAGGTTGCCGATGATCTGGCGGAGCCTGACCTCGTCGCCCAGCACGATCAGCGCGGCGCCGGTGCCGACGGTGAGGTCGATCGTGCGGTCCGGCGCGACGACCCGGGCGTCATGGACGGCGTCGGCGGCCAGCGTCAGCATGTCGACCGGGCGGTAGTCGAGCGGGCGCTGCTGATCGAGCCTGGCCAGCAGCAGCATGTCTTCCACCAGCACGCCCATCCGGGACGACTCCTGCTCAACCCGCTGCATGATCCGGTCCAGGTCCGCCCGGGCGAGCGGTGCCTGATGACGCGAGGCAGGGCCGGTGCTGCCCGCGGCATCCGGATGAACGCCGGCTGCGGGATGGCTCGCCGCATCCGCGCTGCCCGCAGCGGCTTCGCGGGTCGCGGCGGCTTCGCGGGTCGCGGCAGCGCCGGCCGCGTCAGATGACGGGCTTGAGCCATTGCTGGCGGCCGGCCTCGGTGCCGCGGCCGCCGCGTCCGCGAGGCCGCCGCGCTGCCGGTAGTACTCGGCGAAACCGCGGATGGCTGTCAGCGGGGTACGCAGCTCGTGGCTGGCATCGGCGACAAACTGCCGCATTTTGTCCTCGGACCGGCGGGCGGCTAGCTCAGACTCCGCGCGGGCGCCGAAGGCAGCCTCGATCTGGGCCAGCATCGCATTCAGCGACCTGCCCAGGCGGCCGATCTCGGTTCGCGGGTCCCGGTCCGGCACCCGGCGGCTGAGATCCCCTGCAGCGATCGCCTCGGCTGTCCTCTCGATGTCGGTGAGCGGCCGCAGGCTGGCGCGGACCAGCCCGATCCCGACGATGGCCAGCCCGAGAATGATGCCAAGGCTCACGATCAGGTCAATCCCGGTCAGCTCCCGGATCGTGCCATAGGAGCTGGTGACGTCGAGGCCCACGACAACCACGCCGTGCGTGATTGAGCCGTCCGGGTTGTTCAGCCGCGCGGGGATTCCGACGATCCGCCACCTCCCGCCCCCCGAGGCAGCAGCCACGGTAACGGCGTTCTGGGGAAGAGAAGGGAGCGACGCGATGTCGGCCGGAAGTCTCGGGCCCGCGATGACCTGCTGAGGGCCGGGCGGCCCGACGCCGCTCTGCGATACGGGTATCACGATCTGCTGCTGCGCGCCGGCGCTGGGCACCCACACGACCGCCTCACCACGCGCGTACAGCGGCGAGCCCTGCAGGTAGCTCTGCAGCGTCCGCTGGAGGGAATACCCGGTCTGCCCCGCTAGCTGATCGTCGGTCTGGCCGAGCAGGTACCTGCTGAGGAACGAGATGCCGGCAAAGCTGATCACTGCCAGGGCGATGGCCACCATCACCAGCACGGCGGAGATCAGCTTGACCCGCAGGGAGGTACGCCCGGGAAGGGTCCTCAGGGAATCCCGGACTCCGGCGGGTCGCGATGCATCAGGCATGGCGGCCAGGCGTCACGAAGAAGGGAGCCTGAGCACGTACCCGACGCCGCGCAGGGTGTGCAGCAGGTGCGGCTCTGAGGTGTCGACCTTGCGGCGGAGCACTGAGACGTACGACTCCACGATCCCGGTGTCACCGCGGAAGTCGTAGTCCCAGACGTGATCGAGGATCTGCATCTTGGACAGCACCCGGTTGGTGTTGCCCATGAAGTAACGCAGCAGCTTGAACTCGGTCGGCGACAGCTGGATCTGGTGGCCGCCCCGCCATACCTCGTGGCTGTCCTCGTCAAGCTCCAGGTCGGCGAACTTGAGCCGGGGCGGCGGCTCGGTGCCGTCGCCCCTGGTCCTGCGGAGCACCGCGCGGATCCTGGCGATGACCTCCTCAAGGCTGAACGGCTTGGTGACGTAGTCGTCGCCGCCGAGGGTGAGACCGCGGATCTTGTCCTCGGTGGAGTCGCGGGCGGTCAGGAAGACAACGGGAATCCGGGCGCCGCCGCCGCGCAGCCGCCTGATGACGTCGAAGCCATCCATGTCCGGGAGCATGACATCGAGCACGATGAGGTCGGGCCGGTGCCGCTGCGCTGCCTGGACCGCTTCGGTGCCGGCGCCAGCGGTGACGACCTCGAACCCGGCATACCGCAGGCTGGCCGCGAGCAGTTCAAGGATGTTCGGCTCGTCCTCAACGACGAGCAGCCTGGCATCCGGCTGCCTGCGGTCATCGCCTGGCTGGCTGCTCATGCCCCCTAGTATGCGGCGTCCGGCTGAGTGTTACCTGAAGGCGTGCTGAGGCTGTCCTCCGCGCCGTCGCCAAGCGCCCTGCACCCGGGTCAGGCGGCTTCAGCCTGCGGCGGAGGCTCAGGTTCCGGTCAGCTTCGAACCGGTCAGCAGGCCCGGGGGGACGGCCCTGTCATTCTTGAGAGCGTTGAACAGCTGTAGCGCCTCGGACTGGTTCCACTGCACCGCGTCACCGTCAGGCGTCTGAAGGCTCGCGTTAGCTATCGGGACCGTGGTGGTCTCCGGGCTCCGCAGCGCGAACGCCGCCTGGACGAGGTTGTACAGGCTGGTGCCCTGGTCGACGGTGAGTGCCGAGGCCGAGCCCGAGGCCGCGGGGATGATGGCGAACGGGTTGGCTATGGTGCCCAGGCTAGTCATCTTGCTGAGCAGCGCCTTGAGGAAAAGCCGCTGATCCTGCTCGCGCTGCAGGTCGCTCTCGGCAAAGTTCCTGGTCCGGACGAAACCGAGGGCCTGTGCTCCGTCCAGCGTCTGGCAGCCCGCCTTGAGGTTCAGCCCGGCCTTCGGGTCCACCATCGGGCCAGGCAGGCACATGTTGACCCCGCCGACGGAGTTGACCACGCTGACCAGTCCGCCAAAGCCGATGCCCATGTAGTGGTTGATATACAGGCCAGTAACGTTCTGCACGGTCTTGGCCAGCAGCTTCGGGCCGCCAAGGTCGTACGCGGCGTTAATCTTGTTCATCCCGTAGCCGGGGATCGGGACATAGGAATCGCGCGGGATGCTCACCAGTACGGGCCTGCCGCCACCGATGTGCAGGATCAGGATCGTGTCGGAGCGCTGTCCGCTAATGGCGCTCAGCGAGCCGGTGGCCAGCTGGCGCTCCTGCGCGGCGGTCAGACCCTGGCGGCTGTCTGATCCGGTGATCAGCCAGTTCTGCCCGGCCGCCGCGGCGGGACGGCCGGGGTAGTCGACGAGCACATTCTGGCGGGTCAGCTTGCTGTTGAAGTAGAAGTACATCCCTACCGTCGCGACCAGGATCAGCGCGATGACGACAGCGAGTACCGCGATGATCCGCCGGGGGCTGAGCCTGCGCCCGCGCCGCCCGCTGCCGCCGCCGGGGGCGTTCCCGGCCGCGCCGGGCCGGGCGCCGGCTCCGCCGGCTCCGGCGGGTGCGATGCGGCTGGCCCCTCCCGGGCTCCGCGGCGGCGGCTGAGCAGGCCAGGCGCCACCGCCGGCCGGGCGCCCCGCGGCGGCGGCGCCCACCGGGCCCACCGGCCCCGGTCCTACCGGGCCCACGGGACCCGCCGGTCCTACTGGTCCCACGGGAACGTGGGCAGTCGGACTATCGGCGCTGCCGGGGTCGTCCGAAGACCCGCCCGGGTCCGCGTTCTCCCTGAACCAGCCTGCTGGCCACTCGCTCATGCCTGTCGCCTATCGCTACCCTGTCGCCTATCGGTCGCCGGTCGCCTGTCGCTATCCGCTCGCTGCCCGTCGCTGCCACCATCGTCTCTACCTGCAAGACGTGCGGCCGGCCAAATCGGCTGTGCCGTGCGCACGACTTGCTGGCTATTTTCCAGATTCCTGGAAATGTCATTCCGGGCGGCCGGGGCCAGCGGCGCTCGGTCACGTCGGGTCCTGCCCGGCCCCGCCATCCCACCAGATGGTGACGACCGGCCGTCCCGAGGAGCCGAGGTCGACCGGCTGCACCGGATCGACGCCCGCCTCGATCAGCGCGCTGGCCACCTCCGCGGCCCGCTGCCCGGGCAGGCAGAGCCGGCGCCTGGTCACGTCGACCAGGTCGGCGAAGCTGGCGTAGTCAGGCCCGCCCTGGCGGCACCAGTGCTGGCAGGCGGGCCGCAGGCCCATCGTGGTCAGGATGCGCATCAGGTCGTCGGCGGTGGGGGAGACCGGCCGTCGCAGTCCGTGAAATTTCAGCCACAACGGGTTCAGGGAGACCAGCGGATGCTCGGCGGTGACCTCGGCGACCACCAGGCGCCGCGCGTGCACGGTGAGCGCCACGACGAAAGGCGCCAGGCCCGGCACGTTGTAGAGCACGTTGTGGCAGGTCACGACGTCGGACGGCGGTATCGCCGGTGCGACGTCCGGCCAGCTCCCCGGGACGCAGCGGGCCGGCATTCCGAGGGCGGCCGACCGCCGCTCGAGTTCCTCGAGCATCCCGGGTACCGCGTCGACGGCGGTCAGCGCCGTGGTGCGGGGGAGGAGCGGCAGGCAGGCAGCGCCGGCGCCGGCGCCAACGTCCAGCACGCTGCCCGGCGGATCGAGGGCGGCCCAGGCCACGTCATAGGAGGCGCCGGACGGGGCGGCGGCGACGCGGTCGGCACGGCGCGCGAATACCTGCTGCGGCAGCACCCACGGTGATTCGGCCGCCGCGGCTGTGATGTGCTCCGGAATGGCCCACGCGGACAGGTCGCTGCGCCATCTTTCGAGCAGTTCGGTGAGGTCCGTGCCGTCAGGTTAGCCCGCCCTGACGCGGGTTATCACGGACTGAGGCGGTGCGTTAGCACCAAGCTCCAGGAGCGCCGGGACTCAGCGCACGACCAGGACCGGCAACGTCCCAAGGTGGAGCACCTTGTGGGTCGTGCTGCCCAGCATGAGCCCTTCGAGATCCGTAAGGCCCCGGGCGCCGAGGACGACCACCGAAGCCTCCGAATCGGCAGCCTCCTCGAGGATCTCGGATGCCACGCGGCCCCGGTGCGTCTCGCGTACGACGCCAGTAGCGGCGATACCGTCGGCCGTCACGGCCTTGACGGCGTCCTCGACGAGCGCCTTAGCCTCCTCAGAGAACTCCGCTGACACCGGGACGGACTTCCGCCCGACCAGCACCTCCCGGACGTGAACGATGCGGATCTTGCCCCCCGTGCATTTTGCTAGGTCTTTCGCGGTGACGAGCGCGTGCTGCGAGTGGTCGGAATGGTCGATGGCAACGAGAATCGTCTCGAACACGTACGTTCCCCTTGATCTGTCACACTGATCAGCTGCCCGGGTACCGGCAGGCTACGACAAACCAGCCGTTGCGGCCAGTCTCCCAGTACGCCGTCCAGGTCTTTCCCCGGTCCCGAATGGCTCAGCTGGCTCTCAGCTAGCCCGCGCGTTCGCTGCTGACCTGCCAGGTGGACGGCTCCAGCGCCGGCGGGCACCGATTCGGGGCACGGCCACTAGGCTCGACCCATGCTCATGCAAGGATTCCCGCCGCCGGAGGATGCCCGGGTTACCCTCGCGAACTGGCAGGATCCGCCGTACAACCGGTGGTCGTTCTCGCACATGCGTGAGCTTGTACCCACCCAGCGCATCTCCAGGGGTCCCCGGCCGGTGACGCCGCTGCCCGCCACCCCGCTGCCGCTGGGCGAGATCGCGCTGGATCGTGTCGATGGCACCGAGGCGATCGTGGACGAGGTGCTCGACGACACCTACACCGACGCCGTCGTCGTCGTGCATGGCGGGCGGGTGGTGCTCGAACGTTACGCGGGGGAGACGGCCCCCGACACCCCGCACCTGCTGATGTCGATCTCCAAGTCGGTTGTGGGGTGCGTCGCAGGCAACCTTGTCGAGGGTGGCCTGCTGTCCCCCGCGCACCTCGTCACAGACCACGTGCCGGAACTCGAGAAAGGCGGTTACCGGGGGGCCAGCCTGCGCGACGTCCTGGACATGCGCTCCGGAGTGGAGTTCAGCGAGGACTACACCGATCTGGACGCTGATGTGCGCGTCATGGAGGAGGCCATGGGCTGGCGCCCGGCGTCGCATCGTCAGGTGCCCACTTCGATGTACGCCTACCTGACGACGCTCGGCGGAGCCGGCGAGCACGGCGGGGTCTTCGACTATCGTTCGTGCGAGACCGACGTCCTCGGCTGGGTCTGTGAGCGGGCGACGAAGACCAGGATGGCCGACCTCGTCGGCGAACTTGTGTGGTCGCCGATTGGTGCCGAGCATGACGCCGAGATCACCTGCGACGGCGTGGGTACCGCGATTCATGACGGCGGAATGTGCGCTACGGCGCGCGACCTCGCCCGTTTCGGCATGATGCTGCTGGCGGGCGGTGAGGTGGCGGGCCGCCGCGTCGTCCCCGCCACCTGGCTGCGCGAGTCGTGGACGGTCTCGCCGGACATCCGCGACGCCTTTGCCAGGTCCGCGTCCGGGCCGTACCTTCCCGGCGGCTGGTACCGCAACAAGTTCTGGTTCGTGCCGCGGCAGCCCGGCGACGTCCTGCTCTGCCTGGGCATCTACGGGCAGATGCTTTACGTCAGCCCGGGCACCGGCACGGTGGCCGCCAAGCTGTCCTCGTGGCCGGACGCGCAGTCGCCGGCGATGCTGCACGACACGCTGCGCGCCTTCGACGCGGTCGGCGCGGCCCTCGCCGGCAGTGCCGCCGGTGAGCCGGCGCGGCAGCACGGACCCCCGGGAGTGGCGGCGGGCCTTTCCCGCGGCCGGATCGGGACTCGGCCCAGTGATGGACAGCCGGGATCGGAGCTAGGCTAGTGAGCACGCATCGCCGTCTTGCCCGAGGAACTCATGAGCGAGTTGTCGCACCGGTTCCCGGTCCCCGCGCACCGGCGCCTCAACGGGATCTCTGAGATCCGCGGCTTCTTCCGCACGAACACCTCGCCCGTCTACTTCTTCGGGCCGACCGCGTTCAACCTGCTCGGTATCGACCGCTGGGTCCGCAACTTCAGCTACGTCGCCTACTTTGACTCCTGGGACGGTGGCCACCCGCGAGTGTTCAGCCCGAAGCACAAGCCGTACGTGAAGTTCGAGAGCAGCGAGGAGATCAACAACTATCTCCTCCGGGATCCAGAGGTCCAGGCCTTCATCGCCGCTCGCGGCGGCCGCCCCAAGGTGGCGATGCTGTTCTTCGACGAGGAGACAGAGCGGATCTGCGCAGAGCTGGGGTACGAGATCATCCTCCCGTCTGACGCGCTGCGCCGGCGCCTGGATTCCAAGATCGTGACGACGGTGCTCGGTACCGAGGCCGGTGCCCTGAGCGTGCCGAACGTGCTGGTGGAGGTCGACTCGTGGGCCACGCTGGTCCGCGTCGCCGTCGATGCGGGACTCGGCACCGACCTCGTCGTGCAGACCGCCTACGGCGACTCCGGGAAGACCACCTTCTTCGTCGCCTCGGAGTCAGAGTGGGCGTCCCACGTCGGCGACATCGCCGGCCAGCAGGCGAAGGTGATGAAGCGGATCAACAATAAGGCCGCCGCGGTGGAGGCTGTGCTGACCCGGCACGGGACGGTCGTCGGGCCGTTCATGATCGACCTTACGGGCTATCCCGAGCTCACCCCCTACAAGGGAGGGTGGTGCGGCAATGACCTCTTCCCCGAGGCGCTGTCGGATGAGCACCGTGCCAAGGCGACCGAACTCGTCCGGCGACTCGGTAACCGGCTCGGGCAGGAGGGTTACCGAGGTTTCTTCGAGGTGGACGTCCTCGTCGACACCGACACTGAGGAGGTCTACCTCGGTGAGCTGAACCCCCGCATTTCCGGCGTGTCGTCGATGACCAACGTCACGGCGGGCGCGTACGCCGACATCCCTCTTTTCCTCTTCCACCTGCTGGAGTACATGGACGTCGACTACATCATCGACGTCGAGGAGATCAACGAGCGGTGGCGCGACCTGGCAGCGGGTGACGTCTGGGCGCAACTGATCATGAAGGAGCCGAATGATTCGGTCGAGCGTATCCTCGCCGCCCCGCGCACCGGGACCTACCAGCTCAACAAGGCCGGGGAGCTGACCTTTCTCCGGGTTTCGCCCGACTGGCACCAGCTGGCCAGCGAGGACGAGTGCTTCTTCCTGCGGGTGTACGGCCCGGGCGACTACCGCTTCAAGGGCGCGGACCTCGGCATCCTGGTCACCAAAGGCCGCATGCAGACCGCCGCCGGCCTCACCGAGCGGTGCCGGCGTTACATCGACGGCATCCGTTCCCAGTACGTCAGCGAGCCAATCGGGCAGCCTCCGGCCGTTGTGCCCCTCGCGTACGTGAAGTGAGCGTGTCGGTCCCGCAAACTTAGCCGCAGTTCGTGACCTTGGTTACGTCCTTGTTACTTCGGGCTAGCCGACGATGTACCGCCGGGCCACTTGCCTTTAATGTGAGCCACAATGGCCTTTGTGCCGGGAGGTGGCTCATGGCAACAGCATCCGATGCCCCGGTTAGCACCAGGCCGGCCCCCGAGCGGCTGCGCCGCGGAGCGCTCGGCCTGACCGACATCACCGCGTCGACCATGGCCAACATCGCCCCGGCCATGAGTTTCTACTTCAGCATGGGGCTCATCGCGGCGGCAGCCGGCATCGCCTCGCCGCTGACCATCATCGCCGCTGCCATCGCGGTAGCGCTGCTGGGCAATACCGTCGCCCAGTTCACCAAGTCGATCCCGTCCACCGGGTCGTTCATCACGTTCATCGGCCGCGGGCTAGGCCCCGTAGCGGCACTGACCACAGCGATCGTCATGTCGGTCGGCTACATCATCGCCGTGTCGGCGGTCGTTGCCATCTCCGGCGGCTGGACCTCCGACATGCTGGTCAAGTACGCGCACGTGCACATCGCCTGGCAGCTGCTGGTCGCGGTGCTGACGCTGCTGGCGTTCCTGCTGGTGGTGCGGGGCGTCTCGTTGTCCACGAGGTGGGCCGGGGCGCTGTTCGCTTTCGAGATCGGGCTGCTGCTGCTGGTCAGCGTGTGGGTGCTGATCAAGCACTCGGGCAATCTCCATCTCACCCCGTTCGAGCCGTCCCATCTGCTGTCGGGCTTCAAGGGCCTCGGCCTAGGCTTCCCGATTGCCGTGTACCTGTTTATCGGCTGGGAGAACTCCGCCACGCTGGCCGAGGAGACCGACAACCCGCGGCGAGCGGTGCCCAGGGCCATCTTCCTGGGCATCGGCGCGATCGCGGTGTGCTACGTGCTGTTCGCTTACGTGACCGTTCTCGGCTATAACTACAACGCAACGGCGCTCGGGACGGCGGCCGGCGTGCCGTTCGTGACGGTCGCGCTAGGCGTGGGCGCGGTGGTCGGGTTCCTTGCCTACCTGGCGGGCTTCACCTCGATCATGGGCTCGCTTATCGCCGCTACGAACTCTCAGGCGCGGCTGATCTTCAGCTCCGGCCGGGAAGGCCTGCTCCCCGCGGTCACCGGACGGGTCACCGCGAAGAGCCGGACCCCGTGGGTGGCCTTCGTGATCTTCCTGGTCGTCGCGCTCGGCCTGGTTTACGGGTTCGGCTGGGGCCTGGACCCGGTGGTGTACTTCGGCGAGGCGGCCACCCTGGGCACCATTCCCATCGTGGTCATCTACCTCGTCAGCAATCTGGCCCTGCCGGTGTACTACCGGAGGTACCACCCCGACCAGTTTTCGGTGCTCCGGCACCTGATTCTGCCGGTGCTCGGCGTGCTCGCCATCGCGTTCCCGCTCTATGAGCTGGTTAAGCCCGGCCAGCCGCATCCCTTTGACACGTACCCGTACATCTCGCTGGCGATCATCGTGGTCGCCGTGGTCTACGCGCTGATCCTCAACGCCAGGGACCGGACGCTGGCAACCAGGATCGGCTCGATCGTCGCCGACGCTGACTGAGCGCCGCGACGCAGCTATGGTGACGCACGCAGCGCCCGAGCTGTGACCCAGTCATGACGTTCGGCCATCTGACCTGCGGTAACACCGGGGGTGAGCGATGGGATTCGAACCCACGACATCCAGGACCACAACCTGGCGCTCTAACCAACTGAGCTACGCCCACCGTGGCCACCAGGCGACTCCGCCGGGCGGCTTCAGGAAGCATACCGGGACTGGCTCACTGCGCAGAACCGGATTGCCCAGCAGGCCCGCCGGTGCCAGGTCTGGCGGTCCCGGCGGCCGGCGTCCCGGCGCCGGGTGCCGCCCTGCCGGTGGTGCCCGCTCGCGCGGTGCGGGGCACGCCGGCTCCCGTGGTCGGCCCGGCACCGTGGTGCCGGGCGGCGATCTCCTTGGCGGTAGCGGTGTCGGGGCCCGGCGGCGGGACGAAGACCGCTTCCCGGTAGTAACGGAGTTCCTCGATGCTCTCCCTGATGTCGGCAAGGGCGCGATGACCGCCGTGCTTCGGCGGGCTCGCGAAGTAGGCGCGCGGGTACCAGCGCCTGGCGAGTTCCTTGATGCTCGACACATCCACCATCCGGTAGTGCAGGAATGCGTCGAGTTCGGGCATGTCGCGGGCGATGAACGTGCGGTCGGTCGCGATCGAGTTGCCGCACAGGGGGGCCTTCCTCGACTCGGGAACGTGCGCCCGCACGTAGCCGAGCACCTGATCCTGGGCCTCGGCCAGGGTGATGCCGCCCGCCAGCTCGGATAGCAGCCCTGAGGCCGTGTGCATGTCCCGCACCACTTCCGGCATCTGGTCAAGTGCCTCGGCCGGTGGCTTGATCACCAGGTCTAGGCCGTCATCGACTGGGTTGAGCTGGCCATCGGTCACTATGCAGGCGATCTCCACCAGCGCATCGCGGGCAAGGTCAAGCCCGGTCATCTCACAGTCGATCCAAACGAGCCGGTCAGTCATCCCCTTAGCGTAGATCAGCCAGGCCCCGGCGCCGCCACGGCCCGGTGCCCGGCCAGGGCCTTGATGTGCGCCGGGATCGCCGCGCCGGGAGCTAGCAGCGGATCGGGTACCGCCTGCCCGAAGGTCAGCTCGGCAGGCACTACACCAGCCCAGATGTCGGTGCCGTAGTCTTCCTCGTCATCCTTGGGCGGTCCGGTGCGGACCTTCACCGACGCCTCATCGAGCGGTAGCTCAAGCACCGCTGTCGCGGCGAGTTCTCTGCGCGACGGCGGCCTGACGTGATCCCACCTGCCGGGTACCAGTTGCTCGGTGATGGCGCGCAGGGCGGCCAGCCGGGCAGCGTCGCCAGTAACCAGGCGGGCCATCCCGAAGACCACCGCGCTGCGGTAGTTCATCGAATGGTGGAACGCCGCGCGGGCGCATACCAGCCCGTCCAGGTGGGTGACGGTGACGCAGACCTCGTGCCCATCGGCCGCGAGCAGGGCCCGGTTGGCCGAGGACCCGTGCAGATACAGGGTGTTGTCCCGGCGCCCGTAGCCGGTTGGCAGCACCAGCGGCCAGCCATCCACGATCACGCCGAGATGGCAGACAAGCCCGGCGTCCAGCACGCCGTACAGGTCGGCGCGGCCGGTCCTGCCGCGCTCGCGCAGCCGGTGCAGCGTCGTGCGTTCCGTCGTCGACAGGGGCAGATCGGCGCTCATGATGCCCTACCGTACCGGTGCGCCGGACTGCCAGGTCAGCCGACGCGGGTCAGGGACGACGCAGCAGCCGCATCGCTCTCGAAGATGTCGACAAGATCGGTAAGGCTGCCTGGCTGCCGCCCCCCCGGCGGCGCGGCCGGGGCCTCGACGAGCACGCCGGGGCCGCGCAGCGCGGCTGCCTGTCGTGTCCCGGTCAGGCGCTCCACGTCCACCGCACCCGGGCCGGAAGCCGTCCAGTCAGGCACCTGGGACGCGCCGAAGTGGCCGCCCCTGGCCCACAGCCGGCGGTTCCGGTAGCTCGCATGCCCGTGCGGGAAGGGAGCAGGGCGCCCGGCCGGCCAGTTGCGTGCCATGCCCCACGAGTCCAGCCAGTCCAGGATCTCCCGCAGGCCGGCCAGCGGACCGGCGGTAAAGGGCTCCCAGGCGAAGGCCACGACGCAGATCTGGATGCACAGCCTGCCCTCGGCGTTGATCTCGCAGAACGGGCCCGGCGGCGGCTCTGCTCGCAGCGCGGCCTGGCGCAGCTGATCCCGGCTAAGCCGGCAAAGCTGCTCCACGCCCTCTGGCCAGCCGATTGACCGGCCGGCCCGGACAACGGGGATGAGCTGCACGATCTCGCCGTTCAGCGGGTTCCACACCAGATGGCTGGGCCTATTGAGCTGATTGAGGCGCTCTGCCGCCGACCGCGCGGAGACGATCCGCGGATCGAAGCCGAGAGCTTGCCAGACGGTGCGCGGCGCACCTCCTTTCAGCGCTCCGCCATCGGTCTCTGCCCGGATACGTGCGGCACCCGGCATCCACGCGTCAGTCACTGCGCTCCCCTCCGAAGGTCTAGACCTCTGGCATCGGGATCCCCACCTACCTGCCTACGTCAGTGCGATGAAATAGTCCAGCCCCGGCGCATTGGGGACATCTGGGCAGGAGATCATGGGATTGCCACGATTACGGAAAGCCAGCACGAGGAGCGCAGTGACGGATGACATCAGTGTCCCGGGGATCGAGGACGCCGCACGGCTGGCCGGCTGGCTCCGTCAGGCGGGCGTCGGCGACGTCGGCGAGCTCACGGGCATAGAACTGATCGCCGGGGGCAGGTCGAACCTGACCTACCGCCTGGACCTGGGCACGGCGCGCCTGGTGCTACGGCGGGCGCCACTGGGCCACGTGCTGCCGACCGCCCATGACATGACCAGGGAGTACCGGGTGCTCTCGGCCCTGAGCGGGACCGATATCCCGGTGCCGCGGCCGGTCGCGATCTGCCAGGACGACACCATCATCGGGGCGCCGTTCTATCTCATGGAATTTGTCGACGGCGTCGTCCTGCGCAGTCCCGAGGACGGCCGCAAGCTCGTTCCCAGCCAGGCGCGGCAGCTTTCCGAACGGCTCATCGAGATGCTCGCCGCGATCCACGCCGTGGATCTTGGAGCGACAGGACTGACCGATTTCGGCAAGCCCGACGGCTATCTGGCCAGGCAGCTCGCGCGCTGGCAACGGCAGTGGGAGCTGTCATCGACCAGGGAGATGCCTGGCTACGACCGGCTGGTCGCCCGCCTGACGGCAGCGCTGCCCGAGGCGGGCGATGGCACCCTGGTGCACGGCGACTTCCGGCTCGACAACATGCTGGTCACGCTCGGCGCCAGGCCGGCGGTGGCAGCGGTCGTCGACTGGGAGATGTCGACGCTCGGTGACCCGCTTGCTGACCTGGGCCTGACCCTCATGTACTGGGCCGATCCCGGTGACGCCGACTGGCTGAAGATCAACGTGGGCGCCGCGGTGACGTCGATGCCGGGTTTCCTGACCCGGGCCCAGGTGGCGGACCGGTACGCAGAACTGACCGGCCGGGATCTGTCCGGCATCGGCTATTACGTAGCCTTCGGATGTTTCAAGATCGCGGTCGTGCTAGAGGGGATTCACGCACGATTCCTGCAGCGCAAGACCGTCGGTGAGGGGTTCGAGCGGGAAGGCCCTGCAGTGCCCGTGCTCATCGAGCGCGCACATCAGCTGCTTGATTCCGGCTTGTTCGGGGCCGGCCCGGTCGGCTAGCGATCGGGCCGGCCGCAGGCCGGTGACAGAAGTGATGAGGAGGCCCGGCGCCCCGCTCTCGCCGGGCCTCACAAAGGATGACGCGCCATGCGGGTGCTGGGTTCACACCGGCAACCACGTTCTGCGTAGGGATTTTGCCGCCTGGCCGAGTGACGGGCTGGCCGCAGGCCGCCTGGCCGCCAGGCCGGGTTACCTGCCGGGTGACCGGCCTGCCGACCGGCCGGGGGCTACGGCCCGGTGCAGCTTGATTGGCAGATTCGCCGGGCGATGGCCTCGAAGAAGACCTTGCCGATCTGCGCGGGATTGGTGATCTCATACGCTGAGCCGGCAGTTGCCGAGGCGATCTGCTGCATCGCGGCAAAATCACTGTGGGCGCTGAACACGACGATCACGATCTGCACTGGCCGGTCCGGGTTGTACAGCTGGTGCAGGTCGGATAGCAGCGTGCTCAGCGAGATGTCGTCGCTGGCATTGTCGGCGCCCGAGGTGAGCACCAGGATCGCATTGGAGGACTTCGGCCGGTAGCTGGCGACCATGTGCTTGTATCCGGCCAGGATGGCCGAGTTCAGCGCCGCGGCACGGTGCGGCAGCGGCTTCAGGGCCGCGTTGGCTTCGATCAGCTCCTGGCGCCTGCTGATCAGGCCGAGTTCGCCGGTAAGCGGGCCGACGGGGACGATCTGCTTGTAGGGACGCGAGCCGCTGAGCTTGTCCGCGAACTCCCACAGGCCCATGTTGGTGTTGTCGGGGAACAGCGACAGCCCGAGGCCCGCGGTCTGCCCGAGTTCCTGCTCAAGGGTCACGCCGGGACCGACCGGGGCGGCCATCGGCGCCGAGACGTCGACCAGGGCCAGGTCCGCGCCGTTGGCGCCGACTCGCTGCCAGGCCTGCAGGGTGGTCTGGGCCTGGCTGGCCCCGGCCTCGGGGGCAAGCCTGAGCAGCTGCGTGGCCAGCCCGTACCTGCTGGGTGCCACGTCCGCGACGCCGTTGCCTGACCGGAACCCATCAAAGCGCACCACCCCGGCCGCGTAGCTCTGGCCAAGGACCGCGCCGAATGCCCGTACCGCGGCCAGCTGGGCCGGCTGCGACGCGGTCAGCAGGTAGGGGTAGTCGAGTTCCGGGCTGCCGAGCGCGCTGGCGGGGCTCCAGGGGTATCGCGCGGCCAGCGGCTGGCCGGGATGAGAGCGGTCGTACTGGAGCACAGCCTGCTCTGAGGTCACGGTCACCGGGTTGCCGTTGAGTGGCGGCCGGGCGAGCGTGACGAAGGGCGACAGCCCCTGCGGTCCGGTGAACTGTGCGGTCACCTCGGCCGCGAACACGAACCTGGCGAAGGCGGTCCGCGCTGCCGCTCCGCTGCCGAGCAGCCTGTTGATCTGGACCAGGGTGGCGAGCCCCGCGGCGCTCTGGGTGGGATCGGGCAGGTCGACCCGCAGGTGCTGGCTGGAAGGCGGGCCGCCGTCGGCGGCGGGCAGCAGGAAGCTCCAGCCGACCGAGACTCCGAACGCAGGTACCCTCGCGGCCGCCAGCGCCGGCATGACGATCATCAGCGGCGAGCGCGCGACGTCTAGCCCGGTCGGCTGGATGAGTTGCGCGCCCATCGGGAAGCTGCGCGCTACATCGACCCACAGGCTCGAGTCCGGGACCCAGGCGTCGACGGCGGGCAGGCTGTTTGCCGGGCCCTGGCCGTCCACCTGCGCCGCAACGGCGGCGGGCGCAGCCGACGTGATCCGGACCTGGGCGCAATGGCCCGTCACCAGATGACGCTGATCATTAAACAGCTTCGCGACAGTCTCGACCGCTGGGGCGATCTCCGGGGATACGGCGACATCGGCTACCACCGGATGCGAGGTGCACGGCTGGCGTGTCGCGTTCGCCTGCGCGGCGAGCGTCACCATCAGCGCGGAGGCGATGACGACCGCGGCCGCGACCATGATCTTTATGCTGACCCCGCGCTCGCGGCGCCGATCCCCGCCCTGGCCGTGCCCAGCCCGTCCTGAATTCACCGCGATCCTTGCTGATGAGGCAGCCCCGGCCGCGACCAGTTTCCGCACCGCCGACTATAGCCAAAAGGCTACGTGGCAGATTAGCTGAATTGCCCGGCTACCGCGGTAACAGGCCAATTCAGCTCGCGCAGCCGGGTCCTGTCCGGGGCCATTTGCTCCGGGGCCATCGGGCGCAGGGCCATCGGACGCAGGGCCATCGGGCGCAGGGCCATCGGCCCGCGGCCATCGGCCCGGGGCCGGCCGGGCGGCCGCGCTTCGGCACGGCCAGACTGGTGCGGTGGCCAGCCCGGTTCCTGTCAGCGAGGCGGACGATCCGCGGCTGGCGGACTATGTCTGCCTCACCGACGTTCAGCTGCGCAAGAACCTGGAGGCCGCGCACGGGCTCTTCATGGCCGAAGGCGAGAAGGCGATCAGGCGCGCGCTGCGGGCTGGCTATCCGGCCAGGTCGATGCTGGTCACCACCGACCGGCTGGCCGGCCTCGCGGACCTGGCCGGCTCGTGGCCCGGGCCGGTGTACCTGGTCTCGCCCGCGGTCGCGCGGCTGCTGACCGGTTACCAGGTGCACCGTGGCGTCCTCGCCTCGATGGAGCGGCTGCCGCTGCCCGCCGTCGCGGATGTGCTGGCCGGAGCACAGCGGATCGTGGTGCTTGAGGACATCGTCGACCATACGAATGTGGGCGCGATCTTCCGGTGCGTGGCCGGCCTCGGATTCGACGCGGTCGTGCTGTCGCCACGCTGCGCTGACCCGCTCTACCGCCGCTCGGTCCGGGTATCGATGGGCGCGGTGCTGACCGTCCCCTACGCCCGGATGCAGGACTGGCGAAGCGGGCTCACCGGGCTGCGCGCGGCAGGGTTCCGGCTGCTCGCGCTGGTTCTCGCCGATGACGCGGCGCCGATCAGCCGGGTGCCTGCCGACGGGCGCCTGGCGCTGCTCCTCGGGACCGAGGGGGATGGCCTGTCGGCGCGATGGCGTGACGACGCCGATCTCAGCGTCCGGATACCGATGCGCCGGGGAGTGGATTCGCTGAACGTCGCGTCCGCGGCCGCGATCGCCTGCTACCTGCTGGCCCCATCCGACGGCCCGCCCGGCCTGCAGACCGGCCCGCCCGGCCTGCAGACCGGGCCGTGAGCGCCGCTGCAGGTCAGACCGGGGGCTGCTGCGCGAAGAAGGCGCTGGACTCCTTCCGCCACAGCAACACGATCGCGCCGAGCCCGAGAAGCCAGATGAGCAGGTCGACAAGGACAGCCGCGCCGCCTTTGAACCTGCTTACCGACAGCAGGATGAGCAGCGTGTCGAGAGCGAAAAGCACAGTGCCGGTCATCCTGGCCCAGTTCCTGCCCCGCTGGCAGGCCCGGGCCAGGAAGACCCAGAGCCCGACGGACAGCAGCCCGACGACGATGCCGATGATCACTTCAACGGTGAGGACCTGGCTGATCTGGTGCGCGGTGTACTTCGGGTACGCCTTCTTCAGGTCGGTCCTGGTGGAGCCCACCGTGACGAGGCCGAGCACGAAGGTGATCGCGCTGACGACGGCGCCTGCGTACATGAGCTTCACCGCGGTCAGCACTGGAGCCGGGGCCGGGAGCCGTTGCGGCTCGGGCGCCTGTCCTCCGGATGGGTATGGCTGGTACATCACTGCTCCTTATGCCTGTCGCTGTATACCAGCATGACGACCCGTCCTGCCGGCCGTGTACCCAAACCCGTACCGGACTGTAGCCGACCTGGGGGGCCCGGCCCGCCAGGGGCAGCGCCAGCGTGGCCCTGAACTGGGCCTGGCCGTCCCCGGGACAGGTATTGTTTCGATACGAGGCCGGCGAGGTAGCTCCGCGGCGGCTGCGGGCAACTGTAAGATCTCCGGTGCCGGATGTGCGTTGATGCCCGCGCGTGCCTTTAGGACCCCGGGTATGCTCGCGTTTTCGTCCGCGACGCTGGCGAGCGGCGAGTTGTCAATAGTTACGGGCGAGATTGCGTACGCCGGTAGAGCCTCCGGCTTGCGTGGCTTGGAACCGGTACCGCGACGAGAGGTTGGTCGAGTGGAAGCAGTTCGGTCTGAGCAGCCTGCCACCCTTGACGCGGGAGATCTGCGGGGAGACCGCCAGACGCAGTGCGACGTCCTGGTGGCGCTGTCGGAGTGCCGCAACCACCGTAAGTGGTTTGCCGGCTTCGCGAAGCCGTTCCTTGGTGAGCATCCGATTGAGATCGGCAGCGGGCTCGGCGACTACGCAGAGGAATGGATTCCTTACGTCGACAAGTTCACGGCCACTGAGGCCGATCCGGCGCTCTTCGGGGGCCTCCAGCAGCAGATGGCGAAGTACCCCAATGTCACCGTGAGCCAGCTGATGCTGCCGACGCAGGAGCGCGCCGACCATTCGTGCCTCATCTCCTACAACGTCCTTGAGCACATCGAGGACCATGTGGGCGCGCTGGAGAGCATGGCGCGGCTGGTCCGGGTCGGCGGTCACATCGTCCTGGTATGCCCTGCGTTCCCGTTTGCGATGAGCCCGGTCGACATCGCCACCGGGCACGTGCGCCGTTACACGAAGCGCTCGATGCGCAAGGCGCTCACCGATGCCGGGCTCGAGGTCGTATCCGTCCGCTATGCCAATTCAATCGGTCTGATCTGCTACTACGCGTTCACCAGCGTGCTGAGGAAGCAGCCCTCCACCGGCGGGACCATGGCCATCTATGACCGTCTCGTAGTGCCGGCCGTCCGGTTCCTCGAGCGCCTGGCCGGCCGCCCGCCGTTCGGGCAGTCCGTGCTCGCGATCGCCCGCGTGCCAGAAGGCGGCGGCGACCAGGCCGGGCAGGACCGGGGCTAACGTCCCCCGACTGAATCGGCCCCTTGCCAGCCGGGCCGGTACACCGAGACCCCGTCAGCCCGGTAGTCGAACCTGAAGCCGACGGCGATCAGGTAAGGGAGCACGGCAGCAGGCCCGCGCCGCCACACCAAGGCCCAGCCGATGTCCATCCGGTGAGCGTCCCGCCGGGCGCGGCCCAGCTCGGCAGGCGTGCTCGGCTCTCCGTGCTGGGCGGCCGCGAGCCGGACGTAGAACGGATGCTTCTCGATCGCTCGGACGGTGGGCTCAGGCACCCAGGCGGTGTAGGAGATCGCCCGTGGGTGGCTGTCGCTGGTGGCCAGCAGCTGCTCCTGGGGAACGATCGAAGATCCGAACAAGGGGATGCCGCCGCGCAGGCCGTAGGGAACGTCAAGGACGATCGAGTGTGAATGATCGGCCGCGATCGGGCCGTCCAGGGCGGGCAGCGCGGTGGGCATGGTGCCGACCTGGCCGGTTCCAGCCCAGCCGGCCTCGAAAACGGCGAGCGCGGCCACCACGATGACCGCCGGCCTGCCGCGGCGGGCGAGCCAGTCAACCGCAGCACCGGCCAGAATGGCGGCGCCGACCAGCCCGAACAGCGCGAACCGGTCGGCCTCCCTGAGCGCGGACAGCACCGGAAGGTGCATCAGCCAGGTATACGGCATCAGCCACGAGACCTTGGTTCCGTGCCAGTCCTCGGCGAGCGGGAGGTGCTTGCTGGTGCCGAGAATCAGCGTTGGCCCGAGCGCGACGACCGAGCAGCACAGCCACAGCAGGGCGAACAGCCGGGCGGGCCGCCGCTGCCAGCTGATGGCCAGGCCGGCCAGCGCGAGGACGCCCAGCAGCACGCCGTACGTCGCCACCCCTTCGGCAGGCTGGCGGTAGGTGTAGGCGGCCGCCAGCGCGTGCAGCCCGAAGGTGCCGAGCCTGGGCGACGGCGCGAACAAGGTGGGCAGCCCAACGCCGTAGAGCCCGTACGTTCTCGTGAGCAGCGCCGGCTCGATGCTGGCTCCGCCGGCCAGCGCCTGCTGGATCATCGCGAACAGCTGGGGGCTGGCGAGTGCCGCCGCAACAACTGCGCCAAGCGCCGCAAGCGCGAGCCTCGCCCGGGCCGGAGGCGGTGCCGCGGTGGCCGGCGCCGGTACCCCGGTGGTCGGCGCCGAGGTCGCGGCGGCGGCCGTGCCAGGGGCGCTGGCAGCACCGCGGCCCAGCAGCCACGGCAGCAGGATTACCACGGCGAGGATCCCGGCCAGGACCGCGGACTCCTGGCTGACCAGCACCGAGGCGCCGAGCAGCACGCCGAGGACGACCGCCAGGCGGCGGCTGGGGCGCCGCCGCAGCCGGACCGCGGCCTCCAGCGTCATCGGCAGGAACACGGTGCCCAGGGCGATG
>JBEKIF010000054.1:0-29216 GCA_050011895.1 Streptosporangiaceae bacterium | reverse complement strand
TACAGATCATCCGTTATTGAGCGTTGTTGATGTTTCGTTCAGCGTGCCGCCGACATAAATAACTCCCGGACCACCCAGCAGGCGCGGGATCCGCTGGTGGACCACCGGCGGAGTCCGGTTCCTGTGCTGGCGTGCCCGAGGTAGGTTCGGGCCGGTTCACCAACGTCATGACCTGTGTAATCGAACCTTCTCGGCCTCTGGTGCACTCCAGCCAGCGCGCTTTCCACCTGGCCAGCCTGCGGCGTCGGGCGCGCAGGATCGTCCTCACGGCCGCCTCGCTGACATGGTGACCGTGCCGCGCACACCTCGCCGTGCACTCTGCGATACCTCAGGCCGGGGCCGCGCGTGCCAGCCGCAGCGCCAGATCGCGGGTCTCCCGGCTGGTGCCGGGCGGCCTGGTCGGCTCGGGTCCACTTGAGCGTGATGAGGCGTCGCCCGGATGGTGCAATCACGGTCCGCGATGATGCCGGACTGGTGAACACGCGGGTGCCGTGTTCGATGACGACAGGGCGTAGATTCGCTGCAGCAAACACGGTGTTCACGTGGACGAAGTCAACCGTGAGGATGCTGCTGGCTTGCGCGGCCAGGAACTGCTTCCTGGTCGGGCCCATGCCGAGGGGCGGTGCTGATCCCAGCAGCATGCGGGGATCCCTTGTCCGGCGTGGGCTTTTGCTGATGACAGGGGGCTGTATGCTTTGCCGCGATCGAGCCACCCGATCCCACTTGGTTGGCCCGCAGCGCGCTGTACTGGGAAACGGTCGCCGTATTGCCGCCCTACGCGCGCACCCTGGAGATCGGGCAGTTCCTGCGCCGGTTAGCTGGGCTGCTCTATACCGGGCTCGCCGCACGCGCCTTTCCCGGCGACGCGCACATCGATTTCGTCCTTGCCTTCGCGGCGGATCTGGAGCAACTCGATCCCGCAGAATTCGAACGCTGGCGTGCCCGCTTTCGCGCCGGGCAGGCCACCCGGCTGTACCCCGAGCAGTTTCTTTGTCGAGTGCTGCCACAGCAAGCGGATGACCTCGATCTCGCCGACATGCATCCAGCATCAGAGGTCGTAGCGGTGGAAACTACTACCGCTCAGGAGTGGATGTCCGCCGTCGCGCTCGGCCTGTGTAATCCGAGGAGCGGCTGGCCTCGAGGAACGACCGGAGGCGGCAAGATCGAAAAGCGGGTGCCGGTGACAGGCACCGCGGAGTCATTCCTCGCGCTAAGCGAGGCATCCGCCACGTGTATAGCTGATCGGCCACCGCAAATGAGGATCAGGGGCTCGCTGACGAGGGCAGAACCCCGGATCACGGCACTGAATGGCGTACTGCCAGTTCCGCGCTCGCCGAACGCCGATGAAATCGCTTCGTTCCGGGACAAGTACGGCGACGTATTGATCAACATGCGGGAGGATCTGGATCGGCGCGTCGACGACGCCCTGCGGACTCAGGACGGCGAGCTGTCGCACGCAGCAGCGGCCCAGCTCGTCGAGGATTTCCAGCCGCAGATCTATCAAGCTGAGCGGGTCTTGCGGACGGCGGGGTGGCACTCGTTGACCGCGATGACGTTGGCAGTGGCGACGAAGGTTGCCGTAGACGACGCGGCGACAGCATCGAGTCATATGCGCTCCTCACCAGGTTACGAAGCTGAGCCGCTCGCCTGTGTTCTGATCAACGGCGGCGGCTGGCCGGGAGGACGGGGATCGGAGGCACGCCGGTCCGCCCCTAGCGTCGATCATCGAAGACAGACTGGCCATGGAACGGGGAACGAGCTCCTGCTGTCCATCGCCGGGTGTGCCACCTGCGCCATCGCCGCCACCATCATCCGCCGCACCCAGCCCTCGCCGGTAAACGACAAATACGGTTAACAAAACCCCGGTAATTGCTCCGGATCAGGCCAGCGGAAAGGACCATTCCATGACATGGCTGCTCGGCAATCGCACACCCAGCGAACGACACCCTGGGCGTCAGCCATTGGCCGCCAGAACGGTCGCCGTCGCGGCGGTCGCCGCCCTGGCACTGGCCGGCTGCGGCGGTGCCGCCAGCACCAGCCATGCTTCGGCTACGGCGACCAACGCGAGTCCGGCGAACTCCACCCGGCCCAGCGAATGCGTCTTCTCCAGCCAGTACGGCCCCGGTGTAACGGACTGCACCAGCGCCGATCCCACGGTGGCTACGGACCTGTACTCCGACGGGAATTGCTCGACGACCACCAACAGGATAACGATCAGCTGGGGGGATCGATCTCAGGACCAGACCGTCACCATTACCGGCCCGAGCACCGCGAACAGCCCGAAGCTCGAGGGGGATCACACCTACTCCCGACACGGGTCTTATACGCTCACCGTTTCGGGGACCATCACGTCGGGTCAGTGCACCTACAACCCGCCGACCGCAACCTACACGTTCACGTACACGCCGGCGGTCGTGGCCAGCCAGGTGGACTGCACCCGCCAGAACCCGTCCGCCTGCCTGCTCGCTTCCAACGCTGTAGCCGGGCTCGACGCCGGCGACGACAGCGACGCGCCGACGGGGATGGAAATGAAGGCCCATGACGTGGACAACGATGGCTTCGCAGGGGCGGAGTTCACCGACGGCCAGGGCAACATCATCATCGCCGACGAGGACGCCGATCTCGCCTCGCCATTCGGCACCGCCACCCCCTACCAGAACTCGTCCTTCCTGGCCGAGGTCCAGATCTACCAGGGCGTGTCACCGGCCGCGCTCAGCACAGCGGTGCAGTTCGCCCAGCAGGTGGCCGCGACCGACCACAACGCCAGGATCTACGTGACCGGCTTCGGCCTGGGCGGCGCCGAGGCGCAGGCCCAGGCCCAGGCGCTCGGCTCCCGGGTGACCGGCGGGGTCACGTTCGGCGCACCCGGCCTGCCCGGCCACGAGGTGGCGGGCAGCGAGAGCACGCTCACCAACTTCGTCGACTACGGCGACCCGGTGGGCAACTGGGCCTCCGACCCGCAAAGCGAACTGGCGGACCTGGCCTCGGAGGGCACCGACCACTTCGGCGGAGTCGACCTCGTTGGCAATCCGGCGACGGCGGCCCTGCCCCGCCTGGCGGCGAACACGCACAAGCTGGAACTCTCCGCCGCCATCGAAAACGTGGTCCACGGCCTGCCGGCCAACCGCGCCGTCAAGCTACTGCTCAAGCTTGGCCTTTCCGCTGAAACCGTGGCAAAAGCGGAGAAGGTCACCGGCATATACGATATGTCGCTGCAGCTCGCCACCTTCGCCTACCTGAGCGGGGCCGCGCTGCTCTACCACTCGATCGGGCAGTACGCCCAGGACCTCGGCGTGACGCTGACCCCCACGGTCGCAGCCCCCGACGCGATAGCCGACTGGTACCGGGAATATGACCCCGCCGCGAGCCAGGCCGTCCTGCAGGACGCCGCCGGCACAACGGTCAGCGCCGACGGCGCGGTCAACGCCCCCACCTACCAGCTGACGGCGGACACGTCCACCGACGAGCTGGACACCCAGAAATTCGGCACACCGGACGACCCGCAATACGACGTCACCTACGACCCAGCCGAGCAGATCTCCTCGATGGCGGTCAACGACCCCAGCGGCACGTCCTACGTGATCTCCAACGACGACGCTGGCCAGCAGGCCTGGAGCAGCCGCGTCTACTACTACAGCGGCCCGGACGAGACCGGCACGCTGACCGGGACGCTATACAACTGGCACTCAGGCGGCTCCCAGCTGCAGCTGTTCGCCGGCCTGCCCCAGGGCGTCAGCAAGCAGACCCTCGACTACAGCCAGCCCGACGCCACCGGCACCCTGCTCAGCAAGAGCTCAAGCTAGCCAATGAGCTCATCGGAGGTGCCATCAGGCATGTCAAGTTGGGCCGAATCTCTCGAACAAGAGATGCCCGAACGGGCACGTTCTGCGGGCTTCCAACGCACCCAACCGAAGGGACTATTCCAGCGATAACGGCGGGTTGGTGCGCTCGCCAGCGACTACGCTTCGTGACAGTCGAAGCTCACCCAGCATTTAGAGGCAGCGGACGTGGATCTGCCTCTGTCGGCGGGGCCAGTTAGGGTCCCTTCGTGGATGCCAAGACGGACGAGCTGAGGGCTGCGCACGATGTCCTGGCCGAGTTTTACGCTCACCGCCTGGCTGGCGCTTTGGACCGCATGCCCGCCGAGCGGGCGGTGCTGGGCCTGTTCTGCGACCTGACGCTGGCCGCAGGCCTGGGCACCACGGTGGGGGATATCGGCTGCGGGACGGGCCGGGTCGCGCCCTACCTGGTCGCGAGGGGCCTGTCCCCCCAGGGGATCGACCTGTCACCCGAGATGATCCGGGTAGCCCGCCGTGACCAGCCCGGCTTCGATTTCGGCGTTGCCGACCTGCGTGCACTGCCCTTCGCGGATGCCTCGCTGGTCGGCGTGGTCTGCTGGTACTCCCTCATGTACCTCGCGCCGTCCGATAGGCCGGTGGCCTTCGGCGAGCTGGCCCGCGTGGTCAGGCCGGGAGGCTACCTGGTGACAGCGTTCAAGGCCGGTGACAGCCAGGTCCGCCGCGGGGGCCGCAGCACCGGCCTTGGTGTCGAATTCGATGTCTACTGGCTGTCGCCCGGCGAGATGGAACACCGGGCGGCCGATGCTGGCTTTGCGGCCGTGTTCTGGGGCGGGCGCCCCGCCGAAGGCCAGGAGGGTTCCCCGCAGGGATACCTGCTCGCTCGCAGGTCCTGAAGCCACCCGATCCAAGTCCATCAAGTCCATCAAGTCCGTAACATCGGCAGAACTGTTCGCCTCCCGGCGCTGGCGTGCCGATTCCAGTCCGGAAAGGGTGTCGTAGGTTTCGGTGCCCAAAGCCTGGGCCGCGCGGCGTCACCTGCCCGCCGCGCGGCACGGGGTTAGATCCGGCACGGGTCATGGGCTCGAGGTTGTCCGCTGCCGCCGGGCTGCTCGGGTCCGGTCGAGGATTACTGCTACGGCGGCGGCCAGGGCCGTGGCCGCCGCCACGATCAGGGTGATCTGCCAGCCGGGCATGCCGCCGGTGGCGATGGCGTTCATCTGCGTCGCGGGGCGGGCGGGCGCGCCGGACCCCCGCGCGGCGGCAGGCGGTAGGCGAAAGCCGCCGGGGACGCGGCGCCGTATGTCAGCAGGGCGGCGGCCAGCCCGGCCAGGATGCAGGCGAGACGGCCGATGGTGCGGATGCGGTTCATGATGACCTCCAGTGGTGTGAGATGCGAGCGGGCAACTTGCCCCAGACGTGCGGGCCGCTGACGGGCAAGAACGGGGGCGGGCCTGCCGGTGATCGGTGCTGGCCACTCAGCCGGTGCCGGCGCGGCTGTGGCGGGTCAGGTGTTGCGGACGCTCAGCACGGTGAGCACCCAGCGCCTGAGGACGGCCGGGAGCCTGATCGCGGGATGCCCGGGCTGGTGCCGTGGCGTGCGGCGGACCCGGCGGGCGGCCTTGGCCGTGCGGTCACGCTCAGCTGCCTGGTGTAGGTCGGCGATATGGGCCTTGGCGATTTCGTAGTGGATGGCCGGGTGCATCGTGGTCCCCTCTCGTGCGCTTGTCTGGTGTCTTCCTCCGGCCGGTCGGGCCGGACGGTTGAGACGAGGGTCACGGGAGGGCGTTGAAGGCTGGTTGGAATCGTGTTGAAGCGGCGGGAGCGCGTTACGCTGGCTCGCGGCCGGGCTGAGGAAGGAGGCTGGCCAGGGCAGCCCTGGTTTTCTCGGCCAGGAAGGTTGCCCGCCGGTCTTCATAGATCTGCAGGGCTGCGCGCAGGCTGGTCGCTGCCCGGCCGGTTGCCCCGGCGAACCGGTTCACCTCGGCTTCGGCCATTAGCACGTCAGCCTGCTCCAACGCTGAGGAGGCCGACGAGATAAGCGCCTGAGCCTCGCCCATCACCCGCCGGGCAGCGGGGAAGTCGCCGCGCCAGGCGAGCAGCTTCGCCCGCGTTGTCTGCCAGTAGACGTCGGTGTCAAGGTCGTCAGGTCCGGCAGCTGCCTTGGCTTCCTCGATCATCTGCTGTGCCTCGTCGAGGCGGCTCTGCTCATACAGCGCCTTGGCGAGCAGGGTGGCTACGGATGTGAAATACCCCCGCTCGCCCATCGCGCGGAATGCCTCGTATCCCTCTCTGAGGTACCGCTCAGCCGCGGCTGGGTCTCCGATGGCCAGTTCCATCAGGCCGGCCGGGACGGCCCTTTCCGCCAGAGCGAGTCTCGCCCCGAAGCCGGTGAATACCGACCGGGTGCGCGCGAGGGCGGCGCGGGCCTAGGTGACGCGGCCGGTATAGGCATACAGCACGCACAGCGGCTTGAGCAGGTCCGCTTCGGCCCACGGGTCGCCGCTGGCCTCGCGCAGCAGTTGCTCGGCGCGGCGCACCGCGGCATCGGCCGGGATCGGCAGCTCATGAAAGGTCACGGCGAGCCAGTGGCTGGCCCGCATCTGCGCGCGGTGATTGCCGCTTCGCCGCGCACAGGCGATAGCGCGCTCAAGAATCTCCTGATCGGCTGGTGTGTCTCCCAGCCCAGAACCGCAACTTGCCGACCGACGTCAGCGCCTCGGCCAGGCCCTCCAGATCACCTTCGGATTCCAGGACAGCCGCTGCCGCCTCGCATTCGATCAGCTCCCTGGCGTTGCCCCCGCCTTGCAATCTGCGGACGTCGGCGAGCAGGATGCGGATCCGCGTCTGCAGTGCGGGCACGACCGCTGCCGCCGCGACCTCGGAGGCCTCCGACAGCGCGGCATCGGCGCGTTCCAGGTCGCCGGCCTGGTACCGCACCGTTCCCAGGAGCCGAAGCAGGTCGGGTCATCGGCGCATCAAGCGGCATCGGCGCAGCGGTCGCCCGGGAACTCGCATCCCGCGGAGCCACCGTAGCGATCTCGGCTCGCCGCGACCAGCAGCTCCAGGAAGTGGCGGGAGGGCACATGCTCGTCGTGCCACTCGACATCACCGACGCTGCTTCGGTCGCGGCCGCAGGCGTACGAGTACGCGAGGAACTCGGACCCATCGACCTTGCCGTGCTGTCCGCCGGCTACTGGAAGCAGATGGACCCGGCCGCATGGGACACCGAGGTGTTCGACCAGCACATCCGGGTCAACCTCGCCGGGATGAGCAACTCCATCGCGGCCGTGCTGCCCGGCATGCTGCGGCGCCGGCACGGCGTCATCGCCGGCGTCGCGTCCGTCGCCGGATACCGCGGGCTGGCCGGCGCCGAAGCCTACGGCGCGACCAAGGCGGCGCAGATCAACCTGCTCGAGTCCCTGCGCGTCCACATCGCACGGACCGGGGTGCACGTGACCACGATCTGCCCCGGCTTCGTCCGCACCGGCCTCACCGCCGGTAACTCCTTCCCCATGCCCTTCATCATCGACGCCGACGCGGCCGCGCGATCGATCTGCGACGGGCTGGATCGTGACCGCACCGAGATCGTCTTCCCCGCCCGGATGGCGGTGCTGATGCAGGCCGCGCGCCTCGTCCCCGCCCGCGCCTGGACAGCCCTGTGGGCTCGCACCTCACTCGCCTGACACCCGTCCGGCCGAACACCCCGACCGAGACCACCGGAAGCAAAGGACATCGCAAACTGCTCAAGACCGTCGTCGCCGACAAGCCGCTGGACGCAGTGTTCGGCTACCTCTCCGACTTCACCACGACCACTGACTGGGACCCGGGCACGGTGACCACAGTGCGCCGGCACGGCAACGGAGCAGTCGGCACCACCTACCTCAACACTTCAACATTTCTCGGCCGGACGACCCAGCTGACCTTCAAAGGCCTATCCCGCATCGCCGCCCCGCTGCTCAAGCCCGCGTTCGAACGCCTCGGCAACGAAGCCGAAGTCGGCATGCGCAAGGCGCTAAACCAACTCTGACCAAGGTGGTGCCAAACTCGCCGCCCGCCTCGTCCACACGCCGCCGGTCAACGGCCAGCTCCGGACCACCCGGCATCGGTGCATGAGGCACCCTCGTCAGGGTCATCATGGCTGCGTTGTGATCGGCCGTCAGCCTCGCGCCGCGCTGGCCGAGATCGCCTGCCTCAACATCGCCAACGTGTTGCTGATCCGCCAGACATGGCGGGCTGACCGCACGGCGGCGGTCCTGCTGCTGCCCTACGCCGGCTGGACCGTGTTCGCCACCGCCCTGAACGCCGAGATCGTCCGGCTGAACCCCAGCGCCTGAGTCAGGGAGACCCCAGGCTACGGGCTCCGCGCAAACGCAACCACGCGTCCGTGCCAGCAGCCGCGTTCACGCTGCGCCGAGAGCGGCGGTCTCGGGCGCGCGCAGTCGAAGCCCGCCACTTACGCTCACCGGCATCGCTCAACAATCGTCACCGCGCCATTATGTGGGGTGATCCTCGATCAACCTCCCTCCCGGGTGGGTCACATAATGACCGTTCGGGTGTGGCACGGATGATCGTGTCGGCCCACGGATCTGGCGCCATATCGGCGGCACTGCGCGCGTTACCGCCTGACCCCTCGGCTACCCTCTGTAACGACGGTCGGCTCCACGGGACTGCCCTGAGGGGGAGCTTCCCGGACGGCCTGGATGGGCGGCGGCCGATACACCCGCAGCCCCGGCGCAGGCTCCACTGGATCGCTCTGTCGGCGGCATGAGCGGATGCCTGGGCCGGCGGCGTCCTGGCGTGGTTTGCCGCCAGGGACGCTTGTGGGGCTCACGGCACGCCGGGCTCGGGGTGCTCGGCGAGGAAGCGCGTGGCCGCGTTGTTGTCGACGAGCGAATTGCCGGCGAGCCACTCGACTGCGCGGCGCCAGGCACGCGCATCGCGGAAGGCGTACCACGCGGGCAGCAAGTGCGGATACTGCTCATGCAGTTCGGCCTTGAACCGGCGGAATGCACCCTTGCCCTCGATCGCTCGCGCCAGCCTCCGACCGGCCCGCTCGTCGCTGACCTGATCGGCGAAGTCAGCCATGTCCTGGTACCAGATGCAGGACGGCAGCGGATCGATGCAGACCAGGTCCAGCTCATCGAGGTCAACGGCGGTCTGGCCGTCTACCCCGGTGTCGGATGTCCAGAACACGACTTCCCCTGTGTCGGGGTTGATCAGCCAGCGGTGCTCGTAGTCAGTCTGATCCGCCAGCGCAGTAGCGATCTCCCCGACGTCCAGGCTGCTCAGATCCAGCACGAGGCCACCATAATCCCCTAGCAGGGAGGGAACCAGCCGCAGCCGAACGCTACAGCGCCGAGTCTCCGCATCACGCTCCGCGCGACTGGCGGCAAATGCGGGCATGCTCGGTATAGGCGGTCCTGCATATTCATGTGATCCGGTGGACCGATCCTTGATCGGTGCCAGGGGGTGGCGGGGCCGCAGCAGCACGTTGGCACTTTAATCCTGGGTGCCTTTCGCCGTTGTCTCAAGCCCGCTTCGGGGCGTCTGCAACTGCGCCTGGGCCGGGGATCTGGCCCTCGGGGTGGCTGCATCGGTATCGCCCGGCGAGGACGATGGCAGCGATCAGTCACGGCTATCACCGAGCATCCCGCCCGCGAGGGGTCGGTGAGCGGTCCCCCTCCCGGTCAGGGGATGACCCTAGGGATTTGCGCCTATGTCATGCGCGGCAATGAGCACGGCGGCGGTGGGTCGGCCTGGTTTCGGCGCGCCGGAAACCAGGGCCGGCGCTGGCATCTGGTGGCATCATCCCAGTGGTGAGTCAGCGCCGGGAGTTCCGGCATCGGCCTAGTCATGGAGGTATAGGTCATGATCAGCTTCAGGAGCAAGGTTCTTGCGGTGGCGTGCGCAGTCGCGGCTACGGCGACCGTAGCCGTCGCGGGCCTGACAGCAGCGAGCGCCAGTCCGGCGCCGCGGCCGAGCTGGACGGGCATCGAGCACTTCCAGCTCATGACCACGTCGGCCACCTCCAGCAAGGAGAGCATCATCGCCATCGGGGGCGTCTTCACCGCTGGCGGCGTCGACTACCAGGGCAATAAGGTCGACCGGGTCGTGTTCCCCGGCGGAACGTTCAAGATCAGGCATTCCAGCGGCAAGGGCACCCAGAACTTCAACCCGAAGACGTGCCTGAACGTCATCAGCCTGCACGGCACGTATTCGCTGGGGCATGGCACCGGCAAGTACGCCGGGATCAGCGGCCACGGGAGGTACCAGCTGAGCATCCTGTTCGTCGCCGCCCGCAACTCCAAAGGCAAGTGTTCCCAGACAAAGCCACCAGCGGCCTACCAGCAGATCATCAAGGCCCACGGCCCGGCGAAGCTGTAACACCAGCAAGTACCGGCATGCTCAGCAGGCTGACGGTCCCGTTCGAGCCGGGCCATGCCACCTTCAAACCACTCACAAGGCGGCATGTGCGGGCATTGCCGGTACCAGGGAGGTAGGTATATCCATGCAGCGCGTCCGGCCATTACCGTGCCAACACCTGAGAGCCGGTGTCCCGTGACATCCACGTCGGCCCGTTGCCAATTTAACGGGGACTGTCAGGAATTTTAGTGACAGGACGGCCTGATCGCGACGGTCTGCGGGTTCGGGCTGGCGGGGGACTTGAACCGCTCGCCTATATCTTCGACAGGTCCCCAGCAGCGTGGCTGAGCGTGTGACCAGCTTCCGGCGGCGGCGTCTCAGGCCTACTTCCCTCCAGAGCCTGCTGCCGGGAGTAGCTCTCCAGAGACTCGCGCATCGCCAGCAGCTCGGGCCGGCTGGGCACCGCGCGGGGCTGCGGCGGGCCGAGCCGCAGGACAGCCCCCGCCTTGTTGTAATAGAGGAAATCCTCTAAACTGCTGCGACGCGTGTGCCCAGGCGCACGCCTCGCCGAGCGGGGGCCCGGCGAGCCACGGGGGCGGGGGATCTATGTACGACAACAAAGGGCAACTAAGAGGCCGCGTTCGCCAGGAAGCACGTGGAGCACACCGCCGTCAGCCGGCCGCTGGCCGGCTACGGCGTGATCTGACGGCATGACCTCGCGAGGCTGCGCCGGCACGGCTGGCTCGGCGCCGGGAGCCCCATCGCCACGGCGACGGATCGGGCGGTCGGCCACCCCGCGACCCCGGCCAGGCTCGATCGGTCTGGCCGGGCTCGTGCTTGCCTGCGCCGGGCTGGCGGTCTCGGCGTGCGGGGGCTCCGGCGGCAACCCGGCCTCATCCGGATCGACGTCGGCGACCGTGAGCAACGGCCTCGCTCCGAGCTCCTACTGCAAGGACATCCGCTCGCCCGCCTCGTCCTCGGGGGCGGCGGCGAAGGTGGCCGCGCACACGCCGCACTCGAAGGATGCGTGGTCCTTCGTGTCCGCGCCCGACCTTCGCCCCATGAAGGTGGAGGTCGAGACGCCCGATCCCGCGGCCAGGCCGAGCCGGATCCTGCTCGATCCCTACGCCCAGGGCACCCCGGCCGGGCAGAACGGCGCGTTGATCCTGGACAACTCGGGCAACCCCATCTGGTTCGATCCGCTGGACAACCTGGTCCAGTTCGACCTCGGTCTTCGGGTGCAGACCTATCTCGGTCAGCCCGTGCTCACCTTCTGGCACGGGGTCGTCGCCGGCTCACCCGGGCACCGGAACCTCCCCTCGCCCGATCCCGAACCGGGAGGTTGCTACGAGATCTACAACGACCATTACCAGCTGCTGAAGACGGTGACCGCGGTCGACGGGTGGTCCGCCGACCAGCACGACTTCTTGATCACCCCACAGGGCGACGCGGTCTTCCCGGTCTTCAAGACCGTCCCTGTGGACCTGAGCAAGTACGGCGGACCGAGCAAGGGTTACGTGGGCGACACCGGGGTGCAGGAGATCAACCTGACTACCGGCAAGCTCGTCTTCTCATGGGACATGCTTCGCCACGTCAGCCTGTCAGAGTCCGAGTACCCGGCGTCGTATGCGAACAAGAAGGCGAGCCGCGACATCTGGGACGCCTACCACATGAACTCGCTCGACCTCGGCCCGGACCATCAGCTCCTCATCTCGGCCCGGAACCTCTGGACGATCTTCGATGTCGACATGACGAGCGGGCACATCCTCTGGCAGCTCGGCGGCAAGAAGAGCACCTTCACCTTCCCCCAGGCCGACGCCACCTTCTCGTGGCAGCACATGGTCCAGTTCCAGCCCAGCAGCCAGATCAGCATGTTCGATGACGGCTGCTGCGCGGATCCGCGGAAGCAGGCACCCCAAGCCGAGTCGCACGGTCTGCTGCTGAAGCTGGACCTGGCGACCAAGACGGCCACCGCCGTCAAGAGCTACTATCACAGCCCCGGTCTGCAGGCGACATCCGAGGGCGGCTACCAGGTGATGCCGGACGGCGGGGCGCTGATCAGCTGGGGCTCTCAACCGTACTACTCGCAATACGGCCCGGCGGGAAACACGAAGGGCAACGGAACGCTTAGCCTGCTCTACGACGTGAAGCTGCCTGGTGCCGAACACACCTATCGCACCTTCCGCCAGAGCTGGACCGGCACCCCGTACTACCCGCCGAGCGCCGCGGCCAGCAGGGACGGATCCAGCACCGATGTCTACGCCTCGTGGAACGGATCGACGCAAACCGTGGCGTGGCGGGTGCTGGGCGGGTCCTCGCCTACCTCGCTCAAGATCGTGGCCTCAAAAGTGAGCCGGACCGGCTTCGAGACCCGTAGCCGCGTTCCGTCCGGCGGGCCGTACTTCCAGGTGCAGGCGCTCGATTCGAGCGGGAAGGTGCTGAGGAGCTCCGCGGTGGTGCGCGCCGCCAGCGGCTAAGCTGCGGCGCGGGACCGGGCCGCCCGGGGGTCGGGGTCTCGGCGCGTTCCCGTGCCTGCTCGCGTTCAGCCCCGGCTGGAGATAGCCGACGAGGATCCTGGTCACCTCACGGGTCCAGGTATCCGCGCTCACCGGCTTCGCGTCCTTGCCGTCGAACAGGATCCGCTGGATCGACATCGAGGACAGCGTGCGGAACACGAAGTCAGCGGCCAGCTCCGGATCGGGATGCGTGACCCAGTCGCCGAACTGCTCGGTGATCAGCCAGTGGATCGCACGAGCAGCCTTTCGGCGATGCTCCTCGCCGCGCTCCCGGATGACCGGGTCGAACCGGTTGTGCAGGAGATTGGCGTTGAACGACGAGCGGTATGTCTCGAAGGTCTCCCGGAAGCCGTCAACCAGGATCTCCACCGCCTCAGGCAGGCTCTTGGCGACGATCGCGGCCGCAAGCGCCTCGGCTCCACGTTCGTCGAGGCGCTGGTGAAACCGCTCCTGCAAGGCGATCATGAGCCCGCGGCGGTCCCGGAACCTGGCGTAGAAGGATCCGTTCGACGCGTGTGAGTCCCGGATCACGGCGTCGACCGTCAAGGCGTCGGGCCCCTGCCGGTCGAGGAGCGCCTCGGCGGCGTCGAGCATCCGCTCGGTGGAGGCGATACTGCGAACTTGCTGCGGGGCGCGCATACGCACGATTGTCGCGCGCCCGCCGATCCCGCCACAATGGTGGCGGTCACCCCCGGGTGCCGGGCCGCGGCCTGTCATGCAGGTGCCGCTGATCCAAACTCGGCGTGGATGCCGGCCAGGAAGGTCGACAGGTGGGTGAACTCGATCTGGTCGTGGAGCAGCTGCTCGTAGGCCAGCCGCCCGGCCCCCATCCGGCGCTGCATGCCGACCGCGCTGGCGACGTTGCCCAGTGCGATCGAATGCCCCAGCACCGAGACCTTCGGGTCGTAACCGAACCAGTAGCGGCTGCGCAACTCGAAGCCGTCATCGGTCTGGCGGGCCAGGTGCACCATGGTCGCGGCCTCGAGATGCGCGCTTCGAAGGCTGATGCGCGCGCAGGCGTGCCCGACGATGCCGGCCTCCTCGAAGCGCGCCGTGTCGAATCCGAGCTCTTTCGGATCGACGAAGGCAATCGCGATCTTGATGAGGTCCGGTCCCATGTACTCGTCGACCAGGTGCGTGTTGCCGATGTAGCGCTCCTGGTCGGTGAGGCCGGGCGCGGTGAGCACGTCCCGGTCGACGGGGTTGGCTGCGACGTGGTTGTACGGATACCAGAGCGCGTAGCGGGCCGGCTCGACTGAGTGCCACCAGAACCACCAGCGGAACGCCTCCCCGCTGCACCCGGGGAAGGGCACGAGGCTAGCGACGTATCCGGATCCATCGGCCATCTCACAGTAACCGCTCTCGACCTCGTGGTAGCCGGGATCGAGCAACGAGTTCATCCCGGCCGGGTCCGGCGCGATGACCCGGGCGGCATCGATTGGTGCCCTGATGGCATCCATGACCTCCTCGTGGAGCCACAGGTCGCCGTTGAAGTAGTGCTCGTACGGCTTGCCGAGGACGTGCGCGTGGTTGCGCGCGAACTGCGCCTGCGTGGCCACGGGGAAGTAGGTCACTCTGTTCCGTATGGAGCTTGTCACGGTGTGTGCTCCCTCCCGTCGTCAGCAAAGTAGAGCGTTTCCTCCATACTATCAACCGCCGCAGAACGGGTAACGAGAAGGTGGTCCTGGTCAACGGCGCCTTCGTGGGCGGCGGCCTGCAGAACGCGGGGCCGGCGAGCAGCTGGGCCGGAAGCGAACTGCACTATGAGAGCGGCCAGGCCCAGATCTGCGCGTCTTCCAGGCTAGCTCTGGTGACACGACCTGCGATGCAGGACCGCGCGGACCGGTCCTGCCGTACCGGTCCCGGGCTCGCCCGGGAATCTGTGGCGGGGGCGTGAAAGATGGCCGCGCAGACCGGGTTTCCAGGGTGGGACAGTATCCGGCGCACGTCCGGCCGGGGAGTACGGCCATCGGCTGCGGCAGGCCGGCGGCTCAGCGGCGTGCCCGGCCGGGTCCAGGACGGCAGCGGGACAACGAGATGCAGCAGAACTCAGCTGGACTTGATGGGACATGATCCAGAACCTGCGTCGCGCTGACCAGGCACACTCCGGGACTACGGACGCCACACGGACAGAATGCGGTATTCACACGGCGGGAAATGGAGAAACAGCAGGTCAGTGGCTATTCCGATGGACCGGGATGGGCTCACTGTAAAACCGTCGGCTAAGCCTACGTTGGTTCGAACCCAACACCTGCCACCAGCAAAACCCCAGCTCAGGCCCAGTACGCGGACCATCCGTCACGCTGAAAGTGCACGGTCCGGGCCACCGCGCGTTCGCCCGGGTCCTCCCTGGTCATCACCGGCCAACATGGCCCTGAACTGCAGCGATACCGGCCGGACCGGCCGCGCCGGATCCGCCGCCCCGGGCCGTTGCCGCGCCGAGCGCCGATTTGACGGAACAGGCACGGAACACAATCAGCCGTGATCATCACAATGCGACGTGGCGCCTGCCGCCTCGTCGCCTGGGTGCAGTCGCCGCGCCAGCTGCAAGGATGGCCTGCGCTTATCGCGTACAGCGGCGGAGCGCGCATTATCCCGATCCCGGTCCGCTCACGATCACCGTCGGCGACACGGGATGGCTGGCAAATGGGCGCATAACGCCGATTCGGCGCTCAAGAGCCGTCAGGTGTAAGCGTTACGATTGGCGCCCATATCACCCAATCTGCGCAACCCACGTGGTGAGAACCCATGTGGCGCTGGTCGCCCCGAACGGCGGGGATGAGCGCCTGGCCAGGAAGCTGATCAGTTACGTAACGTGAGGTGACGTCAGATGGGCCTGTCGCTCCAGGTTCCAGGTCAGTCATTGACGTCGCAGCTTTGATGATCAGTGAGTCGTGGCTGCGAGTATGCGGGCGATGCTGGTGCCGAAGCGGGGAAGCGTGTCAGGTGCCCCGGCGCAGCGGGTCGGGTTGAGTTCTCCGATCGACAGCGCTCGCATCCGCTGATCTCGGGCCGCCGCGGTGAGCGCCTCGGCGACCTGGTCGAGGGTAGGGCCCGTGTTACGGCCGTCGGTATTCTCCGCCAGCGGTGCATCGGTGAAGTCCAGGACGTCGACGTCGAGGTGGAGGGCGAGCGGCCCGGGAGGAAGCTGGCTGAGCGCGGCCAGGGCGGTGGCGGCCGGATCAGCGGCCAGTGCCTGGCTGGTGGTGACATGCAAGCCGAGCCGGTCGGCCTGCTCGCGCTCCCACTGCGTGGCCATCGGCGGCTCGACCCCGAGCCAGGCCACCTGGTCCGCCTCGAGCAGCGGCCGCCGCCCGAACGCATCGGTCAGGATGTCCAGGCAGCCCGGCAGGGCAAGCGCATGCGCCAGCCCCATCCAGTCCAGAGTCCCGTCGGTGGTGCTTTCCGGAGTGTTGATGTCGTAATGGCGGTCGACGTAGAGCAATCCCGGCGCCCCAGCGCCTAGGTGCCGCAGCGCCGCCACTACCCCGAGCGCGATGGTGCAGTTCCCGCCGAGCACCAGGGCAATGTCGCCGCGCGCCAGCAGCGGGTGGAGCCGGTCCGCTAGTTGCTGCACGGACGTAGTCGCCTGGCCGGCGTTCTGGGCCAGCGGGTGATCCCGGTCCGGGCTCCACGCCTGGTGAGGCAGGTCCCCGTCGTCATGCACCTCGAGCCCGGAGGCGATGAGCTGTTTGAGCAGGCCGGCCGAGCGCAACGCCGCAGGCGCCAGGTCCTGGCCGGCCGCATAGCTGGCCGCGCTGCTCGGAACGCCCACGACTGAGATCCTGCTCACCAGGGAGAGGCTACCGGCGCCCGCCCCGGGGGTACCACTGAACAACCGTGGCTGTCGGGCGATGGGAACGGTTACGAGATCAGCGTGCCGTCGCCGCGTCAGGAGGGTGCGCCCGTGCTTCCTGCCCATGACCTGGCTGGCCGCACCTGCGTCAGAGCCGCCGGTCCTGTTTCTTCGGCCCGGGAGTTTCCCGGTCCTGGTAGCGGGTAAGGTCGACGGTTCGCGACCAGCCGACCTGGGACTGGATCGCCCGGGCCGTCCGTCTTAGGAGGCATGCCATGAGCGAACAGGTCAGCGGAACACACGGGCCGCGGGAGGATGACGCGATCAAGCGCCAGGACCGCGACGAGCTGCAGGCGCACGGCGAGGAATGGCCGGAGCCCGAGTCGTCGGGCGAGGACCAGGCGGAGGCGGCCTGGGCCCCGGAGGGCAGGTTCGCCGCCACAACGCCAGAGGAGGACTGGCAGACCATCGAGCTACGCAGCGACCTAGCCCGTCACCTGGGCCGTACCGCGTTCCCGGCGACCCGGGCGCAACTGCTCGAGACCCTGGCGGCACACCAGGCGGAGCAGCGGCTGCTGGACCTGATGTCCTCGCTGTCCGATGGCGCCACGTTTGCCAGCCTCGGCGATCTGCTTCGGGCACTGGGGCTGCCAACAGAACAGCGCCCGGCCTAAGACGCAGTCCCGGCCAGCGGGCCGGCGACCGTTAGCTGGATCCGGTCGAGAGGACTGGCCGCCATGAGCGGGCGGAGTTCGTGCTGCCGCCGGTCGCAGCGGAGCGCCCTGATCGCCGGCCGGAGCTGCGAGCAGCACGAGGCAGCGGTGGAACACTGCACAGTTCATCTCGGTTCCAATGTAAAGCGTGATCGGATCTCTAGGGATCTCACGAGATCGCCGGGAACGGAGCAGATCATGACAGGAGCCTCTGCGCACCAGTCGCCTGCGCAGCCGACGCGGGCCCCGGCCACCGTCGCGGACGTTATGCGGCCCGCAGCCACGACGGTGGACCCGAATGACCATGTGGCCGCGGCCGCGTACCTGATGAAGCACGCGGGGGCGACCGCCCTGGTGGTCCTGGACGGCCAGCAGACCAATCGGCCGATCGGCATCATTACAGAGGCGGACATCGTCGGCACGGTGGCGGACGGGAAGGACGTGAACGATGTCCGGATCTATGACCTGATGACTGCTCGTCCGGCCGTCATCAGCGCGGCGACTAGCATCGGTGACGCAGCCGAAGTCATGACGAACGGCCGTTTCCGGCACCTGCCGGTAGTCGAGGATGACGGTCTTATCGGGATGGTGGACATCGCAGACGTTTGCCGCGCGCTGCTAAACCCACCCGCGGAATGATCCCCCGGCTGTCAGCGCCCGCCAAGCTGAACCCGGCAGCTGCCATCCGTGCACCGCCGACATCGTCAAGTGCAAACCTGCTGTACATGACCAGGACACCCTCGGCGTCCAACTTGCCCTTCGGTTCCAGCGTCATCGTCATCGTTTCTGTCACGGGCTCACCTGACCCGCGTCAGCGCCCTTTCGGGCCAAGGCAGCTGCCTGTATCCGGCCAGTTATCCCGGGACGACTGGCGGAGGGCCAGCCTTCATGTCCCGGCTTCCTGCTCCCTTTCGGCCGTCGGCGTTTGCTTGTCGGGTCATCCTGTTCCCGCCCGGGGACTGGGCCTTCCTTACGGTCGGCTTACCGGGCACCTCCTGGTGCCCGGACCCGGACGGGGTTACCACGTTCCGCGCCTGCGAGATACGACCGGGCTGGGTGCCCTCTCTACCCCGGGGACGGCGGTGCTCGCCCTGGCCGGATGCCGTGCCCGGCCGTCGCCTGCCGCTTCCCAGCGGCCAGTCCCTGCACCCCGCAACCGATCCCACCAGCGGGGCTCCTCTTTACGAGGCATCAACGAGGGTTCACGCGATTCACCCGTCCGGCCTGCCCCTCACCTGTGGTTCCCCGGATGGGACGGGAACCCCTTGGGCTTTCCCCTGTGCTCCGCACCCCGCCGTTACCAGCGGCGCACGACAGGGCGGGGCCGGGCGTGAGCACGCGCCCGGAACTACGCTGCCGACATAATCGGCCCTCCAATCCGCGAGTTCACTCGCAAGGTGCGACCTCGTGTCGCAACGGCAGATGAGGGCGTCGCCCGTGGCCCGGTCATTGCATATCTATGCGCGTCAAGACGATCGTTCCCTCGGCGTGCGGCGTAGGAAGAAGACAGTCATGGGCCAGATAAGCGCGCGCACTCCCGCCGTAGTCTCTAGCGGTGGTTGGGCTGTCTACGACGTAGCTGACGCAGGCATTTTGTGTGGGCTTTTTGCTGCGTCGTGGACACGTTACCTGAACAATGTCGCCAACGCAGGCCGTGCGCAAAGCCCCTTGTAGATGCTGTTTTTCGAATTTAGTAGCCCTGTGTGAACGCTGTTCAGCTACATGTCAACGACGCAAGACCCCTGCTCCCACCGGGCTTCCCGCAGGCGGGCTAGAGATAACCGCCTTCGTTCGGCGCGTTTGCCGTCGGCCCTGTAGCGGAAGCGCTGGCGCGCATAACGGGTGGCTCTGGCGCGCCGCGCCGACAATGCAGGTTGTCGACGGGCGAGGGCGACGGCCAGGAGGTTGGAGACCGATGAACACCCTGGCAGGCTGGCCTCCTGAGCGGGCGAGCCGTCTAGTTTGCGGCCGGCATAGTTTCGGCGGCGGTCTCGATGAGCTGTGCTACCTCGTCCGGGTGGGAGACCATGGCCACGTGGCTGGAGGGGACTTCGACGGTGGTTGCGCCCATGCGGTTGGCGAATTGGCGCTCGGCATCGGGCGGGATCGCCTGATCGTCAGCGGCGACCAGGTACCAGGAGGGCAGCGATTTCCAGGCCGGGACACCCATCACGTCGTTGAAGGCGGACCCGGCCAGGGCCTGCTGCACCGCGTACATGACCCTCGCCTTGACCGGGTCGACGTCAGCGGCGAAGTGGTTCACGAAGTCGTCTTCGGACAGCCAGCCAAAGCCCTGCTTGTCGGTGAACAGGTGCGCCAGGGCCGGGGTCACCGGTCCCTGTGAGAGCAGCGCGCCGAGTGATTCGCCCTCGTCAATCCCGAAGGCCGCGATGTAGACCAGGCCGGCCACGTTCGGCGTGTCCGTGCCGAGGGCTGTCATGATCTGGCCGCCGTAGGAGTGCCCGGCGACGATGGTGGGGCCGTCCTGGAAGTCCAGCACCTGGCGCAGCCTGGCGACGTCATCCGCCAGCGAGGTCATCGGAAACTGGGGTGCTGTGACGTGGTAGCCGTCGGCTTGGAGGCGCTCGATGACGGCGCTCCAGCTAGAGCCGTCGGCCCATGCGCCGTGGACAAGAACGATGTTCGGTGAAGCGTTCATTTCAGTGGATTCCTTCCTGGTTCGGCTGAGGGTGACGGCGGTGAGGTCGCTACTGTCCGTATGGCTGGGTGCAGGCGGCAAGCCAGAGGGTGTACGGATTGCCGCGATCTGGGTACTTGGCCGTCATGCGGGAGACGACTTCCTGACCCGAGCTGCTCGCGGCGACGGCCTGGTCGAAGTCGTGAATGTACCGGCGGGTCTGGTCGATAAGCCGTGATCCGTCATTGTCTGACGCGCCTGGGTCGCTGTGGCCGGCGATGATCGTGGCCGGGTGAAGCTTCTCGACCTGGTTGATCGTCTCGATCCACGCCATCCGGTGATCGTGGTCGGATTGGTACATCCAGACGTGGATGTCGTTGTAGATCACGTCGCCGCCGATGAGGGTGTCGAGTTCGGGAATGTGGACGACGCTGGAGTCGCTGACATCGCTCTGGCCGAGCTTGACCAGGATGAGTGTGTGTCCCTCGACGGTGAGTTCCGGCTTGTCCAGCGCGACGGGTACGGCTGGCTGGTCAAAGAGCTGGTCAGGAAAGATCGAGACCCAGATCTGCATCCATTCCGGGCCTGTCTGCTCCTGCAGGAAGGGCACGATCTCGGCAAGGGCGACGGCCTTCGCCTCCGGATTTGTTTCGAGGACGGTGTTCAGCCCGAAGAAGTGGTCAGCGTGCCCGTGCGTGATGTAGATCTGGGTCAGGTTCTTCCCGGTGGCGGTCAGCCAGCCGACGAGCTCTTGCGACTCGCCTTTGGTGACGAGCGAGTCGACGAGGATGGCGTCGCGGTCGCCGGAGATCAGAGATGCCGTCGTCGCCGGCCATGTTGCCTGCCAGCCGCCGGGCCACACCGGAATCGCGCTTGGTACCGGCCTATATCCGGTATTGAACACGTCTAGTTTCAGAGAACCTGGCATTGCCCATCCCTCTCGCTGTTGTCAGGAACCCGAAGCGGTTACCTTCGACCCGTGCAGTTAGCCCGGCTCGGCAAGGAATGTGTCGACATCGGCGGCGAACTCGCCGTGATGCTGGAACAAGAACCCGTGGGCCGCGTCGGGGTAGATCTTGACCCAGGCATGCGGGATCAGGCCGGCGAGCAGATAGGAGTAGTGCGGCAAGATCATCGGGTCGCTGTCCCCGTTGGCGATGAAGACCGGCAGGTCGATGCAGCTCAGTCTCTGCAGCAGCGAATGGTTGGGAACCCCCCAGGTGCAGACCGCGTCATACTGAGCGTTCCGGGTCGCCCAGGTCGTCATCTGGTCCCGGTCCTCGGTCCTGGCGTACATGCGCTGCAGGGCCTCCGTCCCAGCTTGCCGGCTTGAGGATGATCGCGCGAAGAACACGTCGAGGTACCCCTCCCGGCTGGTTTCGGGCCCGCCGACCGCGCCGATCACGTCCGGGGCCCAGCCGTGCATCCCGGCCGCGCCCTGCGGCGCCGACGACGCGAGTATCAGCCGGTTGAGGACGGCAGGCCTGATCAGCGCGATCTCCTGCGCAACGAAGCTGCCGATCGAGAACCCGAGCAGGTCGACCCGGCCGAACTCCATGGCGGTCAAGAATGCGATCGCATCGTGCGCCATCTGCGTGACCGTGCTCGGGGTCGTCCCGGTGGAGCCGCCGACCCCGACGTTGTCGAACGCCAGGACGCGGCGGCCCGGCGACAGAGCGGCGACCAGGGCCGGATCCCAGTTGTCGAGGTTCCCGCGGAAGTGCTGCAGAAGCACCAGCGGGACCGCGCCCTCACCCTGGTCGCGGTAGGCGTAGTCGATCCCATTCGCAGCCCTGACCGACTTGTTAGGAACATTCGAATACACGGGCATCAGAATTCTCCCGTTATCTTCCCGGGCAGGCGCAGCTGCAGATAGAGGTTCACCGTGGTCACGAGGCCGCGCTGCCGTCAACCACCGGTGCCGGCCTGGTTCTGGGAAAGCTCGCGGCGGGCGGCGTCGGCGATGTCGGCGCCGGTGTTGGCGTGGCCGTTGATGCCCCACCCGCCCTCGGGGGATTCGGTGATCAGGACCCAGGTGCGCTCGGCGAGCGTCGCGTCGCGCGCCTGGGCGGCGACGATTTCGGTGAGTTCCCTGACGACGCCCAGCTGCTTGTCGCGGTCGAGCACGCCGGCGGGGGTGAGTACCTGCACTCGGACGTAGTTGCTGTCCCCGGCGACATTGGACAGCGAATCGGGGGCCAGGTCGTGGATGAAGGCGGCGGTGTTGTTCTTGAACAGCGCGATGGGGGGCACCTGCTCCCAGCGCATGACCGCTGCGGCAAGCTGCTGGGCCAGGTCGTGCTTGCTGGTGAATGTTCCCTGAGCGGCATAGACGTCGATCATCGGCATTGGTGTCTCCCGTCCAGCTTTGGCGGGCGCTGCCCCGCACTCGGGCGAACGCCACGGGCTCCCGTGGCTTCCCATGGTTACCGCTGCCCGCTGGCCGGGCATCACGTGCTGCACGTAGTCCGTCAGCCCGCCGACCACGTGCGGCACGTGCCGGGCAGGCCAGCGCGTGCGCGAGTGGCAGTAGATTTGCCTCGTGGAGGGCCTGCTCGGACGTGGCGTGGAACGCGACCGTCTCGATCAGATCCTTGACGGCGCCCGCCGGGGGCTGAGCGGCACCCTCCTGCTCAGGGGCGAGCCAGGCGTGGGCAAGACGGTACTGCTGGATTACGCCCAGGCAGCGGCGGCGGACCTGCAGGTCATCCGGATCGACGGTGTCGAGACCGAGATGGAACTCAGTTTCGCGGCCCTGCACCAGTTCCTCCGGCCCTGCCTCGGCAGCCTGGACGTCCTTCCCTCACCCCAGCGCACCGCGCTCCGGCTGGCCTTCGGCATGCAGGAGGGCCGGACACCGGATCGTTTTCTCGTCGGCCTGGCCTCGCTGGGCCTGCTGGCCGAGCATGCCTCCCGCAAGCCCTTGTTGTGCCTGGTCGATGACGCTCATTGCCTGGACCGCGAATCCGCCGATGCCCTCGCGTTCCTGGCGCGCCGCCTGTACGCCGACTCCATCGCGATCATCTTCGCCGTCCGCGAGCCCGCGCCGCGTCACGGCATGCTTGATGGGCTCCCCGAGCTCCGTCTCGCCGGACTGGCAGCAGCGGACGCCTGCGATTTGCTCGCGTCCACCGCCGGGCCTCAGCTGCCCCACCTGGTGGCCGAACGGATCGTCGCCGAGACGGGCGGCAACCCCCTGGCACTCATCGAAATCGGTCAGGAACTCGCCTCCGGTGAACTAGGCAGCGACTCGCCCTTGCCCGAGCCAGTGCCGCTGGGCCGCCAGCTTGAGCAGCGTTACCTCCGGGAGGTCCAGGGACTGCCGGCCGATACCCAGTCCCTGCTGCTTGCCGCTGCCGCCGACCCGACCGGTGATCCCGGCCTGCTGTGGCAGGCCGGCGAGGACCTTGGCTTCACGATCGAGGCGGCCGCGGCCGCTGAGGCGCGGCAGCTGATCACGATCCGCGACACCGTCCGCTTCCGTCACCCCCTGATCCGCTCAGCGGTGTACTACGGAGCTTCCTTCGCCCAGCGCCGGCGCGTGCACGCCCGCCTTGCCGAAGCCACCAGCCCGGCCGAACCAGACCGGCGGGCATCGCATCTGGCCCAGGCCGCCACTGGCCCGGACGAGGCTGTTGCTGAAGACCTTGAGCGCGCCGGGGAACGAGCACGCCGTCGTGGCGGCTGGACAGAGGCGGCAGCTCTGCTCCGCCGCTCGGCCACGCTCAGCGCCGACCAGGCGGCGCGGGCCCGCCGGATGCTCAGCGCGGCGGAGGCGAGCTGTAACGCGGGAGCCCTGGACCGTGCGCAAGCCGAACTGGACGCAGCCGCCGCCTACCGCGATGATCAGCGCCACCTCGGCCTCGCCCAGCGGGTTCAGGGCCGCATTCACCACGCGCGACGCCAGCCCGCGAAAGCGACCTCCGCCCTGCTCGCCGCGGCCACCAGCCTGGGCCCGGTCGACATCCGGCTGGCCCGCGACATTCTCGTCGAGGCCATCGTGGAAGCCCAGATCAACGGCCAGCTCGCGCCCGAGGGGGCGACCCGGACCGATGTGGCCCACGTTGCCAAGGCGCTTCCGCTGAGACCCGGCACGCCCGGCACCATCGGCGACCTGCTGCTCGACGCGGATGCCACCCTCCAGCTTCATGGCCTGGAGGCGGCCGCGCCGCTCCTTCGCCACGCGATCGACGCCGTGCGGCACGAACCCGCAGATCCCCCCGAGATGTTCCAGTGGCTCGCCGCCGCCTGCGCCGATGCCACCATCCTCGCGGACGAGCCCCGGCTGCACGAGCTGACCCGCCGCATGGAAACCACCGCCAGAGAGCAGGGATCGATGATCCCCCTGTCGCTGGCGCTCAGCCACGCCGGAGTATCTGGCCTCCTCGCCGGAGATCTGCCTGAAGCCGAACGGTGCTTCGCCGAGATGGCCGCAATAGCAGAAGCCAGAGGGCAGCCCTGGAGTCTCGGATCACTGCTCCTCTCAGCGTGGCGCGGACAGACCCAGCAGGCCTATACCCTGCTGGACACGGTTGCCGACGAGGCCGACCGGCAAGGCCAGGGATACCAGCTCGTCTTCGCCGACTACGCCCGCTGCATCCTCGAGCTCGGACACAGCCGCTATGACGCCGCCTACACCAGCTTCGCGTCCTGCATCGACGACACATCGCAGATCAAGTTCGCCCTGCCCGATCTCGTCGAGGCAGCCCTGCGCTCCGGCCACCGCGACGCTGCCCAGGACTTGGTCCACCGGCTGACCAAGCTGGCTGCCGCCAATCCCGGCCCGGTCACACTCGGGTTCCTCTCCCGGGCCCAGGCCCTCGCCGCAGGCGACGGTACCGGCGCAGAAGGCTATTACCAGCAAGCCATAAACCAGCACAGCCACGCCCGGGGACCCGCTCACCTTGCCCGCAGCCACCTCGTCTACGGCGAGTGGCTGCGGCGGGTCAAGCGCCCGCGGGACGCGCGCACCAGCCTGCGTACCGCACACCAGCTCTTCGAAGACATAGGCGCGCAAGGCTTCGCCGCGCGGGCACGCCAGGAGCTATCGGCAGCCGGGGAAACCATGCCCGCTCAAGCCGCCCGGCACAGTCACGGCCTCACGCCGCAGGAAGCACAAGTGACCCGGCTAGCCGCCGCAGGCGCGACCAACGCGGAGATCGCCACCCAGCTCTACCTCAGCCCCAACACCGTCGACTACCACCTCCGGAAAGTATTCCGCAAGCTCGGCATCACCTCGCGCCGGCAGCTCCCCCACGCGCAGCTCAATCTCGTCCCCTAGCGCCATAGGATCGCCACCCAGAACTGACCCGATGGGGCCGGGCATGAGGCCCGGACCCCCTTTCTGCTCAACCCGGTAGCGATGCTCCGGGTGACAATTCGAGCTCGGGAAGGATGCCCGGCGATGTCTGTCCACGTTGGGATCGACGTGCACAGCAAGCGATCCCAGGTGGCGGTGATCGATCAGTCCGGGGAGGTGCTGGCGAACCGGAACGTCCCGAACGGGTGGAGCCGATCCTGAGCGTGATCGGCGCCTGCCGGTACACAGATCACCCAGATTTGTGTGGCGCCCTCCGCCACGCTGGGCGGCAGGGCGCGGTGGACCGCCATATCCGCGGGACTGCGCCCTCATAGACGGCTCTGCGACGCTCCGTGACCAGCGGGCATTCATATTCACGAAGAACAGGCCGCGATCTTTGTTGCCATCCCGGGCCTCGATGACTGCGGTGGGCTATCTGTACCGTACCGATCGGGTGTCATGCCGGGGTAGCCGCACGGCGCGCGGCGATGGTATGCGGCAGCGAACCTGGTCGGCTCGCGGCAGGCGCGCCGCAGTCCTTGTCACGCTCCCAGCTCCTCCGGCGTGGTCGGGCCGCGCGGGATTGGCCGGAGTGTCCCTGCGATGGGAGCAGTGCGCAAAGCGGCGCCTGGAGCGACGCAGGACCGGCCACAGTCGGTGCCGGATGAACGTCTGCAGGTTATTGTCGGGTGGTGGCTGTGGCCGGCAAGTTCTGATGGTTGCTGATGTCCGTCCGGCGAGCCTTCTGGCTGGTCGGCGACTGTGCAGGCTGCCGCACCGCGCCTTGCCTGGAACTGGCGGAGAATATGCGGGAAAATCGTGCGGCAAATTCATTTGCGCAGGTCAATGGCATGTTGGCGTATATCTGTAAAACCGTCGGCTAAGCCTACGTTGGTTCGAATCCAACACCTGCCACCACGTAAAACCGCAGCTCAGGGCTAGTGCTCGCTTCGTTTCCCTCACTAAGCAGGGAGAGGTCCGTGCGCCCGGATGCTTTCCACATGCTGCGCAGTTCTGGCAGGTCAGCGCGCTGGTCCAGCCCTCGCCAGGCACGAGACAGCCGGGCCACGGAGAATGCCCGGGGACGCCTCCGGCCCTGGACGGGCCGCCGCAGGTGCAGTGGGTGCGGCGGCCCCAAAGGCAGCGGTCCGTCGGCCGCTGGCGGGACCCGCGAGCCCGGGAGCCGCTAATCATCAGGGAAGGCAACCTGGTTACGGAAGGTGACGATTTGCTTGGAGCCGAGTGTCATGGCGTCGCGCCGAACGCTTAACTCGGCGCGGCTGGTTGACGCTCCGTCCGGGCGGCATTTCGCGCGCAGATCGTCCATACCTGCATGGCGGCGTGACGTCGAGGTTGCAGCCGCGCTTGGCTGCTGGTCAGTGCTGCCAGCTCGACGTTAGCGCCCTTTCCGACCGTCGTTCCCAGCGCCGACTTGCTTGAGACCTCTGCTCGATCACCCAGGAAGGTACACCCTCCCCGGGAGGAGTCTCCGGTGCCGTGCACTGCTATTAGGATTCAGGCACTGCTCGGGCGGGCCGTGTTAGGCGGCGAGGCTGAAGGGCGGGTAGCGATCGGTGAGGAAACCGACGCAGGCCTCCACCCGGAGCGTGTAGCGGGTAGGCGCTGACCAGGAAGCCCCGGATGCCCTCGGGATACTCGCCGGTGAAAATGACGGCGAAAAAGCCGGCGATGATGCCCAGGGCCGCCGCAATGGCCAGGCCGGCCAGCACGAAGTACTGGGGAATGGCCAGGAACCACTTGTACAGCGGCTGCCACCGCTGCAGGTGCTCGGGATAGGCCAGGCGCAGCGAGGTGTGCGGTTCCGTCCCGTCGTCGTCGGAGGACAGCGCGAAGTCGAACGGCGGGTAGTCCTCGTGCATGAAAAGGCGTAGCTCATGGCCCGCCACTCATAGCGGTAGGTCATCACGATGGCGTCGAACCGCGGCCGCGGGATCTGCTCGGTGAACAGCACGGTGAAAAAGCTGATCAGGGTCAGGATCTGGCGGAGGAAGCGCAGCGCGTAGGCGATCATCAGGTGCGGGATGGCCAGCAGCCATTGCACCAGCGGGCGCCACCGGGTGATGTGTAGGTCGGCGTGCAGTTCCATCTGGGGCGGATACGGGGCGGGCATGGACACAGTGGCTCCTTCGTTCAGGCCGCTTGGGTGATAAACGGCGGGTCCCGGCGCGGGCATAAATGCCCTGCGGGCCTTCGAGCCAGCCGCTTCGCCTGGCGGACGGTGCTCGACGCAGCGGCTCAGGCAAGGTGAAAGAACAGCAGCACACCGATGACGAACGTGGCGGCAGCACCGATAAGTGTCAGGATGAGCAGAATCCTTGAGGCGGTTCTGGTGTATGCGAACGTCAGTCCGCCAGAAATCACCAGCACGGATCCCATCAAGGTGTCATGCCAGTCCATTGCCATTACAAATGTCCTTTTCCGGTGGTAGTCATCGAGCTAGGCTAGGAGCTGCCAGGCTCCGGGTGGACAGGTCCGCGGATACCGGCCGGGTTGCGTGGCCTGGCCGGCATCCGCAGCCGCGACGCGGGATTCAGCCGGTGTGTACTGCGCCGGCGTTCTGCAGGGTCTGGTACACCGATCCGGCCAGGTCGGCCAGGTCATCGTTGCCGGTCGCGCTGTTGACCGCCAGCGCGATGATCATGCCGGTGGCCCGGTAATCGCAGCCCGGCCCTGAGGATCATGACCGTCAGCGTCACGGGCCTTCTGCGGAGCCGTGGTGGGCGTCGCCATGGTGCGCCGCGTGAGCTGCGAGGCTGCCCGGAGCGGGCGCTACGGCGTAGGTTGCGGCGGGGTCGTTGCCATGGCCGCGCGCGCGGACAGTTCGCGGAAGAGGCTAGCGGCGATCAGGGCGAGGTTGCCTCCTGCAGCAGCTCCGATAATGGTGGTGACGATCGCGAACAGCCCGGATACCGCGGTGAACCCGAGCCACCCTCCGAGCAGGGCGCCGGCGGTTGCGGCCAGGAGACCGAGTGACTTGGTGGCACGGTCCCAGTCGCGGTGAGTCCAGGCCAGGTAGAGGCCCAGCGCGATCGGCACGCTGATGGCGAGAATCCCGAGCAGTTCGCTGGACAGGGACAGCGCGGGCCAGAACGTCAGGACGACCAGGGCTGCTCCGAACCAGCCGCCGAGCCCGAGCACGAGCAGGACGATGGTGCGGGTCGCGAAGCTGGTCATGCGCCCTGCGGCACCGTGCTTGCGTACCCGGCGCGCTACCCAGAGCAGCCACAGGGCAGCCAGGAGAGCGAAGCCGATCATTGCCGCAAGGAGGTCCTTGGCAATCGCTGTCTGCGTTTGCGATGTGGTGAAGCTGACCACGTTCGGGGTGTAGCGGGACGTGTCGACCCGGCCGGTGGCGTAGAACGTGGTCAGCAACTGCGTGCTGGCTTTCGGCTCGTAGTACCAGAAGTCTTCCGCGTGCCCGAGCCCGGACAGGATGACCTGATGCCCGTTGGGGAGGTGCGGCAGCAGCTCCTTCGTGGCGTTCTGGGCCGGCGTCTCGAAGTCGAGCGGCCCGCCGACGAGTAGCGTCGGGACCTTCGAGTTCTGCACGCTGGTGTACTGGTTCTCACCCGGGTTGGCCGGCCAGGCGTGCGCCATGCCTCCTGCCCCCCACAAGAAGTCCGTGAAGGGATTGCCGATGATCGAGCCCCGGTCAGCGCCGGAGCTGAAATAGCGCTCTGCGGGATGGGCGTCGGCCAGCCCGATGCTCGCAAACTCGCCCCAGGTGAACGACTGGGGGAAGACGAGACCGGACAGCAGCGATAGAAACCACAGGCCGCTCGGGTCGCCGTGCGCGGCGGAGATCCACGAGTCGAGGGTGATCGGCCCGGACAGTTCCGAAACCGCCGCGGTCGTATCCGTGAGCCCGTAGAACGTTCCGACCAGGGCGTTGCCCGGCTTGATCGGCAGGAACAACCACCGGCTCGGCATGTGCGCCGCCGTGTGCTTCATGCTCGCGGCGAGGTTGCCGGTGCGGGCGCGGCAGGCAGGCTGCTGCGCGCACAGCGCCGAGTAACGCTCGATCCCCTGATCGATCTCGGCTCCGCTGTAAATGAAGTTCCCGGGCGGGT
>JBEKIF010000053.1:0-58982 GCA_050011895.1 Streptosporangiaceae bacterium | reverse complement strand
TTCAGCACCGACATCAGCGTTTCGAAATCCAGCTCCCACGACCACGACAGGCCCGGCGAGCCTCCCTCGCCCGCAGCCATCCCGGCGGTTCCGTCAGGTCCTGGCCTGCTGGAGTCTGGCCGTTCGCTGCCTGGCTGGCTGCCATCTGGCCGGTCGTGCTCTGGCACCGGGTCACCTCCTCCGTGAGGCTGTCTCAGGATGCCTGGTCTTCGACGATGCTAGCGACCAGTACCGACAAAACTGAGTTGAATCGAAACTAGATTCGTTAAATTTGCTCTGCCATCTCTGCTCCCATTACTGGCCTGTGTGCAGCCGAGATGCCCCGATCGTGGTCTTTAGCAAGTCCTCGCGGCCCGAGCCCTGATATCCGACTTCAGCCCCTCAGTCGTAGCTGGCCTCGATCAGCCAGCGGCCCTCTTGCACAACCGCCAGCCAGGCGTTTCCGTCGTCGGTAACAAGCTGAAATCTGGCGCACCTGCGCGCGTCGACTGGGTCCCACCAGCGTTCGGTAACCGGCCAGGGCCCTGCCCATGAGGTGACTGCGAGGGACGGGCCGCCGTCCGCCGACAGCCGGGCCGGAGGCGCGGAAACCAGCGCACGCCCAGTGACGGTCACGGTCGCGCCGCGGTCATCGGTGATAACTGCCGACAGCGGAACCGGGTATACCGTGGCCGGTGCTGGCGCAGGGATCCGTCCCGGCCAGGGCCGATCCGCTGGGCGCAGCGGGTCTCTGGCGTCTCCGAACGGCACCAGCGTCACCTGCTCGGCTGGCTCGCGTCCGCCAGCCAGTATCGGGCGGGTCACCGCGCCATGCCCGAGCATGGCCTGTACCCGGACGGCAGCGCGAGCTACCCGGTCGCTGATAACGGCGTCGCCCCAAAGACCGAGCTGACGGCCCTCATCCCGGACCAGCTGGTCCGGGATCAGCCGCAGAAGGGTTATGCCGCCAAACTGAATTCCTTCGTTCTCCGACTCTCCGCCTGGGGCGCCCGTGCCGTCCGGGCCGTCCGGTCTATCCGGGCCGTCCGGGCCGCCCCGGGCGCCCGGGCGCCAGTCATTCCGGCCACCTTCATCCCGGCCCTCTTGGTCGGCCTGCCATCCGGCAAGCTGCCAGCGCACGCGCTCGGCTACCGCCAGGGCGGAAAGCAGCCCGTCATGCCGCCACAACCGGGTGATCTCCCGCCCGTCGGCACAGAACGCCTGTACCTGTACCCGCACGCACGTAAGACCCCTCGCGGCAAGGCCTGCATGCATCCGCTCAGCGAGTGCCTTAGCGGCGAAAATCACCGGCTCGGCCTGCTCGACTGGCGGATCGAAGTCAAGCTGAACGGAGAGGTCGGCGGATGGCGGGCGCAACGCCAGCGGCCGGCGATCGGCGCCGCGCGCCAGCCGGTGCGCGAGCGCTCCTTGCCCCCCGAACCTGCTGCCCGCCTCGGCGGCAGGCAGCGCGGCGAATTCCCCCAGCGTCCGGATGCCCAGCCTGGGCAGCAGGTCAGCCAGCTCTGCACTGCCCAGCGCGCTGACCGGATGCGGAGCAAGGAAAGCTGACGTCCGGCTGGCCGCAACCACCAGGCCCGACGACCCGGCCTGAGCGGCTAGTTGCGCGGCGAACAGGCCGTCGGCAACGCCGACCCGGCAGGCGAAGCCGCGGCTGGACACGGCCTCGGTGATCTTTCTCGCGAGCGCCTCCTCCCCGCCGAAATACCGGGCCGGACCACGGGCGCTGAGCGCGCAGGCGCCGGGCCGCAGCACCTCCACCTGCGGGCAGAATGCCTCCACCATGGTCACCACCTGCTCGAAGGCCCGCGCCCCTGGTCCCGAGTCCTCGGCATCCAACGGCCAATCTGGGCAGCACACCACCAGCACCCGGCGCGGGCCGCCCCTGGACGCCCTCATCCAGCGCTCATCCCGGCCGTCAGCCCGGAACTCACCCGGAGCTCACCCGGAGCCAGTTCCCGCCGCCAACCCACGCTCACCCCGTGCCGAGCAAGGCGTGCCTGCTCCGCCTCGCCCTCCCAGTCAGCGCCCGCGGGCTCGCCAGCTGCGAGACGGGTTACCGAGCCATCGGGGCCCGGCAGCCACAGCCACTGCGCCCGTGGCCGTGCCGCCGCGCCCCGCCCGTCCGCTACCACTCGCACCCGACGGGCTTGCAGCCGCCCGTGGCCTGCCCCTATCCCGACCCATTCCTGGTCTGCGAGAAACAGCCGGGATTGCGCGCCATCCCAGTCCCCCGCCACTACTAGGACGCTGCCGCGGCGGCGGATGACAGCCTCGAGCTTGCGCCGCACCTGGGCGGATGGCCGGGCGGGCGGCCGGAGCAGCACAAGCTCACAGCCGTCAAGCAGCGAGACCATCACCTGCGGCCAGTGCGTGCCCGGTTCCGCGATCAACAGCATCCGCCCAGGATCCAGGCCCGCATCGGCAGCCGCCCGCACTCCGAGCCTAGGCACCCCCGCGATTGCACACCACGCCCCGGCCACCGACGCTCCAGCGGCCAGCGCAAGGCAGAGCAGGCTCCAGCGCCCGGTCGTCACGACCGAACCGCGCTGCAATCCGCCCGCAGGCAGCAGCTCCCGCAGGGCAGGCAGGACCGGAAGGACGCCGTCGCCGGGCACCGCGTCATCATCACGCTGCCCGTAAGACGCCGCCCTGACCTGCGCAGTCTCCCCCATGGGAACATTATCGAACAAAGATTCGACTTACGTCAACCAGTTGCGGCCAGCCGACGATACGCGCATGGTCTCGGAGAGTCGCCAGCCCGAGGCAGCCGTCAGCGGGTGCCGCCCAGGTGCCCGCTGCCCCTGCCTCAGCACAGCCCGCTATGCCCCCGGCGGGCGCTACTACTTCCGTCCGGTTGGGGGCGGGTTACGCGCTAAATCAGAGGTGATCACAGGATCTGGATCGGATTGACACTCGCTCCGCGGACGGAGTACAGGTAACGGTCTATGGGCCGCAGGATGGGAGCACGCCAGCGACGGCGGGCATGGATGGCCGGCCGTGTCGCCGTCCTGCTGATCACCGTCATCGCCGGATTCCTCGCGATCGTGCACTACTCCAACTGGGGTACTGCCCTCGCAGGCACCGCGCATGACCCCTCGGTTACGCGCACACACCGGGCAGGCGCCACGGCCGTGCGGCGATCCACGGCCGCCGGGACAGTCCAGCAGGCCACCGAGGCGGCGAACGGGCAGTCCGCGACGGCGGCCAGCAGCGGGGCCGTCCGCTCAACCAAGCACTCGTCGGCGCAGTCCTCATCGCCGGGCCATTCGGCGGCCCCTGCGTCCGGGCAGTCTCCCGCCGTTGCCGCGCCGCGGGTTTTCCGCACCCTCCCGCCGGGGGCAAAGCTGCCATCAGGCGCGCAGTGCGCGCGGTGGGTGCTCGCCAGGCCGCGGAGGGAGAACAAGGGCGCGAACCGGGGTTACAACCAGACCACCGGTCAGCACGTCGGCGCCGGGTTCTTCGCCGCGGGCGACAGCCCGCAAGCGGGGCGGCTGCTCGCGCCCCGCATTGACGGCGACTTCACCGGCACGACCAGCGAGATCTTGCGCTGGGCCGCGTGCAAGTGGGGCATCAACCAGAACATCGTCTTCGCCCAGGCCGCCGTGGAGAGCTGGTGGCAGCAGGACACCAAGGGCGACTGGGGTACCGACCGCACGGCCTGCCCGCCAGGTCACGGCCCCGGCAAGGATGGGAAGCCGGGCCGGTGCCCGCAGAGCTACGGCATCCTGCAGAACAGGTTCCCGTACGAGAAGGCCAGCTGGCCGGGGATCGGCGACTCCACCGCGATGAACGCAGACACCGCCTACGCCATCTGGCGATCCTGCTACGACGGCTACGAGGTCTGGCTCAACAACGTGCCGCGGGGCGAGCAGTACCACTCTGGCGATGCGTGGGGCTGTGTCGGACGCTGGTTCGCCGGCCGGTGGCACACGAAGCCAGCGCAGCAGTACATCGAGCAGGTAAAGCAGTACCTGCGCGAGCGGATCTGGCTCACGTCCTACTTCCAGCAGCCCTGAGCAGCCCGCCCTGGGGCTGACCGGCCAGCGCCCTGACCAGTCGGGCCAGGAGCCTGATCGTCGGCGCGATCGCTACGGTCCATAGCCTTGCCTCATGCGCCGAATGGCTCCGCGAGCAATCTTCGACACTTACGCCGTCGCGTGGATCTTCCTCGTCGCATTCGTTATCGCCGAACTTGTCTACGCGGTGCTGCCCGCCCATGACCAGGCAGCACTTGTCGGTTGGGCGAGCACGAGCGTGCATAACCTGCAGCACCACCCCGTCGGCTGCCTGCTTACCTCGGCGCTCTTTCCGCAGGAGTCGGCCAGCGCCTGGCCAGTGCTGATCGCGCTGAGCATGTTCGGCGCGAACCGGGCGATCGGCAACTGGCGGCTGGTAGTGGTGTGCGCCGCGGGCCAGGTGATCGGGACCCTCGTCAGCGAGGGCATCGTCGCCTACCAGGTCGCCCACGGGCTGCTGCCGGCCGCGGACCGCTATCTCATCGACATCGGCCCGTCGTATGTGGTCGTGTCGGCCATCGTCGTCGCGCTGCTGCTCGGCTCATGGCCGGCTCGCGCCGCAGCCGCCGTCGACCTCGCGCTCCTGGTCGGAGTGGGTGACATCTTCGGCGGGCTCAGCAATCTGTACGTCGCCGCGGTGGGCCACGTCACGGCGATGGCCGCCGCGGCCGTCGGCACCGGGATCCTGACCTGGCAGGCGCGCCGCGCCCAGGCGCGCGCAGCCCGGTCAGCCCTGGCTGAACCGCCGAGCAGCCCTGGCTGACCCGCTGAGCAGCCCCGGCTGACCAAGCGATCAGTTCTGGCTGACCGGTTGCGGGGCGAGCGGCCGGTCCATATCGTCGCGCACTGCCCGGCGCCGCCGCCAGGCAGCCCAGCCGCGCCCGGCCGCGTAGCAGCACGCGCCGAAAGTCCCCACGAAGAACCCGACCGGCCAGTTCGTCATGAGCGACAGCGCGATCGCCGCCCACACTGTCACTAGGGCGATGATCACTGAGAGGCACATGGCCAGGTACGGCCGGTTGGTGACCGACCTGGCGGCGGCCGGCGGCCCGATCATCAGGCTGAAAATCAGCAGGGCGCCGACCACCGGCAGCGTCATGCTGGTAGCCAGCGCAACGACCACGAGGAAGCACATCTCGATCCGGTAACTGGACACGCCGCGCGCCTCACCGAGTTCGGGCATCACGGAAGTCAGCATGAGCGGCCGGTACATGACGATGATGGCGGCCACCGAAACGGCGCCGAGCACGGCGACGGGCGCCACCTCGGCCGTGCCGACGCCGAACAGTTCGCCGAAAAGCAGCGAGTAGATCTCCGGCGCGTACTCCACGCTGAAGCTGAGGAACAGCGCGCCGAGCCCGAGCATCACCACCAGGGCCAGCGCGGTCGCCACATCATGGCGGCCGCGGCGGCCGAGCCAGCCGATGCCCAGCGCCCCGATGAGCGCGAAGACCCCTAGCCCGATCAGGGTGTTGATGCCAAGCAGGCTCGCTCCGGCGGCGCCCGCGAACGCGCCCTGCGGTACCGCGTCGGCGACAAACGCCGAGCCGCGCAGCACGATGAAGAACCCGACGACGCCCGCGACCACCGCGGCAATGGTCGCCACTGTCCAGGTATTCAGCAAGTAACCGGAGAACATCAGGCCCGCCTGGCCCGGATCAGCGCAGGCAGCTGTGCCAGCAGGTAAAAGGCAAAAACGAGGGCTACAACGAAAAAACTCACTGGCCACCCTTGTCTAGCGGGCGGCCAGTAGAAACTGTCAAAAGCCAGCAGCACGCCCAGCCAGGTAGCAGCGAGGCCAATGATCGCGGCCCAGATCATCACGAGGCCCGGTTTATTCGTCAGGCGCAGCGCCGTGGCCGCGGGCCCGACGAGCAGCGCGGTGCTGAGGATCGCCCCGATCGTCAGCGCGGACAGGGCCACCGCGAGTGCGACCGCCGTCAGGCACAGGGCACCGGCCAGCCGCACCGACACGCCGCGCACGTAGGCCAGGTCTGCGCTGACCGAGCTGAGCAGCAACGGCCGGTAGAGCGTCGCCACGATGCCGATCGCGGCCAGGCTGAGCAGCACGACAACCGGGATGACCGAGCTGCTGATGGTGAACATCGAGCCGAACAGGATCGTGATCGTCGCTCCGGTCGTCGACGTATACGTGGCGTCCCAGTAGAGGAAAAGGGCAGCGAGGCCGAGCCCCGCTCCGCGCACAATGCCGGTCGCCAGGTCGCGTCCCCTGGGCCGCTGCACTCCGATCATGTCCATGACGGCGGCCGCAAGCACGCTGATGCCCACGAAACCCCACAGCGGGCTGATCCCCACCAGGAAGGAGCCCGACCCGCCGGTGACGCTGATGTCCGCCAGCGCATGCCCGGCGTATGACTGTCCCCGCAGAACCGCGAAGGTGCCGACGATGCCGGACACGATGGCGACAATCCCGCCGGTCACCAGCGCCACCTGGACCGGCCCGCTGCCGAAGAAGCCTGGCGCGAATATCAGGCTGAGGACGTGGCTCATCACCGTCAGGTGTGATCGGCGAGGTGGGCGGGGACTCGGTCCCGGTGCCCGACGGGCGCGTCCTGATGCTCGCCAGGCGTCGGGTCAGGCCCGTTGCCCTGCCCGGCCACGACCAGGATGCGGTCATGGATATGAATCACGTCGACGTGCTGGCCGTAAAGCTCGCTGAGCACCGCCGGCTGCACGACCTCGCTGGTCGTCCCGCTTGCAGCCCGGCCGGCTGCCATATAGACGATCCGGTCCATCACCGGAAGCAGCGGATTCATCTCGTGCGCCGAGATCAGCACCGCGATCCGCTGTTCCTTGGCGATGCGCGCGACCAGGGCGATGACCTCCTGCTCGCTGCGGATGTCGAGGTTGGCCAGCGGCTCGTCAAGCAGCAGCAGCCTGGGCCGGCTGATCAGCGCGTGCGCGACCAGGACCCGTTGCTGCTCGCCCCCGGACAGATTGCCGACCCGCTCGTCGCCGAACCGCACCGCGTCGACAGCGTCCAGCATCTGGTCGACAAGCTGGCGCCGTTTCCTCGACGGCAGCGGAATGCCGAACCGATGCCCGTCCAGGCCCAGTCCCACGAGGTCACGGGCGCGCAGCGGCATATCGGGATCGAGCAGTATCCGCTGTGGCACATAGCCGATTAGCTGGCTGCCGCGGGCCCGCGGCCGACCCGCGATGCGGACGGTGCCCGTGGCCGGCGCCTGCAGCCCGAGAATGACCCGCAGCAGCGTGGTCTTGCCCGCGCCGTTCGAGCCGATCAGCCCGACGAACTCGCCTGCCCGGATGGCGAAGCGGACGTCATGCAGCACCTCGCGGCCGGCAAGCCGCACGCAGACCCCATCGACGGCGAGCGTTTCGTCTGGTTCGACGGCGTGGTCCCGGTCAGTCGTCACAGCGTCATCACGGTTTCTGTCATCCCAGTTTCTGGGTGGAGGTCTTGTCGGCCACGGCACGCCGGAGCGCCTGGACTTCGGCCAGCATCCACGACTGGTAGTCATAGCCCGGAGTCGGCATGGTCTCGTAGACGCCGACCACCGGGATGCCGTCCTTCCTGGCCTCAGCGAGGAAGGACTGGGTGAGCGAGTCTGTCACCTGCTGGTTGTAGAGGAATGCCTTGACCTTATGGCCGGCAAGCAGGCTGTTCTGGAGCGAGACGTACTGCGGCGCTGGGTCCACCCCGTTCATGATGTCCGCCTGGAATCCGAATGGCGTGAGGTTCTTCGTTCCCGCGGCCTGCAGCATGTAGTCGCCGACCGGTTCGGTGGTGGCCACGCGAGTACCGGGGAAGGCCGCCTTGAACTGGGCGATCGCCCGGTACCAGGAATCCAGCGAATGGCCGAAGGCGCGCTCGTTGGCCTTGAAGTAGGCAGCGTGTGCGGGCTCGATTGCCGAAAGGTCGCCGGCCAGCGCCTTCGCCACGGCAGGCATGGTGGTCGGCGAATACCATAGGTGCGGGTTGGGCGTGCTGTCCGGCAGCCGGAGCAGCTGCTGCACGTCGATGACCTTGCGTGCCGGGTTGGGCGCCGCGGCCTCGATCTTGTTCATGTAAGTGTCGTAGCCGAGGCCGTTCTGGACGACGAGCCGGGCCGCCGCGACGGCCTGGGCGACGCCAGGGCTCGCCTCGAAGCTGTGCGGATCGGTATTGGGGTTGCTCTCGATCGCGGTCACGCTCACGTACCTGCCGCCGATCTGGCCGATCACGTTGGCGTAGGTGTTCTCGGCGCCAACCGCGACGATGACGCCGCTGGCCGCTTCGTCGGCATTGGCGGCCACCCGTACCGAGCAGCCCGCGCCGGCCAGCACCACCGCGGCGGCAGCCATCGCCGCGGCGGCGCGTACGGCGGTGCCGGTCCGTGCGGTGCCGGTCCGCACGGTGCCGGTTCGCACGGCGGTGCCGGTCCGCACGGTGCCGGTTCGCACGGTGCCGGTTCGCACGGCGGTGCCGGTCCGTGCGGTGCCGGTCCGCACGGCGGTGCCGGTCCGCACTGCGGTGGTTCTGCTGCGATAGGGCACGGCTGAGAGAATCCCATCCTGCGAAGTCTGACCGCGCGCCTCGGCCCTTGACGCCTCGGCAGTTGACGGTTCAGTCCTTGACGGTAATGAAAACGATAACCAGTTTACCAGATGGCGGTCAAGACTCGCCCGGCCCCGCGCGAGTCCAAGCTGCGGCGCGAGTCGCCGGCGGGCGGCGCGCGGTGGGTGAACACCCCTCTTGTACCCACAATGTCAGGTACGGTTTCGGTGAGGTAGCAAGCATGGGTCCTGCCATCGGGGATGGTGCGGGTCTCCTGCCGCACGCTGGCGCAGTTTGCGGTGGCGCCCGTGCAAGCGCATGCGGATGGCCGGGTGCCATCTGGAGTGGCCACTCAACAAGTCTGCCGGGATGCCACGAGGTATCACGCGGTCGGTGGGCATGCCTGACGCATTTCAGGCGCGGCCAGGGCATTCGAATTCGAGAGCGAGCGCATACGGGTGGCTAGCAGCATCACCGGCGGCTTCGCGCCGGCCAGGCCAGCGCGGCCAACGCCTCCGGCCGCCGACGCTAATCGCGGTGCCCAGGTCCTGGGCTGGTCGGCGCTCGCCGGGATCGGTACCTCACTGCTGATCATCATCACAATATCGGCGGTACGGCATAGCTGGGCTGTCGCTCCGATGCCGGGACCCGCGCCCTACGCGCCCCCCTTGCTGAACGCAAGTCTTTCGCCGCTGACGGTGACGCTCGGCCTGTGGGCGGCGGGGCTGCTGGCCGCCGGAGGCGTGCTAGCCGGGCTGGCCGCCGTGGCCCGCGGCGCGCGCCTCCCGCTCTGGCTGATGATCGGCGGCGCGGTCGTCGCTGTCGCGGCGCTGACAGTGCTGCCGCCGACCGGATCCACCGACACTCTCGATTACGCCGCCTACGGCAGGATGGTCGTCCTCGGCCACACCCCGTACGTGATGACCCCCGATCAGCTGCGCAGCATGGGTGATCCGATCGGTCAGGCCGCGCCGCACCTGTGGGGCACCCGCGTCTCGCTGTACGGCCCGCTTGCGACCGTCGAGGAAGCGGCCGCTGCCCTGCTTGGCGGCACGTCGGTGGCAAGGATCATCTTCTGGCTGAAGCTTTGGAATGCGCTCGCGTTCGGTGCAGTCGCGCTCGCCCTGGACCGGATGCTGCGGGCCGATCGGGCCCGGCGAACGCGGGCCCACCTCCTTTGGACCGTTAATCCGCTGCTGCTGTGGAACCTGATCGCCGGCGGCCACCTGGACGGCCTCGCGGCGGCCGTCGGATTCCTCGGCCTGGCCTTGTTCAGCTCGCCGCGCACCGACGGCGATCCGGGTTCGCTCCGGGCGGCGTCCGCCGGCTTGCTCATCGGCATGGCGGCCGACCTGAAGATCTCTTTCGCCCTGTTCGGCCTGGGGCTCATCTGGGCGTCCCGGCGATCGCTGAAGACCGCGCTGACCGGTGCGGTGAGCGCCCTGGTGGTCATCGTTCCCAGCTACATCTGGTTCGGGCCGCCCGCCGTCGCGGCGCTGCTGAGCCGCACCGGCAACGACAGCGCCGTCAGCTTCTACCGCCTCCTCAGCTGGCTGCCGGATAACAACCAGCTGATCTTGTTCCTCGCCTTGCCAGCCCTCGCCTTCGTCACCGCCGCGATGCTGGCGCGGTTCCCTGACCATGCTCCCGGTCTGCCCGCGATCCAGCCCGCTCTGGCCCTCGGCCTCGCCTGGCTATTCATCTGGCCTTACCAGTATCCCTGGTACGACGCGATGGTCATCTGCCTGCTTGCTCTCTACCCCGCCTCGCGGCTGGACTGGCTCGTGATCGGACGGCTCGGCGCCGCCACGATCGCGCTCATGCCAGGCAACCCGGTATGGCCGCGGCCGGACTGGCTGACCGAAATCGCGCAGGCGACCCTCTTCTACATCACACCCGGGCTGATGCTCGCGGCGGCCGCCGTGCTGGTCTGGCTATGCCTCACCGGGGCTTGGCGGATTCAGCCCCCTGGCCTCGCCCGCCAGCCTGAGCTGCTGAGCCTGACCTGAGCCGCTGCTCTCGGCCGGAGCGCCGCGGTGATCCTGGTCCTGGCCGGCAACCTGATCACCGGGTCCGTGGCGGGACCGCGCCGCGCGGATCGCGATGACCATGAGCAGGGCCAGCAGCACGATCCCCGTCAGTACGTACAGGTTCCCGACGATGAGCTGGGTTCCGTGCCAGTGGTACTCGACATATCGGGGCTGGTCACCGAGCTTGTAGTAAATGTTTGGATTGGTATTCGGGGGCGCCCAGATCAGCCCCCTGGAGAAGCTGCCAAGGTCATGGGGGCTGCCCCAGAGCCTGCCAGGCCACGCCCCGAAGATAGCCACGATCGCCGCGCCCAGGCCGAGCGCGGCCCAGCCAGCTGCCCGCGCTCGTCCTGGCCGCCGGAAGAACCCGGCCGCATAGTGGGCAGCGACTGCCACTGCCGGAACGATCCAGACCCAGTGATGGTCCCAGCTGATCGGCGAAACGAGCAGGCCGGTCAGTGCGCACGCCAGCACTCCCAGCATCCGGTGCCCGTAGCGGTCGAGCATTGCGGCGCACGCCAGTCCAGCGACCGTCGTCAGCGCCGCCACCACCAGCCACACCGGTGCTGCCGTCGCCACGCTGCCCACGAACCTGGTAATGATCCCCCGCAGCGACTGGTTGCCCTCCCAGGCCACGAAACCCGTGCGGCCGCCCTGCAGGAAGAGCCCCTGCAGCCACCACTTGACTGAATCACCAGGCACCACGGCGAAGCTCAGCACCACGGTCGCGACGAACGCACCGGATGCGACGGCCGCCTGGCGGAACCGTCTTGTCAGCAGCAGGTACGGAATGAAGATCAGCGGCACTAGCTTGATCCCAGCCGCGATCCCGATCCCGGCGCCCTTCCACCACCGGCGATCCGGCTGGCACACGTCCCACAAGATCAGCGCGAGCAGCACCAGCTCGATCTGGCCGAGGAACAGCACCCGCTGCACCGGCTCCGTCCAGAACACCACCGCGGCCACCAGCAGGGTCGCGCCACCACGGACCCGCCAGTTCCGGTATCCGAGGCCGCCGAAGGTCGCCCAGATCGCCACGAGCAGGGCCACGATGTTGACCCCCACCCATAGCCTCTCCATGACCTGAATCGTCGGTAGCGAAAGGACAGTGAAGATCAGGGCAGCGAAGGGGGGGTAGGTGAACTTGAGGGTGTAGTGGTGCGGCCAGCTGTAGAGCGGCGCCTTCGCATGCGGGTTGTAGAACGGCGCGATGTGCCGGATGCTGCTGCCGCCTTCCCGGTAGACCCGCAGATCCACCGGGTCAAACGCCCAGCTAAGCGGATGCGTCACGGTGAAGAAGACATAGAGCCCGATAGTGACGCCGAAGGCGATCAGGCCCACGGCTAGGATCATTCCCCGGTTACCGCCCAGCCCGGCGCGCAGCCTGGCAGTCGCTGGGCGCGACGGCGCAGGCGCAGGCCGACGGGTGGCAGTCACCTCGTCACGCATTTCCATCGATTCCATGCCACCCATGCACCCTAGCCGCGATACGTCAGGCGCGATGCGCGGGCCACCCGCGACAGCGGTAACCGCCTGGTTACGGCCCGATTCTTGGTATTTTCACTGGCTCTTGATCTACCAACGGCCCGCCTGACCATGCGACCAGGACGGCGCGCCGCTCCGGCAGCTGCTTCCCGGTACGGCACTGACACCACGATCGGCCTTCGGCGCAAGGATAGCTGCGAGGGCCAGCCCGTGGCGGCCCGGGAGGCTGAGTTGGCCGAAACCGTGCTGCTACGGCTTGATCACGATGTGCCGGGGTTCTTCCCGCCCTTGATGGCCGGCCGGCCGACGGTATCGGTGGCCGCACTGATGCCGTACCGACGGTCGGGCAGGCCACCCGCCGCGGCTCCGTCATCTCAGTCAGCGACCTCGTCTCGTTCGCCCGGACCAAGCCAGGCAGGCCAGAACCTTGACAGCGTCGACCGCGCCAAGCACCCGCCCCCGGACTCACCCGCTGGCTCACCGGGACCGCCGGTCTCATAACGCTCGCGCAGATGCGAAATCAACGGTGCGCGCGCGACTGCCATTAACGGCCTTTGCCGGGCCATTTCCGCATATCGCTTAACCGTGCTTAGTTTCCAGACTGGTGAATTCCGCCTTTTGCACACAGGACATTTTACCAAGGCCTATTCTGGGAACGCAGAGACGGCAGGACAATGGCGAGAGACTTACGATGGACAGGCATATGACGCGAGCCTTGTGCGCCGCGGCGACCGGAGCCGCGCGGTGGCACCGGCCCTGGCCAGCGCCGTCGGCACCGCCCAGGCCGCCCCGCAGGCCATGCGCGCGGCGGCTGGCGCGGGACGCCGCATCCCCGGACGGCTGGCAAACCCCGATCAGCACCGCCACCAACAGGGCAGGCAAGCTGATCCGGATCGGGGCCTTGGCCGGCCCCGTCGCGATCACGCCGGACGGCCAGACCGCTTACGTCATCGATGGCTCGGACGAGGTGACCCCGATCCGGACCGCCACCAACATCGCGGGCAGCCCGATCCCGGTCGGGAGTCTCCCCGGCGTCATCGCGATCAGGCCGTAACGATCTGGATGCGCAGCGCACGAGACAGATTCAAGCCCTGGAGCGTTAGCCTGCCCCAGGGCATCGCCGTCCGCTCATTCCGCGGCCTGGAATCGCCCAGCGTGACCGGTGCGCCACCAGGTCCCGCGCCCCCGGCATCGACATCGCGACGTTCCAGCCTCGACCGGTCGCCAAAGCCTCCGGTTACCTGGGCGGCCAGCTTCGATACCGCCGTACTCACCCACCTTGACCTGCGCCGCGTCGGGGCTGGGAACCGGGCACTGCCCAGAATGAACCCGAAGACATCCTCGCCACCGCCCGCGGCGCGCCCGCCACCTCGCCCCCAGCTCGCCGAGATGCGCAGCAGGGCCAGCAAGGCCATCTCGACTGTCCGGATGGCGAAGCGCCATGACCGCTGCGTGGGCGAAATTTCCCTGCTGAGTGGACATGGGCGCTTTGCGCGCTTCACTCTACCGGGTCAATCTCTTCTCGCCGGGAGCACGGCAAATGGGCGCCCCCGGGGGGCGACGGGCTCGCTGTACGGCGAGGTGCCCGCTATGAGGTTCGTCACAGTGGCGCACCCGGGGAAACACAACGACCCAGGTCCCAGGGGTACGGGGACCTTCGGCCCTGTCCCAGCCACATTGAAACCGGGCAATACTTAATTATACGGACTTTTAGCCGTAACCGTCGGCCAGGTCTTGACTGCGGGCGCGAAAGCTTGCTGCCCTTGTAAGGCCTATGCAGGGGAGATAGCAATGTTCAGCGCAGACTCTATTGATCACCAAACAGAAACGAGCCTCCCCGAGCTGGCCGAGTGGGTCCGCGGTATCTCGGAGCTGACCAAGCCTGACGACATCGTCTGGTGTGACGGCTCGGAGGACGAATGGGAGCGGCTCACCAGCCTCCTCGTCGAGAACGGAACCTTCACGCGGCTGAACCCGAAGCTGCGTCCGAACAGCTTCTACTGCGCTTCCGACCCCAGTGACGTGGCGCGCGTCGAGGACCGCACGTTCATCTGCTCGGTGAGGGAAGATGACGCGGGCCCGACCAACAACTGGATCGCGCCCGACGAGATGCGCGAGACTTTCGCGGAAGTCTTCGACGGCTGCATGCGCGGCCGCACCATGTACGTGATCCCGTTCTGCATGGGCCCGATCGGCAGCAGCATCTCCCAGCTTGGAGTGGAGATCACCGACTCCCCGTACGTGGCCGTGTCGATGCGGATCATGACCAGGATGGGAACGCCGGCGCTGCGGTCGATCGAGGAGACCGGGTCGTTCGTTCGTGCCGTCCACTCGGTCGGCGCCCCGCTGGAGCCCGGCCAGGCGGACGTGCCGTGGCCCTGCAACAAGACCAAGTACATCTCGCACTTCCCCGAGACCAGGGAGATCTGGTCCTACGGCTCCGGTTATGGCGGCAACGCGCTGCTCGGCAAGAAGTGCTATGCGCTGCGGATTGCCTCGGTGATGGCACGCGACGAAGGCTGGCTGGCCGAGCACATGCTGATCCTCAAGCTCACCCCGCCGGGCGGCGAGGCGAAGTACATCGCGGCGGCCTTCCCGTCCGCGTGCGGAAAGACCAACCTGGCCATGCTGCAGCCCACCATCCCCGGATGGAAGGTCGAGGCCGTCGGCGACGACATCGCGTGGATGCGGTTCGGCGCGGACGGCAGGCTGTATGCAATCAATCCGGAGGCCGGCTTCTTCGGCGTCGCGCCCGGCACTGGCATGAAGACCAACGCCAACGCGGTCAAGACCATGTGGGGCAACAGCATCTTCACCAACGTGGCCCGCACCGATGACGGCGACGTGTGGTGGGAGGGGCTGACCGATGAGCCGCCCGCGCATCTGATCGACTGGAAGGGACGGGATTGGAGCCCGGGCTCGGCCGAGCCTGCGGCGCACCCCAATGCCCGGTTCACCACCCCGGCCAGCCAGTGCCCGATCATCGCGCCGGAATGGGATGACCCCGCCGGCGTGCCGATCTCGGCGATCCTGTTCGGCGGCAGGCGCGCCAGTACCGTGCCGCTGGTGATCGAGTCCTTCGACTGGGACCACGGCGTGTTCCTCGGCGCCAACATCGCCTCGGAGAAGACCGCAGCGGCCGAGGGCAAGGTCGGCGAGCTGCGGCACGACCCGTTCGCGATGCTGCCGTTCTGCGGCTACAACATGGGCGACTACTTCGGCTACTGGCTGAAGATCGGCCAGACGGCCGACCCGACAAAGCTGCCACGGCTGTTCTACGTCAACTGGTTCCGCAAGGACGCCAGGGGCAAGTTCGTGTGGCCCGGCTTCGGCGAGAACATCCGCGTGCTGAAGTGGATCATTCAGCGGCTGTCCGGCGACGCCAAGGCCACGGCGACCCCGATCGGCTACATCCCGGCGCCGGGCTCGCTGGACCTTGACGGCCTGGACCTCAGCTGGGCTGACCTGGATCTGCTGCTCACGGTGGACACCGAGGCCTGGAAGCTGGAGGCGGAGCACATCCCCGAGTTCTTCCGCACCTTCCACCGGCACCTGCCCGCCCAGCTCTGGGACCTGCACGACGACCTGGTCGGCCGCCTCGGCTGAGGTGCGTGCACGGCCCAGCTGTTCTTCGAGCACGTCGTGAAAGCGGCTACCTCGAGTCCTTGCAGGTCCTGTGCCTGGTTTCTGCTGGTTTCGCGCGTTTGGTTGAGTTTGGCGCCGGGTTTCCGGGCATGCCTGTCTGGTCCCATGCCCTCCGTGCGGTCGAGCGCGTCAAGAACGGCCGCGATGCAAGCGCTGCACGGCTGCCGCAGGCGCCTCCCCGCTGCAACATTCTCGGCGCTCGTCGGGCTAACCATCGGGTGCCGCAAGACGTAGGCTTCAAAAGGCAGAGGAGGTTCTCGTGACAACAGCTGAGCCGACGCGGGGGCCGGTAGACGTCGCCAACCTTGGTCCCACCCCGATACTCGAACACGTTTTCCTCCTTTCCGCCGAGTCCGTGGCGAACTGGTGGGACAACGAGGCCCTGGTGGCGGATGCGAGCCGGTACGCGCACGAGGAACTGGCGCACCGGTACGCATTACGCTGCCCGGATCTGCTGCTCCCCGCTTTTCACGAGGCCGGGGTCACCGGGATCGACCAGATGCTGGCGGACGACCCGCACGGGTGCTTCAGTGCAGGTGGGTCATGAGTACGCCGTACGACACCACAGGGGTGACCAGGGGCGCGGACGGCATCAAGCGCTATGACGAGCTGCCGGTCAGCCTGGTCCACATGCTGCGCGAGGTCACCAGCCAGCACCCGGACCGCGAGGCGCTAGTCGAGCTCGGCGGCCGGCGGCTGTCCTACCAGGAGCTGTGGGACAGTGCCGCACGGGTGGCGGGCGGGCTCCGCGCGGGCGGCGTGCAGCGCGGCGACCGCGTCGCGATACGGCTGGGCAACGGCATCGACTGGGCGCTGGCCTTCTTCGGCACGGTGCTCGCCGGCGGTATCGTCGTGCCGGTCAACACCCGGCTGGCCGAGCCCGAGGTGGCGTACGTGGTGTCGGACAGCGGCGCCAGTTATGTCTTCGCGCCGGGCGAGCCGCTGCCCGATGGCGATCCGCTCGCGATCGAGGACGCGGGGCACCGCGACGCGGCGGCGATCTTCTACACCAGCGGCACGACCGGCTTCCCCAAGGGCGCTGTCACCACCCATGAGAACTTCCTGTCGAACTGCGAGAGCTGCCGGAGAGGCCAAGGCCTGAGCCGCGAGGGCGAGCCTTCGCGCACGCTGATCTCGGTGCCGATGTTCCACGTCACCGGCTGCAACAGCCAGCTTCTTCTCTGGGCGTACCTGGCTGGGACCAGCGTCATCATGCCGCAGTTCGAGGTCGGCGCGTTCCTGCGGGCCATCGAGACCGAGCGGATCGACGTACTGACCTCCGTGCCGGCCATCTACTGGCTGGCTATCAACCAGCCGCAGTTCGCCGAGACCGACGTATCCAGCGTGCGCGGCCTGCTCTATGGCGGCGCGCCGATCGCGCCGGAGCTGGTGGGGCGGATCATGAAGGCGTTCCCCAACGCACGGTTGACGAACGGCTTCGGCCTCACCGAGACCGCCAGCGCCGTGTGCAACATGCCGCACGAGTACGCCGCCGCGCACACCGATGCGGTGGGCTTCCCGATGCCAGTGATCGACGTAAGAGTGGATACGTCCGGCGCGCAGGACGTCGGCGAGTTGCTCGTCCGCGGGCCCAACGTGGTGGCGGGCTACTGGAACAACCCCGAAGGCACCGCCCGGGCCTTCATCGACGGGTGGCTGCATACCGGTGACCTTGCCCGCATCGACGCCGAAGGCCTCGTCTACATCGTCGACCGGGTCAAGGACATGATCAACCGCGGCGGCGAGAACGTGTACTGCATCGAGGTCGAGAACGCCCTGGCCGGCGCGCCAGGGGTGTACGAGGCGGCCGTGGTCGGCGTGCCCGATGAGGTGATGGGCGAGAAGGTCGGCGCGGTGCTCGTGCCCATCCCGGGCGCGACGATCGACACCGACGCGGTCCTTGCCTACCTGGGGGATCGGATCGCCCGCTTCAAGATGCCGCAGTACGTCGTCGTGCGGCCCGATCCGCTGCCCCGCAACCCCGCTGGGAAGCTGGTCAAGCGGCGGATCCGCGACGAGACCAGCTGGGACTCACCGGTGCGCTAGCGGCCGCCTGGGCGGTCCTTGCTGTTCGCCTGGGCTTGGGCGCCTGGCGTTGCCGGGACGGCGGTCTCGCGCGAGCCCGGCATGACCGTCCGGGCGGCTCAGGACGCGGAGGCCACTGGGGTTGGCCTGGCCACCGGGCTGGTCGTGGTCCTGGTCCCGTCTGCCGCGATTGGCGGCGGCCTCGTCGCGCTCACCACCGGAGGCGGCGCGGTCCTCGGCGCGATCGCCGGTCATGCCTCCGCCGGCATGAGCCGCCACGACCTGAAGGAACTCGGCGAGCACCTCGACGCCGGGCAGGCCGGCCTGGTCGTGGTCGGGGTGTCCGACATGGGGGCGAAGATCGAGCAGGCCATGAAGAAGGCGAGGAAGGTCGAAGCCAGGGAACTGAAAGCCGACACCGCCGAAATCGAATCCGACGCGAGGTCTGCCCAGGCTGATACGGCCCAGCCGCCGGGCGCCGCCGTGAGCTGAGCCGCTCGCCGTTCGGGTGCGCCGGCCGCCGCCAGCACGTCTAACACCGGGTACTTACGATCGGCACGATCCGTAGGCTCAGGCGGCTGCCGCGTCGCCGAGCGGTGGTGCTGGGCACCATTGCCGCTCGATCGATATACATGACTGGGACTTAGCCTCGCTATGACCATAGTCTTTCAGGGTAAAATCCCCGCAGAATCAAATCTCGAATACAATCTACTGCAACAGAGCGGTCATCGCGATACGTCACTCCGAACCAGCTGCTCGGAGTCTTCAGCACGCGGCAACTGCCCTTACCCTCAGCTATGAGGTCAGTGATGACGCTAGGAATATAGAATTCATCGATCTCACTCTGCCCACAATCGCGCACAAAGTCCAGCCACTTACTATGCAAATTCGGGAAGATCGCCGGATGAAAGCCCCACATATTCATCGATACGATCTCGTCACCAGTCAGGTGACGGCTAACGCCATCAGCTCCTACGTACCTAACTGCCTCACCGTCCGGTTCAATCTGCGCAAGCTCCGTGACACTCTGCAACGTGCCATGTGAAATAGCGCAAAGACCGCGCTTCACCGGGCCGAAATCGGACAGGGTGTTCCGCAAGCAAAAGCCAACCAACGCCGCATCCTCACTTCCGGAGCGAAAATGGTCGCTCAGCACGCGGAACGACTCGCGCCCATAGTGGTCGTCAGCATTAATTACACCGAATGGCTCATTTACAACGTCCACGGCGGAGAGAATCGCATGCGCAGTTCCCCAGGGCTTCTTCCGATATATAACGGCCGGAGAACCCGTCGGCATTACTTCGCCTTGGAACACGTAGTGAACTTCGAGCCGCTCTTCAATTCGCTTGCCCACGGCGGCGCGAAATACTTCTTCAATGTCGCGGCGGATCACGAAAATCACTTTTCGAAATCCGGTCTGCAAAGCGTCAAATATCGAATAGTCTAGGATCGTCTCGCCACTCGGGCCGAGCGGCTCGATTTGTTTAAGCCCACCGTACCGCTCGCCGCTCCCCGCCGCCATCACCAGCAAAGCCAAGTCCGTCATACGAATAGTCCCTCGCACGATTCATTCTCGCAAAATGCGATTCCCTTGCTACCCGGAATTAGCCCTCTGGCTCACTTCATCGACGCTCCACCGCTCTATATACATCCTCATATACATCGTCCCAGACCTCGGCATTCTTGAGACTCATTCACCGCCATAACCAAAAGCAGCGCCTCATGAGCTGACACCCACGAAGCATCACGAACTAATCGAATGCCTCGCCTGAAATGCCGATTTCGTACTAATATCTACCTTCTTGATACAGCGCTCCAGCTAATGGCTGCAAGTACTGCGCTCCGATGTCTCGACGCTCACCTTACCACTTCCGGGCCCGGGACTGCTCCTCCGCCCTAGTCGACACTACCGGACCCCGCTCGCTACGTAATGCTACTGAATCCGATCAAGGGTAAGAGCGCCAGTGGTGCACAGCGGACTATCGGCAAGGCAACGGCCAAGCCTATCTGACAACAAATCAACAATCTCCAGCGACGGAGTATAGATAGCAGGCTCCGCCACCTCCGAGTTACGACCGACCGAGCCCTCTTAGATGTGGCCCACGGGGCCAGACGCCGAAATTGAACTGTTGTGGTGGCCGCCTAAGGAGTATTTTCGGCGCATACATATTTCCAGTAGACACCATCGACCCCCCTCCAGCCCGCCGGGTAGCCCGGCCCTCCAGCCCCGTTGCTTGCACTGCTCATGCCGGTATCTGTCCACGATAGTGGAGGCGGGCGGAGCCGTAATGATCAGGCGTTATGGCTCTGTTCTGGCGCGTCCGGCTCTATGCGTGGGGCCAGAACACTGCCCCGGCGACACAAAGGTCCCGCGGCAGGGGCGGCGAGGCGGCGGTTGCGGCGGCGGCACTGTCGCCCTCCCGCGCGACCGCTAGCCCCGGCCACGAGCGCCCGTTATCGCCAGTGCCTGGTGATGGGCGGCACGCATCCGATCGCCGGACCCCACAGCAGGCTCACCGTGATCGAGTCCCACTGCAGCGCGGCGGGCGAGCCTGATGGTGGTCCCGGCTTGAGCTGGGTCACGGTGAGGCTGCAGACTTCCGTCGCATACCAGGACCACCGGCCGGACGCGCCGATCCGCTTGGTCGCGATGAGCTTCCATCCATGCGCGGTATGCCGGTACCCAGCCGCGGTAATGGTGGCCATCGGTCCCGGGCCAGTGCCCGGTGACCGGGTGGCTGTCAGCACCACCCTGAAGTTAGACAGCGTCGTCACCGCGAGCTGGCGCCGCTGGGGATGGGCGGCAGCACCGGTAGCAGAGCTGGTTAACGGCAGCACCGCCGGGGCGGGACGGTCAGGCGTGCCGGCGGCCGCCGGTGAGGCCAGGGCGGCAGCCAGGACCAGGATGGCCGAGCAGGCTAGCGGGATGCTGGCGGCGAGGCGCCGGCCAGCGCGTGAAGTGAGGTTCATGGCGTGACTTCCTTGTCCGACCAGCGGTCATGCGGACCTGCGCGGATCGATAGGTTCATCAGGGTCGATATCTTCCGAATTTGCTACCCCGCGTTGGGCACGAGCGGCGACGTATAGCTGGTGCATCCCTGCGCGCAGGCGGACCTCTGGCGGTCTGCTTTGTAGTACTCGGCCAGCGCGTCCTCACGACCCTCGCACACCTCGCGAACCCGCCAAACATGATGCTCGACCTCGTGGGCGGCTTGCTGAAGGTCTTCGCTTCCGAGCAGGCGCATCTGTTGAGCGAGCTCGCGCAGTTGCGCATGCCCGTCGTCCACTCTCGCAAGGTGTTGCTCCTTGTTGGTGCTGCGATCGTACCGCCGGGCCAAGTGAACGAACTCGCGGACTGCTACGGCGAAATCCTTGCAGAGCTCACGCAGGTCAGTCAGCGTCCTGACGGGCCCGCTCCTTCAGGGATGACCTGGGCGTGCGAACCACCGGGTCTGGGGATCGGCCCAGGTTCGTCCCCGGCTCGCCGACGCGGGAGCACCGGCTCGGACCTGGCATCGATTGGGTGCGCCACAGCTGAAGGTTCCCCAGGTTGCCAGACGGTATGTCTTCCCGGCTGGTCAGCTTGGTACGCCGAAGCCTGTCCAGCGGACCAGGACGCTGCTGTCGGTGAGGATCCAGCTTTCGGTAATGGGGTTGCCGTCGTCGCCGGTGACGTTCATGCCGGGCCCCGGTATGGGGCCGAGCACCTCGCTCGCGTTGCCGCAGCGCAGTTGTAGAACGTCACCGGGGTGAAAGCCGGCAGCGCGGCATTAGTCGGCTCGACGATCCATTCGACCTGCTGGCCGGCCGAAACGAAGCTGCCGGGCCCGGGGATCAGGAAGCTGGCGCCCTGCTGACGGGTGCTGTTCGCGATCGCGATGAAGCCAAGGTTGGGTTCGACCGCGCAGACGAGTGCCGAGACCAGGTCACCGGCCGAGATCGGAAATTCTTCGCCCGCATAGGCGGGTCCATGAACTCGTCGGTGAACCATTCGCCCCACGCGTACCACTCGACATCGGTTCCGAAGAGACGACTCGGATACACGTCGGCAGCGATACCGCCCTGCAGGAGTTCCTGGGAGTCGGCGCCGTCGAGTCCCACCCAGAACCCAACGGTGATCCCGTCGAATCCATCCGGGTCGATTGGCAACACGTCAGGCACTCCCCACTCGGCGGTGACGAACACCGCCGGCGTGGAAAAGTTCGTGTCGTCGACGCGGCCCGCATGGCACCAGCCCAGATATTGTCCTCGAAGGCAGGCCCGCGCCGCCGGCGGCGCTCGGCCAGATTGGTCGCGACTTCCAGTTCCGCCTCCGCGAACCGGATTGGTCGCGCGAACATCTGCTGCCACAGCCGATTCAGCTGCGGCTCGCGCTCGGGATCCGGCCGGCGGGGAAAGCCATGCCAGCGCAGCGGGTAGCCCGGAGCGGTCAGCGGATCGAAATCATCAGGCGGTGTCGGAACACATGCGAATTCGGCGGTCCTCGCCGGACGGCGCCGGCTCATCCATGCCATTGCCCCCACATCGGCTTAGGTTGCGGTTACCGGTAGCTGCCGGGGTTGACAACGCCGGCGTAGTGGAGGAAATGGGCGCGGGTGTAGGCGCGGTTGCCGGTGATCGCGGTGTCGGGGGTGGGCCCGATGGTGAGGTCGGTACCAAGGAAAGGCTGGAAGCGAGGGTAGAGGTTAAGGTAGCTGGCGGGGTCGGCCCGGAGCAGCCCGATGAGGGTTTCGGTGACGATGCGGCCGCCGACCGGGCCGAGATTGACGCCCCCGGCGGCGGTTTTCGCTTCGGCGAGGATGTAGTACCAGAGCGGCGTGCTCGCACCGAACGGCGCGTAGACGCCGGCGATGTCGTCAAGGTCGGCGGGCGTGAGCGGGCTGGCGCCCATGGCCTGGGCGACCGCCTGCCCGGAGGGCAGGCTCCAGGTCAGCTGGCGGAGCAGGTTGCGCTGCGGCAGGACAGTAGGCGAGGTCTGGGTGTGCGGGGCGATGGCGGGCAACGGGAGGGTGAACATGACCGAGGAGATGGTGGTGTCAATTTTCTTGTTGTTCTTGACCTGGCCGTCGCCAAGGTCGAAGAAGGTCTGCCAGCCGACGTAGCGGCGCGGGGCCGGGTAGCCGCCGAGCAGGTCGTCGCGGTCGGCGGGGGTGTTGAAGTCGGGCTGGGTGGAGTCGAACACCAGGCCGAAGAACGGGTCGGCGGTCGGGCTGGTACTGTCGCCCGTTCCACTGGTGAAGTTGGCGCGGTAGGAGGGGCGGACCATGGAGTGCCCGAACCGGTAAGCGGCGGCGCCGAACTCGATCGGCAGGAACGCGTCGCCGAGCGGCGGCCGGTAGAAGCGGTTACCGCGGGCCAGGACATCGCTGACAACGGCCTGCCCCGCAATCTGCGGCAGGTGCTCGTTGACGAGCAGCCACTGGTAGTGCCAGAGGGTAACCTGGCGGGCGATCAGGAACCGGGCATACCGGCCGGACAGGTCAGCGCTCCTGGCGGCGGGGAAGGCGCGCAGGCTGAAGCTGCCGAGCTCGGACAGCACCCGGTTGTAGAACAGGATATGACCGCAGTGCAGCCCGGCGATCATGATGTTCTCGTCGTTACGCGGGTCACCCAGCAGGGCAGTGTAGGTGCCGTCGCCGTTGGCCACCCGGGGCACGTCCTCATGCACGCCGCCAGACCCGATTTTCAGCTCCGGGCCGACGGACCCGTCCGGGTTGGGCACGTACAGGTCCGGGCGCAGGCCCGGGCCGCCACCGAACACCGAGTCCAGGTCCAGCGCCGGCGTCCGGGTATTGGGCGAGACCAGCGGGTTGGCCGTCACGCCCAGAGAAGACGTCTGGTCAAAGGTGATGTCGTGGTCAGTGAACTGGCCGACAAACGTCGACCCGGCCGTCATCGCCTGGTTGTCAGGGTTGGTCCCGTAGGGATTGGCGGCGGTCGGGTTCCCGTTCACGGCCGGATCGACGATCAGGTTCTTCGGGCCGGCCGCCAGGTCGTCGGCGGCGTCCATGATGCCGCCCTGGGCACCGACATCCATCAGCGCGGCCCGCACCGTGTCGGTCGCGTCAGCGAATGGCGGCAGGCCGGGAAAGATCCGCCCGAACAAGCCGCTGTCCGTCGGCACGCCTGGCGGACCGAGTCTGCGAGGCGCTGTCGCCGCCGCGGTGGCGCGGGCGGCAGGGCCGACACCCGGCAAGATCCCTGCCGACGCGGCAGCAAGTCCGGCGCCCGTTGCTCCGGCCCCGGCCAGCCAGCTACGCCGGGATACCTCGACAGACTCGCTCTTATCGGTCATGTCAGTCCTGTTCCTTCTCCGGTCGTGGTCGTGTGTGTGGGTCTCGCTGCGCTCGCGACCTTCGCGATATGCGGCGCGGGCCTGCCGGACTGAGCCCAGGCCGGCCGGTCAGGGCAGTCGCTGCGGGCGCGATCGCGCCGATCGTGCTGGACGCTTGGTGCGCATCAGGCGCCTCTGCGTCATCCATCGCCACCCCGCCGGCGATCTCATGCACATCCATGAACAGCGGCACTGGCGGCCTCCTTGCGGTCGTCGGGGTTGTCGCAACGACCGTAGGCCGGCCAGGGCAGCGGATTAATCGAGAGAAATGCCCAGCTTGGTCGATGCGGTGCCTACGTTTGGCGCTGGGATGCCTAAGCTAGGTCAGGTCTTTGATGCCCAACCGCACGGCCTCGCGGGCCGCCGCCATCCTGGACGACACGCCGATCTTGGAGAGCACTGCGGAGACATGGTGGTGCACGGTCCGCTCGGATATGAACAGCCGGCGGGATATCTCCCGGTCCGGCAAGCCCTCTGAGAGCAGAACCAGCACCTCCTGCTCCCGTGCGGTCAGGCCTGCCGGTGCGTCCCGAGTGGCCAGGCGCGGCCCGCGCGGGATCGCTTTCAGGCCGAGCGCCTTCATCCGCCTCTTGACGAGCGCGGCTGTCGTCCTGGCGGCGAGCGCCTCAAGCGTGACGAGAGCATCCCTGAGCCCGGTTTCGTCAGCCGAGCCCATCCGGGCCAGGGCAGCGTCGTAGGGACGCCCGAGCCGTTCCCAATGTGCTGACGCGGCCCTCCAGTTCCCGGCTAGTTCCAGCGCATATGGCTCGGGAGCCGGCGCCGCGACATCCACCGGCTGCTGCATCCTGGCCAGCCAGATGACGACCGACCAGGTCTGCCAATGATCGACGCGCCCCAGGTACTCGCTGGCTGCCCGGACTTCCTGGGCGCCCAGGTCCAGCTCCCCGGTCAGGTATCTCAGCTCCGCGCGCACGGCCCGGATGGGTACTATCCAGCACGGCTCGGCCGTTCCCTCCGCGAGGGCCACTGCCTCGTCCAGCAGGTCCCAGGCGTTCTCCTCGCGGCGGCGACCCTGGACGCTGCCCATTGCCATGAGCGGATTCAGCCGGTTTACCGGAGAGATTCCAGGCCGACTTAGCATCTGGGCTGAGATGCCCACGGCCTCGTCCCACCGGCCGACCAGCAGCAGGGCGCTGGCCCTGCCGCCGGTCAGGCAGGTGCTGAATACGCCGAGTTCCCGTTCCTCGCAGTAAGCCATCCCCGCCGCGTAATACCGTTCCGCGTCGTCAAAGCGGTGCAGGCAGATGCTGCTCTCCTGGAGGCTGGAGTAGGCCCGGCCAGCCGCCTCATGTACATCGGAATCCAGCGCGATCTGCAGCGCCCGCTCAATAGTCGGGATCCCATCCTGGCCATCCTCTACCAGGGTTAGGCCGATCGCGTTCAGGGCGAAGCTCACCACATCGGCCTGATCCAGCTGCTCGCCGAGGTCACGCGCCTTGGCCGTTAGCTCAAGGCCCTCGTCCCGTCGTCCCGAGACCAGGATCGCAACACCGAGCTTGGCGTACGCCCAGGCCAGTTCGGGGCCGGGCGGCGCCGATTCAAGGACGCCGACAGCCTCCCGCGCGGCTAGCTCGGACTCATGGCCACGGCACAGCCGCCACAGCGCGGTCGACAGGACACACAAATCCCTCCCGGCCCTAAGGCCATCGCCAAGCTCCCGCCTGAATGCCAGTGCGATACGCAGCGCCGCTTCAGCCTCCGACCAGCGGTCAAGGAGCGCATACTCGTCAGCCACGCCCTCGTACAAAGGCGCGAGGGTCTGCCGGTCGCTTTCATCAGCGCACCGCAAGGCACGCTCGAACTGTGCGGCGGCCTCGCGATGCGCGCCGAGCGCGGATGAGCGCCTGGCCGCGTCCGGGGCATGCCTGAGAACGGCCTTCTCATCGCCGGCGCCCTCAGCGTGGTGGGCCAGTATCGCCGGGTCAGCATCGCCGCGCGCCTCAAGAGCGGCGAGCAGACGTGCGTGCAGCTCCGCTTTGCGGTGCGGGGCGACCCCGGCCGCTACAGCCATGCGGATTAGCTCGTGCCGGAATCGAAGGCCAACGCCATCAGGCACGAGGACGCCAGTAGCCAGGCAGTCCTCCATAGAGGAACCGCAGTCGGCGAGAATCGGCAGCAGCAGCACCCTGTCTATCCGGGTTCCGATTATCGCCGCGGACTCCACGACCCGCCGGGTATGAGCCGTTGCGCGGGCCAGTCTGGCCCCAACGGCGTCGCGCACCGTCGGAGGGACAGTTGGCCAGCCCGCCTCCAGGACCTCGCTCACATAGAACGGGTTGCCGCCCGTAACGGCGTGCAATTCTGCCGCATCGACGGCGCGCTGGCCCACAAGGGTTCGGACAGCCTCCTCCGATAGCGGCGGCATCCGCATCCGGCGGGTAGCGCGCTGGGTCGCGAGGTCACCCAGCACCATCTTGAGCGGGTGGTCATCTCGGAGTTCATCGTCACGATAGGTGACCAGGGCCAGGGCCGCCATCCGGCCAAGCCGACGTCCGGCAAAGCTCAGCAGATCCGTCGTCGCCTCGTCGGCCCAGTGGACGTCTTCGATCACTACCACGGTAAAGGTCGCTGGCGAATCGATCTCAGCCAGGAATGAGGCGAACAGCCGGTCGCGCGGAGCCGCGCTCCGGCAAGCGGCACCGAACTCGCCATCGACTTGTGCGCCGATGTCGAACAGCGGGCCGAGCGGCCGCGGGGTCAGCAGGCCGTCACACGCACCCCAGAGCCAGCGAGCTCCCTTCAGCTCCTGCTGAAAGGCTTCCAGGAGCGCCGTCTTGCCTATGCCGGACTCCCCCGACACCAGGACAAGCCGCCCGTCGCCCTTCCTAGCCTCGCTGGCGTATTCGGCCAGCGTTCGCAGGAACGATGCCCGCTCAAGCAGTTCCATGTTCCGAACCCCCAGGTCCCTCGCCAGGATTGTCGCCCCTCGGCCGGAGCAGTTCAAGAAATCAGCCACTCGAAACCGCCAGCGGCGGGCCGACCCGGCGGCGTGATTCGGTAGCTGCTCGACTCGTCTGCCCTGTGGCGGATCCTGCGGGATCCCGCCGTCACCCGGTGTGTTGCGACCGCATGTACCCTCGATGTGCCCTGCCGGGCCTCTGGCCTCCTGCCAGCCACCGGCTCACCCAGGAGCCGCGCAACTGCGTGGCCTGGGGTCGGCGTGTCCCGTCCGGCCCCGGCGCCACGTTGGCCGCGTGACGATCCAGGCAGTTACATTTGCCGGGTGAAAGTCACCATCCGCGCCTACGATCCGCGTGATGCGGCCGATCTGGCCGACGTTTTCTTCCGCTCAGTCCGGCAGGTGGCGCTCTCTGATTACACGGCCGCCCAGGTGAGGGCCTGGGCCCCGGAGCCCAGGACCGCCGAGTGGGCGCACGGGGAAGCCAGCGACGGCCGCCTGGTCCTCGTGGCCGCCAATGCGGATGACCGCCCCGTCGCCTATATCGATCTTGAGCCGAACGGGCACATCGACCGCGTGTTCTGCGCGCCCGAGGCAGCCGGGCAGGGGATCGCGGCGCGGCTTTATGACGCCGTGGAGGCGGCAGCCCGCGAGCAGGGAATCAGGAGCCTGTTCACCGAGGCCAGCGAGCTCGCCCGGCGGCTGTTCGAGCGCAAGGGCTTCGCGGTAGTGGAACGACAGGACCTGGTGATCCGCGGCGTGGCCATCCACAATTACCGGATGGCTAAGGCCCTGGACTAACCGCACCGCATCTGACCTGGCCGGGTGGCCGGATTTGAACGGCGGCATCTTCGTCCCCGAAGCCAAGTCGCCGACCCCACGAACGCTGCCTCAACGCTCTTAACGTGCGACGCATCGTCCATCGGCGTCCCTTGGCGTTCGCCGCTGGCTCGCGGAGGCCGGGCAGCTCTGCCGCCCAGTCCGGGATCTGCTCGTGGATTACCTGCGCGAACGCCAGACCGGGGCCCCACCGTGCTGGCCTGGCCTGACTCATGCGGCTCGCCGCGGCCGCGGCCTCAGGCGGCAAGGCTGAAGGGCGGGTAGCGGTCGGTGAGGAAACCTACGTAGGCCTCCACCCGGAGCGCGTAGCGGTAGGAGCTGACCAGGAAGTCCCGGATGCCCTCGGGGTACTGCCCGGTGAAGAGCACGGCGAAGAAGCCGGCGATGATGCCCAGCGCCGCCGCGATGGTCAGGCCGGCCACCACGAAGTAGTGGGGAATGGCCAGGAACCACTTGTACAGCGGCTGCCACCGCTCGAGGTGCTCGGGATAAGTGAGCCGCAGGGACGTGTGCGGTTCCATCCCGTCGTCGTCGGAGGACAGCTCGAAGTCGAACGGGGGGTAGTCCTCGTGCATGAAGAAGGCGTAGCTCATGGCCCGCCACTCGTAGCGGTAGGTCATGGCGGTCGCGTCGAAGAGCGGCCGCGGGATCTGCTCGGTGATCAGCACGGTGAAGAAGCTGATCAGGCGATCATCAGGTGCGGGATGGCCAGCAGCCACTGCACCAGGGGGCGCCACCGGGTGATGTGATGGTCGGCGTGGAAGTCCAGCTGGACGGGATACGGGGCGGACAGGGGCATGGACACGATGGGCCTCGAGCGCACCCGCGGCACGGCCCAGCCAATACCGAGCGGTGGGCATGGCGGTGGGCATGTAAGCAGTGGCGGCGCGCTGTGAGAAGTTCACGGCCAGAGCTGGCAGCGCTGCTCCGCCGCTGGCCACGCAATCGTCCCCGGCTCTCTTGTCTCCCCGACGGATGGGGCGTAGCGTCCGGATTGAGAAGGTGTGCTCGTTTATCTGCGTGTAGACGAGATTTCAGATTCCTCCCGGCTGCTCTGGACCTCGGTGGCGCCTAGTGCGCAGCGAAGCCGAGGTGGCATATGGCGGCAGCTGCCCTCATCTGGCCCGCTCCTGGTCAGCGATCATCAGGACTTGCTCGTCAGCGACGCGCAGGCCGTCCTGCGGCCGATGGTGCCCAAGCCGGTAATGGCCTGATTCTCACCGGTTCCCGCCTGGAAAGCCGCGGTGCTGCTGGCCGGCTCCCTGATCGCCTTGTCGGCCACCGGCCAGCCCTGGTAGCTGGTTCCCGTCGCCATCCTGGTTCCCGGCGTGCTCGCGGCGGGCTACCTCGGCGGCACCCGCCTGGGCGCGCGCCTGTACAACCTGGCGCACCAGACCCTGCAGAAAGCCGGCGCAGTACATACCGGCTGAATACGGCATCGCAGCTGCGGATACCGGCCAGGCCACGCAACCCGGCCGGTATCCGCGGACCGGTCAACCCAGGGCCTGACGGCTCCTGGCCCAGCTCGATTACTACCACCGGAACAGGACGTCGTAATGGCAATGGACTGGCATGACACCTTGATGGGATCCGTGCTGGTGATTTCTGGCGGACTGACGTTCGCATACATCAGAGCCGCTTCGAGGATTCTGCTCATCCTGACACTTATCGGTGCTGCCGCCACGTTCGTTATCGGTGTGCTGCTGTTCTTTCACCTTGCCTGAGCCGCTGGATGGAGCACCGTCCGCCAAGCGAAGCGGCCGGCTCGAAGGCCCGCATCATCGGCGAACCATGGCATGGGCCAGGTACGTGTCCGAATCACCACTCATCCATCGGCTCCCCGCCGACAACTTAGATCGTCACCGCCTACGTCGCCGGAGCCGCCCGGTAAGACCGGACGCGGTCGGCAGGAATCGGCCTGGCCCGGCCGGGCCAGGCCGATCGCCGCCGACATCACCGACCGTGACGCTAAAGCCGCTCGTGAACCGCCTAATCTGGGCGCCGACCGAGATTCTTGGCTTGCCGGTCATGGTCGCGCCGGAACGAACAATCTGTCGCCGACTCGCGCTACTGGGCTGCCGGTCGGCTTCCTACGAGGAACAGTTCGCAGGGTGCGTTTGTGCCGCAGAGTTTTCCAGTAACATCCTCTGACGATCCCATTCTGCCCAGGACCGGATTGAGCCCGGCCGCGCACCGGCTGCGCTACGGTCACGCCAGGGAGGTGGCGGGGGATGACGCACGGCGACATCAGCGGTGGTGACTATCCAGGCACGATCGTCGCGAGGCCCGAGCTCGGGCCCGCGGACGCAGCGCTCGTGACCAAGGCCGAACTGGCAGCGGCACGGGCGCGGCCGCTGTTCTCGGGCTTCGCCGTCGGGGCCGCCGTCCGCACCGAGAGCGGCACCGAGCCCTACCTCGGCTGGAACGTCGAGGATCCCAGCCTGGCACGGGTGCTGCATGCCGAGCAGGCGGCCATCTACGCAGCGGTGCATCGCGAGAACGCAGCCGCCCGTGTGCTGGACATCGCGATCTGGGGCACTGGCGACGTCCCCCCGTGCGGAGCATGCCGTCAGACGATCGTCGACTCCAACGCGGAGGCTCGGGTGCTCTTCCCGTACCGCGGCGGCATCCTGATCACGTCCGCCGCGGATTTGCTGCCGCTGTTTTTCCGGATTACGCCATCCTCGCCTTAGCGAGATTCTCCCCGCGTCCGCGCATGTGCAGTGAGAGGAAGCGCGATGGCGTCTGCTGTGCGACCGCGAGAGGGCCCGGTCATGGCCCTCATCTATGGCATCTGGTGGACTAGCGAGAAGATGTCACTGAGCTACCTGGCGGGCAGGGTATTTAAGAGCGCTAGGGACAGCAGCTTCTATGGCTGGTACGTGCTGATCTGGCTCGCCGGGCTGCTGGCGATCTTGCGCCTGACGCCGACGTCCGGGTTCCTGGCCGCGTTCTTCGCATGGTTAGCCTTGTACCGGCTGCAGGACCTGCTGTTCGGGACTATCGGCGACGCCTTCCAGTTCCGCACGTTCGAGGGCTCTGGGACCAGCAAGGTCGTGCTCGCGATCGTCAACATCGTCCAGATCGTGACGATCTTCGCAATCGCCTTCCTGGTGTTCACCCCGCGCACCGCGTTCAGCCCGGCGGCGCCGCCGAGCCGGTTCGGGCACTTCTACCTCAGCTGGAGCACGCTGCCCTCGCTCGGCAGCGGCTTCACTGCGGAAACGCTCCGGGCGCGGGTACTCGTGATGAGCGAATCGGCGGCCGGAATCGTGGTGACCGTCATCGCACTCGGCCGCTTCCTCGGCACGGAGAGCACCGCTGCGCGGACGGCGGGAGCGGGCACCGCGGCCGCCGGAGCCGGAACCGGGACGGCGGAAGCGAAAGCCGTCACGGCGGGAGCCGGAGCCGCGACCGCGGCAGCCATCACAGCGCGCCGCCCGCGGCTGAGCACCGTCGGCGCCGTCGGCGAGGTACTCGGCATGCTGGCCGGGCTCGCGACGTTGTTTGCCGGGCTCGCCGCTGTCATCGGACCGCATTACTATCCCGCGGCCCCTGGCTACCCCTTCCGGCTGACCGTGCATACCTGGGGCTGGATCCTCCTGGCCCTCGGCGCGCTGCTGTTCGCGGCGGGAGTCATGGCCCTGTGCGGGCTTCGCGTTAGCAGGCTTGTCGGCACCGGCCTGGCTGTCTTGACCGGCATTGCCGGCTTCGTGTTCCTGCCGTACGCGCTAGCCTGGAGCATTCTCATCGTCGCGCTCAGCGTGATTGCCATCGCGGCCCGGCTGATCCCGGACTAGTCCAGCCCGCAGCGCCGACTGGCCTCCGTGTAACCGGCGCTCGGCTTGTCGGACACGTGGTATGCGGAACCTTCGTGACGGTCGGCGAGATGTCCCGGTGGCCAGAGAAGCGCCATTGGGGAACGCGCGCCTGAACAGAACTGGTGCGCTGGCTCAGCAACACCATCGTCTTGCCCTATGACGAGCGCGTGGCCTGGAAGTGGGGCCAGCCTCGGGCTGGGCTTCGTTCTGGGGTCGTTCTATGGGCTTGCCGTTGACGAACGTGGCGCCGTTGCCGGCCAGGGCGACCAGGTGCTTGACTCTCACCGGGTCCTGTCGTCATGTCGAGGGCCCGCACGGGCTGCCATTGAATCTCATCTGAAGGCATGCTGACGAGCAGAGGAGATGGTGGGATGAGCGAGACCCGCGTTGTGGCTGACGGCCTGGGCTTTCCGGAATCGACACGATGGCGCGACGGACGCGTCTGGCTGTGCAACTGGGGTGCCGGTGAGGTACTGGCTGTGAGCGGTGACGGCGCGCGCGAAGTGATGGCTCGTCTCGCGCCGCAGACCATTCCGTTGAGCATTGATTGGCTTCCCGACGGGCGGATGCTCGTCGTCGACGGGCCACAGGGCAGGCTGCTGCGTCAGGAGCCGGACGGAACGCTTGGCACCGTGGCGGACCTCACCGCTCTCGGCCGCCCGCCGTTCAATGAGCTCGTGGTTGGCGCAACCGGTAACGCCTACGTCAACGGAGGGCCGGGAATCGTGTGTGTCCAGCCGGACGGCAGCATGCGCGAGGTCGCGGACAGCCTGCAGTGGCCCAACGGCATGGCGTTGGTCGACGATGGCCGCTTGCTCGTCGCCGCTGATTCGCACGCCGAGCAGCTCGTCGCGTTCGAGGTGGCAGGCGACGGGACCCTCGCCAGCCGTCGCGTCTGGGCTGACCTTGAGCACGCGCCCGACGGCATCTGCGCGGACGCCGACGGTGCGGTGTGGGTTGCGAGTGTTCCCGGCCAGCGCTGCGTGCGCGTGCGGGAGGGCGGCGAGGTGCTCAACACGGTCGCCGTCGATCGAGGGTGCTTTGCCTGCATGCTCGGCGGCGAGGATGGCGGGACGCTGTTCATCGCGGCCGCGAAATGGCACGGGATGCAGGCCGCGATGAGCGACGGACCGGATTGGACCGGGCAATTGCTCGCGGCGCCCAACCAGCCCGCACCGCACGCCGGCCACCCCTAGACAGCGCCCCAGGGCCGCCAGGACGTCAGTGCCGCCCGGCTGGCGCCGGAACCCCGCTGGAAGCGCACCGTCCCTCCCGGGCCACGCAAGCAAAGTCGAGACCTAGATCAGGTCTTTCAGGCGGCTTCGGGCTGGGAGTCCGCACCCGGCCGCTCGATGAGCTTTCCGTTGATGAAAGTCGCTCCGGCGCGGACCAGCGCGACGAGGTGCGGCGCGTTGACGCAGCGCCAGCGGGCCTGGGCGGGGAGTGAGACTAGGGCATGACCAGCCTGGCTGATATTCGACGACGGCAAGCAGGTTGACTGCCTCGACCGACGCGCCGAGCCCGGGTGCCATCGCCGGGGCAGGGCGACTAGGGTTTGGAGATATGCCAGACGATGAAGCCGACCTCAGTTCTCCCAGCGGTTCTGCTTCGCCCGACCCCGGAGCGAGCGCCTGGCGTGTGCTGGAGCCCCTGAGTGAGGCCGAATGCATGCAGCTGCTCGCCAACGGCGGCCTAGGGCGTCTGGTCTACAACAGCCGGTATGGGCCCACGGCGCTGCCGACCACATACAGGATCGACGGCGAGTCGATTGTCCTGGGCACGTGGGACCCCGCCCTCTTTGACGAAGACCTGCGCACTGGGATCGCGCATGCCGAGTACCACGTCGCCGTGGAGGCCGACCAGATCGATCTGGAGGCGCGCGAGGGGTGGATCGTGCTGGTGCGGGGAGCGGCGCATCATCTGGATACCGAGGCCGAGCGCGCGCCGATCATCGGCGCCGGGCTTGAGCCGTGGATCGAGGGGGTGCCTGCGCACTTCATCCGGGTGAACCCCACCAGTACGTGGGGCAACCGCATCCTCCCGGCGTGATGCCAGCGGCAGTGTTGACTCGTAGGAGCAAGGCTGAGCATCTGGATGCAAACTAACGGCACGTCTCTGCTCGCGGTGTGACGGGCGTCCCGTCTGGGCAGTCGTGGAGGTTGGTGACGTAGCCCTTCAGCCCGGCCAGGGCGCGGGCCGTCGCGTTGCTGGCGGACGGGACCCGGAGCAAGATCGTGACCGGGTTCGATGATCATTCACTGCTTCCCGCGAACCTTGCGGTCAGCTGAAATTCAGCCCGTGCGGAGCTACCTGTCGGCCAGCGTTCAGCTTGATCCCGGCGCACTTCCAGCGCGGGTCGTCATCCTGAGATTAGTAACCTCAATGACAGGATTTCAGCTAATGCCTTCTCAAAAGCTCATCAGGTCCATCGTCGCCGGAGTCGCGGTCATTGCGATCGGGGGCGGTTCATACGGGGTCGTCAGCGCAACCACGGGCAGTGGCTCATACACTGCCAGCAGCGGCTCGTCCACTGCGAGCAGCGGCTCCGGCAGCGGTTCCGGATCCAACGCCCGGAGTGGTCCGGAGCCAGGGGGGTCAGCTGGCACGGTCAGCAGCACATCCGCGTCGGGCTTCACGCTGATGACAGCCGGGGGCCAGAAGGTGACCATTAACGACACGTCCTCCACGACCTACGAGAACGGGACGAGTCCGGCCTCCGCGAGCGTCGTGACAACAGGCCAGCCCGTCCTCGTACTGGGGACAGCCGACAGCACGACCATCACGGCGACAGAGGTCATCGCACAACCGCCTGCCAGCACATCCTCGACTGCGTCGGAGGTGATCTCCTTCCAGAAAGGCACGGTAGGGTCGACAAAGAAGGTCGGCCAGATCCCGACGAACTACACCGAGGGGCAGGGCACAATTGCCACCGGAACGGTGGCGGATAAAGCAACCGAAGCCTCGCTGACCGCTTACCCGGGGGGCGTCGCCGACCGAGTCGTAGAGCTGAGCAACGGCGACTACGAAGTCCACAACATAGGCGTCAACTGGCCGCACCATGTTTTCCTCAACCAGGACTTCAAGGTTATCGGCGCCGATGACTAGCCGCCGCAGCAGAGTTGCCTCCGGCCCTACCTGAACCGCTAGCGCAACGGGCCAACCCCGCTACCCTGACCCAGGAGAACACCACGCTGGCCGTCCTCCCCCCGCGGGCGCGCCTTTCAGCTGATCTGTCGCCCGGATGGCCGGCGGCCCGGCCGAAGGCCAGCTCGTCATGGCCACCCGACAGGGCATCCCACAGGTGCCCCATGCGCGAGGCAGTGATCGGCAGCAGCCCGCCGCCAGCACCCCCGCCGGGCCCGGCTCAGCCGGATCCAGGCCCAGATCAAGCTCGCCCTGCCCGGCCGCCAGGCGCTGACGCGCCGCGGCTTTCAGCACCTCCAGCCCGGCTTCGTCGTGAGCCGATCCGATGTACCCGATTCCCGCGACCCGGCGCCAGGCGCGAGCGCTGCTGGAGGCAGTGCGCGCCCAGCAGCCGAGCGGGCCCCGGCTCGTCGCTTTTTCGCGGTGATGTAATACGCCGGGCTTCGTCCCGAGGAAGCGGTCAGCCTCAGCACCGACGGTCTGATCCTGCCGCCAATGGTGCCGGACGGGTGCTTGCGTCCCTCGGCGGTACTTCGTTCCGCTTCGGGGTCGTCGTTCGGCACCGTCCCATTAACCCTTGCCCGACGGACTCATCCTGGCCTCTACGGTAGGCCCGCGTGCGGAACCTCGACAGTTGTTGTCAACAACGCAGCCTCGCGCGCAGCTGACCGCGCCTCTTCGTTAAAGTCGGGCGCGACGCATGCGATCAGCGTCCGCCCGTCCCCGCCGCCGAGTCCGCACGCGAACGCGCTCAGCCCCCCGGGCATCCGGACTTCATCGACGATCTGGCCGCCGGGGGCGACGCGGCACACCGCTGCGCCCAGCGCGTTCGCCGCCCATACGTGCCCCTCAGCGTCCAGCGCGCAGCCGTCGGGAGCGAAGCTGACCGCAGAGAGCATCGTCGCTGTGTCGGCTGGTTCGGGCGCCGCCTGGACCTGCGCCCACACGTGCCGGTCGGTCAGCGAGCCGTCAGGCTGGATCTTGAAGGCCGTGAGGCGGGCGGCGAACGTCTCGGCTACGATCAGCGTGCCATCGTCGGTGATCACCGATCCGTTGGGGAACCACATGTCCCGCGCCACGATCGTGGCGGCACCGTCGGGGTCGATGCGCACAAGGCTGGCTGGCGTCGGCTGGCCGCCGCCCATGAGGTCGAAGCCGAAGTCTCCTGCGTACGCACGGCCTTGGCGGTCGACGACCATATCATTGAGGTGACCAGTGGTCAGCTTGGCCACGTCGGCATGGACCGCGACGCTGCCGTCGGGAGCCCGTCGCAGCACGCGCCGGTCTTTCATCGAGACGACGAGCAGGTCGCCGTTGGGCAGCCAGCCCAGCCCCGACGGCTGGGCCTCGACCTCCATCACCTGCGTCTCGCGTCCATCGCGGTCGTAGGTGAAGACGGCGCGGCGGTAGAAGTCCGAAACCCACCACCGGCCGTCGTGCCAACGCGGGCACTCGAAGTAGCTGCCGCCCTCGAACAGCGGTGTCAGGGTTCGCGCGCGGGCCATGTTCGGTCCCTTCAGGCCTCAGCGGCCGCCTTCGCGGTTGTCATGAATACCTCGAGCTCCCGACGGATGTCGGGCCCGCAGGGCTGATAGACGAGCTCGGTCACGCCGACGTCAGCGAGATCGTGGAGCCGCGCGCGGAACTCATCGGCGGTTCCGCTGAGCGTCACCTGCCCGAGCATGGCGTACCCGCCCGCATCCCACGCCGCCTGGTCGGCCTCGTTGAGGCTGACACAGTGCTGATCGTGGACTGCCAGGTGACGGTCCATGGGCGGCGTCCGGTCAATCACCGCCTGCCACTCCGCCCCGCCCGGCAGCTCCGACAGCGGCATATTGAACTCGTGGGCACCGTGGTAGGCAAGCGCGAGCCCCGGTCCTCCCGCCGCGCGCACCCGCCCGGACTGGAGATCCTCGCCGTCGTCCAGGACGGTCCCCCAGAAGAGGTAGGACACGCGCGAGAACTCCTTGGCGAATTGCGGTATCGAAAGGGTCACGAACAGGCCGTCGCCCAGCTCGCGCGCCACCGCACGCCCTTTCGGTCCTAGCGCGGCGACGATGACAGGCACGTCGACCGGGCGCGCGGCGGCATGGCCGGGCGGGTGGAGCATGCGCATCCGAGCGCCCTCCCACTCGATCGTCTCGCCGCGCAGCAACCCGCGGTAGGCGCGGATGTAAGCGTCCATGTACGACCAGGGAATAGCGCGATAGCCCATCGCTCGGCGTCCGGTAAAGCCTGTGCCGAAGGCGACGGCGACGCGGTTGGGCGCCAGCGCCGCAAGCGCGGCGGTGGCCGCCGCGTTGACCATCGGGTGGCGCAGCGTGGGGACCAGGACGCCCGGGCCGAGGCCGATGCGCCCGGTTCGCTCCGCCGCCAGCGCGAGCGTCATCCACACATCCGGGCTTTGCTGCGGCGTGTCGTACAGCCAGGCGCGCTCGTACCCCAGCTGCTCGGCGAGCGCGACGTGCTGGGGCGAGTCGAGCGTCGTCGGAAATGCGCATGAGATCTCCATCCGCGCTCCTTCTTCTCAATGCGCGGTGTCCTCTGTCACAGTCACTCCACCGCGTCACGGGAGCACGAGCCACGGACCAACGTCCCTGCACACAGGACCTTCGGCCGGGCGGAGTACGCAGTACGGCAGAATTCCTGCGGCGGGAGATGGCAGACGCGAACGGGCGACCCTGCTCGGTCCGACAGGCGTGGACGGATCATGCAGGAACAGCAGTTACGCGAGCAAGATAACGGTCGTTATGGACGTCGGTTTGGACCTGACGGAATCACCTCCAAATGGTGCGGATCTGGGTGTTCTGCGCGGGCGCCCGCGGCAGCATGGGGCGGGCTCGGGGGAGGCCAGGTGGGTGGTTGCCTGGTCGGCAGGTGCCTGGCTACAGTGCCGTGAACCTTCGCCTCGGCCGACTGTTGCGGGGCCCCCAGTGAGGCCGGAGCGGTGGAAGATCAGCGAGCCCCGGGTTCCTGGGCGGAGGTGACTCGCCGTCGTCGCCGTCCCAGCGGCGCCGGTACTGGTCGGGCATGTCGCCCCAGCCCCAGTACGGCAGCGGCGTGTCTGGCCGGATCCCCAGGACCTCGACCGGGTCGATCCGCCGCGCGCCGACGGTGCACACGTGGGCCCAGTCGTCGCCGAGGTCGAACACGTAGGCGAACTGCTCTCCCGGGTGCAGCCGCGACAGCTTCACTTCCCGGTAGTCCTCGGTGACCTCGCCCTCGATCTCCCAGCCCGGGTCCGGATCGCACAAGCGCCTGCCGTCGGCGAGGTGAACTCCTGCAGGTGCGAGCGGTCCCAGCGGGCGAACGCGTCGTCGATAGCGTCGGCGAGCTGTTTGAAGGTATGGCTGCGCGCGGCCGCGAAGATCCGTCCTGGCCGGGGCCAGTACTGCTCGCCGCGGCCCTCGATCAGGTCGACCCGGATCGACAACCAGGTCCGCGCCACTTCACACCTCCGGCCGCCTCAGCCAGGTCTGCCAGAAGGTCTTCGACTCCCCTGGTCACAGATCTACGGCCTCGGTGCGAATGTGTCCGTCCCGCGGCTTGAGGGGGCTGCGCGTGACGACGTCGACTCCGACGCCGAGGAGTTCCTCAAGATCCTGGAACAAGCCGACGTGATCGAGAAGCGAGGCGCCCGGCTCGAAATCCACGAGCAGGTCTAGATCACTATCTGGCCGAGCCTCGCCCCTAGCGACCGAACCGAATACCGCGATCCGATGAGCCCTGCGCTTTCGCGCGACGCCGAGGATCTCCGCGCGGCGGCGGCGCAGCTCTTCCAAGGTCAGCACCTCATCGGTCACTCTTCTAGGGTATCGCCGCTGCCTCGTCGACGCTTCGAACGGAGGCACGGCGTCCGAGCAGGCGGCGGGCTGGAAACGAAACTCTTACCGCTGCCCACGATCGGTCGTCACCCGCCGCTGACGCGGCGCCGCGTCAGGTTCTGGCGAACGTGCAACGCAGAGGGCTAGGTGTACGCGCAGCGGCAAACGCTCGTCAGCGCGCCAGCTCCCATCTCAATAGCCGTCTCATGGCGGCGTCTGCGGCCTTGCGGCCCGCTATTTGGTGGCCCGTCTGACGTAGGTACCACGCCTGGGCACGGTGAAGACCAGGCTCTCTTCGCGCAGGATGTCGATGGCGCGGAGCACAGTGTCGCGGCCGACGCCGTACTCCTGCTGAAGCTGCTTGACCGACGGCAGGGGACCGCTCCGCCACTCGCCCTTGGCGATCCTCGTCCGGAGGATGGCGGATAGCTGCTGGTAGGCAGGCTCCGGCGCCCCATGGTCTACGGTCACAAGATCAAACTAGATCTATTAAGACTAGATATGACCAGGGGGTATCACTTATCTGCTCTGTTCTGATCTGCTCTACACTCATTGACGGACATGCTCTGACGGCATACAGAGCTACAGCGGAGGCCAGTTCTCTTGGTCCACGGCAGCCGATCCATGACCGCAGCATCGTCCGCCACCGCCGACGACCGAGGTGCCCCATCGTTACCGAGCAGCTATGCGGTCACGGTCAAGCGAACCTTCCCGGGCAGCCCCGACCAGGTCGCCCGCGTCCGTGAGTTCGTCAGGCTCGTCCTCGGCCCAGTACCCGTGGTGGACGAAGCTGTCCTGCTTGCCTCCGAGCTAGCTACCAACGCCGTCATCCATACGGCGTCTGGCCAAGGCGGATCCTTCGACGTCGCCGCGAGCCGCTACCCGTCAGCGGTTCGCGTAGAGGTTCACGATGCAGGCTCGCATCAGGTGCCCATGCCGCGTCCACAGGACCAATTGACGGAGGAAGGCCGCGGTCTCGGCCTCGTCAGTCTAATGGCTGATAGGTGGGGTCACCGCGAAGACATGGACGGCAGGTCAGTGTTCATCGAACTCTCCTGGCAGCTGCCCATCGAGGGCCAATGATCTCCTCGGTGTGAGCTACCGGCAACCTGGTCGATGGCGGTCACAGGCGTTGGCGTCAAGCATGGCCACTGACCGACCCATCGGGCACACAGCGCGCACGTGCGGCTAGTAAGCTCGGCCTCCTCTGCCTCGCCGGATGCTGGACCGAACCGGCGGCGGTTTTACAGACCCCTCACAACAACGCCGGGCAAACGAAGGCTCCTAACTCGATTTGGGCATGCATTAGGCATGATCAAGTGTTCGGGGGCTAGTCAGTCTGCTGCTCGCTGATCCTCTCGATGCGAACTCGCGGCCAAGCAGTCGTCGATGGTGTCTAGGCAGGTCACGCCGTTGATAACGGTTGATTGGCTTCAGCCTCGCTGCTGCACCTTCGTGCTGCATCGCCAGCGGTAGGTGCCCTGCCCAGTCAGTGTCCGATCGGGCGCGGATCGGGCACGCTGGCCCCTGCATCGTCTGTCATAGGAATACCGCGGAGCGACAGCAGGACGATGAGCACAACTCCGCATGTCAGGCAGCTATCAGCGATATTGAAGTCGGCGAAGTGCCGCAGATCAATGAAGTCGACGACGGCGCCACGGCCGATGCCCGGTCCTCGCAGCAGCCGGTCACACAGGTTCCCGATAGCTCCCGCCAGCACCAGCCCGAGCGCTGCCGCCCAGCCGACCGAACGCAGCCGGGGCACTTTGATGACGATCACTACGGCAGCCGCCGCTGCCACGCCCGTGAACAGCACGGTCGCGGCTGGCGCGAAGCCGAAGGCAGCACCGGAGTTCCGAGTGACATAGACGGTCAGGATCTGACCGACTACCCGGATCGGGGGCTTACCCTCCCGAGTCGCGGCCACCAGTGCCTTGGTCCCCTGGTCCAAGCTGATGCCCAGCAGCGCCGTCCAGGCAAGTACCGCCATGCAGCGAGCGTTCACAGCCACGGGGCCAGTATGGCAAGCCCGGTCGGGTGTCGTCCGAGGGCCACGACCAGCACTACCTCGGCTGACCCGCCACTCCTCCCGTCCTCCTGATAGGTGCCGAGGTCTTGCCGGTGAAGAACGCCGTCAAGGGTCTGCCCTTGGGGAGCAAGGGACGCGGAGGCCGCAGGCCGCAGCGCCCTTTACGGTGATCTTCTCCGGTGAGAGGATGCCCCGGCGCGTGAAGGACGGACCTCGCCCGCACCCTGGCAGGTCCGCGTGGCCCTTGGCGCTGCCGGGTGTTCGTAGCGGCCGGGGAGTGTCACGGGCGGGTGCGGGGCGAACCGGCCTGGCGGCAGTTGCCCGCGCCGTAGCCTCCCCAGGCGCAGGCGGCGGGCAAGACTGCCGCCCCCGGCGCAGGGCAGTAGCCCTTCGCCGGGCGCTGGTGCGATGGGGGTTCAACCCCAAGCAGCGCTCCGAACCGCCTGACGAGGTTGCCGAGGTCCTCGCCTGGGTGGCGGGGAACAGCGCTCCGGTGTCAGCGCTGGCCGAAGTGGCGATGGCCCGCAGGATACTTGACCAGGCGACGGGGCGACTGGACAGGAAGAACGCGGCTGCCAGCACGACCCGACGGAACCGCACCATCCTGGCCAATGCGATGGACTACGCGATCGAGCTGGGCCTGCTGGAGATGAACCCGATCCGGCGGATCAAGTGGACAATGCCCAAGGTCTCCGGTCAGGTGGACCGGCGCGTTTGTTCGGCCGCGTACGGGGCGGCGAACTGCCGACGATCACCTACCGGCGCGCATGGATCAAAGCGCGCCAGACGGCCCTGACCGCGGCCGAGCAAGCCTCGCCGCTCGCGCGGCGCCCGTACGACCTCCGGCATGCCTGCTTGTCCACGTGGCTGAACGGCGGCGTCTACCAACCCAGGTCGCGGAGTGAGCCGGGCACAGCGTGGACGTGCTGCTGCGGATCTACGCCAAGTGCGTCGTGGGCCAGGACGAGCTCGCCAAGCGCCGGATCGGCGAAGCGCTGAGCCAGGATTGATCATGGGTACAGTCGGCCTCTGTGATCTGGGATTTTGGCACGTATTTGGCACAGCGACCTGCATCTGGCCGCTCGTGGCCGCATACGGCCGCACACCCCGCTGACGAGCAAGATCACGAAGAAGAGCAGTTCCCGCAGGTCACAGGGTCTCACCTGCGATTCTTAAGAGTGGGGCGGGTGGGGCTCGAACCCACGACCGGCGGATTATGAGTCCGCGCAGCTACCGGTCAGGCAGGTCCGCCAGCGTCCTGACCTGGGCATCTGTACCCACCCGACCCCCCGTGCACCCTGGTGAACTGCAACCAGAACTGCAACCACGGCTCCGTCGCAGACGAAGCGGCTGGATCCACGAAGCGGCAATTGCCTGGGCCAGATACGTGTCCTGGGCTGGCATCCGGATTTGTGGGCAGTGCACACGAGCGGGCATCCCGCACAGCTTCGCACACACTGCACGGGGCCCGATCTAGCCCATTGCGAAAGGTAGCTGGGGCCGCGGACTTCACGCGCCTGTTCTGAGAGCTCGCCAGTTCTATTGCAAGAGGCGGAGCCAATCGGTCGCCTCGCGGCCGGCAGCCCGTACGCATCGCGCCTCTCGGGGCAACTGCGCAGCGCTGGCCAGCGATGGCGCCCAGCTGAGGGGAATAGCGATACAGGCTGCCCGCCCATCCACCGGATCCATTCCGCGCTGCTTCAGGGGTCGTAGATACCGTGGTTGCCGACACGTAGCCACACCACCACCGTTTCGCCTGCGACTTCTGCCAACCGGAACAACGCTCGGCCATCGGGTCCCGCGAAGCTCCAGGTCATCGAGTAGTCCACGCCGATCCGGTGGATGCGCAGCGCCCTCGGCCACGGCACCGCCCCCTTGTGCGCGCCAGCGTCCAGCGCGGGACGGAGAATCTCATGCACGGCCTGCACGAACAGCTTGCGGTGCTCGTCAGGCAGCCGTCGCAGGTCGATCAGGAAACCAGGCGTGCGAACATACTTCATTTGCCTGCGCCGAGATCGGCCACCAGCGCTTCCATCGAGTCGTACACGTTGCCGTCAGGGACGTCATCACCTGGCCGAGACGGGTACCTGCTCTCGTGAGCGACCCAGTACAGCTCGGCCTCACGCTGCTCCAGCGCCTTGAGCGCGCGGTACTCCTCCAGGGGGACCACGACCGCCTCGACCTGGCCTGCCCTGAAGATCACCTGATGGTCAGCGACCTCGGCATCGAAAGACAGGGACCCGTCACTCATACGTACGAGAGTACTCCTCGGGGAAACGTCGGCCAGGACTGAGGAGGCCAGCTCCCCGGCGCCATCGCCAGCAACTACTACACCGACCGCGGCGTCAGTTTCGGACGCATCCGCCCAGGACCTAGCTGGCCACCCGCCAAGCCGGGTGCCTGGTACCGCCCCGCGGCTGCCTGGCTCGCTCACCCTGCCTGGCCATGGCGAACCGGTGCCTGTGGCACCGCTTTGGCGGTGTGCTTTTGCAGCAGGCTCGCCAGGAACATGACGATGACGGCGATCCCGACGCCGGCGAACGTGAACAGGATCCGCCGTCCCTCGTCCGTAAGGCTGGACGGGTGGGGCACGTCCATGGCGATCAGGACAGCCCCGGCCACTGCCCCGGTGTACCAGGTGTAGCCCACGGTGCGGATCGACCCGGCCAGCGCGAACAGGACGACGATGATCACTTCTAGCGCGGTTCTGTTGTCGACCGCCAGCAAGACGAGGGCCGCCGCCGCGGCGCCCAGGATCGTCCCGGCCACGCGCTGCTCGGCGATGAGGGCGGATTGCTGCAGGCTGGGCTTCATGGCAAAGATGGCGGCGATGGGCATCCAGTAGGCGTTAGGCAGCTGCAGCCCGAAGGCGATCGCAACGGCAATCGACACCGCGACGGCCCGGATCACCGCGAAAAGGATAATTGGCCGGGTCAGCGGCCTCGGCGAGATGACGCCGCCAAGCGCGGCCGCGTACGCCACTAGTGAAGGTTCAGGATGCCGGCGAGCAGGACGCGGCCTGACCGGCATCCACGCCGGCTGATGCAGACTGGGTGCGGAACTTAGTGCGCCGGGCTCCGGGTCACCCGGTAAGCGAGTGGCTATCCTGGTTCCATGCCGGACACGCCGCGTACCCTGACCGCAGCGCTGCACCAGGAAGAGGACTGGTTTATCGCGCAGTGCCTGGAGGTCGACGTGGCCAGCCAGGGTCACACGATTGACGAAGCCCTGGCCAACCTGGCCGAGGCCGTCGAGTTGTATCTGGAAGACGTGGACGATCCGGCCGGGCACGTCACAGCGACTCCGCTGGTGACCTCCTTCCAGCTACCCGCTGCGTGAGCCCCGCGCTAGCTGACCTTCCGGTACGCAAGGTCACCCAGGCGCTGGAGCCGGTCGGCTTCTCCCATGTGCGGACGAAGGGCAGCCACGCCGTTTACTGCAACCGGCAGGGGCGGGTGGCTGTCATCCCGCAGCATGGCGTGGTGAAGCGCGGCACGCCCGCGTCGATCCTGCGGCAGGCGGGCCTGACCCCTGCCGAGTTCCTGAAGCTCCTCGACTGAGCACTACCCAAGCCATCGCCACCAGCGGAAACTGGCCAAGGGCAAGAGCCCCGAAGAAGCCCCGAGCGCTCAAGCGCCGCGTCAGCGACGCCATCTTCTCCCAGCTCCAGGCTGACGCCCGCCGGGCCCGCGATAGCGGGCCATACCCGGCCCGCCCCGCGCCAGGCCCCAGAGGACGCGTCCCCGGCCAGGAAGCCCCGGGAATCCGGCCATACCCTGGCCAGCACCCGGCCATACCATCACGCCCAGGACCAGGCGCGCGCCGACATTAGCCCAGGTCAGGATGAGTGGGCCGAACGTACCAGCATGCGAACCGCGACGTCCTGATCGAAGGTGATCTGCTGCCGGTAGGTCTGCGCAGGTCAGGCACAACAAATGGCAGACGATAAGCCGCGCGCACCTGCTGCTGGCCGACCGGCGCACTGGGCGCCGGGTCCCCGGTGGCACGGCAGTTAGGTCATAGCCTCCGGTCCGGCGCGTCAAGCAGCGAACTGACCCGCTGCAGATCATCCACGCTCCTGGGTACTTGTAGGACCATGAGCATGTCGGGGTGCTCGACTGGGCGAAACTGGAACATCTCTAGGTTGAGCCGCCCGATCTCGGGGTGATCAATCCCGATCGTTGCTGGTCTGAAGTCGCGGATGGGGTACTCCGCCCACCATTCGCGGAATTCCGGGCTGGCCTCGGTCAACTCCGCCGCTATTGCGGCGAATCGCGGGTCGTCGGGTCTCTGGCCGGCGGCGGCTCGGAACTGGCTGAGCACCGCGCGCGCGGCCGGTTCCCAGCGGACCATACGGGCACGGTTCTCTGCGTCGTTGAACATCATCCACAGGAGATTGCGCCGGTCGGCGGGGAGCAGTGCAGGGTCATGCCGGAGCCGCCTGTAAGGCTCGTTCCACACGACGTAGTCGAAATGCACGTCATAGACGGAGGCGATGTTGGGGGCGGCCGCGTTGGCCAGTCGCTGCAGCCGGGGATGCGCATCGTCGGTGTGTGTCTTGCCCGTCGCGGTGGAGAAGCCGGCCAGGCCGCGGATGTGCCGGCGCTGGTCGGGGTCGAGTAGCAGCGCTCGAGCCAGCGCTTCGACCACCTGTTCCGATGCCGAGATGTTCCTGCCTTGTTCCAGCCACGTGTACCAGGTGACGCTGACGTCGGAGATCTGGGCGACCTCTTCGCGCCGCAGGCCGGGAGTCCGTCGGCGGCCGGGATCGCAGTCCTCCGGCAGGCCCACATCGGCCGGCCGCAGCCGGGCCCGCTGAGTGCGGAGAAAGGCGGCCAGCTCCGCCCGGCGCGCTGACTGCGGGGTCTCATTTGCCATTCGTCACGCCGACCTGACTCCCGGGCAGAGTGGGTTACAGGCCGCAGGCTAGCAGTATCAGTACCCGGACCGGCCGGTCACGCCTCATTATCCTGGCGATCATGGTCATACACCCGAGGCCTGATAAGAGGAGCTCGTATGGCGGGTCATGAGGGACCAGTGCTGGTCATCGGCGCCACCGGGCAGCAGGGCGGTGCGACCGCGCGGCACCTGCTTGAACGTGATCGCACGGTCCGCGCTCTGGTGCGCGACCCAGCCTCGCCCGCCGCCAATGCGCTGCAGCGGGCAGGAGCCAATCTCGTCGTGGGTGACCTTGATGACCCGAGTTCGCTGCGGACGGCGATGGAAGGCGCGCACGGAGTCTTCCTCGTGCTGACCATGATGGCCGGTCCCAAGATCAGCCAGGAAGGTGTGGTGGCAGAAGAACGGCGGGGGAAGGCGGTGGCCGACCTCGCCCGGGAGTCCGGCATCGAGCATCTTGTGTACAGCTCGCTCAATGGAGCGAGCGCCCGTTCGGGAATCCCCTACTACGAGAGCAAGGCGCGGATCGAGGAGCACATCCGCGCGCTCGGGCTTCCGTCGACTATCCTGCGCCCCGTCTCCTTCATGGACAATTTCGCCACCTACAATCGCCCGGTCATGGAAGACCGCGAGCTAGTGGTCAGCCTCGCCGTGCAGCCAGAGCTTCCGATGCAGCTCATCTCGGTGCGCGACATCGGCGCGTTCGCGGCGATCGCGTTCGACCGGCCGGACCAGTACCTCGGCCGGACCGTCGAGATCGCCGGAGACGTACTCACGCCTCCGCAGATCGCCGAGACCTTCGGCCGTGTCTGCGGCCTGCCGGCGCGTTTCCGCCAGATGCCCATCGAGCAGATCCGCGCCTTCGACGCGCAGCTGGCCCAGATGTTCACATTCTTCAACGAGCACCCTTCCGAACTAGCCGACCTCTCGGCGCTGCGGGCGGAACACCCGGGCCTGATGCGACTGGAGACCTGGCTGCGCGCGACCGCATGGAAACCCTGAGCGCAGAAAGCGAGCAGATATGACCGACGGACTGCTGCTACCGCCCGGTGGCGGCCGCAAGATCCAGACCATGACCCTGAAGGCGGGCGCCGAACAGTCGAAGATATGGTCGGCGTTCGAGGCCGAGGTCGCCCCCGGATTCGACGTCGGAGCACACCTGCACCATCAGGCTGAAGAGGTGTTCTACGTGCTGGAAGGCGAACTCGACCTGCTCGCCTTCCAGCCGGCTGCCAAGGCCAGCGGCGACTGGCGCACCTGGGAGTCGGCGACCGGCGCCCCGGTGTTCCGGGGCGGACCAGGAAGTTTCATGTTCGTTCCGGCCGGATGCCCGCACGCCTTCTTCAATCCAGGACCCGAACCGGCCCGGATGCTCTTCCTCGTGTCCCCGGCCGGCCACGAGATCTACCTCCAGGAACTCACCAACCTGCTGGCCGCCGCAGGACCACCAGACCAAGCCGAGATCGCGGCGCTACGGCGCCGCCACGACATTCATCAACTCACGCCCCTCACAAGTCACCCGCTCGGGCAATAAAGTCAGGGGGTAGCCCACCGCAGCCCACCGCAGCGACTCGGCCGTCGGTACCCCCTGCCAGTAGTAATACAGCAGGTGACGGCGATCATGAGGGTGCCGATGTCTCGGTGGCCGAAACGTACCAGCATGCGCACCGCGAAGTCCTGATCGAAGGTGACCTGCTTCCGGTGTGTCTGCGCAGGTCACCGGCCCGGAAGGCGGCGCGATGACCCGCACCCGCACCGGATCGCAGGCTCCGCGCGGAACTGTTTCCGCGCCGGTGAGCCGGGCGGACACTGGCGGAGCGCAGGTTCCGGTCCCCAGAAGCCGCACCGGCGCCGCTCGTAATGGGGCATAGTTCCGAGGATCTCAGCCGAGGTCGAACTGGCCAGTCTTGACCCTGGCGGTGAACTCTTGCCATGTGGCAGGGGTAAGCACAAGCTTCGGGCCGTCGGGGTTTTTCGAGTCGCGCACGGCGACGATTCCCGGCAGGTTACGGGCAACCTCGACGCAGCTGCCGTTCCCGCCGCTGCGGGCGCTCTTGCGCCAGTCGGCGCGGCGCAGGTCTCGCACGTCCACTTCCGTGCCCCCTCTCGTGATTACTCCAGTGCGTCTGCCTGCGTGGCGATGAGGGCAACCGTTTCCTCAGGCCCGAGGGCAAGGGTGCTCAAGCGTTCCAGCGCCAGGTTATATCGGAACACCTCCGCCTCCCGCTCGACGTAGACGTTGCTGGTCATGTTCTCCAGGTAGACCACGTCCGGGGCGATCAGCTCCGGGAAGCGCAAGATCGTGAACTCACCCGTGACTGCCGGATGGGCGCCCGCCGCGTTCGGGAGCACCTGAAGGTGGACATTGGGCCGGCCCGCCGCCTCTGCCAGGTGGCGGAGCTGCGCGCGCATGGCCCCGGCCCCGCCCACCTGGCAAGTCCACGACGAGGGCGGCCCTTGGAACCAGCCGGTCCGCAGCCAGAACGGAACTCACGGCCCGGTAGGCATGGCAGATGGTCACCTACGGCTGCGAGGATGGCCCGTTCCGGGGGAAATAGCGAACCGACCGGCAGGGCTTCCTTTCCGTCAGCTAATCCGTACTCCTTTCCGCATTCCTGCTGAGACCGGAAGCCCCGCTGGGCGCCTTGACCCAGGTAGGGGCCGATCTGGACCACCCGGCGGACTCCCAGACTGATACAGGACCTGCCTGTAAAAAAATATCGGGGGTGGCTGGGGCGGTAATCATATGCAGCTGATGGCGGTTGCTAATGTGCCCGGCAGCTCCCCTTATATGTGTTCAAGTAGCTCGTCCTCCGGGGTGCCGCCCGGCGAGGTGCTTGTCCTGGCCGGTGCCCAGCGAGGCGCGCAGCGCGAGTCCGGGTGAGGCTGGCCAGGACGAACATGGCGCGCACGAGGCTCGGCGCGGGGCGGGCGCGGCGCCGTGCGGCGAGGCCCCCGCGCGGGCGAGGCCGGCCCGCCGGCCGCAGCCGCGCCCGCTGACCGCCGCACCCGGCACGACCGCCGCCCAGATCGACGCCGCCACCGGCACCACCCGGATCGCCGCCGGCGGGAAATGGCTGCCCTCGAAACCAGCGGCCTGGCCACCCGCACCCCCGGAGCCCGCACCGGCCGCGGAACCGCCCCCGCCACCTAGCAGCCCGTGTGCATCCCCCGGCACCGCCCGGACAGCCCCAGCGCGGCACACAGCGCCGTTCAGGACAGCACGCGGGCCGCGGCGACACGGGACGGAGCAGCCGGACGCCCCACTGGCCCTCTTCAATGACTTCCGAAGCAGTGGCAGCTATCCCGCGAGTCTGATCACCGCCCCTGCGTGCGTGCCTACTACCTGTTCGCGCCAGCCTGGTGGCGATCCTGGCCTCGCTGCTGCGGCTTTCCCGTTAACGTCCGGCCTCCCGGCATGCTGACCTGCGAGCCGACAAGGCCGCGGCACGCTGGACGACATCCTCGGCGGCCCCCGCATCAGCGCGTCCGGTTGCTTGCCCAGCGCGATTCCGCGGGTCTGCGTGAAAAAGGGCCCCGAAAACCGGATTTATGTAAGTGCAGGAAGAACCCTGCGGCCTCCGGGAAGGCCAGGCCTGACGGCGCCTCGCAGCCGGGCGGCCTGGCCTCCATATTAGGCGGCCACCGCACAAGAGGAGATCAATGCCCGACCATTCTATTGTAGGCGAATCATCCTCCCGCGCCAGGGATCATCAGCGGCCTGCGCCGGGCCGCCGACTACCTTGACCACCACCCGGACGTGCCGGTGAGCGAACACGGGTAGAGCCTGCACAGGTTTCCGGGCCGCGCCAGCGACGACGCCGGGCGCGCCGCGGTAGACGAGGTCGCCGCGATGCTCGGGTCACCGCCCGGGACGACTCTCCGGCGGCGGCCACTACCGGGTCGTGAAGTCCTTCGGGCCGGTCACCTGCGAGTTCGTCCACGTCAGCTCCAGTCACGGGGCCGCCCACGACGCGGTCATGTCCTACTCCAGGGCCATCACCCCCGCTAGCCTCTCCGACGCCGCCTGACGGCACGCCTGCGGCGCGCGGATGCCCGGCCGCATCCCGCCAGAGCGCTATCCAAAGACGCAATTTCGCCCATCAGCCAGCATTCCAAACTGGAGGAGGATGGCCCGGAAAACCGTCGATAATCACCGACCAGGCGAATATAATGGGAATGGTGAAACGCGGGGCGGAGCACGGGAATACGCTACTGCCCCGTTTCCCGGCTCTATCCGTATTACCAGGACCGAGACCGTCCCGATGACAGCCGCCGAGTACGACAGCGCCGTCGAGGCCCTCGCTGTCCTGCTCGCCAGCTTCTGGGACGGCCATCCCGGGCCTGGCACCCCCTGACCCGGCGGGCACCCGGGGGGCGGGCAGCATCCGCCCCCGGCCCGCCCTGGCTTTCCAGGAGGAACCAATGGCAGCACCCGCGCCAGCCAGGCCCAGGCCCCGCGGCAAGCGCCGGCGGCCAGGCGCCTTCCTCGGAGACATGCCGGTCGGGGTGCGGCGGATCGCGATCTGCCTGCGCCGCTCCACAGACGACGAGCATCAGCCTTTCTCGATCAGCGCCCAGGAAGCCGCGCTGCTGAACTACATCGGCTCCCAGGCGGGGTGGACCCTCGTCGCGAAGTACAGCGATGACGCCTCCGGGGCCACCACCGGCCGCCCTGACCTGCAGCGCGCCCTGACCGCGGCGCGGGCGGGGCGGTTCGACGTGTTGCTCGTCGTGCGCGTCGACCGGTTCTCCCGCCGCCTGTCCGACCTGCTGGCCCTGCTCGCCGAACTCGACGACGCCGGGGTGGCGTTCGTGTCAGCGACCGAGCCGTTCGACACCTCCACCTCCATCGGCCGGATGCTCGTCCAGCTGCTGGGCGTGTTCGCCGAGTTCGAGCGGGAAACCATCATCGACCGCGTCACCAAGGGCATGGCCGCCAAAGCCGCCAAGGGTAAATGGCCCGGCGGCCGGCGGCCCTACGGCTACTATGCAGACCGCGACACCCAGAAGCTCATCCCGCACCCGGAAGAAGCCCCGCACCTGAAGGAGATCTTCCGCCTCTACGCCGGCCAGCGGTTCGGCACCCGGGCCATCGCCGCCGAGCTAAACCGCCGCGGCGTCCGCAGCCGCACCGGCAAGTCCTGGTCCGGGCATGCCATAGCCCGGATCCTGGCCAACCCCGCCTACGCCGGCGACATCGCCCGCGGCGACGTCTACGTCGAGGACGCCCACGAGGCCCTGATCGACCGCCAGACCTGGCAGCGCGCCGCCTCCATCGCCGCCGAGCGCGCCGGCCCGCAGACCCAGCGCGCCGCCAGCAACAGCGACTACGACCTCACCGGGAAGATCACCTGCCCCGGCTGCGGCCACAAGTACATCGGCACCTCCGCCACCGGCCGCAGCCGCACCTACCGCTACTACACCTGCTTCTCCCGCGTCCGCTACGGCACCCACGGCTGCGACGCCGCCCGGCTGCCCGCCGACGACACCGACACCGCAGTCCTCCGCGCCCTCGCCGGCTTCTACGCCCAGGCCCCCGGCCTCATCACCGACGCCGTCACCCGCGCCCAAGCCCGCCACCGCGACGGCCACGCTGACCGGCACGCCGAAGCCGGCGCCGTCCTCGCCCAGATCAAGAACAAGCAGGCCGCGATCGACCGGTACTTCACCGCGTTCGAAAACGGCACTATGGACGACACCACCGCCGGCCCCCGCATCACCGCCCTGCAAGCCGAGATCGACCAGCTCCAGGCCCGCCACCGCGAGATCACCGACACCATCGGCGACCAGCCCGCCGCGCCCCCGCCCCACACCATCGAGCGGCTCGGCACCTACCTGCACGACATTCTCGACGCCGGCACGCCCGCCGAGCGCAAAGCCGCCGTCGAAGCCCTTATCGCCGAGATCCGCATCACCGGGGAAGGAATCATCCCGGTGTTCAGAATCCCCGGCCCTCGCAGTCCTATCCCCGGAGAAACCAGCACAACCAGCACCAGCGCGGTCCCGGTTCGCGCAATGGTGCGTTCGGTGGGGCGGGTGGGGCTCGAACCCACGACCGGCGGATTATGAGCCGCGCTCCTGTCGTTCGTAAGGGTTCGAGAGGGTCCTGACCTGGGCATCTGTACCGGCCCGGCCTCTGGCGCATGCTGGTGAACTGCAACCAGAACTGCAACCACGGAGTCGTCGCAAACGAAGCGGTTGGTTGGTCCTTCGGAACGGCGATGCATGAGCTAGATACGTGTCCCTATCTGACCCGGATCGCGGGCAGTGCACACGATTGGTGGCATCGCGCACAGTTTCGCACGCCACTGACACAGGGCCATCTTCGGGCCCGCCTCTTCTGGCAGTAGCTACTTTGGCCGGACAGACAGCGGGGATGGCTGATAGCCGCGTACCGGCAGGCTGGCGTTACCTGGCTGCCGTCTTAGATTTCGGTGGTGGCTTCGGCTTTGCCTTCTTTGACAGCGGCCTGGAGGGCGGCGTAGTCGCGTTCGTTCTGGTCGGCGTAGGTTTCGGCGAAGTCGGCGATGGCCTGGTCGAACTTGGCGGACCGGCCGAGGTAGGCGGCCAGGGCGATGCGGTCCCCGGAGCGGGCGTGCGCCCGGGCCAGGGTCCACCCGCACAGCCGGGCGTAGATTTCCATGCCGGCCGGGATCATCGCCTCGATCGGCGCGGAGAACTTCCAGTCCCGCAGCTGGCGGACGTAGAAGTCGCGGTCCAGTCCGTCGACGGGGTTGGGGACACGCGTCCAGCCGAGGAAGATGTCGCTCTGGGCCTGCATCAGGTGCTGCCCGGCCACGACGCGCTCGCCCTGGTTGGCGTACTGGCTGCGCCCGCAGTAGTCCGCCAGGACCGACGGCTGGGCCTCCTTGGCCTGCAGGAACAACGGCTCCACGCCGTCGCCGGCGTCCATCAGCACGACCCAGGCGCGGGTGCCGACGCTGCCGACCCCAACGACCTTGCGGGCCACCTGCACCATGGCGAACTGCTCCAGCAGGTGCCGCCGGTCGGACTGCAGGCTGCGCCGGTACTTGCCCACCACGGTGTGCAGCAGCTGGTAGATCGTGTCGGCCTGCACGTCAGCGAAGATCTCCTCGATCGGGACGATCAGCGGCGGGTCGCTGATGATCCGCCGCTGCCCGTCGACCACGGCGGTCAGCTTGGCCACGGCCTTCATGCTGTCGCTGGTGTGCGCCTTGGCCAGCATCTTCTCGGCGAGCTTGAACCGTTTCGCGTCCATCTGGGACCGGAACTGGGCCAGCGCCGGCTCGATGTCCAGGTGCGCGTACCACACCTCCAGCAACGGCTGCTGCGCGAAGGCGCGCATGGCCGTGCGGTAGCTTTCGGTCGCCGCCAGGGCGATCTTGCGGCGGGCCTTGGCGGGGAACCCGTTGTCCCGCCCGGCCACGGCCAGGCTCGCGGCCAGCCGCTTGACATCCCACTCGAACGGCCCCGGCAGGGTCTCGTCGAAGTCGTTGACGTCGAACACCAGGTTGCGCTCCGGCGAGGCGAACGCCCCGAAATTGGACAGGTGCGCGTCCCCGCACAGCTGCACCCGCAGCCCCGACGCGGGCGTGGTGGCCAGGTCCGCCGCCATCGGCAGCGCAGCGCCGCGGTAGAACGTGAACGGGGACACCAGCATCCGCCCGTGCCGCACCGGCACCAGCTCCGGCACCCGCGTCGTCGCCTGGCCCAGCAGCAGCCCCACCGGATCCCGCCCCCCGGCCGGGGCGAACTCCGCGTGCGACTCCAGCGGCGCCGCCGCCCGGGCGTCCTTACCCAGGGCCACCCGGTCCGCCCGGCTCAGCTGCTCATCCCCCGCGGCCCGCGCCGTGCCTCGGGCAGATGCCCGCGTGCCAGACTTCCTGGCTGTCACCGTCATGACCACACCTCTGTTTCCGTTTCGTCGCTACGCGTCCTGCAGCGCCATTGCCAAGCATCACCGTGATCAGCGTGCTGTCCAGCTCTCCAAGCCGCCACGGGAACGCGATCAGCCGCCTGACCAGGTGATCGGCGTGCCTCAGCAAACCGGCGAAGATATGCGTCCCAGCTGTCGCGGAAAGCGCCCGTGCTGTCGTCCGGTAAGACGCCATGGCATAAGTCAAGCTCGCTGGGGGGTAATCACGCGTCACCCAGATCGGGTGCGCCATCTCGTTGCCCGGTAAGAGTTCAGCAGCCCGCAGGGATCGGCACGCCACCGTGGCCCCGGTTCCGGTGACGCCTTCCCGGTCCTGCATGGGCATCGGCGCGTCCTATCTGATCGGCCTGGTCGTCCCAGACGGCTCGGGCAGCTCACTGTGGCGTGGGGCGGGTGGCCTGGCCGGCGTCATCGCCTGTCCCTGGCCGTCGTTCCCGGCCGTGCTGCACGGCGCCCAGGAGCACCCGGATGCCGGTGCCGAGAAGCACGAGGTCGGCGAGCATCTGGACGATGAGCACGACCCGGGCGGTCTCGGATTTGGCGGTGATGTCCCCGAACCCCACCGTCGAGAACACGGTCACCGTGAAGTACAAGGCGTCCGTGCGGGTCAGCGGCTGGGTGAAGCTCGCCGCGGAGTTCCGTTCCAGCACGAAGTACGTGGAGGCGAACAGCAGCAGGAAGAACGGGAGGACCAAAGCCAGCGCCTCGGCTGCCCGCATACCCGGGTAACGGGAGCCGGCGATGATCCTGACGCCCCACGCCACGACGCCCGCGACGAGCACCAGGCCGATCAGCAGGCGCACCGCCGTGTCGGAATCCCCATGGCCGGTCCAGCGGAAGCAGGTAGTAGAGAACAACCAGCACCACCGCGATCAGCACAGTGCGCAGCACCGCCCGGGCGATCAGGCGCCTGCGCTTCTTCGGCGGCAGGTCCTGGTAGCGCTCACCGGTCCTCGTGCCCCCGGCGGACGCTGGGCTGCTCACCCTGGCTGGCCCTGGTGAACGGGTGCCTGCGGCGCCGTTTTGGCGGTGCGCTCCTGGAGCAGGCCGGCCAGCAGCATGACGACCACCGCGACGCCCACGGCCCGGCGCACGTTGAGCCCTTGAGGGTTGAGCTTGAACACGTCCGCCAGCTGGGTCATCGCTGTCCTCCCGTCACCATCGGCGCGGCGCCGAGGGTGCTTGTCCTGGCCTCGGCAGGCGAGGGCACGTAGCGCGAATGGCTGAGCCGGGCGCCGCGGCCCACTTGGTGGCTCACGCCGGTTCTGGAGGTTCCAGGTGAACGTCGATGACCACGAGCCCTAGGTCCTGGATTCTGTTGAGGAGGCCGTGCAGGGCTGCCTGGTCGGTTCCGGCGCGCCGCAGCACCGTCGTATCGGCCGCCACGCTGACTTCCACGTCGTCGAAGGCTGCCCGCACCGAGGGACCCGCAACTCCGCGAACGGTGATCGCGTAGGTCCCATCGGTCACCGCTCCTGGCTTCATCACCTTCATAGGCAATCGCTGAACGGGGTAAGTTGCCATCACCCTGTCCGGGTGCCTGTCCCGGGCCTGGGATGACCCGGGACCGCAGGCCAGGCGAGAGGCCGGATGGGACTTTCGTCCCTGGCGTCTTCGAGCCCGGCGCGATTGAGTTGCGACCAAATGGGTGGGGTGCGCGCGCGGGCCGTCTCGGGAGGCGCCCCGCTTTCGGTTCCGCGCTCTAAGTTCGGGTGCCCGGCGGTCCCGGTGCGGGCGATTGCCCGTCCGCGCCTGCTGGAGGTTCTGGCCCAGCCCGACTGGCGGGTGGCGCTGGTGACCGGCGGTCCCGCCACCGGCAAGACCGTGTCCGTCGCGCAGTGGTTCGGGACCCTGGACCCGATCGCCCGGGAATGGGTGACGCTGGACGCCGGCGATGACCGGCCGGAGCGTTTCTGGCTCACGTTCGTCCTGGCCCTGGAGCGCGCGGTCCCGGGTGCCTTCGCCCAGGCCGTGGCGGCCGCAGCTGACGTGCATCGCCTGCCGTCGGGGTTTCCGGGCCTGCTGCTCACTGCCTGGTCCGCCGTCACCGATCCGCTCGTCATCGTGATCGAGGACGTGCATCACCTGCGGAGCCCGGAGATCAACGAGGATCTCAGCTTCGTCATCGAGCACCTCCCCGGGCGCTCGAGGGTGCTGCTGACCAGCCGGGCCGACCCGCGCTTGCCGGTCAGCCGGTGGCGGGGCCGGGGGTGGCTGGCTGAGCTCCGCCAGCGTGATCTGGCGCTGACGCCGGCCGAGACTGCCGAGTTGTTCGCTGCGCTTGGCGAGCACCGCCTCACCACCAGTGATGTCGAGCGGCTGTGGCGTCACACCGAGGGCTGGGTGGCCGGGCTGCGCCTGGCCGCCGCCTGGCTCAGGGACCGCGCCGACGTCTCGGCCGCGGTGGCCGAGTTCTCCGGACGGGCCCCGATGGTGGCCGACCTGCTCGCAGACGAGCTGGTCCACCGCGCCCCCCGGGAGCTGTCGGAGTTCTTGCTGCGGACGTCGGTCGCCGACGTACTGGACGCCGAGCTCTGCGACGCCTTGTCGGGGCGCAGCGACAGCGGGGACGTGCTCCGCAGAATGGAGGCCGACCTGCAGTTCGTGATGGCGACCGGACCGGGCCGGGACACCTACCGGTATCACCCGCTGCTGGCCGAGATGCTGCGCTCGGAGCTGCTGACGCACCGGCCGGACGAAGTGGCAGGGCTCAATCGCCGGGCCGCCGGGATCCTGCAGGCGCGGGGGGACATCGCTGGCGCGGTCCGCTGCCTGCTGGCCGCCGGTGACAGCTACCGGGCGTTCTCGATCGTGTTCGAGGCGGCGTACCGCCGTGCCGACCTGTCCGATACCCCGGGCATCGCGGCATTCGTCAGCCTTTTCCCGCAGGAGCTCGTGACCGAATCAGCCTCCCGGATGCTCACTTACGCCCTGATGCTCGGACTGTCCGGTCAGCTGGCGGAGGCCCACGCGTGGCTGCAGCGCGCCCAGATACGCATCAGTGACGAGCCCGAAGCGCGGGCGAAGGACGTCGCGGCCCTTGATGCGCTGCGGCTTCTCGCCTTCGCGGTCAGTGCAGGGGCGGGCGATGAGATCGACGCCGGCCGCCGGGCGGTCGAGGCGGTCGAGGCGGGCCTGGACCTGGGGGTCGCCGGCGCCCGCGCGCGGATGAACCTGGTGCGCGGCTACCTGCTGGTCGATAAGCCCGGCGAGGCCGATTCGGTTCTCCGGGCCGGCAGCCCGGGTGACGAGATCGCGGCGCTGGTGCTCGCGCCGGCGCTCGCTGCCCGCATCGCGTTGCGGCAAGGCAGGCTCTGCGAAGCCGAACGTCAGGCCAAGGCCGCTCTCCGGGCCGCTCACGCGTTCGGCCTCGACACCCACCCAGGCGCGCTCGACGCCCACCTCGCGCGGGCCGGAATTCTCATCGACCGCAACGAGCTCGCGGACGCGACCGCCGCGTTCGCGCTCCTGGACCAGATCATCGAGGCCAACCCGTTTACCCTCGTCTACCACGTGCTGCTCCAGCTCGAAAAGGTCCGGGTTGCTGCTGCCCTTAACGATTTCGACAACGTGTTCGCCACCTTGCGCGAGGCTGGCAAGCTCATCGACCATGGTCCGCGGTCCGCCTTGGGGCGCCTCGTCGATGCGGTTGCCGCCCGCTGGCACCTGGAGGCAGGCGAGACACGTCAGGCTGAGGAACTGATCGGCGCGCTTCCCGACGGCAGCCCGGCGCACACGCTCCTGCGTGCCCGTCTGGACCTGGCCTGCGGCCGCTTCGATGCGGTGAAAGCCCGGCTCGGGCGGGTCAGTCCGGCGACGATGCGCGACCGGCTGAACGGTGAGTTGCTGCTAGCCCGCGCCGCCATCGAATCTGGTGATGATGCCGGAGGGCATGTGATGCTCGCGGTCGGGCTCGCGGCCCCCGAGCACCTGGTCCGGGTCTTTCTCGAAGAGGGCACGACGGTCGCTCGCCTGGCCCGGGCGGCCGCGGAATCGCTCCGGACCGAGCCCGGCACCAGCCTGTCGGTCGCGCTGGGCTCCCCGCCCCGATCCCGCGGCATACCCCGCGAGCCGACGCCGATCCTCACCGACCGCGAGCTGTCGGTACTGCGGTTCCTGCCTTCCCGCTTCACCAACGCCGAGATCGCAGGCGCATGCTACATGTCGGTGAACACCGTCAAAGCGCACCTGAAAAAGATCTACGCCAAGCTGGGGGTTCCCTCCCGCGCGGCGGCAGTCGAGCGGGCCCGGCTGCTCGGCCTGCTTTGACGGACCACCCGTAGCACCAGCGGGACAGCGCACCCTGTCCGGGTGAGGCGAGGTTACCCCCCAGCGAGCTTCACTTATGCCATGGCGTCCCACAAGGGTCACCAGGCCGGGCGGCTGACCGCGGTTCTGGAAGCGGATAAAGGAGAGCACTGATGGAAACCGGCGACAACACCGCAGCTTCGGCGCCAGCGCAGGCAGGCCCGGCCATGCCGCAGAATCCGTACGGGGGCAGTCCGGGCAGTGGCTTGCAATTCCCGCCGTACTACCGGCCGACACCGTCGGTCCGCAGCAGGCTCAACTACTTCCCCGGCAGCGAGACTCTGGGGCCCGATGAGATGCGGATCTCGTTCGTCGGCAGCTGCCCGTTCCCGCCGCGGCGCGACCAGGCCGGCACGTGCATCATGGTCGAGCTGGGCAACGGCAACCGGTTCTTCTTCGACTTCGGTCCCGGCTGCGTCAAGAACATCCTCGCCATGGGCGTCCCGGTCCCGGAGATCAACGACATCTTCCTGACCCACCTGCACGTGGACCACTACCACGACCTGTCTTACCTGCTGCCATTCTCGGCCTGGGCCGGACGGTGGAAGCAGCCGCTGCGGGTCACTGGCCCGTCCGGGCGCACCCCGGACCTCGGCACCAAGGGCATGGTCGCCGGGATGAAGCAGATGCTCAAGTGGCACCTGGAAGCCTTCGACTCCTGCCCGATCGGGGACGGCTACGAGGTCGAGGTCAATGAGTTCGACTGGAAAGACGAGAACGGCATCTGCTACGACAACAACGGCGTCACGATCCGGCACTGGCGGCGCTCGCACACCAAGGACGGCGCGTCGGCCTACCGGCTGGACTGGAACGGCCTGTCGTTCGTGTGGACCGGCGACGGCCGGCCCGATGAGCTGACGGCCAAGTACGCCGCCGGCGCAGACGTCTTCGTCACCGAGTGCCAGCCCGACCTGGCGCGCCTGAACCTGTACAAGTACGGGCTGCCGGAATTCCTCTTCAACTACACCATCGACATCCACCACACGACCGATTACGCGGCGGGCTACCTGATGAAGCAGGTCAACCCGCGCTGCGGCATGGTCACCCACATCGCGTTCGACAATGACACCCTGAATGAGACCAGCGCCGACATCCGCGCGCACTGGGACGGGCTGTTCCTGTACGGGGCACCGGACGTGGTGGTCGTCAACGTCACCAGCGACGCGATCTGGCACCGGGAAGCCGCCCTGCCCGGATTCGCCGGCCAGTCCCTGCCCAAACC
>JBEKIF010000052.1:0-30951 GCA_050011895.1 Streptosporangiaceae bacterium | reverse complement strand
GAGAGGCCGCCCGCCACCCGCGACATGAAGGGCGGCGGGACGGGCGTCGTCCGTCCGGACGGACCTTTGCCAGTGTGAATCGGAGGGTGCCAGGGGCTGGGCGTGAACGTGCATTCGATCCTTCCTCCCTCGCCAATGGCATCTCATCGATCATCGCGTTTGTGGCTATCGCGGCGGTGCGGCCTTGAGCAAGGATGAGCTTCCCCGTAGCACGGTGAACTCAGTTCTCAGGCGATGTTGCGCTGGTGTCCCGGCCAGCCTTCAAGGCGACGTAGTAATTCCGGCAGATGTCGCCCTGCTGCTCGGTATTGAAGTCGCGGAAGCGGCGCCCCTTTGCGGCAGCTTCCTTCAGGCCCTTCTCATCGCCGTAGTCGTAGGGATTACCCGTGATGGCATGCAGTGCCCACCAGAGCTTCGTCACCACGGAGATGCCATGCTGTGTCTGCCAGACGTGGGTCAACTCATGTATCAGCCAAGGTATGAAGCCCGCGTCGGCCTGAGCGCCGGGCGGGAAATAGATCGTCTCGAAAGGCGTCCTGGCATTCTCCCCCGCACCCATGATCGCCGACTCGCCCAGGCGCACTCTGTCATAGTCGATGCTGTCGCCGAAGACCTTGTGCGCCTCTCCGCGCTCGACGGCATTTAGCGGCCGGACGTCGGCTGTTGCCGTCTCGCCGGCGATCAGCCCCGCGAGGCCGCCGACCAGGCCGCCCAGGATGCCGCCGACGATGGCTCCTGCTGGGCCGAGCAAACTGCCGACCAGCGCGCCGCCGACCGCTCCGAGCGCGGCGCCGCCGAGGCCGCCCAGGGTAGCCCCGAGCAGCGAGCGGTGGACGGTGCCCGGCTCGGGAGCGATAACCGATCGGCTGCCGTGCTCGCGCACATCGGCCACCCGGAGCGGGCTAGGTACCGGCTGGCGGTCCTGGCGCACATGTGCTAGCTCGTGCGCGATCAGGGCTCGTCCCTGACTCTGCTGCGGGCGGTAGCACCCGGGGGCGAAGACCATGTGCCTGCCGACCGTATATGCCTCGGCCCCCAGAGCGAGAGCTGACCAGCCTGCCCGATCGTCGCTATGGACCCGCACGTCCGCGAAGCTATGCCGGATGCGTGATTCGTAGTCCGCCCGGACAGCGGAATCGAGAGGATGCCCAGGCTCGCTTACCGTCTGCCTCACCGCCGACAGCGCCTTCGCGGGCACTTGTCCAGTCAGATACTGATCTGGCCGGAAGACCGGGCGGCGATGCCCGGCCAGGCTGATAGCCGACGGTCGCCGCGTGCCGTCAACACGCGCGTCCCGGGCAACGGTGGACCTTCCGCTTTCAGAAACGTGCAAGCTCTCCGACGCTCCTGACCCTGCAATCGTTCACGGATCCCAACCGCACAAGCACGATCAGCACTTCAGGCCTAAATCTAGGACTGTTTCTCTTGGGAGACAACAAGGGGCACCGTGATTCGCCCGCCGGAAGCAGCGACAGAGACCCCGGGCACAGGCTCCCGCGCTCTCGGCCGTTGCCCGGTGACGAAGCCGCGATGCTCTGGTGACGGTGGCTCGCCTAGATTCCCCTGCAAACGCTGACGACGCCCCGCCGGGGCACTCTGCCAGGAGGGACGCATGCCCGTCGCCCCAACCTACCCAGGCGTCTACGTGGAAGAGCTCCCCAGCGGCGTCCACACGATCACCGGCGTGTCGACCGCGGTGACGGCCTTTCTCGGGTACTTCTCGCAGGGCCCGATGAACCAGGCCACGCAGATCTTCAGCGTGGCCGACCTCGAGCGCACCTTCGGCAGTCTCGTCGCCAACAGCGAAGCCGGTTACGGCATTCAGCAGTTCTTCGCCAACGGCGGGGCCGAGGCGTGGGTGGTCCGGGTGGCCGCCGCCCCGCCGGCCGGGTCCACGGACCCGGCCGCGCCGGAATCGGCCGGGATCGTGATCGAGGAGGCACCCTCCGGCACAGCGGTCTTGCAGGTCACCGCGGCCAGCCCGGGGAGCTGGGGCAACAACGTCCGGCTGGCCGTGGACTACAACACTCCCGCTGGTACGGCGGCCTTCAACCTCACCGTCACCCTGGTGGACTCGAGCAGCCCGCCGGCCGCCCTCACCACGGAGGTCTACCGGAACCTCACGCTCGATCCGACGAGCCCCAACTACGCGGTGGCCGTCGTCAACAGCGCGTCGGCTCTGGTCCAGCTGGCGCTGGTGGGGACGCCGGCCGCCACCGCCCTTCCCGCGCCGACCGGGACCGTCGGCGCGAACGTCGACACCAGCAGCGTTACCCTTGCATCGCTGGTCGGGCCGCCCTTGGACGTGACGTTCGGCGGCACGACCCTGACCGCGGTGTCGCTGGCGACGGCGCCGACGAGCTGGACCGGAGCCGCCGCCACCCTGCAGTCGCTACTGCAAGGCCTGACGACCGGATCCCCGCCGGTCCAGGCGATACCGGCCGCCACGGTGACGTTGATCCAGGGGAGCGGCACCGATGTCCAGCTGGTGATCACGGCTAACGCGACCGCGGCCAGCTCGACCTTCGCGTTCAGCGGCGAACTGGCGACGCTGCTCGGGCTTGATGCCACCGGCGCCGACGGCACCGTCACCAACGTCATGCAGTACGCACTGGGGGGCAGCGCCGCGGGGGCCCAGCAGACCCCGCCCCCGACGGGCGGAGGGGCGGCCGGGCCGGCCACCGGATCCAACGGGACCGTGCCCAACGCGACGGGCCTGATCGGGGACCCGGTGGCCAAGACGGGCCTGTACGCGCTGGATAACGTCGACGTCTTCAATATCCTCTGCTTGCCCGACGTGATGAACCTCGATGACGGCAGCGCGTTCGCGGTAATCTCCGCGGCGCAGACGTACTGCGCCTCCCGGTGGGCTTTCCTGCTGGTCGACGTCCCGCAGGGCGGCGCCGGCCAGGCTCAGCGAGACACCCTGACGGGCATCCAGGACTGGCTGGCGCAGAACTCCACCCTGCGCAGCAGCTACGCGGCCCTGTACTACCCCCGGACGCAGATTCCCGATCCGCTGAACGGCTACCGGCTGCGCGCCGTAGGCCCGAGCGGGACGATCGCCGGGCTCTACGCGCAGACCGACGGCACCCGGGGCGTGTGGAAGGCGCCGGCCGGCACCGCCGCGACGCTGACCAACGTGTCCTCCCTCGCGTACAAGATGACCGACGCGGAGAACGGGGCGCTCAACCCGCTGGGCATCAACTGCCTGCGGAGCTTCCCCGTCTACGGCAACGTCTGCTGGGGGGCCCGGACGCTCGACGGCGCGGATCAGCTCGCCTCGGACTGGAAGTACATTCCGGTGCGGCGAACCGCCCTCTACATCGAGGCCAGCCTCTACCAGGGCACGCAGTGGGTGGTATTCGAGCCCAACGACGAGCCGCTCTGGTCGCAGATCCGCCTCAACGTCGGATCCTTCATGCGGGGCCTGTTCCAGCAGGGCGCCTTCCAAGGCTCCACGCCGGCCAGTGCCTACTTCGTCAAGTGCGACTCGGACACCACCACGCAGGCCGACATCAACCTCGGGGTGGTCAACATCCTCGTGGGTTTCGCGCCGCTGAAGCCGGCCGAGTTCGTGATCCTCCAGATCCAGCAGATCGCAGGCCAGATCCCGACCTAAGGAGCGAGGTCCATGGCCGAGTTCACGGTCAACAGCACCCGGTTCGACCCGTACAAGAATTTTAAGTTCCGGCTCAAATGGGACGGCCAGTACATCGCGGGCGTCAGCAAGTGCAGCATGCTCAAGCGGACGACCGAAGTGGTCAAGCACCGCGAGGGCGGCGACCCGAGCACGACCCGTAAGTCCCCGGGCCGGACCGAGTACGACGCCGTCACCCTGGAGCGCGGGGTCACCCATGACACCGCGTTCGAGAACTGGGCGGACAAGGTCTGGAGCCTGGGCGCGGGCCTGGGCTCGGAGGTGTCGTTGAAGGATTTCCGCAAGGACATGATCCTGGACATCTTCAACGAGGCCGGGCAGAAGGCCATCTCCTACAAGATCTACCGTTGCTGGGTATCGGAATACCAGGCGGTGCCCGATTTCGACGCCAACGCCAACGCCGTGGCCATCCAGCACATCAAGCTGGAATGCGAGGGGTGGGAGCGGGACCTGTCGGTGACCGAGCCGACGGAGCCCACCTTGACCGTCCCGGTCTCGGGGTAGGACGTGGGGCCGGCCGCGCCCCCCGGCGCCGAGGCGATCCTGCAGATCTGGGAACGGGGACGGCGGGAGCACCCCGTCGATCGCGCGCTCACCATCCTCGCCGTCCTGTCCGGCCGGCCCAGACGTGCGCTGGCGGCTATCTCCGTGGAGCGCCGGGACAGCCTGCTGCTGCAATGGCGGTCCCGGATCTTCGGGGACTCCCTGGCCGGTTACGCCGCCTGCCCGCGGTGCGGCTGCGGGGTCGACGTCTCGCTGACGCCAGTCGGCCTGGCCGAAGCCGAGGAGCGCTTCGTCGTTCAGGTCTGCGGGCGTCCCCTGGCGGTACGGCTGCCGACCAGCCTGGACCTGGCCGCGATAACCGGGTGTGAGAGTGTCGAAGCGGCCAGCCGCATGCTGGTCTCGCTGTGCGTCGAGGACAGCCACGCTCTCGACACCGAGGTCGTGGCCGCCGCGATAGATGCGGAACTGGACCGCAGGACCGGGATCTCAGCGGGCGCCGTCGCACTGACCTGCCCTGATTGCGGGCACGGCTGGAACGTGCAGATCGATGTCGCCGCCTTCGCCTGGCGGGAGATCGAGCTCCTCGCCGGGCAGCTGCTGCGCTACGTGGACGTGCTGGCTCGCCGCTACGGCTGGAGCGAGCAGGAAATCCTGGCCCTCAGTCCCGCCCGGCGGCGCTTCTACCTGGAGCTCGCGTCTTGAGGCCCGGCTACCTGGCGGACCTCGCCGCGCGCACGCTCGGCGTCGCGCCGGTGCTCCGGCCCGCGACCCCGTCCCGCTTCGAGCCCGAAGGCCCGCAGGCCGAGTTGCGCGAGATCACGGAAGTCCGCGAGGCGCAGGCACCGCCCCAGCGAGCCCGCGAAACCGTCACGTCCGCATCCCCGCAGGCCCAGGACGGCTGGGCGCCAGGCGTCATCGAATCCGCGCGCGAGCCGGCCCAATCTGCCGAACGAAGCCGCCGTACCGCCCCGCCCCCGGCGAGAGCCGACACCGAAGCATTCCCCGCGGTGGACCGTCCGCCCCGCGGCTTCTTCGCGGCTGATATTGCCGAGGAGCCCGGTCTGGTACAGCCGGCCCAGCACAGCTGGGCGACGCCAGACCTCAGCGAACCCGCGAGAGAGTCAGCCGCCACCGGCGTGCAGGTACCCGCCGACGCCGCGACACTGACCCCGGACGCGGCCGGGCCGGGTATAACTGCCGAGGCCACACTTCCTGGCAGCCGCCGAGCGCCATGGCAGGAGCACTTGGTCCAGGCCAGCCGATCCCGTCAGCAGGCTCAGCCGCCTGGCCGGGCAGGGGAGCGGGTCCAAGGGGCCAAGGGGGGCGAGGAGGTCAAGGGGGGCAAGGGGGTAGATGGGGGCAAAGGGGTAAATGGGGGCGAGGCCGACGAGGCCGGCAGTACCGAGCCGGTGATCGTGGTGCGGATCGGGCGCGTGGACGTGCGTGCCGTGCAGGCCGCGGCACCGCCCGCGCCGGCTCCGCGCCCCCGGCCCGCGGCCGGACCGTCCCTGGCGGAGCACCTGGCGGCCCGGGACGGGAGGCGCAGGTGAGCACCGCCCTGGCCATCGCCGCGACCACCCGCGTGCTCAGCTCGGTCATCGACCAGGCCATCCAGAGCGCGGGCGCGAGCACGATCCTCGGGTCGCCCCCTTACCTGACGTCGAAGGCGCCTGACCAGCTCGAGACCGGCGCCGACGAAGCGGCGCAGCTGGCCCTGTTCCTCTACCACGTCACCTACAACCAGGGGTGGCGCGAGGTGGGGCTGCCCTCGCGCAACGGGGCGGGCGCCGACGTAGACCGGCCGCCGCTGGCCCTGGATCTGCACTACCTGCTCATCGCCTACGGCGACAGTGAGTACGTGCCGCAGGTCCTGCTCGGGCTGGGCATGCAGGCTCTGCACGAGACGCCGCTCCTGTACCGCCAGCAGATCTCGACCATCTTCACCCCGCCGCCCCCGCTCAGCCCGCTCGACACGGCGCTGGCCACCGCGGGCCTCGCCGATCAGGTCGAGATGATCAAGGTGACGCCCGAGCCCCTCACCACCGAGGACCTTTCTAAGCTCTGGACCGCCTTCGGCGGCAAGTTCCGCCCGTCGGCCGGCTACGCGGCGACCGTGGTGCTGATCGAGAGCACCGCTACGATCCAGGCCGCGCTGCCGGTGCTCAGCCGGAACCTGTCGGTCCTGCCGCTGCTCGAGCCGAGCATCAGCGCCGTGACGCCGCTGTACCTGCCGTGGGCGAGCACGCTCAGCCTCACGCTCACCGGGGCCAACCTGACCGGCCAGGGCGTGGCGGTAGTTTTCGACAACAACGCCACGGCGCCGCAGAACCCTCAGCCCCTCGGGCCCGGCGGAAACAAGGTCACGGCGGTGGTTCCGGAGCTTCCGGCCGGCCTCAACACCTTGCGGGTCGTGCAGCAGGTGGTGGTCGGCGCCCTGCCCGCCAAGAATGTCGTCGAGTCCAACGTGTCGCTGTTCTATTTGCAGCCGGTCATCAGGCAGGGGCCGACGCCGCCGAACGATGACCTGATCACGGTGGGATCGGTGGACACGACGCAGACACCGCCGGTGACCCCGGTCACGGTGCAGCTCGACCCCGCGCTGGAGAGCACCCAGCAGGTGCAGCTGCTGCTGAACGAGCTGGCACCGCCGGCCGGCGCCGTCCCGCTGTCGTTTACCTTCGACGCCGACGCGTCGCAGATCAGCGCCAACAGCGTGACCTTCTCGACCTTTGGCACCCGCGCGGGGGCCTACCTGGTCCGGGTGCGGGTCGACGGCGCCGAGAGCCTGCTGCGGACCGATCCGGTGACCAAGCTCTACGCCCAACCGGTGGTGACGCTGTGAACGCGCCGGGGGAGCTGGCCGCGCCCGAAGCCTGGCTCGCGGCCAACCAGCGGTCCCTGATGGCCGAGGTCGAGGCGGTGCGCTCCGCGCTGCTCGCCCGGAGCGGCCGTGATGCCCCGGCCACTTCGGCCGGATCCCCAGAACCCCAAGAATCCCCAGCGCCCGCAGCCCAGCCACCGGCGCCGCCCGCGGCGGGCCTGCCGAGCGTCTTGGACGCGGTCTGCGCCCAGCTGAGCCTGTCCGGCTTCGAGCGCCGGATCATCGTGCTCTGCGCGGCGCCTGAACTCGACGGACGCTTCGGGGAGGTGCTCGGCGCCGCACAGGGAGACCCGGCCCGCGCGTACCCGACCTTCGGGCTCGCGCTCGCGGCCTTCCCCGATGCCCACTGGAGCGCCTTGTCCCCTTGGGCGCCGCTGCGCCGCTGGCGGCTGATCGAGCCAGGCCCGGGCCTGCTCACCGCTGCGCCGCTGCACATCGACGAATGGCTGCTGCACATGCTGACCGGTGCCGGCGACCTGGACCAGCGTCTCGCGGCGGTGGTGAGGCCGCTTGAGGAGGCCGGACCGGCGCCCGCCAGCGCCGCGGCAGCGGTCGAGACGCTGACCGCGGCCTGGCTGCGTCCGGGGCCAGGCGTGCCGGTGGCGCTCCGCGGACCGGCCAGGCAACCCAAGCGAGCGATCTTCGCGGCGGCCTGCGCCCGCCTGGGCTGGGAGCCGTTCGTGCTGGACGCGGCGGACCTGCCGGCCAGCGCCGCCGAGCGCGACGAGCTGATGCGGCTGTGGGAGCGCGGGGCGCTGCTCGGCCACGCGGCCCTCCTGGTCGAGTGCTACGACGTCGACGAGCCAGCCTCGCGCGGGGTCCTTGAGCGGTTCGTGGACCGCCTCGCGACGCCGGCCGCGGTGGCGGTCGCGGACGGCGCCCGTGCCGGGACCCGGCCGTGCCTGACCGTCGATGCTGCCAAGCCCACGCCGGCCGAGCAGCGGGACCTGTGGCGGGCCGCCCTCGGCGGCAACGACGGCTTCCGGTCGCTCAACGGGGCCCTGGACCGGGTGGTCGCCCAGTTCGACCTCGACGCGGAGGCCATCGAGGCGGCGGCCGGCCGGGCGCTGGGCGACCTGGAGGCCAGCCTGGCCGGCCCCAGTCCCGCCGGGGATGCGGGCCTTCGGGTGTGGGACGCCTGCCGACGCAGCGCCCGCGGCGGCCTGGACACCCTGGCGCAGCGACTTGAGTCCACCGCGACCTTCGATGACCTGGTGCTGCCCGCCGCCCAGCGGGAACTGCTCGGCGACATCCTCGCCCACGTCAGGCACCGTGGCCGCGTCTACGAGGAGTGGCAGATGTCCGGCCCGTCGCGGCGGGGCCTGGGGATTAGCGCCCTGTTCGCCGGGCCGTCCGGTACGGGCAAGACGCTGGCCGCCGAGGTGCTGGCCGGTGCCCTGGCCCTGGACCTGTACCGGATCGATCTCAGCCAGGTCGTCAGCAAGTACATCGGGGAGACCGAGAAGAACCTCCGCCGCATCTTCGAGGCCGCGGGCGACAGCGGCGCGGTGCTGCTGTTCGACGAGGCCGATGCCCTGTTCGGCCGGCGCAGCGAGGTGCGCGACAGCCACGACCGTTACGCCAACGTCGAGATCAGCTACCTCCTCCAGGCCATGGAGTCCTACCGGGGCCTGGCGGTGCTCACCACCAATATGCGCAGTGCGCTTGACCCGGCCTTCCTGCGGCGGCTGCGCTTCGTGGTCACGTTCCCGTTCCCCGGCCCCGCCGAGCGCGCCCGGATCTGGCAGCGGGCGTTCCCGCCCGCCACCCCGACCGAAGGCCTCGACGTGGCGCGGCTGGCTCAGCTTTCCGTGGCCGGGGGCAACATCAGGACGATCGCGCTGCACGCTGCGTTCGCCGCGGCGCAGGCCGGCCTGCCGGTGGGCATGCCCCAGGTCCTGCGGGCCGCGGTGGCCGAGTACGCCAAGCTAGAACGCCCGCTGAGCGACGCTGAGATCGGAGGCTGGGCGTGACCGCCCGGCCGCGCCGCATCGAGGTGGCCATCGACGAACTAGTCCTGTACGGCTTCGACGTCCGGCACCGGCATTCGATCGCCGAGGCGGTGCAAGCCGAGCTGGCCGTCGTACTCCAGGGCTGGAGCCCGACGGCGGGTGCCAGCGCCGGCCGGCTGGAGGCAGGTTCGTTCGCCGTTACCGCCGCCGCCCCGCCCGCCGCGGTGGGCCGGGGCGTGGCCCGGCAGGTCGGCCAGGCCGTGCAGGCGGCAGCTACGCCGGAAACGGGCACGTCGGGAACGGGCACGCCGGGAACGGGCACGCCGGGAACGGGCACGCCGGGAACGGGCACGCCGGGAACGGGCACGCCGGGAACGGGCACGCCGGAGGGGAGAAGCTGATGCCGCTGCTGAAGGCCGGGATCGTTCTGGTCGACTATGACACGGGTGCCGTGCAGCGGCTGATCCCGCTGCAGTACAACCCCGAGACGCTGACCCGGTCGCTGCAGGTGCAGGGCGTCGGACCGGAGAGCGGCCCGCACGTGGACCAGATGCGCCTCAAGGGACCGGCCATCGAGACCATCAAGCTCGACGCCTCCTTCGACGCCGCCGACCAGCTCGACACGGGCGACCCGCTGGCGACCGCATCCGGCATCCAGCCGCAGCTCGCCGCCCTGGAGACGGTGATCTATCCCACCAGCACGCAGCTCCAGCAGGCCAACTCCCTCGCCCAGGCCGGGACGCTGGAGATCGTGCCGATGGATGCTCCGCTGACGCTGTTCGTATGGAGCAAGGAGCGCATCATCCCGGTCAAGATCACCGAGTTCAGCATCACCGAGGAGATGTTCGACTCCAGCCTGAACCCGATCCAGGCCAAGGTCAGCCTGGGGATGCGGGTGCTGACGATCGACGACATCGGCTACTCATCGGTGGCCGGCAGCATTTACCTGACCTACCAGCAGCGCAAGGAGCAGCTGGCGGCGAGTGCCCCGGCGGGCTCGCTTTCCGCGTTCGGCATCAGCGCGGTGCTCGGCTAATGGACACCGCCGCCCTTTTGCAGCAGCTCTTCAACGCGGGCGCCATCAACCAGCAGAGCTACGGCCCGGAGAGCCGCTACTACGGGCTGCCGCTGCTCACCCAGACCACGCCCGCCGGCACCCAGATCAGCTACGTGTCCCGCCGCTTCATCCCGCCGCCAGAAGACTTCGCCCTGCTGCAGCGCTACCGGGTCAAGCAGGGAGACCGGATAGACGTCATCGCCGCGTCGACCTTCGGTAACCCGCTCTCGTACTGGCAGATCTGCGACGCCAACCTGGCGCTCGAGCCGGACGACGTCACGGCGGTGCCCGGCGCCTTCATCGTCATTACGCTGCCGGCCGGCGTGCCAGGGGCGTGACGGCAATGTTCAGGGGCGTGAACCTCACCTTGATGATCGGCCCGGCCGTGCCGGTGCCGGTTTCCTCGGACGTCCTTGATGCCGTGGAGTCGGTGAAGGTCATGAGCCAGGCCACCGGCACCAGCGGCTTCGAGCTGGTGTTCAAGATCAGCGTGCAGTCGCCGCTGCAGACCCTGTTCCTGGTAGGCGCCGGGGCTTCCATCCCGCTAGTGCGGGTGGTGATCGCGGTGACGGTCAGCGGCCAGACCAGCGTCCTGATGGACGGGGTGATGACCGACCACAGCGTCTCGCCTGACGCTAAGGAAGGATCCACCACGCTCACCATCAAGGGCGAGGACCTGTCCCGGGTGATGGACTACGTAGACTTCTCCGGGCTGCCCTTCCCCGCGATGCCCGCCGAGGCGCAGGTGCTTGCGTGCCTGGCCAAGTACGCCCTGTTCGGCGTGGTGCCGATGGTGATCCCCAGCGTGGCGATCGACGTCTCGATCCCGACCATGCAGATCCTCCGCCAGCAGGGCACCGACCTGGAGCACGTCCGTCGGCTGGCCGACATGGTGGGCTATGTCTTCTACCTCGTCCCCGGGCCGGCCGTCGGCTCGAGCGTGGCGTACTGGGGTCCGCAGATCAAGTGGGGCGCGGTCCAGCCCGCCCTGGCGATCGACGCGGACGCCTCGAGCAACGTCGATTCGCTGTCGTTCTCGTTCAACAACGAGGACAAGTCGCTGCCGATCCTGATCATCCAGGAGCCCATCACCAAGGCGCCCATCCCCATCCCGGTCCCGGACATCAACCCGCTGACCCCGCCGCTGGGCGCCGTGCCGCCGATCCCGAAGCACTTCCCGATCATCAGCGGCGTCGCCAAGCTGCCGCCGGTGCGGGCGCTGCTGATCGGCCTGGCCAAGGACGCGCAGGCGGCGGACGCGGTCACGGCGACCGGCTCGCTTGACGTGCTGCGCTACGGCCAGGTGCTCGGCGCCAGGAGCCTGGTCGGGCTGCGCGGGGCCGGGATGGCCTTCGACGGCCTCTGGTACGTGACCGGCGTTACCCACGAGCTGAAGCGCGGCGAGTACAAGGAGCAGTTCACCCTGTCCCGCAACGGGCTGGTCTCGACCTTGCCCTCGGTGGCGGTGTAGGCGTGAGCGGCGGTATAGGCGTGAGCGGCGGGAGGACCTCATGAGCAACGGACTGGCGACCCAGGACAGCGGCTCCAACACGGCCGGCCGGCTGGGCCAGAAGTACTACGGCAAGTACCGCGGGACGGTTCTCGACAACGTCGACCCGATGCAGATAGGCCGCATTATGGCGATGGTGCCTGACGTCTCCTCGCTGCTGCCCACGTCATGGTGCATGCCCTGCGTGCCGGGCGCGGGCCTGCAAGCGGGAATGCTAGTGGTGCCCGCCATCGGGGCGGGCGTGTGGATCGAGTTCGAGCAGGGCGACCCCGACTACCCGATCTGGACCGGGTGCTTCTGGGGGAGCGCGGCCGAGGTGCCCGATCTCGTCGACCTGTCGCCGCCGGGGCTGGCGTCGCTGACCTTCCAGACCACGCTGCAGAACGGCATCGTGGTCAACGACGACCCGAGCCCGGCGGGCGGCATCGTCCTGAAGAGCACCACCGGCGCCGCCATTATCGTCAACGACACCGGCATTTACATCTCCAACGGCCAGGGTGCCACGATCACGCTGGTCGGACCTACCGTAGCCATTAACGTCGCCGCGCTGGTCGTCACATGAGCGGTCCCCTCTTCCACGTCGGTGCCGTCGCGATGTGCCCCCATGGCGGCCAGGTGACCACGATCAGCGCCAACACCCAGGTGCTGGTGAGCGGGATGCCGGTGGCCTTGGCCACGGACCAGTTCATCGTGGCCGGCTGCGCCTTCATGGTGGGCTCGGAGCCGCAGCCCTGCGTGCAGGTGCAGTGGATGGTGCCCACCGTCGAGACGCTGGTGACCGGCCAGCCCGCCGTCACCGCCGTCAGCACCGGGCTCTGCATCGCGGCCAACGGCGTCCCGAACGGGCCGGCGATCGTGGCGTCCACCCAGCTCCGGGTGGTCGCGTCATGACCTACCCGACCCAGCAAGCGCCGATCGCCGCGCCCTTGCACTTCGACGGGCGCGGCCGCACCGCGCAGACCCCGGCGGATCAGCACCTGCGTGACCTGATCGAACAGGTCTTGCTCACCGCGCAGGGCGAGCGCGTCATGCGCCCCACCTTCGGCAGCGGCGTGCTGCAGCTCGCCTTCGCCCCGAACAGCGACCAGCTCGCCGCGGCGCTGCAGATGCTCGTCCAGGGCGCCCTGCAATCCGGACTCGGCGACCTCATCGAGGTGGCCGGCGTCTCCATCGACCAGGACGACGGCTCGCTCACCATCAGCGTCGAGTACACCGTGCGCAGCACCGGCGAGTCCACCACCGCGACCTTCGCGCAACTGTCATGACCAGCGACGACCGGCGTACCGCGCTGCTGGAGGCCAACACCGTCAACGGCGTGGACTTCGTCGAGATCGACCCCGCCGACGGGGCCACCCTGGTGGTCCACTTCATCTTGAACCTGCCCGGCTCGCCGGACGAGCAGAACCCGGTGCCCGCGGACCCGTCCGACGCGCTCACTGCGGCCGACTTCCAGATCACCGGCGGGGAGCGCATCACCGGCATCCAGGTCGTGTCCGCCGAGCCCCGGCCAGGCACGTATAACCAGATGAACGTCGTGGTCTCGCCCATCGGGGACTTCTCCGTCTACACGCTGACGCTGCTGACCACTCCGACGCCCCCGGCGAAACCGGCGACCCCGCCTGGCTTTGATCCGGCGTCGGCCTCGGCGAACTTCATCTTCCACATCGACTGCGCCAGCGACTTCGACTGCGCCGCGACCGTGGCGTGCCCACCGGACATCGTGACCCCGCCGCCCATCAACTACCTGGCCAAGGACTACCCCGGCTTCGTTCAGGTGATGCTCGACCGGCTTTCGCTGCTGGCGCCGCTGTGGCAGGAGCGCAACCCAGCCGACCTCGGGGTCGCCATCGTCGAGATGCTGGCCTACGTCGGAGACCAGCTCAGCTACCGCCAGGACGTGATCGCCACCGAGGCCTACCTCGGCACGGCCCGGCTGCGCACGTCGGCCCGGCGGCACGCCCGGCTGGTCGATTACCAGATCGGCGAGGGCGCCAACGCCCGGGCCTGGCTCCAGATCCAGCTCGGCGACGCGGCCGACGGGATCGTGTTGCCCGCCGGTACCCGCTGCGCCACGCTGTTCCCCGGGGCGAACGCGCCGTTCCTCGCGAACGAGAGCCTCGCGTACCAGCAGGCGATCAACGCGGGAGCGGTGTTCTTCGAGACCACGGCGAAATCCGACCCGCTGTCGGCTTCGCTCGCCAACATGCTGCTCTACGCCTGGAGTGATCCGCAGTCCTGCCTCGTGCCCGGGGCCACTCACGCCACCTTGTTCGGCGCGTTCGACGCGCTGGCCACGGGCATGGTGCTGATCCTGGCCGAGACGGCGGGCCCGGTCACCGGAGACTCAGCCGACGCCAACCCCGCCTACCGTCAGGCAGTTCGGCTTACCAGCGTCGCGGTGGCGACGGATCCGATGAATGCACAGGCCATCACCGAGATCGACTGGGCCGCCGCGGACGCCCTGACCTTTCCGCTGTGCGTGAGCGTGGCCGCCGCGTGGGGCAATATCGTGCTGGCCGACCAGGGCCGCAACGTCGGCGGGTCGAGCGACCCGACCAGCACCGGACCGGAGACCGTCGGCACCGTGCCGCCCGCGGGCCAGGGCCCGTTCCGGCCGAGCCTGGCCAGCGCCCCCCTCACCTTCGCCGCCCTCGTGCCTGACGCGACCCAGCCCGCCGTCGCCGCGGTCGGCCCGCAGGGCATGCCGGTGCCTGTCGTCACTCTCACCAGCGTGGACGACGCCGGCGGGAACGCCACCACGTGGTTGGTGACCGAAGACCTGCTCGACGCCGGCATCGGCCCGACGACACCAGTATTCGTTCCGGAGATCGAAACCGACGGTACCGCCTACCTGCTGTTCGGTGACGGGATCAACGGGATGCAGGCTGAATCGGGCACCACCTTCAGCGCTGTGTACCGGACCGGGAACGGCACCGCGGGCAACGTCGCCGCGAACGCTATCACCCTCATCGACCTGCCCAGCGGCGTGCCGTCCGGGGCCGCCGGCGTGACCGGTGTCAGCAACCCGCTGCCCGCCTGGGGCGGTGTGGACCCCGAGACCGTCGATCATGTCCGGCAGAGTGCGCCGGCCGCCTTCCGCACCCAGCAGCGGGCGGTCACCGCCGCCGACTACCAGGCCCTGGCCATGCAGTACGCGGGCGTGCAGCAGGCCGCCGCCACGCTGCGCTGGACGGGGAGCTGGCACACGGTCTTCATCACCATCGAACGGGACCAGCAGGCGCCGCTGGGGGTCAGCTTCATCGACGGCCTGCAGGCCTACCTCGACGGCTACCGGATGGCGGGCGTCGACCTCCAGATCGAGGACGGGATACAGGTGCCGCTGCTGATCCAGATGTCGGTGTGCGTACAGCCGGACTACGTCGCCATCGACGTCGAGCAGGCCTTGCTGACGGTGTTCAGCAGCCAGGTTCAGCCCGATGGGACGCCGGGCCTGTTCAGCCCGGCGCGCCTGGAGCTCGGCCAGCCGTTCTACCTGAGCCCCCTGATCGCTGCCGCGCAGCGGGTCGACGGCGTGGCGTCGGTGCAGATCCTGACGTTCGAGCGGCAGGACCAGCCGAGTAGCGCGGGGCTGACGGCCGGCGTTCTGATCCCGCAGCGGCTTGAGTTCTTCGTCCTCGACAACGACCCGAATTATCCCGAACGTGGCCGGTTCGACCTCACGGTACAGGGGGGGCTTTGACCGAGCAGACGTCCTGCGGGTGCTGCGCCGGTCCTGCGGCGCAAACGCCCGCCACGATCGACAACCGGGCCGGTCTCAGCGCGATCGCCTACCGGTCGGGCACGTGGGCGCAGTTCAAGGCGAGCATGCTGGACGCGCTGTCGACCACGCCCGCCCTGGCCGGGCTGCAGACCCGCAGCGACGACGACTTCACCATCGCCCTGCTGGACTCCTGGGCCGTTGTCTGCGACATCCTGACCTTCTACGCCGAGCGGATCGCCAACGAGAGCTACCTGCGCACCGCGACCGAGCTGGTCTCGGTGGGCGAGCTGGCTAAGCTCATCGGCTACAAGCTGCGCCCGGGCCTGGCGGCCAGCACGGCGCTGTCGTTCACGATGGACACGCCTCTGCTCACGCCGCCGGGGCCGAGCAATCCGCCAAGCGGGTCGCCGACCTCGATCGCGCTCGGCACCGGCACCCAGGCGCAGACCGTCCCCGACCCCGGAGCGCAGCCGGCCACCTTCGAGACCATCGCGCCGATCTGCGCCCGGGCCGAGTGGAACGCCATCGCCCCGCGCCTGACGCTGCCCTCTGCGCCTGTCATGGCCGACGCCGGAGCCGACGCCGACGGCTACGTTCGCCTCGCCAGCCTGGCGACCGCGGTCAAGGTCGGCGATTCCCTGCTGGTCGTCGCCGCCGGTACCGCGGACTGCCCGCAGCTCCCGCAGCTCCAGCAGGTGGCATCGGTCGAGCCGGACACCGCGACCAAGACCACCATGATCGATTTCGGACTGAACGCCCCCCTGCAGAGCGCCGCATCACCGCCCACGGCCCAGGGAGCAGCGGCGGCAGGCGCGTCGCTCAACGACACGTTCCTGTGGAACAGCGTGAAGGGCTTCGTGTGGCCGGATCAGAGTCAGCTCACCGCGTTCGGCACGGCGCAGGGCTGGTCGATAGCCGCCCTGGAGGACGGGATCAACGCCCTGCAGGGCTCGCAGCCACCGGTCAGCGCGGCGCCGATCAGCGTCTACGCGATGGGGATCGACGCGGCGCTCTTCGGCCACAACGCCGTGTACTGGTACACGATCCCGTTGACCCTGCAGGCAGGAAACGCCACCGGCTGGGCCGGCTACACCAACTGGGATTGCGACTACACGCTGGCCGACATTCCCAGCTACGTCGCGAACGGGGCGGTAGATCTCGACAACGTCTACCCGGTGGTCGTCGGTGACCAGGTGGTCCTGCAGGACGGCGACTCCGTCTTTCCGACTACCGTGGCCACCGTCCAGGTGCTGACCCGCACCGGCTACCTGATGTCGGCCAAGGTGACCAGCATCACGCTGGCCGCGACGCCCAACGCCTGCGATTTCGGGCTGCGCACCACCCGGGTGCTGGTGCAGAGCGCCCAGCTGCCCGTCGCGGACGTGATGCTCTGTGACCCGGTCGCCGCCGGGCCGCTGACGCTCGACGGCGCCTACCTGTCGCTGGCCGTCGGCCAGCTCGTGGCGCTGACCGGGGTACGGAACGACAAGCAGGGCGAGACGGACAGCGAGGTGGTTGCCATCGCCGGGCTCAGCCTGGTGGACGGCTACACGAGGGTGACCTTCAACCCCGAGCTGACCGGGACCTACGTGCGCTCGACCGTCACCATCGACGCTAACGTCGCGCCCGCCACCCACGGGGTGACGACCACCGAGATCCTGGGCAGTGGCAATGCGTCGCAGACCTTCCAGAGGTTCCCGCTCAAGCAGTCGCCGCTCACCTACGTCAGCGCAACCACCCCCTCAGGGTCGGCGTCGACCCTGGTGGTCCGGGTCAACGGCGTGGCCTGGACCGAGGTCGACTGGCTCTACGGCTCCGGGCCCGCCGACCAGGTCTACACGGTGCTCGCCGGAGCCGACGGCAACACGTACGTGCAGTTCGGCGACGGTTTCACCGGCGCCCTTCCCGGGTCGGGCACGAACAACATGCAAGCCACCTACCGGTACGGTACCGGCAGCGCCGGGCTGGCGCGGGCCGGCCAGATCTCCACCCTGCTCAGCCGCCCGCTCGGGCTGAAGGCCGTCACCAACCCCCTGGTGGCCAGCGGCGCGGCGGATCCCGAGACGATCGACCAGGCACGGCCCAACGCCCCGAGCAGCGTCATGACCATCGACCGCATCGTCTCCCTGGAAGACGTGGGCGACTTCGCCGCGGCCACCGCCGGGATCGCCAAGGCAGCGGTGAACTGGATCTGGGACGGCTCCCGGTACGTCGCGTGCGTGACCGTGGCCGGTCCGGGCGGGGCAGCCGTCGCGACCGGCACGGCCCAGTACACCAACCTGCTGGCCGCGATGGTCGGCGCCAGCGACGGCACCCTCCCGGTGACGCTGTGCGGCTACGTACCGGTGACCTTCACCGTTGCCGCCACCATCACCCCGGACCCGACGCTCATTTCCACCGATGTGCTGGCCGCGGTCAAGACCGCCCTGGCCACGACCTTCTCTTTCGCCAGTCGCGCCTTCGGGCAGCCCGTCTTTTCCAGCGAGGTGATCGGCACCGTGCAGAACGTGCCCGGCGTCGTGGCCATGACCCTGGACAGCTTCAGCTTCTCCGGAGCGGTCGGGGCCGGTCCGCTTGATCCCCTCCCCGCCTTGGCCCCGACGCTGGGCGTCCAGGGACTGGTCGGAGCGGAGCTGCTTACCCTCCAGCCAGGCCCGCTGCCCAACGTGGTGCTGGCCTCATGAGTACTTCCACCGACGCGGAAGCGCTCTACGCCCTGCTCCCGGCGTTCGTCCGGCTGCGGGACCAGACCCAGGGCGGCGGGGCGCTGCAGGCCCTGGTCGGGGTCATCGCCGAGCAGGCGCAGGTCGTCAGCGCCAGCCTCGACCAGCTCTACGACGACCAGTTCATCGAGACGTGCGCCCTGTGGGTGGTCCCGTACATCGGCGACCTGATCGGGTTCACCCCGCTGCGGCCGCTCGGTCCCGGCCAGCCGTCCGCCACCCGGGCCGAGGTGGCGGACACCATCGGCTACCGCAGGCGCAAGGGAACGCTGGCCATGCTGGAGCAGCTCTGCTCCGACGCCACCGGCTGGCCGGGGATGGCGGTGGAGTACTTCACCCGCCTGTCGACCACCCAGTATGTCCGCAACCACCTGCGGCTGGACAACACCATCGTGGACGTGCACTCGCCGATTACGGCATTCGACGCCGGGAGCGCCTTCGACCTGCCGCCGCGCAGCGTGGACGTCCGCCGGATCGACAGCGGGCGCGGCCGGTACAACATCCCCAACATCGGGCTGTTCGTCTGGCGGCTGGCGCCGTACGCCAACTTCGGCCATCAGGCGTTCGCCGTGGGACCGAACCGGTACACCTTCGACCCCTTCGGCGGCGACGTGCCCCTGGTGAACCTGCCGGCGGTGACCGATAGCAGCTTCGCCCTCACCGGCCGCGTGAACCTGCCCTTCTTCCTCCAGCGCTACCCGCTCTATACCAACGAGCAGCCCTACGCGGCGCCGGCCCCGCAGCCACCGCCGCCGCCACTGCCGGCGCTCCCACCGCCACCGCCGGCGCCGGGGCCGACGCAGCCGCCGGTCGGGATAGCGGTGAACGGGACGGCGGAAACGACCATCCTCTGGTGTGACCTGTCCAGCTGGGCGCCGCCGACCGCGGCCGGGTCCGTGGCCGTCGACCCGGTGCTCGGCCGCCTGGTCTTCGCCACCGCCACGGCGCCCGCGGCCACGGACCCAGTCACCGTGAACTACACCTACGCCTTCAGCGGCGACTACGGAGGCGGGGCCTACGACCAGCCGGTTCCCGCCGCCGAAGCGCAGCTTACGGCCACGGAGGTCACGGCCGCGGAGCTGCCGACCGCCACCGGTCAGCTGATCGAGATCACCGACAGCGGGATCTACCCGGGCGACCTCGAGCTGTCCCCGGATGACGGCCTGCTCGTGGTGCGAGCCGGCCCGCTGCAGCGCCCGGTAGTGACCGGTGATCTCACCATCAACGCCACGGCGGACGCCAGCGTGACGCTGCGGGGGCTGGGGATCGGCGGGTCGCTCATCATCCTCGGCAGCAGCCCGCTCACCGTCCGGCTGGAGCACTGCACGGTACGCGGCGGTGCCACCTGGTCCTCGGCCGCGGTCAGCGGGACCCTGGTCATCGACCACAGCCTGTGCGGCGCGGTCGAGGTCAACCCTGACCTCGACGTGACGATCTGTGACAGCGCGCTCGACGCGGGTTCGGATACGGCCCCGGCGCTGTCGGCCGGACCGGGCGGGCCGGCCGGCAGCATCACCATCGCCCGCAGCACGATCCTCGGGACGGTGGCGGCCCGGACCATCCCGTTGCTGGAGAACAGCATCGTCACGGGCTCGGTCGTCTCGACCGAGCGCCAGGCGGGGTGCCTGCGTTACAGCTTCGTGCCGCTGCCCGGGAGCCAGACGCCGCAGCGGTTCCGCTGCCAGCCGGACCTCGAGATCAACACCGAGGTGGCTGCGGCCAGCCCCGGGCTCACCACCGCCCAGCTCACCGCCATCCAGACCTCGGTGCAGGACTGGCTGCTGCCGGCCTTCACCAGCCGCAGCCCAGGCCAGCCCGGGTACCTCCAGCTCGCCGATGCCGCGCCGGACCAGATCCGCTCCGGCGCCGACGAGGAGGACGAGATGGGGGTGTTCTACGGGCTGTTCTCAGCCCGGCGGGAGAGCAACCTTAGCTACCGGCTGAACGAGTACCTGCGCATCAGGCTTGAGGCCGGGATCATCCATGCGACGTGAACGAAGAGAGGGGGTGGCACTGCGGTGAAAGGTGATTTCAGCCGTTTCACGTTCGCCGAGGAGAATCACTACCGGCGAGTGCTCATGCAGCAGGGCCGCGTGGAGATCGACGCCGACGGCAACGAGCAGATCGCCATCGATAGCTACCGTGCCGCCACCACCGCGACCGACGTCATCGGCCAGGCCGGATACCCGATGGGAACGCTGCCCAACGGGAACCCCGTGGGCGGCTTCGCGCTCGGGCTGAACGAGGCGGGCACCGATGTCACGATCTCGTCGGGCCGCATGTACGTGGACGGCCTGCTGGTCGAGAACGACACCCCGGACGCGACGCTGCTCGCCCAGCCCGACATGCCAGGGGCGACGACGCTGACCGCGTTCGGCGCCGCCCAGCCCGGCATCTACGTGGCCTACCTCGACGTCTGGGAACGGCTCATCACCGCGCTGGACAACCCGGCGATCCGGGAGAGCGCGCTGGGCGGCGCGGACACCTCCGTGCGCACCAAGCTGGTCTGGCAGCTGAAGCTGGCTTCCCTCGGGGCGGCTCCCGGCTCCGGGACGCCCCTGCCCAGCTGCGCGAGCGCGGGGGAGCCGTGGCTGGCGGCCGCGGCCAGCACCGGCACGCTCGCCGCCGGGTCAGCGCCCCCCGGCGCGAGCATGCCTTGCAGCCTGCCCCCCGAGACCGGGTACCAGCGGCTGGAGAACCAGCTCTACCGGGTGGAGATCCACCAGCCAGGACCGGCCGGCACGGCCACCTTCAAATGGTCCAGGGAGAACGGCTCGGTGGTCACCCTGATCTCCGCGCCGCCGACCACCGGCGGCGCGGCGCCGCCCACCACCGTCACCGGACCCACTTTCTCGGTCACGGGCCTGAGCGACGACCTCACCCTGGGCCTGCAGGCGGGGGACTGGGTGGAGCTGACCGACGACAGCTCGGAGCTGACCGTCGGCTACGGCCAGCTGTACCAGGTCACCACCACGCCGACGGACGGCCAGCACGTCACGATCACCGCTGCCACGGCCCCTACCGCCACCTTGTCGCTGAACCCGAAGCTGCGACGCTGGGACCAGTCAGGGACCGGGCTCGACCAGGGCATCACGGTCACCACGACGGCACCGATCCTGCTGGAGGGCGGGGTCCAGGTGCAGTTCTCGGCCGGGACGTACCAGACCGGCGACTACTGGCTGATCCCCGCCCGCACCGCGACCAGCGTCCAGCAGGGTTTCGTCGAGTGGCCGGTAGACGCGTCGTCCAACCCGGTCGCTCAGCCGCCCCTCGGCATCAACCATCACTACGCCAAGCTCGGGCTGGTCGAGCTCACCGCGGCGGGGACCCTCAGCGGGCTCGGGACCGACACGGTCCCGACGGACTGCCGGCTGCCGTTCCCCCCGCTGACCGGCCTGATCGACGACGGCTGCTGCACCGTGGACGTCGGCCCGTCGGACTTCCAGGACGGAACCACGCTGCAATCCCTGCTCGGCACCTACGCGAACAAGGGACCGATCACCGTCTGCCTGGAGCCGGGCACCTACACGCTCCCGGCGCCACTCGCCCTCGGCCCGGAACTCGACGGAATCACCCTACAAGGCTGCCGGGAGGGGGTCGTCTTGCAGGCCCCAAGCGAGCCAGGGGACGCGTTCGCCGCCGGGCTCATCGCCATCCAGGGCATGACCTCGGTCACGATCCGGGGCGTCGAGCTATCCGCGCCGCTCGCCGCGTTCTCGCCCCCGGCCGGCTCGTTCTCTAGCCTGCCGCAGACGAACCAGTCCCTCATGGAATCCTTCTCCACCAGCCTCCAGGTCGCGTTCGGCGTCTCGGTGGCCGATTCGGCCGGCCTCACGGTCGAGGACTGCACCTTCGAGCTCCCCGATCCGGGCCAGGCGAACTGCTTCGGCGCCGGCATCTTCGCCACCGGGACCATCACCGGCCTCGAGATCACGGGTTGCACCTTCCAGTCCGCGAACCCGCCCACGACGGTCCCGTTCAACGACCTCGCGGTGGGCAACCAAACCGAGTCCCCGTACCAGCTGACGTTCGGGTACCTGCAGCTGCCGGCCGCGTCCGCCTTCTCGGCGCCGGCCACGTCGCAGCTGCTGCACGACGCGGCGATCCAGCAGAGCCTCTTCCAGGGCGTGACGGTGCCAGCGCTCGCCATGACCCAACTTGGTTCGCTCCGTGTCGACCAGAACACGGTCCGGAACTGCTACGGCGGCTTCTGGTTCCTCTCGTTCACCGACACGTCAATAGTCAACGACCTGCAGCAGATTGCCGCTGGTAACCCCGGGGTGTACCTGGATTTCGTGTCGGCCGGGACGGCCGCCCTAATCGACCGGATCTTTGTGATGGCGACCGCCATGGGACAGGCCCTCACTGCGCCTGCTCCGGCCGCCGAACCCACCGAACCCGCCGGGCCAGGTCGGATCATTGGCGGCGGCCACGGCCCGGTGAGACTAAATGTCGCCGATACGACAGCCACGGAGTCCGCGCACTCGGTGGAGGCCGACATGGCTACGCGCTCGGCGGAGGCGGAGTCGGTTACGCGCTCGGCGGCGCAGGCCGACGAAGCGGCCGGGGCGGCCAGGTTCTCCAACCTGATGCCCGACCTGGGAGATGTGTTCACGAGACTGGGCCTCACGGGGGCGCCCACCGCGCCCCCCGTACCGGTCATCCCGGTCGCCGACCCGGGGACGAGCGTGTCGCTGCGATTCGACCTCAGCGACTGCCAGATCGACGCCATCATCACCGATTCGTACTCAGGCGCGGGCCTGTTCCTCGTGGACTTCGCGTCCGACGCGGGGTCGGCCCTCCTGCACGGCAACCGGATCCGGAGCCGCTTCCCCGGGGGGGAGACCGTACTGGTCTACGGTCTCAGCGAGGCCTCGGTCACGGGGAACATCGTGGCGAATGAGCTTGTGCCGTTTGCGAACTCGATCAACGGCCAGCCGGTAACCAGCTACAGCATCACCCTTAACGCGTCGAACACGTTGCTCGCTACCCAGGCCGTGGCCATCACCGGCAACGTCTTCATCGATCCCACGTTTCTTCCTGCGCGTCCGGCCCCGAACCTCCCGGGCAACGACTTTACGGAGGCGCTCGCGACGTGGCTCAACCAGGCGTTCGGGACCTGGGACATACTGAACACGGTGACCAGCTGGGTCGTACCGCCGGCCGTGACCAGCCTCAGCCCGACCAGCGGACTCGAAACTGGCGGCGCGACGGTGACGGTAACCGGCAGCGGCTTCACGGGTGCCACCCAGGTCAGCTTCGGCACCACCGCCGTCAACGTCACAACTCCCGTCCCGGAAGGCGGCCTCCAACTCACAGTGACCAGCCCGGCCGGGTCCGGGACGGTGGACGTGACCGTCACCACGCCCGCCGGGGTCTCCCCGGTTGTGCAACCAGCAGACCAGTTCACCTACACCCTCTTCCGCCGCGTTGGCGTGGAGTCGACGTTCGAACCCGAAGTCGGGACCCAGTCTGAGCCAGAAGCTGAGGCTCCGTCTGAGCCAGAAGCCAAGGCTCCGTCTGAGCCAGAAGCCGAGGCTACGTCCGAGCCCGAAGCCAAAGCCGTGTCCGAGCCGGAGGCTGAGGCCGCGTCTGAGCCGGAGGCTGAGGCCGCGTCTGAGCCCGAAGCCAAAGCCGTGTCCGAGCCGGAAGCTGAGGCCACCTCCGAGCGGGAAGCCGATGCCACGTCCGAGCCGGAACCCAAAGCCGTGTCCGAGCCCGAACCCAAAGCCGTGTCCGAGCCGGAAGCCCGTGCCGCGACGGCAGCGACCCAGATCATGCCGGCCGTCCCGGCAGAACCGACGCTGCGACTCCGCGTGACCAACAGCGCCGACGACGGGAAGTCGTTCGACCTGCAGCCAGGTGAGTCGACCATCGGGCGCGAGGAAGGCTCGACGATCCAGCTCCAGGACCTCGGAGTCTCGCACAACCACGCCCTGCTGCGGGTGAGCGGCGACAACGCGACCATCGAGGATCTGCGCTCCACCAACGGGACCAGGGTCAACGGCGAGCTCATCGACCGTCAGACCCCCCTGGCACCCGGTGACCAGATCGACCTCGGCGGCGTTGAACTGGCTGTCGAGCAGCACCCGACGACCAGTCCAGACAAATCGTGATCATGGGATACCTCATGCGAGCCCTTGCGGTGCAGCAAGAATCCGCCGTCGATTCGGACGGCCCGGTGTACCGCCGGTCCGACCGGCTCCCCGATATGGCAGCAGCGGGTCCGGCAAGGTGTCTGTTTATCGAGCAGGGTTACATATGCCGCTTTATTGACCTTCGGGGATTAAGTCGTGCAGGCTCTTCTGGATCGGCAGCGTGGTCACGTCGCAGTAACGACACCGTGACGGCCGATAACCAAACTGGTGAGATGGGCGTCGCGCCGCACGAAACCCTCGTGATCCGAGCCTGGCTCGAACCAGGAGCTAAGCCGAGGCTCCGCGTCCGCCTGGTGAGGGTCATCCCAGGTCAGGCCGAACGTCAGGTGCTCAGCACGACCTCGGCCGAAGACGCGTGCGAGGCTGTGCGCAATTGGCTCGCAAGCCTCGAACGGGAAAATGGCTCATCAGCTTCGTGACGTATCGGTGACGGTAGATAGACGCCATCAAGCCGAACCTGTTGCCAGAGGCTTGAATCTCTGCCCCGCCGCGCGGAGACTCCAAGATAGGGAAGTTCGGGCCGCTCTCCTCGAGCAGTCGCTAGGTACGGCCGGGTGCCGATCATCCGTCCGGATCTCGCGGCTCCACCGTAAAGGGCACTCTTCGCACACTGGGGGGTTCGGTGGCGCACGGCGCTGATTTTAGTGGGCCGCTCCAGCTAAAGCTGCTTGGCGGATTCACCCTGCTGAGGGAAAACGAGGAGATCGTTCTCCCGATGAGCGCGCAACGACTTATCGCGCTGCTGGCGCTGCGCGAGCGGCCGCTCAGCCGGGCTTACCTGGCTGGGCTGCTCTGGCCCGAGTACTTAGCCGAGCGGTCGCTGGCCGACCTGCGAACGGCGCTGTGGCGAGTGAACCACTGCGGCGCCTCAGTCGTGGCCGCGACCGGAATGCGCTTGAGCCTGCGTGCAGAGGTTCAGGTCGACATCCGGACGCTAACGGCTCTCGGGCGCGCAGGCGCCGGCTCTGCGGCCAACAGCGTCATCGCCGAGCTGGCGGGTGTGTCATGGTTCGATCTGTCGCTGGACCTGCTTCCTGATTGGTACGACGACTGGCTCGTGGATGACAGGGAGGGCATACGCCAGCTCCGCCTGCACGCGCTCGAAGTCCTGACCGACGAGCTCAGCCGTCGCGGCCGCCATGCGGAGGCGATCCAGGCGGCGCTGGCCGCGGTCCGGCTCGAACCACTGCGCGAGACGGGTCACGCCACGCTGATCAGGGCGCATCTCGCCGAAGGCAACCGGTCAGAGGCGCGGCGCCAGTTCAATCGCTGCCGGGATCTGCTAGCGGCCGAGCTGGCCGTCGAGCCGTCGGAATCGATTCAGCGGTTGATCTCCGCGCCGCCCGCGCTTTCAAGATCAACATTGGTCGGTTGATCCGATGGCAGCAAAGACCAAGACTGTCTTCGCGAGACGTTTAAGTTATTCTATCGACAAAGTGCGTTGTCATGCGCGACTGCGTGAGAATCTTGGATCTGATCTTTAAAATTATTCTCACGGCCAGAGCTGCCATTTCATCTGCAGGCAGCCGAACCGGGCTTTACCTGCAACTAAGGAGGCGCGCGATGCGAGCCTTTGCGCACAAAGCGGACGCACGTCAGCGGCCCCTCCGAGCACTGCCGCGCTTCTGGTCCGACACCAGTTCGGACAGGGCCCCTGAAGCCTTGCAAGATCACGGTCAAGGCGCGCTTCGCGCGTCGCTTACGCGATGCCGGGCCACCCGGCCTTACGCGATCCCTCCCGGGACCCTGGACCGTGAGTCATGTCAAGGAGTCAGGAGGCTATCGAAGGGATGGCCAGGTCCGAGCCATGATCTAATCTGGTCAGCCGCCCTACCCCGTTTCATACGCCTCCAGGAGTCCGAGATGGCAGTATGGCCAATGGCTGTCCTCACGTGACGCGCGCCCTTATTTGTGATATTTGGGCCCCGCCCCGCCATCCGAGGTTCGGGCGTCTGAAGCACTGGAGGTAACTATGAAGGTTCGCACGTCCATCGCGGTAGTCAGCGCGGCTGCCCTTCTCGGCACCGGGGCATTCCTGCTCCCTGCCGCTGCCAGCGCCCACAGCACCACTCACACGCTGAAGTTCATCTCCGTGACGAAGAAGTCGGCCGACTTCTCCAAGACAACGGGCGGTCAGCAGGATACCGATCTCAACAAGGCGGGCAAGATCATCGGATTCGACCAGCTCTACTTTAAGTTCAACCCGAAGACGAAGACAGCATCGGGTGGCGTGACCCTCGACACCAACGGTGGCTTCCTCTACGGCACGCTCAAGTTCACCAGTAGCCCGGTGACTCATGGCAAGGTGACCGGGGGAACCGGCATATTCAAGGGAGCCACCGGAACGATCACAGGCAAGAACCTCAACAAGAGCGGCACCCGGACAGCTGTCACGATTATCTACCACGGCTAGGGCACGAGGGCACAGCGAAGCCAAGTGAACGACCGGATGACTACGACCAAGCTCTGATCCAGTCTGTAGCCACGTCCTGTGGCAGCGGGTTGCCATGTTCTTATGCTGTGGCGGTGTTCTTCGCGGGACGCGGTTCGGCGTTGCCCAGGCCGGTGTGGCTCCCAGCGGAAGGTGAGAACCGCGGCGGTGATCCCGACGATCGCCCAGGCGGCGAGCACGGCGAGGTCGCGGCCCGGGAGGCTGATACCACCACCGGTGTGTGAGAGTGCGCTGGTGGCGGCGTCGATGAGCGGCTTGGCTGGTAGGTAGCTGGCGACGGTGGTGAGCCAGCGCGGCTCGCTGATGATGCCGAGCGCACCTGAGACGATGATGACCGGGAAGTAGATCAGGGTAAGGACCGGGGTGGCGGCCTCAACGGTCGGCATAGCGCTGGTGAGTACGGCCGCTGCGGCCGCCCACGCCGCGGCGCCGAGCAAGAAGACGACAAGAACCCTGATAACGGCACCGAAATCCAGGTGTAGGTGGTAGCAACCGGCCGCTACCGCGACGGTGACGATACCGGGGAGCACGGCGACGATGACGGTGGCGGTGATCCGCCCGGTGAAGTAGCACCATCGCGGTAGTGGCGTGGTTCGCCAGCGCTTGACGATGCCCGCTTCGCGCGCGGCGACCAACCTGACGCCGTAGGCGCTCCACGCGACCAGGGTGATCCCGAACGCAGCATTGCCAGCGACACCGGACGCCGTGGCGTGGCCGCCCGCCCAGGTTCGGCGGCGGGCTTCGGGATCCAGCCCAGTCGTGGGCTCGTCCAAGAACAGCACCTCCGGGCGGCCGATGATCCCGATCGCGAGGTCAACCCGGCGGCGCTGGCCGCCCGAGAGCGCCCCGACCTTGGTGTCGGCGTCAGCGGCCAGGTCGGCCAACTCCAGCACCTCCTCTACCCGGTAGGCGCGGGGGTAGAGGGGCGCATAGAGCGCGAGCGTGGCGCGCACGGTCAGTTCCGCGTCGAGACTGGTCGATTGCAACACCAGGCCGATCCGCGCTCGCCAATCCCGGTCGCCATGACGCGGGTCGGCGCCGAGGACCCGGATCGTGCCACTGGTAGGCGCCAGGAACCCCTCCAGCATCTCCAAGGTGGTCGCCTTGCCCGCCCCGTTCGGACCGAGAACGGCGACGAGCTGCCCGGCGGGGACCTCGAAGCTGATCTCGTCGACAGCCACGAAGTTCCCGAAACGCCTGATCAGACCGTTCACGCTGATCGCGCTCATCGCATCGGACCGAAACCGTTACCGCGTTGGCCGACGGCGCCGGAGTTGCGGCGCCTGTCGGTGAGCTGGCCGACCCCGGCCACTGTGCCCCAGGCGAGCAGCAGCCCGCCGATCACGACCAAGAACGGAGTCGAGTTCACGAGGCCGAACACGATGACCGCGATACCGGCCGCAGCTCGCAACAACGGTCCGTAACGGCCACGGAAAAAGAAGAACAACACTTACCTGCTCCTTTGCTTCCTAATCATCGGTGTCTTGACGGGCGCCGACATGGTCGTCAAGGCTCGGAGATGAAACGGTGACGCTCATCCCTCCTCGTCCTCCGGGAGGAACAGCTCGGCGAGCAGGTCCAACGCGGCTACCGCGTCGCCCAGCCTTTCGGCCAGCTCGGCCCCGAGTTGCTCAACGAGGACGTCTGTGATCGACATCGGTGGTCGCCGCGGCACCTCCTTCAGCGCCGGGGTAGTCCGGACGAGCGTCCTGCGACGGTCGGCTGGGTCAGGTTCGGTTTCGAGCACCCCCCGCTCTCGCAGCGTCCGCACTGCCCCGGACACCTGGCTCTGATGCAAAGCGGTGCGCTCGGTGATCTCGCTGATCGAGCTGTCGGGATGGAAAGCGACGTCGATCAACACGAGCCGCGCGACCGTCGCTGACTTCCCGCTCGGAAGCGCAGACTCGGCGATCTGCATCAACCGCCGTCCCAGCAGGTAGAGCTCCATCGTATTCATCACAACCATGATACATCATAACTGTGATGCATCAAGACTGCCGTTGAGCGACAGGTGGCGAGCGTCGTCGAGCGACCGCAGAACGGGGAAGCGCCTTGGGGCCAGCACCTCGTTCGTAGCGCTCCAGCACTCACCCCCCCGGACTCGACCAGCGCTCGACCTTCGGACTCGACCGGCTCCTGTGCGGATTCGCATCTTCCGCAGCTAGCCCATCGGACTCACGTCAACGGTGGCATCGAGGGTGCGCACGAGCTAGAAGCGCGAGAGAGGTGGACTTCGTTTGCCATCGAGCTGAGGGTCCAGGGCTCGGCCAGGCGAGTGCGTTTTACGTCAATGGCGGCCACCAGCCCGCCGCCGAAACCTTCGATGAGGTCTGCCCCTCCCAGATGCTGTCGGTCCGGATGAGCGACAAGTGAGCACCGTTGGTCTTGCAATGCCTTATCCAACAGCCGCGCCTTATCCAACAGCCGCTTTGCTTCTCCGAACTGCGCATTCCTCTACACCGCACGAGCCCCGAGGAACTGAGGCGCTCGCTGCGCAACGTGCAGGGCGTGTGGTTCGTTGGCTGGTCCTCTCACGCATCGTCGCCGCTGGCGGGTCCTGGTGGTTGGCGGGCAGACCTTGGTGACCTTCGGTCCCGCCCGATGAGTTCCCGGCGAAGCGTTTTGGCTTGGGTGAGCAGCGCCGTGGCGATGTGGCCTGGGTCGACTTCAGGGGCGAGGTGGCCGAGTCCGGGGAGGATCGCGACGGTGGAGCCTCTGATGATGCTGGCTAGCTCGTCGAGGAGCGAGCCGCTGATCGCGTCGGGGCTCTTGGTCCCGCCTATCAGGACGGTGTGAGCCGCGATCGTGGCGAACCGATCAAGACTAGGTACGTCGAGTGCTGCTTGAAGGCGGTGCTCGACCAGGTTGGCTTCCAAGAGGTGATCCATCCGTTCCCATCTGGATCCGCGGATCGCGAGGCGCAGCACGAGACGGACGTACCACAGCGGCATCACTGCGAGCGGGCGAGGGGCGAATCCGGCGTTCTTGACCATCCAGGCGAACGCGCCATGCCGGTCGCCGGTTTCCAGCCGCTGCTGATATCCGTCGAGCCAGCCGGCTGTGAGCTGCCCGCGCAGCGGTACGCCCGGCTCATAGACGAACAGCTCGTCGAAAATCGGCTGGCTCCTGGCTGCTTCGAGCACAACCAGGCCGCCGAAGCTGTGACCGAACGCTGCCCGTGAGCCGGTCGCGGTCGCGATGGCCATCAGATCGGCGCACTCGTCCTGAATGCTGTGCCCAGGGCACTGAGGTCCGCTTCCCGGTCGGCCACGGCGTTCCATCACGTGAACCGTGTACTTTTCGGCCAACGCCTCGGCAAGGTGGAGATAGTTCGACCCGTCCGAGAGGACCCCGCCGACGATCACGAGCCCCGGGCCGCGCCCCACCGAGTGGAACGCGATCACGGTGCCGTCCCCGGACAGCGTGGAGCTGTTGCTAACCCCGTCGGAAGTACTCATTCTCACGCCGCTCCCGACCGCATTGCTGCCTCCTGCTGATCGCTGTCGAGCTGGGCGAGAAGGCGGCGGGTGTGCCGCTGATAGGTCGCGAACGGCACGCCGCTGCGACGTACCAGGTCGGCAAAAAGATCCTCGAGCATGTGTGAATACCGCTCGACCAGCCGCGCTCCCTCATCGGTGAGCTGGAGCTGCCGTCGATTACCCGCCCCGGCCAGCCGCGCGACAATCAGCAACCCATCTCCGGCTAGCACGCCCACCATCCGACTCGTCGACGGCTCGGTCAGGCCCAGCCATCGAGCCAGATCGCGCTGGCTGCCGCCGGTCTCTCCTACCGCGAACAGCGCCAAGAACCGGGAGTACGACACCCCTGCCTCGCTGCGCAGCAGTCCGTCCGCGGCGCTGTCCAGCCGAGCGGCCAGCTTGTGCAGTTCGTAGCTCAACGCCTCAGGCATGCCACTACCTTAGCATCCTAACTTAGCTATGCAAGTTAGTGGCAAGCTGCACCGTCCAGCTGGCCGGAATCGGACACGAACCCGGCAACGGACCCCCGACGAACTTACGGGGTCACATCGGACTCACGGCGTGGTCCCGGGGTGCCGGGGTGCCGGGGCGCCGGCTGCCTCGAGCCGAGTGTGAGCTATGTCGCACCCGCCAACCCTGTCCCGCTGAACCGACCCAGCCTCCTATGCGTGTTAGTAGTTGAACGCGCTACTACTGCCCCTTCGAGGCACCAGGCCCGAAGGGGACGGCCGACAACAGGAGGACAGCAATGGTTGAGCGCATCGCCCGATGGCAGCCGGATCAGAGCGCGGCGGTGACCGCCCGCGCGATAGGCGCGCTGGCGCTGGTCGCGCTCGCGGTGATCCACGTGGTC
>JBEKIF010000051.1:0-32188 GCA_050011895.1 Streptosporangiaceae bacterium | reverse complement strand
AAATCACCGACAAGGGCTACATCAACCAGCGGCAGGTGCTGAAGAACCGCGCGCCGCTCCTCGATCTGCTCTACACCGAGCCGCCGCCCGCCGGCGTCATCATCGCAAGAAGGACGCACTGACGCGCCGGACAACCTGGTCCACGCCGCGACGGACGGCGAGCCAGGATCCGGCGAGCCGCTGGCAGCCGGGAGCGCTCGGCCGCCCGGTCGGCCAGCCGAGCAAGCTCCGGTCGTTCGACCCAGTCCGCATCGCCGACCTGGAATACCAGGCGTGGGTTGGTTACTACCTGCGTAACTGGCCACAGGTGCTGGTGGCGTCCGTGCGGCTGGTCAAGGCGGGCTTCGGCATGGACTGGCACCGGACCTTGCACGGCGCCTGGCTGGTGCTGCGCGCCAACCAGCTGTGGGCGCCCTTTCCCGACAACGACCCCGACCGGGCACGGGCCTGCATGCGACGGTTTTACGCACTGGTCAGGCTCAGCTACGGCGAGCCTGCCAGCCCGGTGCAGGCCGCTGCGCTCGAGGTCGACTGGTGGCGCGTGCACCGGGACGTCCAGTACTCGAAGGCGCCCCGAGGTGCCGGTGATGAGCTGGTCGAGTCGGTGACCCGCCTGTACTGCTACCTCTACGGTGAGCCCGAGGCCGAGGTCAGGCCGGCGGCGGTGCACCGGGCCCGCGCGATGGACCTGTCCGACCAGTGGGTCGCGGAGGGCTGCCTGCCCGGCAGCCCGCTGCTCCCGCTGGAGCGTGCGGCGCTGGTACGTACCTACGCCGCGCTGCTCGCCGCTGTGCACCGCTGAGCGGTGCGGCGCGGCGCCGACGCCCGCGGCGCCGCCCTGGCGCAGTCCGGCCAGGCCACCGGATGCGGTCAGCCCGCCGTGTTCATCGACGCCTTCGTGCGGCAAGATCACGGGCTCGCGCTGGCGGCCGGGTTCGCGCTGGCGGCCGGGCTCGCGCTGGCGGCCGGGCTCGCGCTGGCGGCCGGGCTTGCCGAAGAGGTCACGCTCGGCGAGCCGCTGGGGGTCGGGCTCGGCGAGCCGCTGGGGGTCGGGCTCGGCGAGCCGCTGGGGGTCGGGCTTGGCGACCTGCTGGGGGTCGGGCTGGCCGGGGGGGTCACAGTCGGCGTGCCGCTGGGGGTCGGGCTGGCCGGGGGGGTCACGCTCGGCGTGGTGCTGGGGGTCGGGCGGGCCGAGGAGGGAGTCACGCCCGGCGTGCTGCTGGGGGTCTGGCTCCGGCAGCCAATCGGGTTCGCGCTGGCGGCCGGGCCTGCCAGGGTGGTCAGGTCCGGGGGGACCAGGCTCGGGGGGGTCAGGTACGGCGCCGGGCGGGCCGGCAAGCTCAGGCTCGCAGTGCGGCTTGTCGCGGGGCTGGCGAAAGCGGATGCCGATGCCGCGCAGCCGGCCGGGGCCGCGTGGCTCTGACTCTGCTTGACAGGCCCGAGGGCGGTGACGCCCCCGTCGGCTGGGGACAGATGCGTGCCTTGACCGTTCAGCCCTGCCCCTGAGGCGCCCCCCGCAGAACCGGGCCCGTTGAGATGCAGCACGACCGGGGCAGGCGGAATCGCCTGTGGTGGCAGCGCAATAAGCAGCAAAACGCCCGCTGCGGCGAGGAGACCGGCAATGGCCAGCACAGCCGGATGGCGCAGCCGCGGGGGCAGCGCCGACCGGGAATGCTCGATCGCAGGGCCGCGCCAGCTTTGCACCTCCGCGAAGACGCGCTGCACCGCACCCCGGGCGCGCCAGGCCACCTTCGAATACGCCGCCATCACCCAGGCGAGGGGCAACGGGTACGGGGTGGTCAGCCGGGCGCGGATCCGCTCCAGGCCATCTTCAGCGGGCTCCACCCAATCCGCCGCCACATGTAGCGTCCGGCGCAGGAACTCGTCATAGTCACGATCGCTCGGGCTCATGGCCCCCCGCACTCCAGCACGGCACGAAGCGCTGACCTGGCCAGGTCGGTGTGCCTCTGGACGGCAGCCTTGCTGATGCCCATCGTCGAGGCGATCTGAGCCTCTGACATGTCCCCGTAATACCGCAGCACGAGCGCCTCGCGTTGCCGCGGCGGAAGCGCACCCAGCGCGGCGACCACCGCCGAACGCTCCAGCGGCGCGACCGCACCCGGCTCGGCGCTGCGCACATCCGGCGGTGACTGCGGCGCGGACCGGTCAACGAGCGCGCGCTGCAGCAGCACGGAACGAGACCGGTTGACCACAGACTTCCGCAGATACGACAATGCCATCTCGCGGTCGCCGAGCCGGCGCCAGCGGCCGTGCATCGCGACGAATGACTCCTGCACTACTTCCTCCGCGGTCGCCAGATCGCATAGTAGCAGTTCAGCGAGCCGCACTAGCGTTCGGTAGTGTCCTGTATACAGGGCAGTGACTGCGCTGTCGGCATCCCCGTCAGCCGCAGCCAGGCCCCGCACGACGCCCGCCGCCAAGGTCTCGGGCACGTGCACATGGCGCCCGGCCACATCGCCGGATTCAGCAGCTGTCATCTCCGACCCTCGCACCCGGCCACGGAAATTCCACCCTACCTCCATGACCCCATCGCCCGCCCCCCACTTATCCACCGTAATCTGCCAGCGATCACGTACCACGCCCCCCGGAAGCTGCTCCCGGCCGCCCTCGGCGCCAGGCACGAAACTGAACCAGCCAATCACCCCACGCTGTTCAGAGTGATGCCAAACAAGCCCAGATGTCTAGCCCCAGGCAGCTAAATAGCGCCGCTGAAGGCGGCTCGGCGGGACGTTTCGTTGAATAGGCGCCCGGGTGTCAGATGGATGTCTCCTCGCGGTCCGACGGCGGTCCCAGCCTGCTGTTGCGGAACGGCCGGGCCGGACGAACGGCGGCGATGCTCAGTTGCCGCGAACCGGATAGCGTAGCGGGCCCGCGAGCCGAGACTGCCGACCCGCGGGATCACCTGTGGCCAGCGCGGGCTCGTGAACGGGATGCGGCTACGGCTCGACGAGGATGACCTCGAGCGTGCGGGGCCCGTGCACCCCTTCGACCCGTTCAAGCTCAATGTCACTGGTAGCCGACGGGCCGCTGATCCAGGTCAGCGGCCGGTCGGCGCTGGCCGAGAGCCGGGTGATCGCTTCGGGGACGAGTTCCACGACCTGCTCGGCGCGGACGATGCACAGGTGGTAGTCCGGCACCAGGGTGATCGCGCGCCTGCCCTGATCCGGCGAGCCGTCCAGCACGATCGTGCCGGTCTCGGCTATGGCCACGGCCGCGCCGGTGACGGCGCCGTCGCAGGCATCAAGCGCGCGGACATCCAGGCCATCGTCGGTGATCAGCTCGGCTTCGAGTGGCAGGCCGTCCAGGCCGTGCAGGTCCAGCCCGGCCGGGACGACAACGCGCCGGGCGCGGCGGCGGGTCAGGGCGGCGGCCACCTCCGCGGCCAGCCGGTCGGCGCTGGTGCTCCGGACGAGCGCCTTGTAGTCGGTCAGGCGCCCGGCGAACAGGTCCATGAGCTGCGCGGTCCCGCGGTCACCATGCGTACGGTACGGGGTCGCGGCCGGTTCGCCGTCCGGGCCGCTGCTGCCATCGCCGTGGCCTGCCTGGCCCGCCCCGTGCTGGCCCGCCCCGTGCTGGCCTGCGCCGGGCTGGCCCGCGGCCGTGGTGTTGGCCCGCCGGATCCGGGCCAGCATCTCCTCGCGCGCGCTCATGCCTGATCTCCTCGCCCGGCCTGATTCCGGTGCCGGGGCTGGTCGCCGTGTTCTTGGTGCCACCACTGCCGGAACGTTACGGGCGCGGGGACCGGCGCGTCGCGGGCGGCCGTCCAGGCCGACAGCGGCGGCGGGAGCCGTCGGATCCGGCCGCCTCGGCCCAGCACCCGGCCGGCCTGGGAGGCTGCCCGCTGCGCGGCCTGCCATCTCCGGCTGTCGGCCATCACCCAGGAGGCTGCGGCCATCGTGATGGCCTCACCGCTGGGCAGCCGCCGTTGTTGCCGCTCCTCCTCGACGTGCCGGGCCCGCAGGTGCACCAGGATCGAGGGGATGTCGATCTTCACGGGGCACACGTCGTAGCAGGCGCCGCATAGTGACGAGGCGTACGGCAGGGTGGCGTTGTCCTGCACGCCGGTCAGCTGCGGTGAGAGCACGGCGCCTATCGGGCCCGGATACACGGAGCCGTAGGCGTGCCCGCCCGCGCGCTCGTAAACCGGGCATACGTTCAGGCACGCCGAGCACCGGATGCAGTGCAGCGCCGCCCGCCCGACCTGGTCGGCGAGCGCCGCGGTCCGCCCGTTATCGAGGAGCAGCAGGTGAAACTGCTGCGGGCCGTCGCCGGGCGTGACCCCGGTCCACATGGAGGTGTACGGGTTCATCCGCTCGCCGGTGGACGAGCGCGGCAGCAGCTGCAGGAACACCTCAAGATCGTTCCAGGACGGCAGCAGCTTCTCGATCCCCATCACGGTGATCAGGGTTTCCGGCAGGGTAAGGCACATCCGGCCGTTGCCCTCTGATTCCACCACGCATAGGGTCCCGGTCTGCGCTATGCCGAAATTGGCGCCGCTGACTCCCACCCGTGCCGCCAGGAACTTCCGCCTCAGGTACAGCCTCGCGGCCTCGGCCAGCGCCGGCGGGTCGTCGGTCAGGGCCGGGTCAACGTCGCCCATCTCGCGCAGGAAGATCTCCCGGATCTCGGCCCGGTTGCGGTGGATGGCAGGCACCAGGATGTGCGACGGCCGGTCCTCGCCCAGCTGGATGATGAGCTCGGCGAGATCGGTTTCGTAGGCCGTGATGCCATCGGCCGCCAGCGCGTCGTTGAGTCCGATCTCGTCGGTGACCATCGACTTGACCTTGACCACCTCGGTAGACCCGGTGGCCTGCACCAGCCCGGCCACGATCCGGTTCGCCTCGGCAGCATCCCGGGCCCAGTGCACCACCCCGCCCCGCTCGGTGACCCGGGCCTCCAGCTGCTCCAGGTAGCTGTCCAGGTGGGCCATCGTCTCTGCTTTGATGGCCTGGGCGGCGTCGCGCAGCCGCTCCCAGTCCGGCAGCTCGCCGACGGCCGCCGCTCGCTTGGCCCGGATGGTCGTGGTGGCCTTTCTCAGGTTACGCCGCAGCTGGCTGTCGCCGAGGGCGCGGCGGGCCGCCACCGGAAATGGCTCAGTCCCGCGCAGGTGCCCCACCCCGGGCGGCGCCAGCGGCATGCCAAGGAACGTTGTCATCAGGGAGCCCCCGCGCTCGCCGGGCCGGCCGGGCCCGTCCGCGTGGCGGCCAGGATCTGCGCCAGATGGACGGTCCGGACCCCCGCCCTGAGCCGGGACAGCCCGCCGCCGATGTGCATCAGGCAGGAGCTGTCACCGGCCGTGCACACCTCGGCTCCGGTGTCCAGCACGCTGCGCATCTTGTCGGCCAGCATCGCGGTGGAGGTGTCGGAGTTCTTGACCGCGAACGTGCCGCCGAACCCGCAGCAGACCTCCGCGCCCGGGAGCTCGACCAGTTCGAGCCCGGCGACGTTGCGCAGCAGCCGCAGCGGCTTGTCGCCGACCCGCAGCACCCGCAGCGAATGGCAGGTCGGATGGTAGGTGACGCGGTGCGGGTAATAGGCGCCGACGTCCTCAACCCGTAGGACGTCGGTCAGCAGCTCGGACAGCTCGTAGCTGCGGGCCGCCACCGCCTGCGCCGCGCGGGCCAGCCGCTCGTCCCCGTACCGCCGGGCGACCATCGCGTGCTGATGACGGACCGCGCCCGCGCACGACCCCGACGGCATGACCACAGCGTCGCAGCTGTCGAATACGTCCGCGTAACGGCGCACCAGCGGCAGCGCATCCCGCTGGTAACCGGTATTGATGTGCATCTGGCCGCAGCACGCCTGCCCCTGCGGGAAGACCACCTCGTGCCCGAGCCGCTCCAGCAGGGTCACCGTGGCCTTGCCCACCTCCGGGAACAGCGTGTCGGCCAGGCAGGTCACGAACAAGGCGATCCGCACCGCCGTCACCGGCCCGCTTCGCCGGCCACGCCCGGCGAGTCCGCCCCGGGCGGAACCGGGCCGGGCCGGTGGTCCGGCCCGGGCTTCACGACAGGTGCCAAGGCGTACATCAATGTCAGCTTACGCTCAGCCGGGCGCGGCATCACCCGCCGCAGCTTAGGGACCGCCGTGCTGGAGCAAGGAGCAGCATGATGCGCGTGGCTCAGCCAGCGAAGCCGTCCAGACGCGCCAGGATCTGGAGCATCACCTCATCGGCTCCGCCGCCGATCGACAGCAGGCGGCTGTCCCTGAAGAAGCGCGACACCCAAGCTTCCTCCATATATCCGAGCCCGCCGTGAAACTGCATGCAGGTGTCGGCGACCTCCCGTTGCAGGCGGCCGGCCTTCAGCTTGGCGATCGACGCGAACCGGGTCGTGTCCTCGCCGCGCAGGTGCGCCTCCGCGCACGCGTAGTTGTAATGGCGCAGCATGTCCAGCTCGGCGGCCAGCTCCGCCAGCCGGAACTGTACATACTGGCGGGAAAGCAGCGGCTGGCCGAAGGTATGCCGGTCCCGAAGGTAGTCAGCAGTACGGCGGAGCGCGGCATCCATGGCGCCGACGGCGATATAGGCGGCGATCATCCGCTCGTTCTGGAACTGCCTCATCTGCTGCTGGAAACCGCGCCCAGCCTGGCCGATCGTGTGAGACACCGGCACCCTCGCGTCGGTGAAGGACAACTCCGCGGTGTCGGAGCAGTTGTTGCCGAGCTTGCGCAGCTTCCGGCTGACCGAGAAGCCGGGGGCGGAAGTCGGGAAGAGGATCTGCGACAGCCCTCGATAGCCGCCCTCGGCAGAGGTCCGGGCCAGCAGGCAGAGCCAGTCCGCCTGGGTTCCGTTGGTGATATAGAGCTTCGACCCGTTGATGACCCACTCGTTGCCATCGCGCACGGCCCGGGTAGTGATGCGGGCCACGTCGGACCCGGCGTCGGGCTCGGTGACAGCGATGGCGGCCACCATCTCGCCGCGCAGCGCCGGGGCAAGATAGCGCTGCTTCAGCTCGTCGCTGCCGTGGCTGTGCAGGGACGGGGTAGCCATGTCGTTCTGCACAGCGACGGCCATCGCGACCCCGGCGCAGCCCATCCGCCCGAGTTCCTCGCCGAGGATGACCGTGTACGAGTGGTCGGCGCCCTGGCCGCCGTACGCCGGGTCGTACTCAAGGCCCAGCAGCCCGGCCGCCCCAAGAGCCTTGAACAGCTGGTGGGCGGGGAAGGTCTGGGCTTCCTCCCACTCCTGCCCGTGCGGCAGGATCTCGCGCTCCAGCACGCCCCGCGCCGACTGCCGGAACGCCTCGTGGTCTGGGCTGAAGAGCATGCTTCTCCGTATACATATACAGGTATGAAAATAATCAACGACGTTAGGAAGCGTAAGCTGGCGCCGCGAGGGCCGCAAGGCGGGGCCGCTGCGCGGTGATCACCGGCCTGGCCTGCGCTTTGACGGTTCGAAAGGCAACGGCCATCCAGCGCAGCACTGCCCGGCGGCCGTTCTTATCGGAGCCAGACCCAGCCAGACTCTACGGGGAAGGAGGATCGCCGGTAGGCTCTGCGGGTGGTTGCGATCGACTTCGAGGAACGAGAACTTGAGGCGAGAGTGCCTGATCTGGCTGCTGGCGGGACGTGGACCCGGGTGCGGCTGCGTTGGCGGCGGGACCCGCTAACGGGGGCGAGCGCGCGGATCCTCACCGGGGTGAAGCTCCAGCCCCGGAGTCGGCCGGACCTGACTGAGCTCACGGCGAAGCCCGCCTTTTGCCCATTCGACATTGAGCACCTCGAGAGGGCGACCTTCCCTTTTCCCGCCGAACTCACCGCCGAGGGCCGCATCCGCCTTGGCAAGGCAGTGGTGGTGCCCAATGTCATGGCGTACGCGACCCACAGCGCGGTCGGCATCTATGACCCGGAGCGACACTTCCTCGACCTGGATGACCTAACGCCTTCCATCATCGGGGACGCCCTTGCCGCCATGGTCCGCCATGCTCAGGCGGTGCGGCGCCTGGACCCGACGGCCCTGTGGAGTTCCATAAACGGCAACTACCTCCCGCCCTCGGGTGCCTCGCTCGTTCATCCCCACCTGCAGTCCGTTCACGACGCTTACGGCCTGACCGGCCAGCGCTTTCTGGTAGAGCAGTCGAGAGCATGGCAGGAGAGGCATGGGTCCTACTGGGCGGCCCTGGTCGAACAGGAGGTCGGCGGTCCCCGATGGGTGGGGCACACCGGCCGGGTTGGGTGGCTGACCCCGTTTGCGCCGAGCGGGTTCCACGAGGTGTGGGGCGTGGTGACCGGGGCAGCTGATGTGACCGAGCTGACCGACGAGGACAGCCGGGCGCTGGGGCAGGGGCTTTCCCAAGTCCTCGCCGCCTTCAGGGCCTGGAATTTGACCTCGTTCAACTTCGGCGTGATCGGCGGCGGGCCGCAGGCGCGCGAGCACGGACACCACGTTGTGCTGAAGGTACTCAGCCGGTCGAATCCGGAGCCGATGTATCGCAGCGATGCCACCTATTTCGAGCGCCTATACGAAGAGGCATTGATCGATCGGAGCCCTGAGGAAGTCGCGGACGGCGTTCGGACCAGATTCTGAGCTACGCGGTGGCGCCGGACGCCGTACCACGCCGGGAGCCAGGCAGCTACGGTCGACAGCGATGCGGGTCCCGGCCTCGGCCACCGGAGGCAGCGGAGCCCCTCAAGGGCCGAGCCTGTGGTCCAGCCAGGTGAGCAGGTCATCGATGACCTCGCCGCGGTTGGTCTCGTTGAAGATCTCGTGGCGTGCTTGCGGATAGATCTTCAGCGTGACGTCAGTGAGCCCGGCCGAGGTGTAGCGGTCCACGAGCGCATTGACGAGAGCGAGCTGTCCGCCGACCGGATCCAGCTCGCCGACCGCGATGTAGATCGGCAGGTCGGAGCGCATGCCCGCGATCCGGTCGCGGTCGGCTAGCTGGCGGGCGGCCATGAACATTTCCCTGGACGCGGCCGTGTCGATCCCGAATCCGCAGCGAGGGTCGCTGACGTACTTGTCCACCTGGGCCTCGTCGCGGCTGAGCCAGTCGAAGTCGGTTCGCGCGGGCTGGAACGGGGCGTTGAACATCGCGAGATCGATGGGCTCGTCGAGGTCCAGCGCTGGCTCCAGGAGGTCGAGGACCGCGGTCCCGGTCAGCACGGCGGCACTCACGTCCTGGCTATGGCCGAGGAGATACTGCTGGACCGCGAAGGAGCCCATGCTGTGGCCCAGCAGGACCAGCGGGACCGCGGGGTGCTCTTGCCGGGCCCTGGTGCTGAGCCGGTCGATGTCGTTGATGAGCTCAGTCCAGCCTTGTGAGCCGATCTGGCCAAGCTCGTCCGCGGACCGTGCGGTCGCCCCGTGCCCGCGCTGGTCCTGAGCGTAGACCACTATTCCCCGCGCGTTCAGCGCCTGTGCCAGGCCGGCGTACCGGATGGCGTGCTCGCCCATGCCGTGGGTGATCTGGACGATGGCACGCGGAGCGCCGTCGGGATCCCAGCGATATGCCGCCACGGTCAGGCCGGCACTGGGGAAGTCGACGCGACGTGGTTCGGGTGAAGCGCGCATCGTGTTCTCCTTCACTGCATGGGCCATCCGCTGCCGGATGATGGCTGGATGGCCGGCAAAGTCCTGCTGGACGCTGTGCCCGCCATTATCGGCCCGCATGGCTCGCGCCCGCAGCCCCTCTCGGACCGGTCACTCTCCCCCCGCCTGTGCCACGGCGGCGAGTGACTCGCCTCAGGAGTCCGCTTGGCCCGCGGGCGGCCCCGGCGGACTCCTGGCTGCCATCAATGAGGAGGCCAGCACGCGGTAGCCGGACGCCGCTACACAATGGTGGTTATGTCAAAGCGGCAGCATGGCCATGGCGGGCCGGTCGTCCGGCAGCAGGCCGATGGCGGCGTCATCGAGATTGTCGGTGACCGAGACCGGCCGAGGGCCTGGACGCTGCTGGTCGATGGCACCCCGCAGTCTCATGTTGACCTCGACGACCCGACGTACCTGGAGTTCGAGTACATGCGGCGGCTCGGTCACCTGGTCGACCTGGCGGCACCAGCAGGCGAGCCACTGCGGGTGCTGCACCTCGGCGGCGGGGGCCTGACCCTGGCGCGGTATGTGGCGGCGACCCGGCCCGGGTCATGCCAGCTGGCGGTGGAGTCGGACGCCGCGCTGGTGGAGCTTGTCCGGCGGCGGCTGCCCCTCGGTCAGCGCGGGCGCCGGGAGAGCAGGACCAGAGCGGGCCGGGTGCGCATCAGGGTCGGGGATGCCCGCGCCGTTCTTGAGCAAGCGCCCGCCGGATCCTTTGATGTGGTGATAGCGGACCTCTTCGCTGGGGCCCGCACTCCGGCGCATCTCACGTCGGCAGAGTTTGCCGTCGCCGCGGCCCGGGCGCTCACTCCGTCGGGTATCTATGCCGTTAATGTGGGCGATGGCCCGCCGCTGGCGCACGCGCGCGCGAGAGTGGCGGCGGTGCGTTCTGTCTTCCCATGCGCATGCCTGATCGCGGACGCGGCGGTGCTGCGCGGGCGCAGGTTCGGCAACCTGGTGCTCGCCGCCGCGCATCGTGGCCTGCCCGTCGCTGGGCTTACCCGGCGCGCGGCAGGTGACCCGTTCCCAGGCCGGCTGGTCCATGGCAGTGAACTCGATCGGTTCGCTGCCGGAGCCAGACCGATCACTGATGCGCAGCCGGAATCCTCTCCGGCCCCTCCGCCGGACCTCTTCGCGGTCATCCGTCGTTAACACCCAGCGGGACTCACCCTGAATGGTCCAGGGCGCCGGCCGCGGGATAGCGTGAAGAACGAGCTGTGAGTGGCGCAATCTCCCGCGGCTCGATGGGGGAGAGGAGGCCGGGCCGAGCTCCTGGCATAGCCGAGGACGCAGGTCTGGTGATCAGGGACGAACTGCCTGCGCTCGTCTCGTTCCATGGCTTAGCCGCCCGCGTGCGCGCCGGTCATCATCGCGGCCAGGTCGTCGGGGTGCAGGAACGACGGAGGGGGCGGCGGTCCCCAGTTGAACAGCCCCCTGGCGCCCTCCAGCGCCTCGGGTGTCCACAGCTGGTCCTCGATGATGCAGTCCATGTCGGAGTAGTACTCGGAGAAGTTGCCGGCCGGATCCTTCAGGTACCAGAAGAAGTTCGATCCGGCATGGTGCCGGCCGAGTCCCCAGACGTGCCGGTCCGGGTGGCCCTCCAGCATCGCGAAGGCGCCGCGGCCGATCTCGTCGACGTCCTCGACCTGCCAGGATGTGTGGTGCAGGAAGTCCACCGGGGCGGCCAGGGCCAGGACGTTGTGGTGATCAGTCGAGCAGCGCATGAACGAGCCCCGGTCACCGATGTAGTCGCTCACCTTGAACCCGAGTCCCGCGGTGAAGAAACGATGGGTAGCGTCGAGATCGGTCGTGCCGACGACTACGTGGCCGAGCTTGCGTGGTCTCACCTGTCCGGTCCTGACCACCCCAGGAGCGCGGGCGTCTGGGCGCTCCACCCGGCCTGGCCCGTTGTAGGGCGTGGCCGGGATCTCCGGCTGCGTGACCCGCTCGGCGACTTCAACCGTGGCCCGGAATCCGGCGACCGGCTCAGCCGTAACCAGGCGCTGCTCCTCCTGGGCGGCCGGCAGGTCCAGCGCGCGCAGCTGGGCGGCGACTCGTTCGATGTCGTCGTGGTCGTCCGCGCCGACCACGATCGCGACGAGCCGCCGGACCGGGGCCGGCACCAGACGCAGCTGCTGGCCGCCGTCGACGGTGGTGAACGAGCCGTCGCCGACCGGAGTCAGGCCGAACTCGGCGTAGTAGGCCGCGGTCTTCGTAACATCGGGGACTCCGATGGTGACGGAGGTCAGCCGGTGCAGTGCCATGCAGGGCTCCTACTCGGGCGGGGACTGGCGACAAGACTGTGCCGGAGCTGGGCCGAGCCCGTTGATATTAGCGAGACGCAAGCAATGCTCCCTGAATCAGCATGATTGATTACAGAGATTGTGAAACGGTTTCGGGCGGATGTCGATCTCATCGCTGGCCTGGCGCAGGGCCCGCTGGCCGTGGTGATGGTGCGGTCGCGCTACCCCTCGCCGCCGCGCGCCGGCCGCTGAGCGCGCCGCTCATCGCCACGGCTCGATGATCGGCTTGATGGTTCCCTCCTGGGTCACCGACCGCAGCGCGCTCTCCGCCTCCGCCAGCGGGAAATGGCCCGTGACCAGCGCATCGAGGTCGACCGCGCCCGAGGCCGCGAGCGCGATCGCGGTCGGCCAGGTGTTGGCGTACCTGAAGGTCCCGGTCACGGTGATCTCCCGCTGCTGCACGAACGCGAACGGCAGGACCAGTTCGTCCGGGCCCATCCCGACCAGTACCGCCCGGCCGGCCGGGCGCAGCGCCCGGATGCCTGCCGTGATCGCCGCGGGCGCGCCTGAGCAGTCGATGAAGGCATCAAAGTCCCGGCAGGCGGCGGGCACCTCCGCGGCGGGCAGCGCGGCGGAAGCACCGTTGCGCCGCGCGGCAGCCAGGCGATGCGGGGCAATGTCGCTGACGACAATCGTGACCGCGCCGCGAGCACGGGCCACCTGCGCGGCAACCAGGCCGATCGGGCCGGCCCCGGCGATGAGGACCGAGCCGCCCACGGTGACGTCGGCCTTGCCGTTGGCCCAGATCCCGACCGACAGCGGTTCGAGCAGGGCGGCAGCGTCGTCACTGACCCGCTCCGGCAGATCGACGGCCAGGTCATCGCGGACCAGCACGTACTCGCCCAGCGCGCCGTCGACCGGCGGGGTAGCGAAGAACTGCATGTCGGGGCAGAGGTTGTACCGGCCGGCCGTGCACTGGGGGCAATGTCCGCAAGCGGCTCCAGGCTCGATCGCCACCCGGCTGCCCAGCCGCCCGGGGTCAACGCCGTCTCCGGCCGCGACGATGCGGCCGGATACCTCGTGCCCGAGCACCAGCGGATCGCGAACCACGAAGTCGCCGATGCGCCCGCGCTCGAAGTAGTGCACGTCCGAGCCGCATACACCTACGCTGCGGACGGCGACAAGTACGTGCCAGGGAGTCGGCTGGGGCACCGGGCGCTGTTGCAGCTCCAGTTCGCCCGGACGGTTCAGCACCGAGACGCGCATGGTGCCAGGGACCTCGCTCGGTCTGGCCATGGTCAGATCTCCTCCGGGACGGTCAGGCGGGCGCCGGCGGCCAGCGGCGCACGCCAATCCGCGCCGCGGCGCCGCGGGCGGCAGCTGGCGAGCGGTGGCGCTTACCGGAGTGTAGCCAGCCCCGTGGTGGCCGGGTCCGCGGAGAATGATGGGCCAGATGTCGACGGCTGCGTAGTCCTCGACCTGGCGCGGATGGACCAGGTCCTCGAAGTCGATCCCGACAACCTGCTCTGCGTTGTGCAGCCCGGCGCGATCAACGACGACGTGAAGGCCGCCGTCGCCGAGTACGGCCTGTGGTATCCGCCGGACCCGGCCAGCGCCGAGCGGTCCACGATCGGCGGCAACGTGGCAACCAACGCGGGTGGCCTCTGCTGCCTGAAGTACGGCGTTACCCGCGATTACGTCTTGGGCCTGCGCGCGGTCGTCGGCGGGCCGGTAGCCTACGGCGACGCCGTGCGGCTCGGGCGGCGGACGACGAAGGGTGTCGCCGGGCTCGACCTGGTCGGGCTGTTCGTCGGATCTGAAGGCACGCTCGGCGTCGTCACCGAGGTGACCCTGCGGTTGCGGCCCGCGCTCGCCGGAACGCCGCGAACCATAGTGGCTGCCTTCGCGGACTTGGTCACGTCCGGACAGGCCGTGTCGCAGATCACCCAGCGCGGGCTGATCCCGTCGACACTTGAACTACTCGACCGCGCCTGCCCCGAGGCGGTCGAGCAGTGGAAGCACCTGGGCCTCGAATCCGACGCGGCGGCACTGCTGCTGGCCCGCGTCGACACGGCCGGGGATTCGGGCGCGGCTGAATCGGACGCGATCGCGATGACCATGACCGACGCGGGCGCGATGTGGGTTGCGCAGTCGACCGACGACATAGAGGCTGAAGCGCTGTTCGAGGCCAGGCGGCTGGCCTACCCGGCGCTGGAGCGGCTCGGCCCGGTGCTCACCGAGGACATCTGCGTACCCCGATCCAAGGTCCCCGCGATGCTGGCCCAGGTCGAGGCGATCGGACCCGGCAGGGCGTGCACATCGCGACGATCGCGCACGCCGGCGACGGGAACCTGCACCCGTTGCTCATCGCGCCGCCAGGTGACGAGGCTGCCCGCGCCGCGGCTCAGGCGGCGTTCGAGCTGCTGCTCGACGCGGCGATCGCGCTCGGCGGCACCGTGACCGGCGAGCACGGCGTCGGAATCCTGAAACGTGCCGGGATACGCCGCGAACTCGATCCCGGGACTCTCGCGCTGCAGGACGCGGTGCGCCGCGCGCTAGATCCCGGCGAGCTTTTCAACCCCGGCAAGTGCTGAGCATGCTGCGACGACACCAGGCAGCTCGCTGGCGTGGCTGGCCGGGTCTAGTCCGCGATCCAGTTTCCGTGGAATCCGAGCGGGATCCGTGCTGGCAGGTGGACGCGTGCGACCGGTTCTCCGGTGAAGTCCTGCGCCGCGAGGATGACCAGGTCGGCCGCGCCGCGATCGGGATTGCGGACGAAGGCCATGACGTAGCCGTCGTCCTCGCCCGCGCCGGGTGCGGCGGGGGCGAACACCGCCTCGCCCGACGTGGCGTCTCGCCCGAACTCGTGTGCTTCGACGGTGCCGTGCGCCAGGTCGTGCTTGAGCAGGGCGTTGGCGAAGGCGTTGTCGGCGAAGTCGCCGCTGAGCGGGGCCACGGCCTGGTTGAGCTCGCCGATAACGGCGCTGTAACCGTAGCGGTGCGGCCGGGAGACGACCCGGTCGTCGACGCGGGGGAACTCCTGGCCCCGGTCATCCAGGCGCTGCTCGGTTACCTTGCCCGCGACCGGGTCGATGATCCACCGGTCGAGCGTCACCGGCCCGTGCCCGCCCCATAGGGTGGAGACGTCAAAGGCGTTCTCGTACTGGCACAGGTCGACCACGACCCGGCCGCCATCGTCGTGGGCGTTGAGGGTGTGGAAGACCCAGCAAGGGCTGACCTCGATCCAGCGGACGTCACCGGAACTGCCGTCGCGGGGCAGCAGGCCGATGCGGGCCTGGTGCGCCGGATTCCAGGTGTAGGGCATCTCCCGCCCGGCCGATACCGCGTCCATGCTGAAGGTGACCGGCAGGTCGAACAGGACCACGTATCTCTCGGTGAGCGCGAAATCGTGCATCATCGGGCTATCGGCGACCGCGATGTCGGTCGTCCGGCGCACCTGGCCGGCCGCGTCGATGACGACGTGCTGGACGTGATCCCAGGCCCAGAAGTAGGCGATCGCGTGCAGTTCGCCGGTCCGCTGGTCCACCTTGGTGTGCGCCGCGAAGCCGCCGGGCAGGGTACCGCCGAAGTCGCACGGGCCCACCGTTTCCAGGTCGTAGGAAAGCTCGTACGGCAGCGGCCCGGCCTCGACGGTGGCCAGGGTCCGCCCGCCGTGCGCGAGGATGTGGGTGTTGGCCGCGAAGTCCATCTCGGAATGGACTGGGCCGCCCGCCCACTCCTCGCCCAGAGCCGCGGCGATGGCCCTGGAGCGGACCCAGCGGTTGCGGTACCACTCGGCCCGGCCCTCCCGCAGCCGTACGCCGTGCACCATGCCGGCGCCAAGGAACCAGTGGTAGTTCGGGTCGTCCAGGCCTATCGGGTTGGGCCCGTTGCGCAGGTAGCGCCCGGTGAGCTCGGCAGGCACGCGGCCGGTCACCGGCAGGTCGAAGGCGGTGATCTCCTCGGTCACCGGGGCGAACGAGCCTTCGAGAAAGCGATCCTTTTCAGGCATCCTGAATACCTCCGGGTAACGTGGCCGGGCCATCAGGCCGGCTGTCAGCGGACAGGCCGGCCGGAGGCGCCCTTACACCGCTATCACACAAGTCCGCCAGCGGGCTCGCGGTAGGCAGCGTCGGTACTACGTTGATTCTGCGCCCCGGGCCCGGCCCAGTCACCTGCCAAATGCGGGCCTTCCGCCGGTTCCGTGGGCAGATTATTGATCTCCTTCCGGCTAGGGCAGGCCGGAGCCCGCCGAGTGCGAGCATCGCCAGCCCGATCCGGGTCCCACGATCGTCAGGAGCAGGCAATGACAACCGTCGCGTTCATCGGACTCGGCATCATGGGCAGGCCGATGGCGATCAACCTGGCCAGGGCAGGCTTCGGTGTTGTCGGCTATAACCGCAGCCGGCCCGGGCTCGACGCGCTCACCGCGAGCGGCGGCCGGGCTGCCGCCAGCGTGGCCGAGGCAGTCGCGGGCGCCGACGTCGTCGCGACCATGCTTCCCGACTCTCCCGACGTGCAGGAGGTCATGACTGGTCCCGGCGGTGTGCTGGACAGCGCCCGCACCGGGACCCTGCTCATCGATTTCTCGACGATCCGGCCGGACGCCGCCGCGCAGCTTGCCAGCCGCTGCGCCGCGGCCGGCCTGCGCATGCTCGACGCACCGGTATCCGGCGGGGAGCAGGGCGCCGTCGAGGCGACGCTGTCGATCATGGTCGGCGGAAGCCACGACGACTTCGCCGCCGCCAGGCCGCTCCTCGACACGCTGGGCAAGACAGTGGTGCACGTCGGGCCGGCCGGCTCCGGGCAGACGGTGAAGGCAGCCAATCAGCTCATCGTCGCCGGCACTATCGAGCTGGTCGCCGAGGCATTCGTCTTTCTCGAGGCGCACCGGGTCGACACCGGTGCCGCAGTGGAAGTCCTGTCCGACGGGCTGGCCGGCAGTACGGTCCTGGCCAGGAAAGGCGCCAGCATGCTCGCCCGCGACTTCCGGCCTGGCTTCCGGGTGGCCCTGCACCACAAGGACATGGGCATCGTGACCGCCGCGGCCCGCGAGGCCGGCGTGGTCATCCCGCTGGGCGCCGCGGTAACCCAGCTGCTGGCCTCGCTGAACGCGCAGGGCCACGGCACCGAGGATCACTCGGCGCTGCTGACCCTGGTGGAGCAGCTATCCGGGCGGAGCGGCCGGACGCAGATCTGACGCCGGGCGATCCGGGCCGACCAGGTGCCTGATGAGCGGCCGCCCTCCGGCCCGCGGCCCGCGGCTTTCACCCGTCAGACGAGGCGCCGGAGCGCGGCGAGCCGCCCGGCAGTTGGGGATGCGCGGCTTCAGCCGGTCTCAACTCGGGCACGCGTCGGAGCATGTCCTCAAGGGCCCGGGCATCGGCGCTTCCGGCACCTGCACGCCCGCACGTGAAGGCCGCGCTGGCGCATGCTCTTTCGAGCAGGCGCTGTGTCACATCGACGGGAATCCGCTGGAGGCCAGCCGGGCCGGAGTCGAAGGGCATCGCGCTGACCAGCCCGTCCAATAGGGCGGCGGCAAAGGCATCTCCGGCACCGACGGTATCAACAAGATCGGTGGGGACCGCAGGGACGGTTGTCTCCATACCTCCGGCAGAGCGCGCGTAGGCGCCGTTGGCTCCCAGGGTTACGACAATAAGCCCGGAAGTCATTTCCTGCCACGCGGCGGCGATCTCCCGCCAGTCCCGGCCGGGGTAGAGCAACGCGATGTCATCCTCGCTGGCCTTGACTACGTGCGCGAGCTGCAGCTGACGTTCCACCCGGGTGCGTTCGGCTGCCGTGGTGAAATCGAATCCGCCGCGCACATTGGGATCAAAGAAGACCAGCACGTTGCCTTGTCGCCGGGCCCGCCGCATGAGCTCTTCCAGCACCGCAGCGCCGGGCAGGAGCCTTAGCGCGAGACCACCGACGTACAAGGCGCGAGTATCAGCTGGCAATTCCTGGGGAACCTCGGGTTCCGCCCATTGCCAGTCGGCGGTGCCGTTGGCGTAGAAGGTATATGCGGCCTTGCCGTCAGCATCGAGAGCCGCGACCCCGAGCGTAGTCGTCTCCGGAGCAGGAACGACCATCGACAGGTCCACGCCAGCGTCCGCCAGATCTTGCCGGAGCAGCTGACCGAATGTGTCGGCGCTGACGCGGCCGAGAAAGCTGGTCCGCTGGCCCAGCCGGGCGAGGCCGACGGCGACATTGAACGGCGCGCCTCCCGGCCGGGCGTCGAAACGGTGCTGCCCGCCGGGTACCGGGAGCAGGTCGATAAGCGCCTCGCCGGCCACCAGGATCACGGCCTGATCTCCCCTGGCCCCCGAGGGATGAGCCTTGCGCGGAGGCAGCTATGTTGCGTCGGGCCAGGATCGAAGGCGCCGCGCGCCGGCCGGTCCACGAAAACTTTGGCCAGGCCCGCGCGAATGTCCGGGAGCAGGTACCTATGACTATGCGCGGCGGGAACGACAATCAACCCGTCGACCCGGCGCGCGCAGAAAGCGCGGACCACCGTTGACCACCCTGGAAACGCCTTTGATCCAGACGGCCGCCCGCGCGGCGACGTCGCGCATCGTCGGCCGCGCGAGTCCGCGCCGCGGGGTGCGCCGCTGCTTGCTTTACCATCGTTTGAGAACGATACCCATGCGGGCATCGTTGTCCAACCTGGCTCCGAAGGCGCCGCCCGCTTATGGTGCGCTCGGTGATTCCCCCATCAGTCCCGGCGTGGCGGCCGCCGCGCTCAGCTGCCGCATCTTCGCGGCGGAGCTCTGGAAGTACGGCAAAGGTGACAGCAAGATGCGAGCGGCAGTTATCAGAGAGTCCCACGAGGTTGACGTAGTAACCGTCGATGATCCTGCGCCGGGTCCTCGTGACGTGGTCGTGGAGGTTGCCGCCTGCGGCATCTGCGGCACGGACCTGCACATCCTGGAAGGCGAGTTCGCGCCGTCGCTGCCGATCATTCCCGGGCATGAGTTTGCCGGGGTCGTTGTCGCGCGGGGAGCTGACGTCGGCGAGATCGCGCTTGGCCAGCGCGTGGCGGTCGACCCGTCGCTGTACTGCAACGATTGTCACTACTGCCGTATCGGGCGCAACAATCTGTGTGAACGGTGGAATGCGATCGGTGTAAGTATGCCCGGAGGAGCCGCGCAGTTCGCCGTGGCACCGGCCGGTAACTGCGTGTGCCTGCCAGATCACGTACGCCTGGAAGACGCCACGCTGATTGAGCCGCTGTCATGCGCGGTGCGCGGTTACGACGTCCTTGCCTCGCAGCTCGGCTCGCATGTGCTCATCTATGGATCGGGCACGATGGGACTGATGATGCTGGAGCTCGCGAAGCGCACGGGTGCGGCGTCGGTCGACGTTATAGATATCAACCCGCGGCGCCTTTCCACCGCGGCGGCTCTCGGCTGCTCGTCGACCGCCACCTCGGCGGACGAGCTTATGCGCCCGCGTGGGTGGGATCTCGTGGTCGACGCCACTGGCGCCGGCGCGGCAATTCAGGACGGCCTTTCCCGGGTCGGGCCCGGCGGCACTTTCCTGCAGTTCGGTGTTTCCTCAGTCGCCACCAGGGTCAGCATCGAGCCGTATCGGATCTATAACAAGGAGATCACCATTACCGGTTCCATGGCGGTCCTGCACAGCTACGAGCGCGCGGCGGAACTGTTCGCCTCCGGCATCCTTGATCCCGGTGTCTTCATCAGCGACCGGCTCCCGCTGGCCGACTATGGTGAGGCGCTCGCCCGCTTCAAGCGCGGTGAAGGACGTAAGATCCAGGTCCTGCCGTAGCGGCCTGCCGGGCCGGTGCCGACGGTTACGGCGCCGCAGCCCGCCAGAGGTGCCACAGGCCCTGGCCGAGTGCGGATCTAGTGGGCGGCGTTGTACTTGCCGAGCACCTCGGCGCTGATCCGGCCGCGTTCTGACACCCTCAGTCCCTGCCCGGCGGCCCAGGCGCGCACTGCCGCTCGGTCGGTCCTCGGCCCGGTGCCACGAGCGGACTTCGCTGTTCTGCGGTGCGCGGTCCTGCGCCCGGCATCTATGAATGGCTGCAGTGATTTCTGGAGCTTGGCGCGGTTCTTCTGATTAAGGTCGATCTCGTAACTGTATCCATCGAAGCTGAAGGCCACGGTCTCAGCATCGGGCGATCCGTCTAGGTCATCAGTGGTGACGACGTTCACAGTTTTTGCCATGTTGAGAATCGTCCAGGTTCAGCGTCTGCATGTCAAAGGAGACTCGCCACATCCGCCGTTTCCGGCCGTGGCTCTGGATCGATTAGGTCGTGCCATCCAGGCGATCGCCGGAAGGCCCGCGGCATACGTCGGCAGCGACGGCTCCCTCAGCTCGTCACCATGCCGGAAGCGTTTCCAAGTCCTGCACATGGCAGCGCGGCGGACCCGGGAGTACCGGGTCCGCCGCGCTGCTTGTGCGTTACTTCTGCGGCGCTGCACTGACCTTCTTGGCCGGGGCCGGCCCGAGCCGCGCGGTCGCGCGGAGCACGTCTTCCGCGAACTTCCGCTGGCTGACCAGCAGCTGCTCGGCGAAATCGTAGGCTAGCGGCGGGGTAACGCTCGGAAGCGTCGATGTCACGGGGTGGACTGCGTCGATCACGACGTTAATCGCGCCGACCGCCACTTCCTCAGTCTTGCGGACCGTGTCCAGGATGTAGCTTTCCAGCTCCTGGCCGACGGCAAGGGTATCAGCCATCTTTCCTCCAGTTGTCCTTGTCTTCTATTTGCTCAGTATATCTAGCACGTGGTTGATATGTCAAGCAGAGTGGACCTGGTGCGCGTCCGGCCGGCCCGGCTCGCCGGGCCGCCGTGCTGCCGATACGTCCGCTGCCGGCGAGCCCCGTCGTTGTCATTGGTGCGGCACTTACGGACCGCCGGCGATCATTCCGCGGTGTTGAGATCACCTCGAAGCCGGCCAGCGTCAGGGCTGGTGCCGAAGACGGCGGCAGGCGGGCGGAAAGCCGCGAAAGGGTTGGTGACCACCAGGGTCCGGGCCGCGAATCGGTAGAGCGTCGCTGGCCTGCCGCCGGATGAAGTCGGCCGGACTGCCGCGGGCGTGGCCTCGATGACGCCACGGCGGTTCAGGATCCGCTGCAGGTTGGTTGCCGAGACCGGATGGCCGAGTGAGACAGCGTAAATGTCCCGTAGCCGGGCGATCGTGAAGGTCTCTGGTGCCAGCGCGAAGCCGATGTTCGTGTACGACAGCTTGGCCCGCAGCCGCTCTGTTGCCGATCCGACGATCGACCCGTGGTCGAACGCGGCCGGCGGGAGGTCCTGGACAGCGTGCCATGCCGTGTCTGCGGGGATGCGCGGGTCGATATCGGCGCACACCAGCGCCAGGTACGCGGTGGCGAGGACACGGCCTCTGGGATCTCGCCCCGGATCGCTCCGGGTTTCCAGCTGCTCAAGGTGCGCGATCTCGGTCAGGTCAACCTTGGTGGCCAGGTGCCTTCCCACCGAGGTTCCGAGGCGCTCTGTCGCGCCGAGCGGGCCGCCGGGCAGCGACCACAGTCCCTCGAACGGCGGCGCGCCACGCCGCCAGAGCAGGACACCCAGGCTATTGCCGCGGACCTGGAGGACGACCGCGAGCACCTCATGACGGAACCGATCACCCTGGCTGTTGCCTGCGGCTGCGCCAGCCTGCGGCTGATGTCCTGGCACGTTGGCATGATACAGTGCTAGTTAGGGTTTTAGATTATAAGGCGAAAACTACGGCCTACGGGAATGGGAGCAGCCGATGACCAGCTCTGTGGCCGGCGACAGCACGGTGGCCGCTGACAGCACGGTGGCCGCTGACAGCACGGTGGCCGCTGACAGCACGGTGGCCGATGGCCAGGTCGGTGCGGACTGGGCTGCGCAGATCCGGCGGCTTGCGGCGCAGCGCGATGCCGTGATCCTGGCCCACAACTACCAGGCCCCGGAGATCCAGGATGTCGCCGATCACGTCGGCGACTCGCTCGCCTTGTCGCGGCTGGCCGCGGCGAGCACGGCCAACGTCATCGTTTTCGCGGGCGTGTACTTCATGGCGGAAACCGCCAAGATCCTCGCGCCCGAGCGGACGGTGCTGATCCCGGATTCGCGGGCCGGCTGCTCGCTCGCTGAGAGCATTACCGCGGAGCAGCTCCGGGCCTGGAAGGCCGAGCATCCCGGTGCCGCGGTAGTGGCCTATGTCAACACCAGCGCCGAGGTCAAGGCCGAGTCCGATGTGTGCTGTACCTCGGCCAACGCGGTGCAGATCGTGGCGTCCCTTCCGGCGGACCAGGAGCTCCTGTTCCTGCCGGACCAGTTTCTCGGCGCCCATGTGCGCCGTGCCACCGGACGCGCCAACATGCATGTCTGGCTGGGCGAGTGCCATGTGCACGCTGGCATCAGCCCGGACGAGCTGCGGCGCAAAGCGGCCGCTGAGACCGAGGCGGAGCTGTTCATCCATCCCGAATGCGGGTGCTCGACCGCCGCGCTGTGGCAGGCGGGCGCGGGTGACCTGCCGGCCGGCCGCACCAGGGTGCTGTCCACTGGCGGCATGCTTGACGCCGCCCGCACCACTACGGCGCCCGTCGTGCTGGTGGCTACTGAAACCGGCATGCTGCATCAGCTGCGCCGGGCCAACCCGGCAGTGCGCTGGGAGCCGGTTAACCCGGCCGCCGTGTGCCGGTACATGAAGATGACGACACCGGCAGCCCTGCTGCGCTGCCTGCGTGACGGGGTCGAGGAAGTCCACGTTGACCCTGCAGTGGCAGGCCGGGCCCGCCGGGCGGTCGAGGCGATGATCGCTGTCGGGTCGCCGTCGGCGGCCGGGGAGTGAGCGGGCCGGAGCTCCGCTACCTGCCGAGGTCGCGGCCGCTGTGGGAACGAGACGCCGATGTGGTGGTAGTGGGCTCGGGAGCGGCGGGGATGAGTGCCGCCCTGGTGGCCGCGGGTCATGGCAGGCGGGTGCTGCTGGTCAGCAAAGAGGACCTCGGCGGGGGAGCGACGCCACTGGCGCAGGGCGGCCTGGCCGCTGCGATCGGCCCGGGAGACCACTCAGCCATCCACCAGCGGGACACGCTGGACGCGGGTGCCGGGCTGTGCGACCCGGCCGCCGTGGCGACGCTGGTGGCCGAGGCGCCCGGCGAGATCGCCCGGCTGGCCGGACTGGGTGCCCGGCTGGAGCGCACCGCGCTCCATCTGGAGGGCGGCCACAGCCGCAGCAGAGTCGTGCACGCCGGAGGTGATGCGGCCGGCGCGGAGGTGCACCGGACGCTCCGGGCCGCCGTGCTCACCAGTACCGTGGAGATCCTCACCTGCGGTGTCGCTCTGGACGCGCTGACCGACGAGCGGGGCTCGGTCGGCGGGCTGGTGGTAGGAATGGCGGGCGGCAGCCGGGGGCTGCGCCCTGGAGCGGTGACGGCGCGGGCTGTCGTCCTCGCCACCGGCGGCTTCGGCCAGGCGTTCGCGACGACCACCAACCCGGCCGGGCTGACCGGCGACGGCCTGGCGCTGGCGGCCCGCGCCGGAGCGCAACTGCGGGATCTCGAGTTCGTGCAGTTCCACCCGACGGTGCTGTGGCAGGAGGCGTCCCGCGGCCAGTGCCCGCTGATCACGGAGGCCCTTCGCGGGGCCGGGGCGGTGCTGGTGGACGTGACGGGCCGGCCCGTCATGGCCGGGCGCCATCCGCAGGGCGACCTGGCCCCCAGGGACATTGTCGCAGCGGTCATGCAGCAGCAGATGCGGCGTGGGGACGGGCCCGCCGATCACCTGTGGGTCGACGCCACCGCGCTCGGGCGCGCCACCCTGGAAAAGGATTTCCCCACCGTGACCGCCATCTGCCTGGCGCGGGGGATCGACCCGGTCACCGAGCTCATCCCGGTCGCGCCCGGCGCGCACTACGCCTGCGGCGGCATCCGGGCCGACATGGACGGGCGGACCTCGGTCGCGGGCCTCTACGCCGTCGGGGAAGCCGCGTCGACCGGTGTACACGGCGCCAACCGTCTTGCGTCCAATTCCCTGACAGAATCCCTAATCGCCGGACGGCGCGTCGGTGACCTCCTCGGGCAGAGCCTGCCAGCGCCAGCAGCCAGCCTGCGGCTGCCGCCCGCGGGCACCGGGGTGAGCCCCGCGGGCCGGCCGGCCCTCGCCTCGGCCATGTCGCAGCACGCCGGGGTAATGCGTGATCGCGAGGGCCTGGAGCTTCTGGCGGGCATGCTGGAGCAGGCCGCGCCGGGAGGCGGGGGACTGGACCTCGCCGCAGTAGAGGCGGCCAGCCTGCACACGGTCTCAGTCCTGGTCGCCACGGCTGCCCTGGCCCGCGCGGAGAGCCGGGGGTGCCATCGGTGGCGGGACATGCCGGTCACCACAGATGAGCGGGCGCGCCATACCGTTCTGCGCGTGGACGAAGGGCAGCTGCGGACGGTCGGCTCAGCCCAGGCGAGCATCGGGGCCAGCGCATGACGCTGCACCCGACGGTCGTGAACAGACTGCTCGCGGCGGGGATCGAGCCGGAGGATACCGAGCGGGTGGTTCGCGGCGCGCTCGACGAGGACTTCCGTTACGGGCCCGATCTCACTTCGGCCGCGACGGCTGCGCCCGGCGCGCGGGCCGTGGCCGGCGTCGTCGCCAGGATGCCTGGCGTGCTGGCCGGCCTTCCGGTCGCGCTCGCCGTACTCGACGCTGGCGGGGTGCCGCCAGGGGCTGCCGAGCAGCTGTGCGCCGATGGCGAGCGGATCGACCGCGGTACCGAGGTGCTGCGAATCCAGGCTCCGCTGCGAGAGATGCTCGGGGCCGAGCGGACCCTGCTCAACTTCCTCACTCACCTGTCGGGGATCGCCACTGCGACAAGGGAGTGGGCCGACGCGGTGGCGGGCACCGGATGCACGGTGCGGGACACCCGCAAGACCACGCCGGGGCTGCGCCAGCTCGAGAAGTACGCCGTGCGCTGCGGCGGCGGGGTGAACCACCGCATGGGACTGGGCGACGCCGCACTGGTGAAAGATAACCACGTGGCGGCCGCTGGCGGGATCGCGGCGGCGATCCGGGCCGTCCGCGCTGCCGCTCCCGGCCTGCCACTCGAAGTCGAATGCGACACCCTGGCGCAGGTCCGTGATGCCTTGGCCGCGGGCGCCGGGCTCATCCTGCTCGACAACATGGGGCTCGCTGACCTGCGGGCCGCCGTAGCCCTGGCCTGCCAGTACCAAGGGGCCCGCCTGGAGGCAAGCGGTGGCCTGCGGCTGGGAACGGCCAGAGCAGTGGCGGAAACGGGCGTCGACTTCATCGCCGTCGGCGCCCTTACCCACTCAAGTCCCGCGCTCGACCTAGGGCTGGATGTGCTGGCCTGCTGAAGGTCACCGGCAGGCCACAGGTGGCCGCCGGGTGGCCCGCCGGCGCCCGTTGCGCTGCTATCTCACCGGTGTGACAGGGTGGGCGGCATGCTCCTCGGACTCGTCCACGTCAACATGGGCGTGATGAGCGGGCCCGATGGCCTGGCCGCGGCGGCACGCGCGGCCGAAGCGGCCGGCTTTGACTCGGTATGGGCGGGCGAGCACATCGTGCTGCCAGACCCGCAGGTGCCGCCGTCGCCGATGAGCCCGCAGGACCCGGCGCTCGACTCGGTGCTCGCGCTGACATGGGCGGCAGCCCATACGGCGACCATCCGGCTGGCGACCGGGATAGTGATCCTGCCCCAGCGCAATCCTGTCGTGCTGGCCAAGCAGGTAGCGACGCTCGACGTGCTGTCGGGCGGCCGGGTCATGCTCGGTGTCGGCGCGGGCTACCTCGAAGCGGAGTTCCGTGCGCTCGGCGCCAACTTCGCGGAGCGCGGTGCGGTGACGGACGAGCACCTCGATGCGATGCAGGCGCTGTGGTATGACGAGCACCCCGAGTACCACGGGCGTTTCACCGATTTCGCCGGCATCGATGCCTGGCCCCGCCCGCTCCAGCAGCCGATCCCGCTAGTGGTGGGGGGCCACAGCCGGCCGGCCTATCGCCGGGCGGTCGCGCGCGCGCACGGCTGGTACGGGTACTGGCTCACGCCGGGTGACGTTGCCGCCTCGCTCACGGGCCTTCGCGCCGCTGCGGCCCAAATCGAGCGGCCCGCAGGGCTCGGTGAGCTTGAGATCAGCGTGACGCCGGGCGGCCGGCTGACCCCGGGGCAGGCCGAAGCGTACGCGGAGGCCGGCGTCCACCGGCTCGTGTGCCTCGCGCCCCCGACTCCCGACGGCCCCGCCCGGGCGATCGAGGCCGCCGTCGCGGCGGTAGCCGGGCTGTGAGCGCCGCCAGGCAGCCGATCGGCACGGTCACCGATACCGTGACCGGGCAGCTGACAGCCGCAGCGAGTGGCACCTCCCGGGGGTGGGCCGCGAGCGCAGCGAAAGGGCTCGGGACCTAGATGGATCGCGGTGCGCCGGCCGGCGCAGCCGCCGGGACGCGCGGCTTCGTCAGCGACAACTGCTCCGGCATCCACCCGGAGGTGCTGGCTGCGATCGCCGGTGCGAACGCAGGTCATCAGCCGAGCTATGGCGACGACGAAGTCACGCAGCGGCTCCAGAAGATATTCCGGCGTCATTTCGGCGGCACGGCTCTCGGGTATCCGGTCCTGACCGGAACGGGGGCCAACGTGGTCGCGCTGCGGGCGATGACCGGCCGCTGGGGTGCCGTGCTCTGCTCGGCCGATGCCCATATCAACACCGACGAGGGCGGTGCGCCCGAGCAGCTAGCGGGGCTGAAGCTGGATGCGGTTCCCGCGCCGGGCGGCAAACTCCGGCCTGAGCAGATCGCTGCTTTCGCCGAGGCAGCGGGCGACGTTCACGGGGCGCAGCCAGAGGTCGTGTCACTGACGCAGCCCACTGAATGGGGTGTCGTCTACTCCGTGGACGAACTGGCGCGGCTGTGCGCTGCTGCGCATGAGCGCGGCCTGCTGGTGCATATGGACGGTGCGCGGCTGTGCAATGCCGCCGCCGCGCTCGACCTGCGGCTCCGGGCCATCACGACCGATGTGGGGGTCGACGTGGTCTCGTTCGGAGGTACGAAGATCGGGCTGATGCTGGGTGAGGCAGTCGTGATCCTGAACCCGGCGGCGGTGCCTGGCGCGGAGTTCGCGCGAAAGTCGACCACCCAGCTCGCCTCGAAGATGCGGTTCATCTCGGCCCAGTTCGAGGCGCTGCTCGGCGATGACCTGTGGTGGCGGATTGCCTCTCATGGCAACAGGATGGCGCGCCTGATGGAAGCCGGACTGCGGTCGGCCGCCGGCGTCGAGATCCTGCACGAGGTTGACGCCAACGCAGTGTTCGCCGCCATGCCGCCTGCCGTAGTGGACCGGCTGCGCGGGCGGTTCCCGCTCCAGATCAGCGGCCCGGCAGTCGGCCTGGTGCGGCTGATGATGAGCTTCGACACCACGGAGCAGGATGTCGAGGATTTCGTTCGGGCCGTTTACCAAGAGGCCGCGCCCGGGTAGCAGACGGGCTGCATCCCGGACAATCCGACGTCAGGATCAGGGCAGCACTCAGGTATTTCACGTGACAGGCGGCGGTATCCCGTCGGCGCTGGCGGCTAGCCCTGGGTCCCATGCGCACACTGCGCACGCATGCCGGAACGCGGAACGGGCGAACTCCAGGGCCGTGGCGTGCGGATCAGGGCTCGCGCGGACCTCGTCCCAGTCGAGGATGTACTCGCCGAGCGCGGCGTCCCAGTACGCGCCTTCGGGAGAGAGCGCAGCGCGCCCGAAGCCCTCGGGTGCCGGGTGCGCATAAGCGTAGAAGGCCGCGGCGGGATGGCGCGGATCACCCGGCCACCAGCCGACGGCGACCTCTTGCGCGTTCATGGCATTGCGCATGATGAAATCATCAGCGGGCGGCTCAGCGGGCGAGCCTGAGAAAAGGTTCACTGCCAGGTCGAAGGAGCCCCACCACGCGTTGACTGGCGTCGACCGGCCGCGGTAGGGCGCCCGGAATGTCGCGAGAACCAGCGCCGCCCGGGTCGCGGCGGTGAAGTAGTCACGTACGTGGGCGCTGTCATAGCGGGCGTGCTCGTAGTCCTCGTCCAGCGGCAGGCTCCACGGCACCTCTTGCGGTGCCGGGTCGATCTCCACGGCGCCGCCCACGTCGCGCACCGCTGCCAGCACCTCTCGCGTCACCTCCGCGACCGCCCGGTCCGGGGTGAGCGGAACCCGCTCAACCCGGCCGCCGCTATGCTCGACGACCGCTTCGTGGCATCGCAAGTCCAGCACCACGACCAGGGATCCCGAGCCGTCGGGCGCAGGCAGCGGGGCCGTCTCCCACCCGCGTGCGGTCAGCCGCAAGGCCGAATGCTGCAGTTGCGGCTCGGGTGGAGCTAGCCGGGCCGCCAGCTTGCCGAGGACCTGGGAGTGCGCGTGCAACGTGTCGCAGGTCGCGCGCCACTGCTCGTACGAACTCGCTGGCCAGTCCCGGGACATGACCGCACGCTAGCCGGTCAGCGGCAGGTGCTCAAGCCGCCCGTCCGTCGTCACTGACAAGCCCGGTCGCAGCCGGCCGGGCGCTGGGGCCACCACGCTGGTGCGGCACCAGCACACCTGGCTGCGCTGATATGGCGCTGACTACGGCAGACTTTGCTGTCAGCGGCCCATAATCACGAATATCGGAGATGCCATGCGAGGCGAGCAGGATGCCGGACAAAGTCCTCGCGAGCCGGAGATCATCGAGCTGAGCTCGGTGCCCGGGTTCGTCGTGTTCGACCTGCCCGGCGCTCCCGTTTCGGCCGGGGGAACGCGGCTGGCGCCGGATGTCACCAGGGCCGAAGTGGCACTGCTGGCCAGGGCCATGACGTATCAGTTCGCGGCGCTCGGCGAACAGATCGGCGGGGCGAAGGCCGGGGTGCTAGGCGACCCGGCTGACCATGTCGCCAGGGCCCGGCGGATGGCCAGCTACTGCGCCGAGATCCGGCCGCTGACGGATGCCGGCCGGTTTCTCACCGGACCGGACATGGGCACGTTCGAGGATGACTTCGCGCCGTTGCGCGAGCGCCGCGCCGCGCCCGCTGCCGTCGGCGCCGCCGTCGGCGGGGTGCCGTTCGAGGATGTCCTCACCGGTTTCGGCGTAGCGGTGGCCGCGGAAACGGCCTTGCAGGCACGGTCGGGCGGTGGCTGGGCGGGCCGCTTGGTCGCAATCGAGGGATTCGGCAAGGTGGGCGGCGGGGTGGCCAGGGCGGTTAACCACCGCGGCGGCCGGGTCGTGGCTGTCTCGACCGTCGCCGGATGTATTACTGACAGCTCGGGGCTCGACGTTGGACGGCTGCTCGGGCTGCGCTGGGCGCACGGCGACGAATGCGTTGCTCACTATGGCCTGCCAGTGGATCCGCCAGCTCAGCTGTTCGCGGTGGCCGCCGATGTCATCGTGCCTGGCAGCCGGCCGGGGGTGATCGGCCGCCGGACTGCGCAGGCGCTCTCGCCCCGGGTTCAGGTCATCGCGCCTGCCGCCAACGTCCCCTACACCAGGGCCGGAGCCGAGGTCGCGCACCAGCGGGGGATTGCGGCGCTGCCCGACTTCGTATGCAATGCGGGCGCGGTGATCGGCTACCGGTCCGCCCGCCAGGCCCTGCCCGAACAGGTCCTCGCCGAGGCTGGAGACCGGATCGCGGCTCTCATTCGCGAGGCACTTGATCACCCGGGCGGGCCGCTCGCCGGGGCCTGCGAACGCGCGGCGGGCTTCCTGCGCGGCTGGTGGGGCGAACCGCCCGCCGCGCCGTTCGCCGCCGGGCACCGGTAGCTACGACTGGCACTGACCGGCTGCATGACTTCAGGAGGTGGCTATGTACCGAGTCGGAATGATCGGCCTGGGCAAGATGGGCCTGCCGATCGCCCATAACCTTGCTGAGCGGGGCTTCGAGATCATCGGCTACCGGCGGACAGGCTCACCCGACCTGGTCGCGGCCGGCGGGACAGTCGCTGCCTCGCCGGCCGAAGTGGCTGAGCGGGCCGACGTCCTGCTTTCGGTTCTGCCGGACGCCTTCGCTCTCGAGGAGGTCGTCTGCGGCAGCGCGGGCACGCTCACGACGCTGCGGCCAGGCACCGTGCACATCGAGATGAGCACCGTCGACGTCGAGCACAAGGGCCGGATCCGGGACGCGGTCCGCGACCGCGGTGGTGACATGCTGGACTGTCCCATCAGCGGAAGCCCCGGCATGGTCGGCCCGCGGCTAGCGACCACGTTCGCCTCTGGCGACCCGGCCAGCATCGACGCGGTCCGGCCGGTGCTTGACGCTATCTCGGGCCCGTGGGTCTACACGGGGGCGTTCGGGACCGGCGCGCGCCTGAAGTACATCTCGAGCATGCTGCTGGCCGTGCACACGGTGGCCGCCGCCGAGGCCGTGGTGCTGGCCCGCCGCAGCGGAATCGACCTCGAACTCGTCCAGCACACCCTCGACAACTCGATCGCAGCGTCGGCGATATGGCAGCAGCGTGGCCCGACCATGCGGCAGCGGGCCTGGTCACCGGCACCCGGCCCGATCGACACCTTGCACGCCATTCTCCAGCAAGTCGAGAAGTTCGCCGCGGACGCCGACCTGCGCGCCCCGGTTTTCGCCTCGGCCAAGGCGGTCTTCGACAAGGCGTTCGCTGACGGCTGGGGAGAGCTGGACATCGCCAGCGTCCACGACCAGGTTTCCGGCGAGTCCGCCCTCCCCGGCGGGAAGCCCGCATGACCTGGCCGCAGGCGCCGCTAGCCGGGCATCTCTTGCCCACGGTGGCCGGATAGCTGACCGGGAGTATCGCCTGCGAGGGGTATCGTCGTGCTCAGAGATCAGCGTGCTGTTGGCGGTGCGGCTATGCGTGACATCCTCAGCCAGGGCGCGGACCGCGGGCCCGGCCGGTGGCCGCGCCTCCTGGTGGTTATCACCGCCGTGGCCGCTGCGCTGACCGTCCTGACAGTCCAGTACGTGCAACGCCACCGGGATGCCCAGGCGACGCATCGCCGGACGGCAGCCACCGCACGCCGGGCACCGCTGCCGGTTTCCGGCTACGCCGCGCCAGCCGGCCAGCCGGCTGAGCCCGACGGGGTCATCGGTCAGGCGGTGCTCAGGGACGACAGCCTCCGGCTGCCGGTAGCGGGACAGCAGCCCGCCTGGTTCTGGCCGGCCACCGGCCGGATGGAGCCGATCGGCGGGCTGCCGCGGGAGCGGTCCGGCTACCTGTTCATCCGCATCGGTGGCGGCTGGGCGGTCCGGCCTGCCGCCGCAGGCGTCCGGGGCTGCGGCAGTTGCGCTGGCCTGCCGTTGCCTGTCTACTTCCTGGCCGATCATGCGCGGTCGGCGGCCCGGGTAGGCACCGCGGACGAGGTCGCGCCGGCCGCCACAGCTGGTGCGCTGTGGCTGACCAGCTACCCGCCGGATGCTGACACCAGAACCGCAGCGGGGACGGCGCAGGAGGTCAGCGTGGGCGGTGTGCCGCTCCGGTCGCCGCTCCGGCTTCCTGCCGGGTACCTGATCGACCAGGCGACCGACCGTGGCCTGCTGCTTGCGCCGGTGATCCAGCGGCCGGGGCTGTCGGCCTACACGCTATGGGACCCGGCCGCCGTGCGGGCCAGCCGCACCTTCACCGGAGTGATCGCGGCGAGCGCGAGCGAGATCGCCTGGACGCAGGGGTGCGCTCCGCGCTGCCTGGTACGGGTGCTGGACCTGGCGACGGGCCGGGACACCGTGGCCCGGCTGCCCGCCGGCAGCTCGGCGGCGAACGGCGCGTTCAGCCCCGGCGGTGCTTTTCTCGCGCTCCAGGTCAGCTTCGGCTCCGGCGGGAACGGCGGGGCATTGGCGATGGAACTCGAAGTGGCGTCTGTCGCCAGCGGGCGCCTGACGATCGTGCCAGGAACGTGGGTCAGCAGCGATGCCCTGGTGGGCTTCGGCTGGCCGGGCGACGGCGACAGCCTGGTGGCCGAGCTCAGCTTCACGACCAAGGTGCAGATTGCGTCATGGCGGCCCGGCACCGCCCGGCTGGCAGTAGCGGTCATCACGGCGGGCTCGACTCCGCTGATCGTCGGATAGCAGCGCCGGGCGGCGCACGTCGGATCGCGCGCTGAGTTGCTGTTCGGATGACAATGGTGCCTGGCTCTAGCTGATAGCCGGGCCGTAGGGCGGCCCGGTTAAGCCAAGGAGGAAACCATGCGTCCGATCAAGCTGATGCGCCGAGCCCTGCTGGCGAGCGGGGGGATTGCGCCGCCGCTGGTCCTGGGGACGACGGGCGCCTTCCCGGCAGCGGCTACCACCGGAGGGCCGGCCGCCCTGGCGGTGGCAGGCCACGAGGCCACCTGACCGGCATGGAGGTGGAATTCCGGCCATCACCGCGGCCGACGCTGGGTGTGGAGTGGGAGGTTGGTCTGGTTGACGCCCGGACCGGTGATCTGGTGTCCGCGGCGGCGGAGATCGTCGAGCAGGCCCGGGGGGAGATACCCGAT